>NZ_CP116005.1:1007500-1711606 GCF_027941835.1 Sphingosinicella microcystinivorans
TGCTCGCCGCCGGGCTGATGGGCCTCGTGTTCTTCAGCGCCGAATCGGGCCACGACCGGCGCGTCGCCGACGAGAACGCGGCGCACGAGCCGGAAGTCTGGCGCGATCCGCCGCCGGGCTAGAAGTCGATCTGGCTGCGCACGCCCACGATCGTCGCGCTGTAGTCGCGGTCCCCGCCCGTCCCCGCGATCGCGGCATCGTCGAAGACCAGCCGCCCGCCGTTCAGCGCGAACAGCACATAGTCGGTGGGCTTCCAGATCAGCGCGGCGAGATAGCCCTGCTGGCGCCCGCCGACGATCCCGGCGTCGCCGAGGTCGAGATAGTCGTAGCGCAGGCTGAGCGCGAAGGCGCCGATGCCGCCGTCCGGCACCGGCCTCCCGACCTTGATGCGATCGAAGGCGCCGTCCTTGTAGCCGCGCGATTCGCCGGTCAGCATCCAGCCGCCCTCGATATAGCCGCCGAAGAAGGTCGGGTTCGGGGCGCCCGCGACGGACACGTTCAGCCAGTGCGCCTCGGCCGCGGCGTGGAACGGCCCCGCGATCGCCGCCAGTTCGAGGCCGTAGCTCGTCTCCGCCGTCACCGGCAGCGCGGGCGTCGCGAGGAAGCGCACGTCGGTGGTGTGCACCTGCGGGCGCTGGCGATAGCGCGTGCCGCCGCCCGTGCTCCCGGCGTCGCGATAGTGCGCGGACGCGCCGGCGTGGAGCTGCGCGCCGCCCGTCTTCGGCGAGAACACGATTCGCCCGTCGACGCCGTAGCTGTCATTGGCGTCGTCCGACAGGTCGGCGATGTTGTCGGTGAACACGCCGCCCTGCAGCAGCACCGCCTTGCCGCGATACTGCGCCGAGATGCCGAGCCGCCGCTCGAACCCGAACGCGTCGGTGAACGCCGCGCGCTCGAGGAAGCTCGTGTTGACGTCGCTCGTCAGTTCCTCCAGCCCCTGGAAGCCGTTGTGCTGTCCGACGGTGAGCGTCGTCCGGCCGCGGGTGTAGTCAATATAGGCTTCCTGGAATTCGGGCGACGCGGGTACGAAATCGACATCGACGCGGTAGCCGAAGCCGCCGGGCATCGTGCCCTGCACGCCGAGATAGGCGCGCCTCGGCTCGTTCGAGAAGCCGAGGCCGTCGTCCGCGATGCCCGCCGGGCGCGAGACGCGCGCCGCGTCGAGCTGCAACCGCCCGCGCGGCTTGAAGCTCCAGCCCCCGGAGGACACCTCGGGCGCGCCCTTCCAGCTCACCTTGACCGGATCGGCGGCGGGCGCGGGAGGCGCGGGCGTTGCCGCCGCCTGCTGCTGCGCGGGCGCTGCGTCCTTCGCCGCCGCCTGCGCGCGCAGCGCCGCGACTTCCGCCTGCACCGCCTCGAGCTGCGCCTGAAGCGCCGCGAGCTTGGCAACCGCCTGTTCGAGCGTCACCGGTTCCGTCTGCGCCGCCGCCGCTGTCGGCAGGCCCGCAAACAGGCCCGTGAACGCCCCCGTGAACACCAATGCCGCATGGCGCGTGGTCATGACCGTCCCCTTCAACGCGACCGCTCGTGCGGTACGCGCGGGGGCGCTACCATGAAGTTCCCGCGTCGGAAACATGAACCTTGCCAGCGAACCGAAGATGCGGACCGAAGAGTCCGTCCGCCGCGTCGGCCTCAGGCGTCGACCGTCTCGACGGGCTGCACCTTGCGCGGGCGCCCGCGCGGACGGCGGGGCTTCTCGTCGTCAGCCGCAACGGGGGCCGCAACAGGAGCCTCGGCCGGAGCCTCGACGGCGGGAGCCGCCTGCCGCGCCTGCGCGGGGGGACGGCCGCGCCGCTTGGGGGCCGCCGGCGCCTCCTCGGCTGCGGGCGCATCGGCAGGCTCGGCACGGCGGGCGCTGCGCGCCAGCGTGCGGAGCGCGCCTTCATCCTCGCGCTCGTCGTCGGCCGGCCTCGGCTGCGGCGCGGCACGCGGCTGTTCGTACCGGTCCTGACGCTCGCGGTCCTGACGTTCCGGCCGTTCCTGACGTTCGCGTTCGGGGCGCTCACGTTCAGGGCGCTCACGTTCGGAACGGTCACGCTCCGGCCGGTCGCGTTCCGGGCGATCCTGCCGCTGGCGCGGTTCGAACCGCGGACGCTCGCGGCGATTGTCCTGAACGGGCGCGCGGGTTTCCACCTCGCCGTCGTCCTCGTCGCCCTCGTCCTCGCCCTCGTCGTCCTCGTCGCGGACATCGCGCTCGTCGGACTCGCGGCCGCGCCGTTCGGGGCGGTCGTTGTGCTGCTGGTACTGCGACTGACGCTCCTCCTGCCGCGCGCGCATCTCGGCGACGACGCGGTGGTAGTGGTCTGCGTACTGCATGTAATATTCGGCCTGGACGCGCTCGCCCTGCTGATGCGCCTCGCGCGCGAGGTTCGTGTATTTTTCGAGCAGTTGCAGCGCGTTGCCCCGCTGGCGCGGCTCCATGCTGCGATTACCCATCTCGCGACCACCACCTTGCGGACGCGGATTGCCGCGCCCACGACGCCGACCGGACTGTTGCCCATTCCTCATGAAATACTCTTTTCCCCGATACTGCCGGCCGATGCCGACTGTCGTTGTTCAGGACACGCGCTTGTCGCGTGTGGGTCCGGAAGCGACCGCCAAACGATTCTGCCTATCGTAAGTGCCCGGCGAAGGGATCATCGTCCTCGCCTGCGCCGTTTCGCTCTAGCGGGATTAATCCCGCATTCCAAGTCAAAAATCCGTGGGCGCCTGCGTCAGCACAACGGCCCTGTCGCGGCCGCCGAGGTCGCGTTCCACCACGCCTTCCAGCCCCGCGTCCCTGCCCATCGCCAGCACGGCATCCGCCTGTGTCCAGCCGATTTCGAGGATCGCGACTCCGTCCGGCATCAGCAGCCCGGCAAGCGCCGGGACAAGGCGCCGGTAGGCGTCGAGCCCGTCCGCGCCCGCGAACAGCGCCGCGTGCGGCTCATGCTCGCTGACGCCCGGGCCGGTCGTCTCCGTCTCCCCGATATAGGGCGGATTGGAGAGGATTAAAGAGAAACGCCCCGCGATTCCCGCGGCCCAATCGGTTTTCACGAACCGGCAGCGCGCCGCGAGGCCGAGCCGCCGGGCGTTCCGCGCGGCCACCGCGAGCGCCGTGTCGGACATGTCCGTCGCCACGGCCTCCGCGCCGGGCCATTCGCTGAGCGCCGCCAGCGCGAGCGCGCCCGAGCCGGTGCCGAGGTCGAGGATGCGCAGCGCTGCCGTCTTGGGAAAACGCCTCAGCGCCGCCGCGATCAGCGTTTCGGTGTCGGCGCGCGGGATGAGCACGCCCGGCCCGACCTCGAGGTCGAGCGACCAGAATTCCTGCCGCCCGAGAATATAGGCGACCGGCTCGCCCCCGGCGCGGCGCGCGATCAGCGATTCGGCGGCGGCCGTGTCCGCAATCCCGGGATTGCCGAGCAGCAGCGCCTCGCGGCTGGTCCCGATCGCGTGCGCGACGATCAGCTCCGCGTCGAGCCGGGCCGTCTCCCCGCCGATCCGCGCCGCCGCGTCCCTGACGAGATCAAGCGCCTTCATTCAGGTTCGCGAGCCGCGCCGCCTGGTCCTCGGCGATCAGCGCCGCGACGAGTTCGCCGAGGCCTACGCCCTCCATGATCTCGGGCAGGCGGTGCAGCGTCAGGTTGATGCGGTGGTCCGTCACGCGCCCCTGCGGGAAGTTGTACGTGCGGATGCGCTCTGAGCGGTCGCCCGAGCCGACCATCGACTTGCGCGCGCCCGCGCGCTCGTTCGCCAGCTTCTCGCGCTCCAGCTCGAACAGCCGCGCGCGCAGCACCTTCAGCGCCTTCGCCTTGTTCTTGTGCTGGCTCTTCTCGTCCTGCTGGCTGACGACGAGGCCGGTCGGCAGGTGCGTGATGCGCACGGCGCTGTCCGTGGTGTTCACCGACTGGCCGCCGGGGCCGGACGAGCGGAACACGTCGATCCTGAGGTCCTTCTCGTCGATCTGGATGTCGACGTCCTCGGCTTCCGGCAGCACCGCCACCGTCGCGGCGGAGGTATGGATGCGGCCGGAGGCTTCCGTGGCGGGCACGCGCTGCACGCGGTGCACGCCGCTTTCGAACTTCAGCTTCGCGAACACGCCCTGCCCGGTGACGTTCGCGATCACCTCCTTGATGCCGCCCGCGTCGGCCGAGGACATTTCCATCGTCTCGACGCGCCAGCCCTGCGTTTCGGCATAGCGCTGGTACATGCGGTAGAGATCGGCCGCGAACAGCGCCGCCTCCTCGCCGCCCGTGCCGGCGCGGATTTCGAGGATCGCCGAGCGCTCGTCCGCCATGTCCTTCGGCAGCAGCAGCACGGCGAGCGCCTTCTCGGCGTCGGGCAGCCGCTCCTTGAGCGCGAGCAGTTCCTCCTCGGCGAGCGCCACCATCTCGCGGTCGCTCTCGCCGCCGTTCACCATCGCGGAGAGGGTCTCCACCTCGTCGCGCATCGCGCGCACCGCGCCCGCCGCCTCGGCGACCGGCTTCAGCTCCGCATATTCCTTGGAAAGCGCGACGAACTTGTCGGCGGAGAGGTCGCCCGCCGACATCTGCCCGGTCAGCTCGGCATAGCGCGCCTCGATCTGCCGGATGCGCGCGGTCGGCACGCCGCTCATCGCAGCGCCCCAAGGAGTGTTTCGGCAAGCGCGTCCAGCGCCACGCGCCACTGCTCGCCGGTCGCGAGCCGCTTCACCGTCGCCTCGCCCGCCGCCAGCTCGTCGTCGCCGATGATGACGGCGTAGCGCGCGCCTGCCGCGTCCGCCTTCTGCATCCGCTTCTTCATGTTGCCGCGCCACGTCTGCTCGGCGGCGAGGCCCGCGCGCCGCAACGCCTGCAGCACCTCGAACGCCTTCGCCTCGGCCGCCGCGCCCATCGGCACGACCGCCGCGTCGATCGTCTCGGCCGCGGGCGCGTCCAGCAGCATCGCCAGCCGCTCGATCCCGGCCGCCCAGCCGACGCACGGCGTATGCGGCCCGCCGAGCGCTTCCATCAGCCCGTCGTAGCGCCCGCCGCCGAGCACCGTGCCCTGCGCGCCGAGGTGCTCGGTGATGAACTCGAACGTCGTGTGGCGGTAATAGTCGAGCCCGCGCACCAGCGCCTCGTTGCGCTGATAGGCGACACCCGCCGCGTCCAGCCCCTTGCGGACGGCATCGAACCACGCGCCCGCCTCCGCCGACATATAGGCGTCGATCCGCGGCGCGTCGGCGACGAGCGCCTTGTCGGCGGCGTCCTTGCTGTCGAGGATGCGAAGCGGGTTCTTCTCCAGCCGCTCGCGGCTCTCGGCCGAAAGCGCGTCGCGGTGCGCCGAGAAGTGCGCGATCAGCGCCGCCTGCCACGCCGCCCGCGTCTCCGGGTCGCCGAGCGTGTTGAGGTTGAGCACCGTCTTGCCCTGAAGGCCGAGCGCGTCGAGCACGTGCTGCGCGAGGGCGATGATCTCCACGTCCGCCGCCGGCTCGCCGGAGCCGAGGATTTCCGCGTCGAGCTGGTGGAACTGGCGGAAGCGGCCCTTCTGCGGCCGCTCGTAGCGGAACGCCGGGCCCCACGCCGCGAGCTTCATCGGCGCGTGCTGCTGCCAGCCGTTCGAGATGTAGGCGCGCGCGATTCCCGCCGTGAACTCGGGCCGCAGCGTCAGCGATTCGCCGCCGCGGTCCTCGAACGTGTACATTTCCTTCGAAACCACGTCGGTCGTCTCGCCGAGCGAGCGCGCGAACACGCCGGTGAACTCGAACACCGGCACGTGCACCGGGCGGAAGCCGTAGAGTTTCCGCACGCGCGTGAACGTCTCGATCACCTGATCGAACCGCGCGGCGTCCTCGCCCACCATGTCCTGCGTGCCGCGCACGGCCTGAATCTTGCTGCTCATACGCGCCGCGCTTTAGACGGGTTCGGGTGCCGTGGAAACCGTTCATGCGATTTCTGCTGCGGCGCAACATTCGGCGGTTCCCTTCGCCGCGAAGACCCGCTAAACGCCGCGCGTCATGGACATATCGAAGATTCCCGTCGGACCGAACCCGCCCCACGAGCTCAACGTCATCATCGAGGTGCCGATCGGCGGCGAGCCGGTGAAGTACGAGTTCGACAAGACCTCCGGCGCGATCTTCGTGGACCGCATCCTGCACACGCCGATGCGCTATCCGGCGAACTACGGCTTCATCCCCCACACGCTCGGCGAGGACGGCGACCCGCTCGACGCGCTCGTCGTCACGCGCTCGCCGATCATCTCGGGCGCCGTCATCCGCGTGCGTCCGGTCGGCGTGCTGCTGATGGAGGACGACAAGGGCGGCGACGAGAAGCTGCTCACCGTGCCCGTCGATTCGACCTTCCCCTACTACGGCAACGTCGCCGACCACAGCGACCTGCCGCCGATCGTGCTGAAGCAGATCGAGCACTTCTTCGAGCACTACAAGGACCTCGAGCCCGGCAAGTGGGCGAAGCTCAGCGGCTGGGGCAACGCCGACACGGCGAAGCGGATCATTCTGGACGGCATCGAGCGCGCCAAGGCCAGGGGCTGAGCCTTTACCGGCCGGCACAATTCCGTCATTCCTCCCGGCAAATGCTTTTCCGGGGAGGTCGTTTTGCGTGCGCTCTGTTCGTTCCTGATTCTTCTGGCGGCGCCCGCCACCGCTGAAAACAGCCGCCCGGCCGCACCCGCTTCTGTCCATGCCGATCGACCGGCGCAGGATGTCCGCTACCCCGGCGTCATGACGCTCGACGTCGACGCCACCAATGTCGCGCAGCGCATCCTCCGGGTCCGTCAGGTCATCCCCGTCGCCGCGCCGGGGCCGCTGACGCTGCGCTACCCGGAATGGCTCCCCGGCAAGCACGCGCCGCGCGGGCCGATCGCGTCGCTCGCCGGGCTCGCGATCCGCGCGGACGGCAAGCCGGTCGCGTGGAAGCGCGATCCGCGCGATGTTTACGCCTTCACCGTGGACGTCCCCCGGGACGCACGCGCTCTCGACGTCAACTTCGACTACTTGTCCCCCACCGAAACCAGTCAGGGCCGCGTCAGCGTGACGCCCGAGATGCTGAATCTCCAGTGGGAAACGGTCGCGCTCTATCCGGCGGGCCACTACACGCGCCAGATCCGCGTGCGCCCCTCCGTCACGCTCCCCGCCAGCTGGCAGGGCGTCGCCGCGCTCGACGGCGTGACGCGCAGCGGCGACACGCTCCGCTACGGCGAGACCGATTTCGAGACGCTCGTCGACAGCCCGATGTTCGCGGGCCGCAACTACAAGGCGTGGGACCTCGGCCACAGCGTCCGCCTCAACGTCTTCGCCGACCGCCCCGGCGACCTCGCCGCCACCGCCGACCAGATCGAGGCGCACCGCCGCATGGTCGACCAGACCGTGAAGCTGTTCGGGTCGCGCCACTACGACCGCTACGAGTTCCTGTTCGCGCTCTCCACCGAGCTCGGCGGCATCGGCCTCGAACATCACCGCAGCTCGGAGAACGCGCTCCCCCGCACCTATTTCACGGACTGGGCGAACACCGCGTCGATGCGCAGCCTGCTTCCCCACGAGTTCGTCCATAGCTGGAACGGCAAGTTCCGCCGCGGTGCCGATCTCTGGACGCCGGACTACCGCACGCCGATGCAGAACAGCCTGCTCTGGGTCTACGAGGGCCAGACCAGTTACTGGGATTTCGTGCTCGCCGCGCGCTCCGGCCTGATGCCGAAGGACGTCGTGCTCGGCGAGATCGCCGCCTATGCCGCGAACTACCAGCTCCAGCCCGGCCGCGCGTGGAAGCCGCTCCTCGACACGACCAACGATCCCGTCACCAACGCCCGCCACCCGCTGGCCTTCCGCTCGTGGCAGCGCTCGGAGGACTATTACAACGAGGGCGCGCTCATCTGGCTCGAAGCCGACATGCTGATCCGCGAGAAAACCGGCGGCCGCAAATCGCTCGACGATTTCGCGCGCGGCTTCTTCGGCGTGCGCGACGGCGACTGGGGCGTCGTCACCTACACGTTCGAGGACGTCGCCGCCGCGCTGAGCGCGGTCGTGCCCCACGACTGGGCGACGTTCCTCAAGACGCGCGTCGACGAGATCGCGAAGCCGCCGCTCGGCGGCATCGAGAAGAGCGGCTACCGGCTCGTCTTCAGGGAAACGCCGAACCCCTATCAGGTCTCGAACGACGCGCGCAGCCGCACCGCCGATCTCAGCCATTCGGTCGGCATCACCGTCAGCGCCTCCGGCGTCATCTCCAACGTCGTCTGGGACGGCCCGTTGTTCCGCGAGGGCGTGACGACCGCGACCCGGATCGTCGCCGTGAACGGCCGCGAGTTCAACGAGGCCGATTTCAGATCGACGATCACCGCCGCGAAGGACGGCAAGAGCCCGATCGAGCTGCTGCTGAAGGAAGGCCCGCGCTACCGCACCATCCGCCTCGCCTACACCGGCGGCCTGCGCTATCCGCACCTCGAACGCGTCGGCAGTAGCCCCGCGCCGCTCGACCGCGTGCTCGACCCCCTACGCTGAGGCGGCGAGCGCTCTCAAGGCGTCGCCGTCGACGCAGTTGACGATCCATTCGTTCATCGACCGCGCGCCGAGCGCACGGTAGAAGTCGATCGCGGGCGTGTTCCAGTCGAGCACCCACCATTCGAGGCGCGCGCAGTCCCGCTCGATGGCAAGCGCCGCGAGCCGCGACAGCAGCGCCTTGCCGACGCCTTTGCCGCGCGCTTCGGGCACGACGAACAGGTCTTCGAGGTAGATGCCCGGCCGCCCCTCGAAGGTCGAGAAATTGTGGAAGAACAGCGCGAAGCCCACGGGCGCGCCGTCGTCCTCGGCGATCAGCACCTCGGCGTAGGGGCGCGGCCCGAACAGTGTCTCGCCGAGCTTCGCCTCGTCGAAGCGGACTTCGTGGGCGAGCTTCTCATACTCGGCGAGGCCGCGGATGAACTGCGCGATCAGCGGCAGGTCGGCGGGCGTGGCGGGACGGATCGAGAGGGTCACGCTCAAACCTCGCCGATCCTGACGATCGTCCCGACCTCCAGCTCGTCGATCCGCAATTTGCGGATGCGCGCCTTGCCGATGCTGAGGCGGCCGATCGCGAGTGCGCCGACAGCGAAGGCCCCGAGCGCGAAGGCGCCGACCGCGAACGCAGCGACGGTGCCCGAGCCAAGGGTCGCGGCGCCCGTCGCCGACGCGCCGGTCGCGACGGCCTTGCGCGCGACCGGCGGTTCGATCTGGACGATGCCGGCTTCGGTCTTCATGCAGCCTTGCCGTGCAGCGTGTCCATACTCACCGCGCTGCCTGCCTCGATCTCGGCGGCCTTGGCTTCGACGAGCCCCACGATATGCGCGATCATGTCGGCGTTCTCGATCGTGTGGTCGGTGACACCCGACAGGAAGACCATATGCTTGCCGTTGCCGCCGCCAGTGATGCCGATGTCGGTCTCGCGCGCCTCGCCGGGACCGTTGACGACGCAGCCCAATACCGAGAGCGACATCGGGGTCTTGATGTGCTGGAGCGCATCTTCCAGCGCCTGCACGGTACGGATGACGTCGAAGCCCTGGCGCGCGCAGCTGGGGCAGGACACGACGCGGACACCGCGGGTACGCAGACCGAGCGCCTTCAGGATCTCGAAGCCGACGCGCACCTCCTCCTCGGGCTCTGCCGACAGCGACACGCGGATGGTGTCGCCGATACCGAACCAGAGCAGCGAGCCGATGCCGATCGCCGACTTCACCGTGCCGCCGATGAGCCCGCCCGCCTCGGTGATGCCGAGATGCAGCGGGCAGTCCACCGCCTCGGCGAGCTGCTGGTAGGCGGCGACGGCGAGGAACACGTCCGAGGCCTTCACCGCCACCTTGTAGTCGCGGAAATCATGCTCCTCGAGCAGGCGGATATGATCGAGCGCGCTTTCGACGAGCGCCTCCGGGCACGGCTCGCCGTACTTCTCGAGCAGGTCCTTCTCGAGGCTGCCCGCGTTGACGCCGATGCGGATCGCGCAGCCGTTCGCCTTCGCCGCGCGCACCACCTCGGCGACACGCTCCGACGAGCCGATGTTGCCGGGGTTGATGCGCAGGCACGCCGCGCCCGCGTCGGCCGCTTCGAGCGCGCGCTTGTAGTGGAAGTGGATGTCGGCGACGAGCGGCACCCGCGCCGCCTTCGCGATCTGCCGGAACGCCGCCGTCGATTCGACATCGGGGCACGACACGCGGATGATGTCCGCCCCCGCCTCCTCGCAGCGGCGGATCTGGTCGATCGTCGCCTTCGCGTCCGAGGTCGGCGTGTTGGTCATCGTCTGCACGGTGATCGGCGCATCGCCGCCCACGGCGACACTGCCCACCATGATCTGCCGCGATTTGCGCCGCGCGATGTCGCGCCAGGGACGAACGGACATTTCGAAAAATCTCACCTTTCGGGGGCGGATATACGCGAGCTTCATGACGAACCCAAGGCCTGTCGGTTCCGGGCCTGCCGGTATCGGGGGCTGGCGCGATGCGGCGGATCGTCTAGCCTCCGCGCATGGGGGCAGCGCAATCGCCAGGGCCGCCGGAAGGGCGCCACTACGGGATGGACTGGCTGCGCATAGGCGCGTTCGGCCTCCTGATCCTCTATCACGTCGGCATGTATTTCGTGCCGTGGGACTGGCACGTGAAGGCCGCCCACCCCGATCCGCACGCCGCGATCCTGATGCTGGCGACGAACAGCTGGCGGCTCGCGCTGCTCTTCGTCGTCTCGGGTTACGCGAGCGCCGCGCTGTTCGCCCGGCAGCCGAGCCCCGCCGGCTTCGCGCGCTCGCGCTCGGCGCGCCTGCTGGTGCCGCTCGCCTTCGCGATTCTCGTCGTCAACCCGCCGCAGCCGTGGATCGAGCTGACGGTCAAGCACGGCTACACGGGCAGCTTCGGGCATTTCTGGCTGCATGACTATTTCCGCTTCGGCGCGCTCGAAGGCATCATCCTGCCGACGTGGCAGCACCTGTGGTTCGTCGTCTATCTCTGGGCCTACAGCATGGCACTCGCGCTGCTCCTGCTGCTCCCGGCCGGGCCCCGCGCGCGGATCACGCGAGTTTGCGAAAGCGCGCTCTCAGGGCCTGCGATTCTCGCCGTGCCCATCCTGCTGCTGACGCTGAAGGCGCTCGTTCTGTTCCCGGGCGCGGACGAGACCCATGCCCTCGTCGACGACTGGGCGGCGCACGCCGTGTATTTCCCGTGCTTCCTGTTCGGCGTGCTGCTGCGCGGATCGCCTGCGCTCTGGGCGGCGATCCGCCGCTGGTGGCGTCACGCGGCGGTGCTCGCGGTGGCGGGCTACGCGGTGGTCGCCGCCATCGCATATCTCCATCCGGGGAGCACGCCGCCCGGCGATACGCTGACGGCGCTGTTCCGCGGCGCGCGCGCCGTGCAGGGCTGGGCGGCGATCGTCGCGCTGATCGGCGTCGCCGACCGCTGGCTGAACCGGGACGCGCCGGTGCGCGGCACGCTGACCGAGGCCGTGTTCCCGCTCTACATCGCGCACCAGACGATCATCATCGTCGTCGGCTGGTGGTTGCTGCCGTTCGGCCTTCCCAACCTCGCGGCCTTCGCGGTCCTCGTCGCCACGACCGCGGCGGGGAGCTGGCTCTTCTACGCCGCGGGCCGCGGCATCCCGCGGCTCCGACCGCTGATCGGCCTCGGCGCAAAGGAAAAGGGCCGCCCCGAAGGACGGCCCTCTCCAACTGCGCAATGAATGCGGGTCTTAGCTCGCGGCGGCGCCGACCAGCACGGTGACGGCGCGGCGGTTCTGCGCCCAGGCGCTCTCGTCCGAACCTTCGACGGCCGGGCGTTCCTTGCCGTAGCTGATCACGCTGATGCGATCGGCGCTGACGCCCTGCCCGGCGAGATAGTTCTTCACCGAGTTGGCGCGGCGCTCGCCGAGCGCGAGGTTGTATTCGCGCGTGCCGCGCTCGTCGGCGTGGCCTTCGATCGTCACCTTGACGTTCGAATACTGGGCGAGCCACGCGGCCTGGCGGCTGAGCGTCGACTGCGACGCGCTGTCGAGCTGATACGAATCGAATTCGAAGAACACGCGGTCGCTGCCCGCCTGCTGGATGAAGTCCTCGACGCTGCCGGGCACGACCGTGCTGGTGACGGGCGCGGACGGCGGAGCATACGGGGTCTCAACCGGAGCGGCCGGCGGCGGCGGCGGCGGCAGCTCTTCCTTCTTCTTCGAGCAAGCGGCGGTGGCAACCAGCGCCGCGACCATCGCGGCCTTCAAAGCAGTGTTCATCATCAATCGTCTCCCTGTCTCAAACGAAAGCAATCCGGATGCGCGCCAAGGACATTGCCACGCGAACACTCAAGAATCATTACGCTTTCCTATCCGAAGTCTGAGGGCAAGCCTTAATCTTAGCTGAACGTCCGGAAATTTAGGGCAGCAAGGGTGACCATGCCGGGTCCGATCCGTCGAGCGGCGTCGGAATCCGGCGCTCGTTGACACCGGTCAGGTCCACCGACCAGAGGTCGGCGCGGCCGCCCCGCTGGCTGCGGAAAAACATCACGACGCGGCCGTTCGGCGACCATGTCGGCCCCTCGTCGCCCCAGCTGTCGGTGAGCAGGCGTTCGCCCGAGCCGTCGGGGCGCATGACGCCGATGCGGAAGCCGCCGCCGCCCACGCGCGTGAAGGCGATGAGATCGCCACGCGGCGACCACACCGGCGTCGCGTAGCGGCCGCTGCCGAAGCTGATCCGGCGCTGGTCCGAACCGTCGGCGTTCATCACGTAGAGCTGCTGCGAGCCGCCGCGGTCCGATTCGAACACAATCTTGCTGCCGTCCGGCGAATAGCTCGGCGCCGTGTCGATGCCCGGGGCGCTCGTCAGCCGCTGCGGCGTGCCGCCGTTCACGCCGATCCGGTAGATGTCGGTGTTGCCGCCCTGCGCCATCGAGAAGATGAGGCTCTGCCCGTCCGGCGAGAAGCGCGGCGCGAAGCTCATGTTCGGCAGGTTGCCGACCAGCGTCTGCCGCCCGGTGCCGATGTTGTAGATGTACACGCGCGGCCTGTCCTGCGCGAACGACATGTAGGCGATCGTCTGCTGTCCCGGCGAGAAGCGCGGCGTCAGCACGAGGTTCTGGCCGTTCGTCAGGAAGCGGTGGTTGGCGCCGTCCTGGTCCATGATGGCGAGGCGCTTGATTCGCTTCGTCTGGCTGCCGGTTTCCGACACGTAGACGATGCGGCTGTCGAAGTATCCGCTTTCGCCGGTCAGCCGCGAATAGACGGCGTCCGCGCACTTGTGCGCGGCGCGGCGCCAGAACGCAGGCTGCGTCGAGAAGCCCTCGCGCGCAAGGATCTCCTCCGAGAATACATCGTAAAGATAGCAGCCGACCGTGATCGAGCCGTCGCCGTTCACCTGCACGAAGCCGGTGACGAGCGCCTGCGCCGCCACCGTGCGCCAGTTCGCGAAGCGCGGCGCCAGCACGTCCGGGTACGACACGGTCGTGGTGAAGGCGGACGGGTTGATCGGCCTGAAGAGGCCCGAGCTTGCAAGGTCGTTCGAGACGACCTCGGCCACCTGCCGCCCGAGCGCGGCGGTGTCGCCCGCCACGGTGCTCGCGAGTGCGGGCGTCGTGAACGCCGGCACGGCGATCGGCATCGGCTTCGAGATGCCCGCGTTGATGTCGACACGAAGCTGGGCGGCGGCGGGCGTCGCGGCGATCGCGATCAGCAGCGCCGACAGTGCGGAAATGAGGCTTTTCACAGGCATATCCTTAAAGCGTCTCGCTTGGGTCGAAGTTGAGTTCGAAATCCTTCCACCCGTCATAGAGTTCCGGGGGCAGTCCGGCCAGAGAGCAGGCCGGGTTCATCACGGCGCGGATAGCGGCGTCGCGCGCCACGCGGCCATAGGCGGCGTTGCCGGCGCCGACGCCGCTCTGCGACAGCACCTCGGGCCGCCCGATGATGGTGCCGTCGCGCTGCACACGCACGCGCAGCAGCGTCTTGATGCTGCGCGCGTCGGGGCCGCCCGCATTGGGGTCCCAGCAGCGGTAGATGCGCTCGCGGATCGCCTGCGCCAGCGTCGCCATCGTGCGCGCGTCGAGCTTCGCGCCTTCCGGGATCGCCTGCTCGATCGACTTCGCGAAGTCGGTCGGCTTCGTCTTCCTCGGCGCGTCCTTCAGCGATTTGTCGATCAGGTTCGAAAGGTCGCGTTTCGGCTTCGGCTTTTCCGCGGGCTTGGGGTCGGGCTTCTTCGGCTCTTCCTTGGGCTTCGGGGGCGGCGGCGCCTCCTTGGGGAGCGTTTCCTGCGGCGGCGGCGTCGGTTCCGGCTTCAGCTCGGGCTTCGGCTCCACGACCTCCGGCTGCGTCTCCTCCACTGTCTCGCGCGGCGCGGCCTCGATCGAGGGCTTGGGCTTCTCCTGCACCGTCGGCACGTCCGAGATGTCGACGAACTCGACCGGGATCGGCTCCACGATCGGCGGGATGTCCTTCGACATCAGGCTCCAGCTCAGCGACAACGCCGCGAACAGCGCGAGGTGCGCCGTGCCCGCGATCAGGATCGCGCGGCTCTCCGTCACCGGTCCTCGGCGCCGGCCTCGCTCACCAGCGCGACCTTCCTGAAGCCTGCGGCGTTCACCTCGCCCATCACGCGCATGACATTGCCGAAGTCGAGCCGGCGGTCGGCGCGCACGTAGACGCGCGGCCCCTCCGCCTCGCCCGCGCGCGCCTCGCTGATGGCGGCGAGCTTCGCGGCGAGTTCCTCGGCGGGCACGCGCTGTTCGTCGATGTAAATCTCACCCTCCGCATTCAGCGAAAGCTGGATCGGCGTGTTGTCCTGCTTCAGCGCCCCCGCCTTGCTGTCGGGAAGGTCGATCGGCACGCCGGAGACGAGCAACGGCGCCGTGATCATGAAGATGATGAGCAGCACGAGCATGACGTCGACGAGCGGCGTCACGTTGATCTCGCTCATCGGCGGCGCCTTGCCGCCCCTGCGTCCGCCGGGAGAGAGCCCCATCGCCATGCGTCAGGCCTTCGGCGCCATGGTTTCGAGCTCGCGCGACAGCTCGCCCTGGAACTCCTCGGCGAAGTTGTGCAGCCGCCCCTCGATGCGGCCGATGCCGTAGAGCAGCCGGTTGTAGCCGATCACCGCCGGGATCGCCGCGAACAGGCCCATCGCCGTCGCGAACAGCGCCTCGGCGATGCCCGGCGCCACCACCGCGAGCGTCGTGTTCTGCGTCGCCGCGATCGAGGTGAAGCTGCGCATGATGCCCCACACCGTGCCGAACAGGCCGACGAACGGCGAGACCGATCCGATGGTTGCGAGGATGTTGAGCCGGTCCGAAAGCGTGTCGATCTCGCGCGCGATGGCGACGCCCATCACGCCGGTAAGGCGCGTGCGGAGGCCGACGCGGTCGTACTTGCCGCCCGCCGTCGAGCGCCGCCACTCGCTCATCGCCGCGGCGAACACCTTGGTCGCCGGATGCTCGGACTTGCCCGGCGCCTCGCGTATGTCTTCGAAGCTGTTCGCCTTCCAGAAGCGGTTCTCGAACGCCTCGGTCTGCTTGCCGATCACCTTCAGCCGCCGCGCGCGCTCGATGATGATCGCCCACGACCAGATCGAGGCGAAGAGCAGCCCGATCATCACCGCCTTGACGACGATGTCGGCCTGCATGAACAGCGCCCACAGCGACATGTCCGCGGCCCCCGCCAGTGCGACGCTTGCGACCTCAGTTTCCATCCGGCTCCCCGTTCTCCGCCTTTACGGCCAGTTCCTCGAAAATCCTGCGCCATTCGGGCGGCTGGCGCTTCGGCCTGCCGTCTCGCCCGACGAGCGCAGCTGTAACAAGCGCATCCGTGACGAGTTCCCCTGAACGCACGATGACTTGCGCGATCCGGCACGACGCCGCGCCGATGCTTTTCACGCGGCTCTCCACGTGCAGCACGTCGTCGAGCCGCGCCGGGCGCACGTAGCGGATGCGAAGGTCCGTCACGGCATATGCCCCTTCGCCCGCCTCGAAGTACGCGCGCTGGTCGATGCCCGCGACGCGCAGCATGTCCGACCGCGCGCGCTCCATGAAGCGCAGGTAGTTGGCGTGATAGACGACGCCGGACAGGTCGGTGTCCTCGAAATAGACGCGCACGGGGAAGCGGTGAACACCGTCCACAAAGGCGCCTGAGGGAGGGCCGCTTGTCGTTTCACCCGTCATTTCCGTCCGGTGTCTAACCGGGCACGACTCGCCGGGGAAGCCCGAAAATTCGCCGATTCACGGGGCGCCTCAGTCCTCGAACGGAAGCACGTCGCCCGCGCCCGCGGGCGGTGTCAGCCCGAGGTGCGTCCACGCCCGCCCGTTCAGCATCCGCCCGCGCGCCGTGCGCGCGACGAGGCCGAGCTGGATGAGGTAGGGCTCGACGACCTCCTCCAGCGTGTCGCGCGGCTCCGAAAGCCCCGCCGCCAGCGTCTCGATGCCCACCGGGCCGCCCCGGTAGATGTCGGCGATCATGCCGAGATAGCGTCTGTCCATCGCATCGAGCCCGAGCGCGTCGACCTCCAGCCTGAGCAGCGCGGTATCCGCTGCCTGACGATCCACGATGTCCGCACCCGCCACATGCGCGAAGTCGCGCACGCGCCGCAGCAGCCGCCCGGCGATGCGCGGCGTGCCGCGTGCCCGCCCGGCGATCTCGCGCGCGCCTTCGGGCGAAAGCGCCATGCCGAGCAGCCCGGCCGCGCGCGTCACCACCTGTTCAAGTTCGGAAACCGTATAGAAGTTGAGCCGCACCGGAATGCCGAAACGGTCGCGAAGCGGCGTCGTGATGAGCCCCGAGCGCGTCGTCGCGCCGACGAGCGTGAACGGCGGCAGGTCGATCCGCACCGAGCGCGCCGACGGCCCCTCGCCGATCATGATGTCGAGCGCGCGGTCCTCCATCGCCGGGTAGAGGATCTCCTCCACCGCCGGATTCATCCGGTGAATCTCGTCGATGAACAGCACGTCATTGGGTTCGAGGTTGGTGAGCAGCGCCGCGAGATCGCCCGCCTTGGCGATCACCGGCCCCGACGTTGACCGGAACCCCACCCCCAGCTCGCGCGCGATGATCTGCGCCAGCGTCGTCTTGCCGAGGCCCGGCGGCCCGAAGAACAACACATGGTCCATCGCCTCGCCGCGCTGCTTCGCGGCGGAAATGAACACGCGCAGATTCTCCCGCGCCGCTGCCTGCCCGACGAACTCCTCCAGCCGCTTCGGCCTGAGCGCGGCATCGACATCTTCCGCCCGGCGTTCACCGGTCACGAAGCGCTGATCATCGGGTTGCGTGGCCATCGGCGGACCCTACCGCGCCGCCTTCTTGAGCGCCAGCCGCACCACGGCCCCGACATCGGCGCCCTCGCCCGCCTCCGCGATAGCGGCAGTGACGACGCGGTTCGCCTCCGCGGGCTTGTAGCCGAGATTGGCGAGCGCCGAGAGCGCGTCCGCCGCGATGCCGCCCGCAGGCGGGGACGGCGCGAAGCCGCCGACCGGGATCGTCGCCCCGGCGATGCCGCCCGCCTTGTCCTTCAGTTCGTTGACGATGCGCTCGGCGAGCTTGGGTCCGACGCCGCTCGCGCGGCCGACCATCGTCCTGTCGCGGTTGGCGATCGCCGCGTGCAGCTCGTCCGTGGAGAGCACCGACAGGATCGCGAGCGCCACCTTCGCGCCGACACCCTGCACGGTCTGGAGGAGCCGGAACCAGTCGCGCTCGCGCTCGGCGAGGAAACCGAACAACTGGATCGCGTCCTCACGCACGTACGTCTCGATATGCAGCGTCACCGGCGTGCCGGCACCGCCGAGGTTAGCGAGCGTCTTCGCCGAGGCCGAGACGAGATAGCCGACGCCGTTCACGTCGATGACGGCATGATCCGCGCTCACCGAATCGAGCAGGCCCTTCAGCTTGGCGATCATCGTGCGTACCCCCCGAGCGCCTTTGCGCTCGCCAGATGATGCGCATGGCAGACGGCGACGGCAAGCGCGTCGGCTGCGTCGGCGCTCCTGATCTTCACGCCCGGCATCAGCCGTTCGACCATCGCGCGCACCTGGTCCTTTTCCGCCCCGCCCGTGCCGACCAGCGCCTTCTTGACGAGCCGCGTCGCGTATTCGGCAACCTCCAGCCCCGAGCCCGCGAGCGCCGCCAATACCGCGCCGCGCGCCTGCCCCAGCTTCAGCGTCGATTGCGGGTTCTTGTTCACGAACACCTCTTCGGCCGCCGCCGTCTCCGCGCCGCTTTCCGCCACCACGCCCGCGACCCCCGTGTAGAGCGCCGAGAGCCGTGCGGCGAGCGGCGCGTCCGCGGGAATGCGGAGCGTGCCGTGCGCGATGTGCGAGATGCGGTTGCCCTCGGCCCGGATCACGCCCCAGCCGGTGGCGTTCAGCCCCGGATCGACGCCGAGGATGATCAGGCCAGTTTCTCCATCACCTCGTCGGAGACCTCGTAGTTGCCCGACACGGTCTGCACGTCGTCGTCGTCGTCGAGCGCGTCGATCAGCTTGAGGAGCGATCCGGCATCGCCTTCGGCAACGGACACCATCGTCTGCGGACGCCATGCGAGCTTCGCGGCCTCGGGCTCGCCGAGCACGGCTTCGAGCGCCTTCGCGACCTCGTGCAGCGCGTCCTGCGCGGTCCAGACCTCGTGGCCGTCCGCGTCGGACTGCACGTCCTCCGCGCCCGCTTCCAGCGCCGCCTCGAACACCGCATCGGCGCTGCCCGCCTTCGCGGCGTATTCGATGAGGCCCATGCGGTCGAAGCCGTGGCTCACCGAGCCGGACGCGCCGAGGTTGCCGCCGTTTTTCGAGAAGATGGTGCGGACGTTCGTCGCGGTGCGGTTGCGGTTGTCGGTCAGCGCCTCGACGATCAGCGACACGCCGCCGGGGCCGAAGCCCTCGTAGCGGATCTCCTCGTAGTTCTCGACGTCGCCGCCGCTCGCCTTGTCGATGGCGCGCTGGATGTTGTCCTTGGGCATGGACTGCGCCTTCGCCGCGAGCACGGCCGCGCGCAGGCGCGGGTTCATGTCCGGGTCGGGCGTGCCCATCTTGGCCGCGACGGTGATCTCGCGGGAGAGCTTCGAAAACATCGCCGAACGCTTTTTGTCCTGCGCGCCCTTGCGGTGCATGATGTTCTTGAATTTGGAATGGCCTGCCATGTGCCTCGTTCGTGCCGGTTTCGAGAGTGTGGCCGGTCTTTACGCGAGCGCGCCCGCTGCTGGCAATGTTCAGGACACGGTGACGGCCGTTCCCGAGGCCGAGACCATCAGCATCGAGCCGCCCTGCCCCAGCACCTCGTAGTCGAGGTCGATGCCGACGACGGCGTTGGCACCCAGCTTTCGCGCCTCTTCCGCAAGCTCGGCGAGCGCCTGCTGGCGCGCATCGCGCAGCACGCTCTCGTAGGAGCCCGCACGCCCGCCGACGATGTCGCGGATACCCGCGAACAGGTCGCGGAAGATGTTGGCGCCGAGGATCGCCTCGCCGGTGACGACGCCGTGGTACTTCGTCGCCGGGCGGCCTTCGATTGTGGGGGTGGTCGTGAGGATCATCACATCTCTCCCAGCGCGCGGCGCAGCATGACGACGGCGAGATGCGCGCGGTATTCGGCGCCGGCGTGGATATCGGAATTGAGACCGTCCGGGGAAAGCGCCGGGATCGCGCGCCCCGCATTGATCGCAGCCTCGGCCTCGCGCCAGCGGAACACGCCCGGTCCGGCCCCGGTGACGGCGATGCGCGCGCCCTCCGGGAAGCGCGCCGCGAACACGCCGACGAGCGCGTAGCGCGAGGCCGGGTGCGCGAACTTCGCGTAGGCCGCCTCCATCGGCTCGCGGAAACCGATGCGGGTGATGATCTCGCCCTCGTCGAGCGCGGTCGCGAACATGCCGAGGAAGAAATCGTCCGCAGCGTGGGACCCGCGATCGGTCTCGATCACCGCGTCCAGCGCGAGCACCGCCGCCGGATAATCCGCCGCCGGGTCGTTGTTGGCGACGCTGCCGCCGAGCGTGCCCCGGTTCCGCACCTGCGGGTCGCCGATGCCGCCCGCGAGCCGGGCGAGCGCCGCGATCGGCGCGTCCGCCGCGACCTCGGCGTGGCGCGTCATCGCGCCGATCCAGACGCGGCCGTCCGCGCGCGTCATGCCGGAGAGGCCGGGAACGCGGGCAAGGTCGACGAGCGCATCGGGCGCGCGCAGCCGCGATTTCATCGCCGGGATGAGCGTGTGCCCGCCCGCGAGACAGGCGACATCGCCGCCGGCGCCGAGTAACGCTGCCGCTTCGGCAAGGCTCGCGGGGCGATGATAGCCGGTCACAGCGCCGCCGCCCCGGCGCGGATCGCCTTCACGATGTTGGTGTAGCCCGTGCAGCGGCAGAGATTGCCTTCGAGGTCGTGGCGGATGGTTTCCTCGTCCACGTCCGGCCCGTGCCGCTCCGCGATGGCGATGCCGGCGATCACCATGCCCGGCGTGCAGAAGCCGCATTGCAGCCCGTGCGCCTCGCGGAACGCCGCCTGCATCGGGTGCAGCGCGCCGTCCTTCGCCAGCCCCTCGATCGTCGTCACGGCGCTGCCGTCCGCCTGCCCGGCGATCACCGTACAGCTCTTCACCGCCTTGCCGTCCATCAGCACGTTGCACGCGCCGCACTGGCTGGTGTCGCAGCCGATGTGCGTGCCGGTGAGGCGCAGGCGGTCGCGGAGAATCTCGACGAGCAGCATCGTCGGCTCCACGTCGAGATCGCAGCGGGAGCCGTTGACGGTCAGGCTGATCTGCATGGGCAAGGATACTATCGGCGCGCGCTTCCCGCGCCAAGCCGCCCGAAAAGAGAAAAGCGGCGACACCGGGGCCGTGGCATCGCCGCTCAACTCAGGGTTTTCGCCTGGAGGCAAGTCGGGGTCGTTGACCGCCGCCAGGTTGGGTCGCCGCCTTTGCCGGGGCCGTGGCGCCGGCGGCTGTCCGGAGAACAGCAAACGGTGTGCCAGATTCTCAACGCATTGATTTTATTGAGATGAGTAATTTTCCGGCGTCGGAATTCCGTCCCGGAACGGGACAGGCGGCGCATCATGCGTCCCATCGCGGGACGCGCGGGCCACGCGCAGCGTCAATCCTGCAGGCCCAGCGCCGCCTTGTAGGTATCGAGCAGCGCTTCCATCTCCTGCCGCGCGCTCTTGTCCATCTTGCGCAGGCGCACGATGGTCTTCATCGTCTTGGGGTCGAAGCCTTGGCTCTTCGCCTCCGCGTAGACGTCCTTGATGTCGTCGGCGATGCCCTTCTTCTCCTCCTCGAGCCGCTCGATGCGCTCGATGAAAAGACGGAGTTGTTCGACGGATACGTTGTCGGTCATGCCTGCCTCGAATCATGGAAGAAGAAATCGGAGGCGGTTGGTAAGTCGCCCCGTCCGCTTCCGCAAGGCGGCTCAGTGCGCGTTCTTCGCGACGCTCTCGTCCATGCGGCGCATCTGCGCGTCGGTCGCGGGCGTCTGGTGCTTCGCCTTCCACTCCTCCGGGTCCATGCCGTAGACGAGCGCGCGCGCCTCTTCCTTGCCGA
Organism: Sphingosinicella microcystinivorans; assembly: GCF_027941835.1. NCBI lineage: Bacteria > Pseudomonadati > Pseudomonadota > Alphaproteobacteria > Sphingomonadales > Sphingosinicellaceae > Sphingosinicella > Sphingosinicella microcystinivorans. Next base: position 1,028,933 of record NZ_CP116005.1, read on the forward strand.
GCGTGACGCCGCGCGCCGCGCCCGCCGCGCGCAGCCAGTCGCCGAGGCAGTTGCGGCAGAAGCCGCCGACGCCCATCAGGTCGATGTTCTGCACGTCGGTGCGATGCCGCAGGTGCTCGACGAGCCGCCGGAACGCCGCCGCCTCCATTTCGGTCCGCACGTTGTCGTCGATCGTCATGACCATGCTCCTGTCTCTTTGCGCGGGCGGGCGGAACGCATTAGGGATACGCGCTGCGCACGCACCGCCGAAGGGTTTCCATGAAGACTGAACCGCGACGCCGCAAGGTCCGCATCCTCGCAACGCTCGGGCCGGCATCGAGCAGCTACGATCAGATCCGTGCGCTGTACCTCGCGGGGGCGGACGCCTTCCGGCTCAACATGAGCCACGGCGGGCACGAGGGCCACACCGCGGTCGTCGGCCATATCCGCGCGCTCGAACGCGAAACGGGTCGGCCGATGACGATCCTCGCCGATCTGCAAGGTCCCAAGATCCGCATCGGCCGCTTCGACGCTCCCGTGGAGCTCAAGAACGGTCAACGCTTCACGCTCGACCGCGACGATACGCCGGGCGGCGCCATCCGCGCCTATCTGCCGCACCCCGAGATCTTCGGCGTCACCCGGCCCGGCCAGCGGCTGCTCATCGACGACGGCAAGGTGGCGCTGCGCGTCCTCGACGTGACGCCGGATGCGATCGAGACCGAGGTGGCGGTCGGCGGTCGGCTGTCGTCCAACAAGGGCCTCAACGTCCCCGACGCCGTCGTGCCGCTCGCCGCACTCACGGAGAAGGACCGGCGCGACCTCGATTTCGCGCTCGACGCGGGCGTCGACTGGGTGGCGCTCAGCTTCGTGCAGCGGCCCGAGGACGTCGCGGAAGCGCGGCGGCTGATCGGCGGGCGCGCGCAGCTCCTCGCCAAGATCGAGAAGCCGCAGGCGCTCGACCGCCTGACCGAGATCCTGGAGATCGCCGACGCCGTGATGGTCGCGCGCGGCGACCTCGGCGTCGAGATGCCGCCCGAGGCCGTGCCGATGGCGCAGAAGCGCATCGTGCAGGCGGCGCGCAAGGCGGGCCGCCCGGTCGTGGTCGCGACGCAGATGCTCGAATCCATGATCGCCTCGCCGACGCCGACGCGCGCCGAGGTGAGCGACGTCGCCAACGCCGTGTACGACGGCGCCGATGCCGTCATGCTCTCCGCCGAATCGGCGGCGGGCGCATGGCCGGTGGAGGCCGTGCGCATGATGGACGCGATCGCGGGCGCGGTCGAAACCGATCCCGAGCACGCCCGGCGCGTGCATTTCACCGAAACGCTGCTCGAGCCGACGACCGCCGACGCGCTCTCCGCCGCCGCCGGCCAGATCGCCGGCACCATCTCGGCGCGCGCAGTGTGCTGCTTCACCACGTCCGGCTCCACCGCGCGCCGCGCCAGCCGCGAACGCATCAACGTGCCGCTCCTCGTGCTGACGCCGAAGCTCGCGACCGCGCGCCAGCTCGGCCTGCTCTGGGGCGTCCACGCCGTGCACACGCGCGACGTCGGCGACTTCGAGGAGATGGTGAGCAAGGCGAAGCGCATGGCGCTGCGCGCCGGGGTCGCGGGCGGCGGCGACCGCATCATCATCATGGCCGGCGTTCCGTTCGGCACGCCGGGCTCGACGAACGTGCTGCACATCGCGCGGCTCACCGGCGATGAACTGAAAGGCCGCAAATAGGCTGTTCAAGTCGAGCGGCGGCACGCTCAAGTCTTGCGAAGAGAATCGTTTCGCATCCGCCGACTTCGTTTTGACGTTCGCATGACGGCCATCCCGTAATCGTCCGGCATCAGGACGGTTTCAGGGACGATTCGATCATGCGTAAACTGTACGGCGACCTGCTTCTTCTCGGCTCGGGATCAGCGGGACTTGCGCTGTTCGCGGCGCCGCTGCTGTTCGCCGCGCCCGCCGTCGCCGCGCCGCCGTGCCAGCCTCAGAGCGAGAGCCCGAGCGCCGTCAGCGCCGCTCTTGCCCGCGCCGCGTCGGTGAACAGGTGACCGCGATAGCCTGCCGCTTCCGCGGCGGCGATATTGTCGTCGCGGTCGTCGATGAACAGCGCGCGCGCCGGGTCCACCGGGAAGCGGCGTTTCGCCAGCGCGAAGATGGCCGGGTCCGGCTTCACCATCCGCTCCTCGCCCGACACGATGATGTCGCGAAACCGCGCGAACGCCGGCTCGGTTGAGGCGAATCGCGGCCAGAACTCGTGCGAGAAGTTGGTGATGCCGTAGAGCGGCACGCCCCTGTCGGCGAGCATGTGCACCAGCTCGATCATGCCTTCGACCGGCCCCGGCAGCGTTTCCAGCCAGCGCGGCACATAGGCCTCGATGAGGTCGCGCTCCTCCGGGAAGGCCGCGACGAGCTCGGCGGTGGTTTCGGCGGCGGGACGCCCGGCGTCGTGCTGGAAATGCCATTCCGGCGTCACGACGCTGGCGCAGAACCATTCGAGCCGGTCCCGGTCCGGGATCAGCTTCTCGTAGAGATAGCGCGGGTGCCAGTGATAGAGAACGCCGCCGACATCGAAGATGACGGCGTCGATCATTGTCTCGGAACTCTGCGAAAGCTCAGCCGCGGAAGATCAGCCCTGACGCGCCTTGAAGCGGCGATTCGTCTTGTTGATCACATAGGTGCGGCCGCGGCGGCGGATGACGCGGCAATCGCGATGACGTCCCTTCAGGGACTTGAGGCTGTTACGGATCTTCATGGTCTTCCGCCTGCGAAACTGATTCTGCTGCTGTTCAAGAGCGCGCGTCCCTAAGCGGCAAACCGCATGAAGTCAAGGCTTCCGGCTTGCTTTCCGCTCGCCGTCGAGCCCCAGGCGTTCGGCGACCGCGTCGATGTCCGCCCCCTTCGGCACGACCAGCCAGGCGCCGGGGTTCGCGGCGTTCATGGCGACCACGCCGTTCTTCGGGCAGATGTCGAGGCAGCCGACCTCCACGATGCCGACGCCGGCCTTGCGGCCCTTGCCGCCGAGCCCCCTTGCCCGAAGCGCTTTCGCAAGGGACTTGCGGCCGTTTTTCCCGAAGCCTCCGCCGAGCTTCCGGGAGCACTTCCTGCAAATCAGGATGGTGGCTTCCCACCGGGCCGGGACCGTTTTCATCGACTCCTCATGTGTGGTCCCGCGGCCGGGCGGACAAGAGGCCGCCCGCGGCACCGACACACCGGCTTGCCCGCCGCGCCGCGTGCATTACATGGGCGCAATGCTGTCCCGCTTCCGATCCCGTCCCAAACGCATCGACCGCCTGCCGGAAGGTCTGCGCCTCTATGCGATCGGCGACATCCACGGCCGCCGCGACCTGATGGACGCGCTGCTCGGCCGGATCGACGCCGACCTCGCGGGCTGGAGCGGCGATTCGGAGATCGTCTTCCTCGGCGACTACATCGACCGGGGGAGCGCGTCGGCCGCCGTGCTCGACCGGCTCGTGGAGGGGCCACCCCAGGGCCGGCGCTGGACGCTGCTCAAGGGCAACCACGAATCGATCCTCTCCCACCTCGTCAGCGGCCGCCCGCGCGAGGACGACTCGCTCTATCCCGCATGGCTGATGCACGGCGGCCGCGAGACGCTGGCGAGTTACGGGCTCCCCGCGGCGCTCGCCTTCGGCGATGACGAGGCCGCCGCGCTCGGCGCGCTCCGCGAGGCGATGCCGCGCGCGCATGTCGAGCTTCTCGAATCGCTGGCGCTGATGCGCCGCGAAGGCGACTATCTGTTCGTCCATGCGGGTATCCGCCCCGGCGTGCCGATGGAGGAGCAGCGCCAGCGCGACCTCATCTGGATTCGCGAGGCCTTCCTCGAACACAAGGGCGATCACGGCTTCCACGTCGTCCACGGCCACTCGATCACGCGCGACGTGGACGCGCAGGCGAACCGCACCGGCATCGACACCGGCGCCTACGCCACCGGCCGCCTCACTGCGATGGTGCTGGAAGGCGACACGCGCCGGTTTCTTTCGACCTGACGGGTCAGCCGCGCGCGGCGAGCTTTTCTTCCCACGCAAGCGCGTGGGAGACGATCGTGTCGAGATTGCCGTGGCGCGGCTGCCAGCGGAAGGTTTCGAGGATCTTCGCGTTCTCGGCCACCAGCGCATCGGGATCGCCCGCGCGGCGCGGTTCCATGCGCCGCTCGATCCTGCGACCCGAGACACGCTCGACCGCGTCCAGCACTTCCAGCACGGAGAAACCGCGGTTGTAGCCGCAGTTGAGCGTCACCGACTCCTCCGGGCGTTCCATCAGCCAGTCCAGCGCCAGCACGTGCGCGGCGGCAAGGTCGCTGACGTGGATATAGTCGCGCACGCCGGTGCCGTCCGGCGTCGCATAGTCGGTGCCGAACACCGAGACATGGGATCGCTTGCCCGTCGCCGTCTCGACCGCCACCTTGATGAGATGCGTCGCCCCCGCCGTCGACTGGCCGGTACGCCCCGCCGGGTCCGCGCCCGCGACGTTGAAGTAGCGCAGCGCCGCATAGTTGATCGGGTGCGCGGCCGCGACGTCCGCAAGCATGAACTCCGTCATCAGCTTGGAGGTGCCGTAGGGGTTGATCGGAAGCCGCGGCGTCTCCTCGTCCACGGGCGTATGCTCCGGGATGCCGTACACGGCCGCGGTCGACGAGAAGATGAAGTGCTTCACGCTGTTTCGCACCGCCGATTCGATCAGCGTGCGGCTCGCTGCCGTGTTGTTGCGATAGTATTTCAGCGGGTCGCTGACCGATTCCGGCACCACCACCGATCCCGCGAAGTGCATGATGGCGTCTATGCCCTGCTCGGCGGCGATGCGGCCCACCAGCGCCTCGTCGGCGACGTTCCCCTCGTAGAAGGGCACGTCCTCCGGCACCGCCCAGCGGAAGCCGGTCACGAGATTGTCGATCACCGAGACCCGGTGCCCCGCGTCCTTCAGGGCGAGCACTGCATGGCTGCCGATATAGCCCGCGCCGCCTGTCACCAGAACCGATGCCATATCGCCACTCCCGTCTCTTACGCTTGCCCGATATGCGGACACGGCGGCCCCCGCAAGCCGTTCAGGCACATGAAAGCTGTGAAGCCACAGAATGATGCGATAGACTCGCTCAATCGTTTCAGGGGAACCGCAATGCAGAAACAGGCCCTTGCGCTCACCGCGCTCGCACTTCTCGCCGCCTGCACCACCAACCGTTTCGAGGCCGACGTCACGCGCTTCCACATGACGCCGCCGGGGCTGCGCGGCAGCATCTATCTCGAACCCATCGACAAGGCCGCGGCCGGAACGCTCGAGTTCCAGAACCATGCGTCGGTCGTCGGCACCGAGCTTGCCGAGCACGGCTTCACGCCTGCTGAGGCGCGCGAAGGCGCGGAGTACATCGGCGTCCTCGCCTACGGCCAGACCGTGCGCGAAGGCGTCGGCGGCGGCTCTCCGGTCACGATCGGCATCGGCGGCGGCACGTTCGGCAAGAACGTCGGTGTCGGCCTCGGCACCAGCTTCGGCGTCGGCGAGAAGAAGAGCAGGGCAACCGCGATCAACATGCTTGCGCTCAAGATCGAGCGCGCCTCTGACAAGAGCGTCGTGTGGGAAGGCCGCGCGGTCGCGGAGGCGGGCAGCAGCTCGCGCTACGGGCCGCTGTCGGCGGCCATGCCCGCGCTTGCCGATGCACTTTTGCGTGACTTTCCGGGCACGTCGGGCCAAACGGTGACATACAAATCCCAGTAAGCCCCGCGCAGCAGGAGTTTCATGGCCGTCACCGTTTCCGCCGCCTTCGACGGCGGCAATATCGCCGTCACGCGCGCCGAGCGCGCGGACGACATCGTGCTCACCATTCCGCGCGACCACATGTCGGAATTCGCGCAGTGGTTCTATTTCCGCCTCTCGGGTGTGCGCGGCGAGCCTTGCGTCATCCGCCTCACGGGCCTCGAGGCCTCCGCCTATCCCGGCGGCTGGCCCGATTACCGCGCGGTCGTCTCCTCCGACCGCAGCGACTGGCGGCGCGCCGATACAACCTACGACAAGGCCGCGGACGGCGGCACGCTCACGATTCGGCTGACGCCCGAGCAGGACAGCGTCTGGATCGCCTATTTCGCGCCCTACAGCATGGAGCGGCACAACGATCTCGTCGCCCGCATCGGCCGCGCGCCGGGCGTGACCGGCGAGGTGATCGGAAAGACGCTCGACGGGCAGGACATGGACCTGCTGACGATCGGCGAAGGCCCGGTGAGCCTGTGGTTCATCGCCCGCCAGCACCCCGGCGAGACGATGGCCGAATGGTGGATGGAAGGCGCGCTCGAACGCCTGATCGACCCGGCCGACCCCGTGGCCCGCGCGCTCCGCGCGAAGGCCACGCTGCGCTTCGTTCCCAACATGAACCCGGACGGCTCGCGGCGCGGGCACCTCAGGACGAACGCCGTCGGCGTGAACCTCAACCGCGAATGGGCGTCGCCGTCGCTCGAACGCAGCCCCGAGGTCCATTCGGTGCTCGCCCGCATGGACCGCGACAAGCCGGACTTCGTGCTCGACGTCCACGGCGACGAGGCGATCCCCAACAACTTTCTCGCGGGTTTCGAGGGCATCCCCTCGATCACTGAGGCGATGACCGACCGGCTCGCGGTCTACATCGCCGTCCTCGACCGAATCTCGCCGGATTTCCAGACCGTCGACGGCTACGAGATCCCGCCGCCCGGCAAGGCGAACCTCACGATCGCCACCAACGCGCTCGCCGAGCGCTTCGGCTGTCTGTCGATGACGCTGGAAATGCCGTTCAAGGACGCGAACGTCGCGCCGGACCCCGTCTACGGCTGGTCGCCCGCGCGTTCGAAGGCGCTGGGGCGCGATTGCCTCGCCGCCGCGCTCGAAGTGCTTCCCCAACTCCGCTGACCGTCAGGATCAAACAATGCCCCGTCTCGTACTGCTGCGCCACGGCCAGTCGGCCTGGAACCTTGAAAACCGCTTCACCGGCTGGTGGGACGTCGACGTCACCGAACAGGGCGCCGCCGAAGCCCGCGCCGCGGGCCGCCTGCTCGCGGGCACCGGCTTCGATTTCGACATCTGCTTCACCAGCGTCCAGACCCGCGCGATCAAGACGCTGAACCTCGTGCTGGAGGAGATGGGCCGCCTCTGGCTGCCCGTCATCAAGGACTGGCGCCTCAACGAGCGCCATTACGGCGGGCTCACCGGGCTCAACAAGCAGCAGATGGTCGACAAGGTGGGCGCGGAGCAGGTGCACATCTGGCGCCGCAGCTTCGACATCCCGCCCCCCGAGCTTGAAGCAGGCAGCGAATTCGACGTCTCGAAGGACCGCCGCTACGCGGGCGTCGCCGTGCCGCGCACCGAGAGCCTGAAGGACACGATCGCCCGCGTGCTGCCCTATTGGGACGCCGCAATCGCGCCGCGCCTGAAAGCCGGCGAGCGCGTCGTGATCTCCGCGCACGGCAACAGCCTGCGCGCGCTCGTGAAGCACCTGTCGGGCATTTCGGACGACGAGATCCCGACGCTCGAAATCCCGACCGGCCAGCCGCTTGTCTACGAGCTGGACGCCGACCTCAGGGAGATCGAGCGCTATTACCTGAAAGACCGCGCCTGATTCAGCGCTTGCCGAGCATCGTCCGCGCCGCCGTCACCATCGCCTCGACGCCGGTGCGGATCGTCGGCTCGGGGTCAGGCGCGAACTTCGAGGAATGGAGCGAGGGCAGCTTCGTCGGGTCGCCGCCCGCCGCGTCATGGGTCGATTGCCTGACCGCGCCGACGCGGAACAGCGTGCTCTCGATGCTCCTGTCCTCGCGATAGTAGCGGCTGAAGTCCTCGCCGCCCATTTCCGGGCGATAGGGCTTCACCTTGTCCGCGCCGAAGCGTTCGACGAAGGCGTCCTTGATCGACGCCGTTTGTGTCGGCGTATTGTAGGTGGCGGGCGTGAACTGGTCCGCCACCGTCACCACCGGCATCAGGTCCTCGGGCATCCCCGCCGCGATCGCCTCGCCGCGCGCGATCCGTGCGATGCCGTCCAGCAGGAACTGCCGCATCTCGTCCGAATAGCTGCGCACGGTGAGCTGGAGATGCGCCGCGTTGGAGATGATGTTGTGCTTCGTGCCCGCGTTGAACGCGCCCACCGTCACCACCGCGGGCGTCTGCGGATCGGTCTCGCGGCTGACGAGCGTCTGCAGCGCGCCGACGATGCGGCTGGCGAGCACGATCGGGTCCTTCGTGGTGTGCGGATAGGCGCCGTGGCCGCCCTTGCCCTTCACCTCGATATCGACCGAATCGACGTTCGCCATGACGAAGCCGTCCGAAATGCCGAGCGTGCCGGCCGGCAGCGTCGCGCTGTCGTGCAGGCCGATCACGTGCGCGGGCTTCGGGAAGCGTTCGTAGAGGCCGTCCGCCAGCATGTCGCGCGCGCCGCTGCCCATCTCCTCGGCGGGCTGCATGATGACGACGAGCGTGCCCGACCATTCGGCCTTCGTCGCCGCCAGCCGCCGCGCGGTGCCGATCATGCTCGTCATGTGGATGTCGTGCCCGCAGGCGTGCATCACGCCGGAGGCGCCGACACCCGGAACCTGAATGGTCTTCCTGCTGGCATAGGGCAGGCCGGTTTCCTCGGTGACGGGCAACGCGTCCATATCCGCGCGCAGCATCACCACCGGTCCGTCGCCGTTCTTCAGGACCGCGACGACGCCGGTCTTGCCGACGCCGGTCGTCACGGTGAATCCCGCTTTCTTCAGCTCAGCCGCCATGCGCGCGGAGGTTTCCACCTCCTGGAACGAAACCTCGGGATTGGCATGGAGATGCTTGTAGAGCGCCACCAGATAGGGCGTATCCGCCGCGACCGCATCGGTGAGCGCATCGGCGGCGGCAGGCCCGGCAAGGCCCATGAAAACGGCGGCGGCAACGAAACGGCGCATCGGCTTCTCCCCATTCGAAGCGACGACCCTAAAGGCTCGTTTCGCAAAAGTCCTTTCGAAAGGACCGCGTCTCATATGGAAAGGGCCGCGCCGGCATAGTATCCGACGCGGCCCACTCCTTCGGGCAGGGTGACCCGCGCACGTTGGGGGCAGAAATCGCGCGAGTCGGATGAGACAACACCGGAGGCGACAAGCGGTTCCCTCCGCGCTAAGATTTCCCTTGCGAAAAGAGCATCAGAGCCCGCGAGATGACCACCTTGACCGCCGACCGACTGAGCCCCGTTTCGATCGGAGGTCGTCCCGCCGATTTTTCGCAGCAACTGATGCACGACTTCCGGACATACGGCTTCGGCGTCGTGACGGATCACGGCATCCCGGCCGGAGCCGTCCGCGAGGCCGAGGCGGCAGCGCGGCGGCTGTTCGCGCTGCCCGATGCGGCGAAGCGGCAATGGCACATCAAGGGCACCGGCGGCGCGCGCGGCTACACGCCGTTCGGCGTCGAGGCCGCGAAGGATGCGGCGGAGGTGGATCAGAAGGAGTTCTGGCACGTCGGGCGGGAGCTTCCCGCCGGGCACCGCTACGCTGCCGACATGCCGCCCAACATCTGGCCCGACGTCCCGGGCTTCCGCGAGGCGGCGCTCGGCATCTTCGCGGCGTTCGAAGCGGCGGGCGCGCGCCTCCTCGAAGCCATCGCCATCGGCCTCGACCTGCCGGCGGGCTTCTTCGCCGGGCCGACGCGCGACGGCAACAGCGTGCTGCGCTTCCTGCACTATCCGCCCCAGCCCGCTGCCCCGAACGGCATCCGCGCCGCCGCGCACGAGGACATCAACGTCATCACGCTGCTGCTGGGCGCGGAAGAGGCCGGGCTCGAACTGCTGACGCGCGAAGGCGCATGGCTTCCGGTGAAACCGCCCGAAGGCGCGCTCGTCGTCAATATCGGCGACATGCTGCAGCGGCTCACAAACCACGTGCTGCCATCGACGACGCACCGCGTCGCCAACCCGGTCGGCGAGGCGGCAAGGCGCGCGCGCTATTCGATGCCGTTCTTCCTGCACTTCGCGCCCGACTATCTGATCGAGACGCTGCCGGGATGCATCACGCCGGAAAATCCCGACCGTTACCCCGAGGGCCTGACCGCCAACGCCTACCTGCTGCAACGCCTTCGGGAGATCAGGCTTCTCTGAATCCGCAGGATTTTTCTTGCGGATGCGGAACAATACGCGCTCGTAATCAGTTGCGCCACGTAACATAATCGAGCCGGAAGAGCCGTTCATGCTGCAGTCGCGCAACTATGCACCATCTTCGCACCTCGCGCCCTATATCGCGCGCCACTATGTGTTTCGGGCGCCGCTGCCCCCCGATTTCACCATGATCGACCGACTGCTCGCCGAAACCGCGTTCATCCGTATCCTCATCACCGGCGACTGGGCGGCGGAAACCGCGCCGGGGCAGTGGGAGCGGCCGGGCGACGTGCTGTTCTTCGGCGCGAATGCGCGGCCGTTCAAGGTGCGGGTGCGCGGCCCCTTCTTCATCGTCGGTATCGCGCTGCGCCCGTCGGGCTGGCGCGCGCTTTCCGACCGCCCGGCCTCGGACTTCGCGGACCGCATGGTGCGGCTCGCCGACGTGTGGAACGAAGGCGCCGAGGCGCGGCTTGCGACCGTCGCAAAGCTCACGGACGACGATGCGATCGTCTCGATCTGCGAGGAGGCGATCACCGCGCAGCTGAAGGCGTCGGCGCGCGTGAACGCCGCCATGCAGCATCTCGAAACCGTCGCGCGCCTCGACAGCGCGACGCGCGTCGAAGACCTCGCCGAGCAGCTCGGCATCTCGTCGCGCCAGCTCGAACGCCTGTCGACGGCGCATTTCGGGCACACGCCGAAAACCGTGATGCGCCGCAGCCGATTCCTCGACATGGCCGCCGCGATGCGCGGCCTCGGCGATCCGGACGACGAGTATCTCGCCGCGCTGCGCTATTTCGACCAGTCGCACCGCACGCGCGAGTTCAAGCACTTCATCGGCATGACGCCCGCCGAATTCGAACGCACCCCGACGCCGCTACTCGATGCGGGAATCCAGCTCCGGCAGGACCGCAAGCACCACACGTACTGAGCGGCGCGCGCGTCTTCCCTCCTATTCGCCGAAGACGCGGCGGAAGATCGTGTCGACGTGCTTGAAGTGGTAGCCGAGGTCGAACAGGCCTTCGAGGTCCGCGTTCGACAGGCGCGCGGTGACGTCCGGGTCCGCCTTCAGCAGGTCGAGAAGCTGGAGCTGCCCGTCCGAATCCCACACCTTCATGGCGTTCCTCTGCACGAGCCGGTACGAATCCTCGCGGCTGACGCCAGCCTGCGTCAGCGCCAGCAGCACGCGCTGGGAATGGATGAGCCCGCCCATCTTGTCGAGGTTCTTCCGCATCCGCTCGGGATAGACGACGAGCTTGTCGACGACGCCGGTGAGGCGGACGAGCGCGAAGTCGAGCGTCACCGTCGCGTCCGGCCCGATCATGCGCTCGACGGACGAATGCGAGATGTCGCGTTCGTGCCAGAGCGCGACGTTCTCCATCGCCGGGATCGAATAGCCGCGCACGAGGCGCGCGAGGCCGGTGAGATTCTCGGTGAGCACCGGGTTGCGCTTGTGCGGCATCGCCGACGAGCCTTTCTGCCCCGGCGAGAAATACTCCTCCGCCTCCAGCACCTCGGTGCGCTGGAGGTGGCGGATCTCGACCGCCAGCCGCTCGACCGAGGAGGCGATGACACCGAGCGTCGCGAAATACATGGCATGGCGGTCACGCGGAATGACCTGCGTGGACACCGGCTCGGGCGTCAGCCCCATCGCCTTCGCGACATGCTCCTCGACGCGCGGGTCGATGTTCGCGAACGTGCCGACCGCGCCCGAAATCGCGCAGGTGGCGATCTCCTCTCGCGCCGCGACCATGCGCGCACGGCAGCGTTCGAACTCCGCATAGGCCTGCGCGAGCTTGAGGCCGAACGTGGTCGGTTCGGCGTGGATGCCGTGGCTGCGGCCCATCGTCGGCGTCATCTTGTGCTCAAGCGCACGGCGCTTGATCGCGGCGAGCAGCGCATCGAGGTCGGCGATGAGGATATCCGCCGCGCGCACGAGCTGGACGTTGAGGCACGTGTCGAGCACGTCCGAGCTGGTCATCCCCTGATGGACGAAGCGCGCCTCCTCGCCGACGTGCTCGGCAAGGCTGGTGAGGAAGGCGATCACGTCGTGCTTCACCTCGCGCTCGATCTCGTCGATGCGGGCGACATCGAAGCCGCCGCGCTCCCACACCGCCTTCGCCGCGTCCTTCGGCACCACGCCAAGGTCGGCGAGCGCGTCCGTGGCGTGCGCCTCGATCTCGAACCAGATCCGGAAACGGGTTTCGGGTTCCCAGATCGTCGTCATCTCGGGGCGGCTGTAGCGTGGAATCATGCGTGGGCTCCTGTCAGGGCCGCGCGGTTAGCAGACCGCCCCGTTCGTTTCCAGCACTAGAGCAGCCCGAGCGCCTTAAAGCTGGCGTGGCCCTCGCGGCCGATGACGATGTGGTCGTGAAGCTGGACGCCGAGCACGCGCGCCGCATCGCGGATGTGGTTCGTGAGCTGGATGTCGTCCCGGCTCGGCTTGGGATCGCCCGAAGGATGGTTGTGCACGAGGATCAGCGCAGTGGCGCCGAGGTCGAGCGCACGGTGAATCACCTCGCGCACGTACACCGAGGTCTGGTTCACGGTGCCGTCCGACATCGCCTCGTCCGCGATCAGCACGTTGCGCGAATCGAGGAACAGCACGCGGAAGCGCTCGCGCCCCAGATGCGCCATGTCGGCATGGAGATAGTCGAGCAGCGCCTGCCAGCCGGCGAGCACCGGCTTCCCGTAGATGTTCGCGCGCTGGAGCCTGAGCGCGGCGGCGCGCACGAAGCCGAGCGTCGCGATCACCGTGTCGCCGACGCCCGGCACGCGCTTCAGGTCGCGCGGCTCGGCCGCGATCACCGCGGCGAACGACTGGAAGCGCGCGATCAGCACCTTCGCGAGCGGCTTGGTGTCGCGCCGCGGAATCGCGAGGCCGAGCACGTATTCGAGCAGCTCGTAGTCGTGGAACGCATCGCCGCCGCCCTGAAGCATACGCGTGCGCATCCGGGCGCGGTGACCGGCATCAGCGCCCGAATCGGAATCCGTATCGGCCATGAAACGAAGCTAGCCGCAAGCCGGGGGCGAAGACCAGTCCCTTGCGGGCGCCATGCCCTTCTGGCTTAACGGACGCATGAGCCTGATCCCCTGCCAGCGCGACCGCTTCGACATTCCGCGCGAGGTCGCCTATCTCAACTGCGCCTACATGTCGCCGCTGGCGCACGAGGTCGTGGCGGCGATGGACAAGGGCACGGCGCTGAAGGCTGCGCCGTGGACCTATCGGCCCGCGGACTTCTTCGCACACACCGAGGCGGCGCGCACCCGGTTCGCAGCGCTGGCGGGCGGCAGTCCGGACGATTTCGCGGTCGTGCCCTCGGTCAGCTACGGGCTCGCCGTCGCGGCGCGGAACCTGCCGCTTGGGCGCGGGCAGGAGATCGTGGTTCTCGCCGACCAGTTCCCCTCCAACCTCTACGTGTGGCGCGAGCACGCCATCGCGTGCGGCGCGCGCATCGTCACCGTGAAGCGCGGTGACGGCGACGCGTGGACGCCCTCGGTGCTCGCCGCGATCGGCCCGGACACGGGGCTCGTCGCCGTGCCGAACTGCCACTGGGCGGACGGCGGGCTCGTTGATCTGGAAGCGGTGGGCGCGGCGTGCCGCAGGGTCGGCGCGGCGCTCGTGCTCGACCTCACCCAGTCGCTCGGCGCGCTGCCGTTCGATGTCGCCCGCGTGCAGCCCGATTTCATGGCCGCCGCCTGCTACAAGTGGGCGATGGGCCCCTACGGCATCGGTATGCTCTACGCGGCGCCGAAGCATCACGGCGGCACGCCCATCGAGCACAACTGGATGAACCGCGGCGGCAGCGAGGATTTCTCGCGGCTCGTCGACTACCGGAACGACTTCCAGCCCGGCGCACGCCGCTTCGACATGGGCGAGAAGGCGAATCCCCCCTTGCTGATGGGCGCCGCCGCCGCCATCGACATGCTGCTCGGCTGGGGTATCGCGCGCATCGCCGAAACGCTCGGCACGCGGACCCTCGGGCTCGGCGAGGCGGCGCAGGGTATCGGCCTTCTCGCGCCCGATCCGGCGACGCGCGCGCCGCACTTCCTCTCGCTCGGCTTTCCGGGCGACGTACCCGCCGGGCTGCCGGAGCGGCTGGCCGGGGAAAACGTCTTCGTCTCGCTGCGCAGCCGCTCGCTGCGCGTGACGCCGCACCTCTACAACGACGATGCCGACTGCGACCGGCTGATCGCAGTGCTGAAGACGGCGCTCGGCTGATGGAGATTCGCCTCGACGACCTGCGGGGGCCGGAGATCACCGCGCTTTTGCAGGCGCACCTCGACGACATGCACCGCCACTCGCCGCCGGAAAGCGTGCACGCGCTCGACCTCGATGCGCTGCGCGCGCCCGACATCACCTTCTGGACCGTGTGGGACGAGGGCGTGCTCATGGGCTGCGGCGCGCTGCGCGAACTCGACGCGCGCCACGGCGAGATCAAGTCGATGCGGACGGACGAGCGCTACCGCAGGCGCGGCGTCGCGACGATCCTGCTCGACCACATCATCGACGAGGCGCGGCGGCGCGGCTATGCACGCCTCAGCCTGGAGACGGGGACGCCCGCCGCGTTCGACGCCGCGCGGCTGCTCTATGCGAGCCGCGGCTTCACGCTGTGCCCGCCGTTCGGGGACTACCGTGAGGACCCCTACAGCGTCTGCATGACGCTGGCGCTGGATCAGACCGCGTAGGGCGGGTGATCGAGGCCGGCGGGCGACTTCGTGAAGATCTCGCAGCCGGTTTCGGTGATGCCGATCGAGTGCTCGAACTGCGCGGAGAGCGAGCGGTCGCGCGTCACCGCCGTCCAGCCGTCGTCGAGCACCTTCACGTCGGCGCGGCCGAGGTTGATCATCGGCTCGATGGTGAAGAACATGCCGGGCTTCAGCAGCACGCCGCGCCCCGGCTTGCCGACATGGACGACGCTCGGCTCGTCGTGGAACATGCGGCCGAGGCCGTGGCCGCAGAAGTCGCGCACGATGCCGCAGCGCTGCTCCTCGGCGTAGGACTGGATGGCGTGGCCGATGTCGCCGAGGCGGTTGCCCGGCTTCGCCGCCGCGATCCCGCGCATCAGGCATTCATAGGTGATGTCGACGAGGCGGCGCGCCTTCAGCGGCACGTCGCCGACGAGGAACATGCGGCTGGTGTCGCCGTGCCAGCCGTCGACGATGACGGTGATGTCGATATTGGCGATGTCGCCCTTCACCAGCCGCTTCGGGCCGGGGATGCCGTGGCAGACGACGTGGTTGATGCTGATGCAGCTCGAATGGCTGTAGCCCTTGTAGAACACGGTGGCGGGAACGCCGCCGCGCTCGCGCACGAACTCGTAGACCATCGTGTCGAGGTCGATGGTGCGGGCGCCGGGCACGACGTGCGGCACCAGCATGTCGAGCGCCTCCGCCGCGAGGCGGCCGGCACGGCGCATGCCCTCGAAGGCTTCGGGCCCGTGCAGCTTGATGCCGGACGCGTCGAGAATGACGTCTGAAACTTCCATGTCCATGAAACCTATCCTAACGCGCCGTCCGGCTGGCGCCAGCCGGACGATCCTGCATGGCGACGACGCACTTGCCGTAGGGCGACGTGCCGACCCAATCCTTGTCCGGGTGCCAGGCGAAGACGAAATTGCCGCCCTTGATGAGGTCGATGACGCCGCGCGCGACCGCGCTGCGCAGCGCCGGGCATCCCCAGCTGCGCCCGAGGCGGCCCTGCTTCGCGCCCGCGTCCGGGTTCACATAGGGCGCGCCGTGCATGACGATCGCGCGCGCCCGCGCCGCATCGTTGATGCCGGGAACGAGCCCGTCCATGCGGAGCGAATAGCCGTTCGAGCCCATGTAGGTCTCGGCGGTGACGAAGAGACCGAGGCTCGACTGGTGCGAGTTCATCGCGTTCGAGAAGCTCGTCGTGCGATTGTCGCCCGAATTGCGGCCGTGCGCGACATACTCCTGCACGAGCGCGGCACCCGTCTTCAGGTCGACGACCCACAGGCGCGGCTCCAGCGAGGTGCGACCGTAATCAATGATCGTGACGCTGCGGGCATCCTTGCCGATGCCCGACGCCTGCGCGCAGGAGACGACATCGAGCGCCGCGCGGCGCACGTCCGCATCGAGCGTGACAGCCTTCGGCGCGGGGGCCGCGAGCAGGGCAAAAGTGAGAATCCCGATCATGTCGTCGCTCCGAATACCCTAAACCGGCCCGATCCGGCAACGGCGCCGCGGCGCCGCGCCATCACGCTTTACCCTGTTTGCCGCTGCGGCTACGGATAACCGCATGGCTGAAACCCGCATCTGGACCGCCGCGCTCATCGTCATCGGCGACGAGATTCTCTCCGGCCGGACCCAGGACGCCAACCTCGCCTATCTCGCGAAATGGCTTAACATTCAGGGAATCCAGCTCGCCGAGGCGCGCGTCGTGCCCGACCAGATGGGTGCCATCGTCGCCGCCGTCAATGCCTGCCGCGCCGTGTGCGACTATGTGTTCACCACCGGCGGCATCGGGCCGACGCACGACGACATCAGCGTCGACGCGGTCGCGGAGGCGTTCGGCGTTCCCGTCGTTCTGCACCCGACCGCCGAGGCGATGCTGCGGCAATACTACGGCGACCGCATCACCGAGGCGCGGCTGCGCATGGCGCGCGTTCCCGATGGCGCCGACCTCATCGAGAACCCGGTTTCGGGCGCGCCGGGCATTCGCATCGGCAACGTCTACATGCTGGCGGGCGTGCCCAAGATCACGCAGGGTATGCTCGCCGGCCTCGACGGCAAGCTGGAAGGCGGGCTTCCCGTGCTCGACCGCACCGTGGGCGCGTGGGTGCCCGAAAGCAGCGTGTCCGAAATCCTGATCGCCGTGGAGCAGGAGAAGCCCGGCATCCAGATCGGCAGCTACCCCTTCTGGCGCGACGGTCGCATCGGCGCCAACTTCGTGATCCGCAGCCGCGAACGCACCGCGCTCGACGACGCCGCAGAGCGGCTGATGGACGCGCTTTCCGCCGCCGGGCACCAGCCCCTCGACGGCGCCATCTAGACCCCGCCCCCGCCCGGCGCTACGCAAGCCGGAGACCGCAGCGGCCCACGTGGCGGAATTGGTAGACGCAAGGGACTTAAAATCCCTCGCCTGTTTCAGGCGTGCCGGTTCGATCCCGGCCGTGGGCACCAGCTCGGCAGAGCAGCTCGAAGAACAGCCAAATCCATTTGACATCCCGCATGTCAATATGATGCTTGCCGCGCGGCGCATCGGTGCCGCTCTATTGGGGGACTTATGAAAATCGCCATACCAGCGACCTGCTTTGCCTTGCTTTTTTCTGCCACATCCCTGCAAGCACAAGACGCCAAGCCGGAAGACGTACAAGTTCAGGAAACGGTCCAAGCTTCGTCTCCGGAACCGGAAGTACAGGCGCCCGAACAACCTCCGGTTTCACGGGAACTGCCGGCCAGCACACAAGTACAAATAACGTCGGACAGCGAAATCTCATCGAAAGCCATCGAGGTCGGAAACAAATTCAACTTCACGGTCGTGAACGACGTGGTTGAAGGCGGTGCGGTCGCGATCCCGCGGGGATCGAAGGTCGAGGCCACGGTGACGTGGAAGACCGGCAAGGCCGTCGGCGGGAAATCCGGGAAGTTCGAACTCAACTTCGACAAGATCAACGTGCGCGGCGTGGACTATCCGATGCGCGGCACCCATCGGCAGGAAGGCAAGGGCAACACCGTCGCCGCGGTCTTCGCGACCTGGCTGGTGAGCGGCCGCTCCGCCGTGATGCTGCCCGGCCAGATGGTGACGGCATTTACGGACCGGCCGATCCCGTATTGATGCACTGACGAAAAGAGCATTCCGGAACCGTCCGAATGCTCTTTTCTTTCCGCAGATGTCAGCGCGCCCTCCGCCCCTCGCGTCCGAGGGTCAGCGCGTGGGCCAGCGCCGCGAGGCCGAGCGCCAGCATCGCGGTGAGGACCACGCCGTAGAAGCCCGCGCCCTGCTTGGGCGGTCCGTAGAGCAGGTGGTCGAGCGTAGGGACGAGGAGCGAGAGAACGAGGCCGCAGAAGGCGCCCCATGCGGCGGCGAGGGCCGCGGGGCCGCGCTTCGTCGCCAGCGCGGCGACCGCGAGCGCACCGCCGACCAGCAGCTCGTCGAAGGCGAGCGGAACGAGGCGCGGGTTGCCCCACCAGCGGGCAAGCTCGCTCGCGGCAAGCAGGCCGCCGGCGGCGAAGGTGATGATGCGGAAGCGTTTCATGCTTACCGGCTAACAGCAATCCGGGCGCAGGGCGAGCAGGCCGATCGCCCTCGTTAAGGATATTTACAGCCGTGTGACGGCATGATTCCCTGTGCCTGGGTTCCACAGGGAAGGAACTTGCGATGCACGATGACGTACCGCGTAGCGTTGACGGTGAATTCGCCCGGCGGATGCAGGACTGGCGCCTGCTGACCGCCGACATCCTCTACCACATGCCGGACCACCCGCACGTGCTGCAGAGCTTCACGTGGCAGACGCTGGACGTGCCGCCGCGCTTTCCGCGGCTGATCGGGTTCCTCGATTTCTGGTCGCACAGCATCGACGGGATGCTGCACTCGGTGCGGATCATGCACGACGCGCTGATCCGCCCGGCCGAATACCGCTTCGTCGACCGCGAGCTGCGGCTGAACTGACCGCCTACTTGAGCGCGGCGACGTCGAGCGGCGTCAGCGCGGCCGCGGCAGCCGCGCTCGCCTTGCGCTCGGCGTCCGGCTCGGCGATGAGGCCGCGCGACTTGAGGTAGCCTTCGGGGCCGAACGCCGCCTCGCTGGTGTATTCTTGAAGGAACACGGCGAGCGCCGGCTTGGCGCGGGCGTGCTCGCCCTTCACGTAGATGTAGAGTGGACGCGAGGCCGGGTAGGCGCCGCTGGCGATCGCCT
The DNA here is from genome assembly GCF_027941835.1 of Sphingosinicella microcystinivorans. Taxonomy (NCBI): domain Bacteria; kingdom Pseudomonadati; phylum Pseudomonadota; class Alphaproteobacteria; order Sphingomonadales; family Sphingosinicellaceae; genus Sphingosinicella; species Sphingosinicella microcystinivorans. The sequence goes on from NZ_CP116005.1 coordinate 1,047,865, forward strand.
CGTATTCCGGCGCGACGCCGCCCATCTTCACGCCCTCGATCTTGTCGAGGTTCTCTTCCAGATAGGAATAGCCGAAGATGCCGACCGCGGTGGGATTGGCGACGAGCTTCTGGACGATGAGGTTGTCGTTCTCGCCCGCCTCCACATAGGCGCCGTCCTCGCGGAGCCGAGTGCAGCGCGTCTTGTACTCGTTTTCGTTCGTGTCCTTCAGCGCCTTCAAATTCGGGAAGGTCGCGCAACCTACCTCCATCACGAGCTCGTTGAAGGCGTCGCGCGTGCCGGAGGTCGGCGGCGGGCCGAGCACCTCGATCTTGCGGTTCGGCAGCTTCGGGTCGATCTGGTTCCACGTGGTGACGCTGTTCTTCGACCCGTCCGGCTTCGTCGCGGCGAGCGCGAGGAAGATCTGCGCGGGCGTCACGTCGAGATGCGCGTCGGACTTCGCCTGCGCGATGGCGATGCCGTCGAGCCCGACCTGAACCTCGACGATCTGCTTGACGCCGTTCGCATTGCAAAGCTCGACCTCGCTCTTCTTGATGCGGCGCGAGGCGTTGGCGATGTCCGGATGCTGCGTGCCGACGCCGCCGCAGAACAATTTGATGCCGCCGCCGGTGCCGGTCGATTCGACGATCGGCGCCGCCGCCGCCGGGTACTTGCGGCGGAAGTTCTCGGCGACCGCCGTGGTGAACGGGTAGACCGTGGACGAGCCGACGATGCGCAGCGCCGGGCCGGAGACGTTCACGCCGCCGGTCGCGGCCGCCTCGCCGCCCTGCGGCGGCGTGGGCGCGGGGGACGAATCGCAGGCGGCGAGCGCCATGAGGCCGATACCGGCAAGAGCAAGGCTGGTGATGCGCATGGGTCCGTGTCTCCGCTGAATGGACGGCCTGATCATGACGCCGCCCCTAGGCGTGTTCGATGACGCTTTGGTGACAGGGAGATGTCGGCCGGGTGACAGAACCGATGTGCGCCCCTCCCGTCAGTGCGCCGCGTTCCAGTTGAGGCCGGTGCCGACATCGACGACGAGCGGCACCGTCATCGTCACGACCGGCGCGCAGGCATCCTCCATCACGCGCTTGATGACGGCACCGGCGACCGCGGCCTTGTCCGCCGGAACCTCGAACACGAGCTCGTCGTGCACCTGCAGCAGCATCCGCGCGTCCGAAAGCCCCTCGGCCTCCAGCGCGTCCTCGATGCGGATCATCGCGCGGCGGATGATGTCCGCCGCCGTGCCCTGCAACGGCGCGTTGATCGCGGCGCGCTCGCCGAAGGCGCGCTCGGCCTGGTTCGACGACCGGATGAGCGGCGTGTGGATGCGGCGGCCGAACAATGTTTCGACATAGCCGATGTCGCGCGCGCCCATCTTCGTGCGCTCCATGTAGTCGCGGATTCCGGGGAAGCGTTCGAAGTATTTCTTGATGTAGTCGGCGGCCATGCCGCGGTCGATGCCGAGGTTGCGCGCGAGGCCGAAGGCCGAGATGCCGTAGATGATGCCGAAATTGATCGCCTTCGCCTGACGGCGGACGAGCGGCGTCATCGCCGCCATCGGCACGCCGAACATCTCGGAGGCGGTCATGGCATGGATGTCGAGCCCGTCCGCGAACGCCTGCCGGAGCTGCGGGATCTCGGCGATCTCGGCGAGCAGCCGCAGCTCGATCTGGCTGTAGTCCGCCGAGAGCAGCACGTTCCCGTCCTCCGGCACGAAGGCGTCGCGGACCTTGCGGCCCTCGTCGGTGCGGACCGGGATGTTCTGGAGGTTGGGATCGGTGGAGGACAGGCGACCCGTGGTGGTGGAGGCGAGCGCGTAGCTGGTGTGCACGCGGCCCGTTTCCGGGTTGATCTGGTCCTGCAGCGTGTCGGTGTAGGTGGACTTGAGCTTGGCGAGCTGCCGCCAGTCCAGCACCTTCTGCGCGATAGCGATACCTTCGCCGGCGAGACGGTCGAGCACGTCGACATCCGTCGAATACGCGCCGGTCTTGGACGACTTCTTGCCGCCCTGAAGTCCCATCTGCTCGAACAGGATCTCGCCGAGCTGGCGCGGCGAGGCGACGTTGAACGGCCCGCCCGCGAGCGCGTGGATTTCCGCCTCCAGCCGTTCGAGGCCCTGCGCGTAGTCCGCCGAGAGGCGCGCGAGCGCCGCACGGTCCACCTTGATGCCGCGCCGCTCCATGCGGACGAGCACGGGCGCGAGCGGACGTTCCAGCGTCTCGTAGACGCCGGTCACGTGCTCGCGCCACAGCCGCGGCTTCAGGTGCTGCCAGAGGCGCAGCGTGCAGTCGGCGTCCTCGGCGGCGTATCGCGTCGCGGCATCGAGCGGCACCTTGTCGAACGTGACCTGCGCCTTGCCGGTGCCCGCGACCTCCTTGAAGGCGATGGGCTTGTGACCGAGCAGCCGCTCCGAAAGCCCGTCCATGCCATGGCCCGCCGGGCCGCCGTTCTCGAGCGCCTTGCCCGAATCGAGCGCGTAGGAGATCAGCATCGTGTCGTCGAACGGCGTGATCGCGATGTCCTGCCGCGCCAGCACGAGCATGTCGTACTTGAGGTTCTGGCCGACCTTCAGCGTCGCCGGGTCCTCGAGCAGCGGTTTCAGGCGGGCGAGCGCCGCCGCGCGGTCCACCTGCACCGGCGTCTCGCCGAGCAGGCCTTCGCCCGCAACGTGGCCGAGCGGGATGTAGCAGGCGCGGTTCGGCGCGGTCGCGAGGCTGACGCCGACGAGATTGGCGCGCATCGCATCGAGATTGTCCGTCTCGGTATCGACCGCGACGGTGCCCGCCGCGTAGCTTTCCGCGATCCAGCGGTCGAGGTCTTCGAGCGTGGTGACGGTCTCGTACCTGTCGTGCTCGACGGGCAGCAGCGGCGGCGAGAAGGCGTCGGGCGGCGGCAGCGCCGCGCCGGGCGCGCCGCCTGCCGCTTCCGCCGCCGCGTGCTTGCCGAGCTTCGAGAGCAGCGAGCGGAAGCCGTGCTTCTTGAAGAACGCCGCGAGCGGCTCGTGCGGCGGGTCCTTGAGCGCGAAGGTCTCGATCGGCTCGGGGAGCGGCCAGTCGGTCTTCAGCGTCACCAGCACGCGCGACATGCGGATGTCGTCGGTGCTTGACTCGATCGTCTCGCGCAGCTTGTCGCGCTTGATCTCGCCCGCGCGGGCGATCAGCGTCTCGACGTCGCCGAACTGCTGGATGAGCTGCGTCGCCGTCTTGGGGCCGACACCGCGCACGCCGGGGATGTTGTCCACCGCGTCGCCCATCAGCGACAGCACCTCGCCGACCTTGGTGGGTGGCACGCCGAACTTCTCCTCGACGTGCGCGACGTCGATCCTGAGGTCGCGCATCGTATCGAGCATGTCGATGCCGCCGCCGACAAGCTGCATCAGGTCCTTGTCGGACGAGACGATGGTGACGCGCATACCGTCGTCGCGGGCCTTCACGGCGTAGGCGGCGATGATGTCGTCCGCCTCGATCCCCACCTCCTCGATGCACGGCACCGAGAAGGCGCGCACGGCGTCGCGGATCAGCGGGAACTGCGGCACGAGGTCCTCGGGCGGCTCCGGCCGGTTCGCCTTGTATTCGGGGTAAAGCTCCATGCGGAAGCTGTGCTTCGAGGCATCGAGCACCACGGCGAGATGCGTCGGCCCCTCGCCCCGGTTCAGCTCCTCGATCAGCTTCCAGAGCATCGCCGTGAACCCGAACACGGCATTGACCGGCGTGCCCTCGGGGTCGGTGAGCGGCGGCAGGCGGTGATAGGCACGGAAGATGAAGCTCGACCCGTCGACGAGGTAGAGATGCTGGGGGGAGTCGGTCATGGACGTGCGTGTAGCAAGCCGCGCCCCGATTGGCGACTACGGGATGAGCACCGTGTCCTCGGCGGTGGGCGAGGGTTGAGGGTAATCGAGCGTGTAATGAAGCCCGCGGCTTTCGTGGCGGCGGAGCGCCGAGCGGACGATGAGGTCGGCGGCGGTCAGAAGATTGCGAAGCTCGATGAGGTCGGGCGTCACGCGGAAGTGGCCGTAATAGTCCTCGACCTCCGCGGTCAGCATCTTGATGCGGTGGGCGGCGCGCTCCAGACGCTTGGTGGTGCGGACGATGCCGACATAGTTCCACATGAACCGGCGGATTTCCGTCCAGTTCTGCTTGATGACGACCTCTTCGTCCGAATCGGTGACGCGGCTTTCGTCCCACGCGCGGATGGCGGGCGGATCGGCGAGCCCGTCCCAGTTCGCGGTGATGTGCTTCGCGGCGGCCTCCCCGAACACGAAGCATTCGAGGAGCGAGTTGGAGGCGAGGCGGTTCGCGCCGTGGAGGCCGGAGTGGCTGACCTCGCCCGCCGCGTAGAGGCCGGGAAGGTCGGTGCGCCCATCGCGGTCGATGACGACGCCGCCGCAGGTGTAATGCTGTGCAGGGACGACCGGGATCGGCGCCTTCGTCATGTCGATGCCGAGGCCGAGCAGCTTCTCGTGGATGTTCGGGAAGTGATGCTTCACGAACTCGGGCCCCTGATGGCTGATGTCGAGGTGCACGTAATCGAGGCCGAGACGCTTGATCTCGTGGTCGATGGCGCGGGCGACGATGTCGCGCGGCGCAAGCTCGGCGCGGCTGTCGAAGCGCGGCATGAAGCGCTCGCCGCCGCCGGGAACGCCGGGCGGCAATTTGAGATGCCCGCCTTCGCCGCGCACCGCCTCGGTGATGAGGAAGTTCTTGACCTCGAGGTTGTAGAGGCAGGTCGGGTGGAACTGCATGAATTCCATGTTGGCGACGCGGCAGCCCGCACGCCACGCCATGGCGATGCCGTCCCCGGTCGCACCGCGCGGCGCGGTGGAAAACAAATAGGTGCGGCCCGCGCCGCCGGTGGCGAGCACGGTGGCGCGCGCCGTCAGCGTCTCGACGCGGCCCGTGGCGCGGTCGAGCGCGTAGACGCCCCAGACATGGCCGTCGCCCGAATAGCGCTCGCCGTGGCGGCTGGTGACGAGGTCGATGCCTACCCGGTCCGGCAGCAGCGTGATGTTGGGGCTGGCGGCAGCAGCCTTTTCGAGCGCCTGCTGCACCGCCCAGCCGGTCGCGTCGTCGACGTGGACGATGCGGCGGTGGCTGTGCCCGCCCTCGCGCGTCAGGTGCCAGCGCTCGGTGCCGCCTTCGTTGAAGGGCACGCCGATCTCGGCGAGCCGCTCGATCGCGGCGGGGGCGTTCTCGACGACGAACTCGACGATGTCGCGGTGATTGAGCCCCGCGCCCGCCACCATCGTGTCCTCGATGTGGCTTTCGAACGTGTCGCCCGGCTCCAGCACCGCGGCGATGCCGCCCTGCGCCCACGCCGTGGACCCGGCGGAAAGGTCCGCCTTCGACAGCACGCCGACGCGGAAATGCTGCGCGAGGTTGAGCGCGCAGGTCAGCCCCGCCGCGCCCGAACCGATGACGAGGACGTCGAACTGCATGTCAGGCGGCCTGTTGCTGCGTGAGGTGGAGGAACACGTCCTCGAGGTCCGCCTCGCGGGTCGAAACGTCGACGATGCCGAGGCCGGTGGCGCTGATCGCCTGCAGCAGCTCGCCCGCGGTGAGCACGCCGCGATTGTAGGTGAGGGCGAGCTGGCGGGGGCCGAGCAGCTCCGCCTTCTCGGCGGGGAGCCCAGCGGGCGGCGTTTCGAGGTCGCGGTCCACCGTGACGATCAGGCACTTCTCCTGCGCGCTGGCGAGCAACGCGTGCGTCTCGTCGTTCGCCACCACCTCGCCGTGGTTGATGATGGCGATGCGGTCGCAAAGCTCCTCGGCCTCTTCGAGATAGTGCGTGGTGAGCACCACCGTCGTTCCCGCCGCGTGCAGCTCGCGCACGTAGGACCAGAGCTGCTGGCGAAGCTCGATGTCGACGCCCGCGGTGGGCTCGTCGAGGATCAGGATCGGCGGGTTGTGGACGAGCGCCTTGCCGATCAGCAGACGCCGCTTCATGCCGCCCGACAGCGTGCGGGCGTAGGCGTGCGCCTTGTCTTCGAGGCGCAGCGCGCGGAGAATCTCCATCGAGCGCCGCTCGGCCTTCGGCACGGCATAGAGCCCGGCCTGAATCTCCAGCGCCTCGTAGGGCGTGAAGAAGGCGTCGAACAGGATCTCCTGCGGCACGATGCCGATGGCGCGCTTGGCGTTCCTCGTATCGCGGTCGATATCGAAGCCCCAGATGCGCGCGGTGCCGCCGGTCTTGTTGACGAGCCCCGCGAGGATGTTGATCAGCGTCGACTTGCCCGCGCCGTTCGGGCCGAGCAGGCCGAAGATCCGGCCGCGCGGCACATCGAAGCTGACGCCTTTCAGGGCGCGCTTGCCGTCCGAATAGGTTTTTTCGAGGTCACGGATTTCGATGGCGGGCTGCATGGACGCCTCGCATAGCGCGGACGCCCATGCCCGCCAAGCGGACTTACGCGGCCTCCACCATCGCGGCGATGGCGTCGGGCGGCAGGTTGGTCGCTTCCTTGGCGATCTCGGCGACGATGCGGTCCGCGACCTCCTTGTGGTAGTGCTTGCGCATCTCGCCGAGCGTGGCGGGCGGCGCGATGACGATGAGGCGCCCGGTCTTGCCCGCCAGCGCGCGCTTTTTCAGGATCTCGGCGACCTCGACGGCGAAACGATCCTCCGCGAGCTGCTTGAAGTCCGTCTCCTCGTAGCCGTGCCGCCGCGTGCCGACGCTCTGGAAGCTGCGGCCGGGCCGGTCGCTCGAAAGCTCGCGGTCGGGAAGCAGCTCCTGCGCCTCCTCGCGGATCACCTGGAGATCGGGGAACTTCGTGTCGCCTTCATTGACGAGCAGCAGCAGCTTGCGCCCGTCCGCAACGCAAATCTCGGTCTTGTGCTGGAGGATCATGGCGTCTCTCTTTTCTGCCTGTGTGTGAAGCTTCAACGAAGCATGGCGAAACCGGTTGCGGGCCAAAGGCCGCCGTTCCATAGAGCCTTCGCCATGCATGATATCCGCTTTATCAGGGAAAACCCCGCCGAATTTGATCGAGGTCTAAGTCTGAGGGGCCTCGCGCCGCTGTCGGCGGAAATCCTCGGCCAGGACGCGGCGCTGCGCGAGACGGTGACGACGCTGCAAGCCGCGCAGACGCGCCGCAACGAGGCCTCGAAAGCGATCGGCGCGGCGAAGGCGCAGAAGGACGAAGGGGCCGCCGCCGTGCTGATGGCCGAGGTTTCCGAACTCAAGACGCGCATCCCCGACCTCGAAGCGAAGGAACGCGCGCTTTCCGAAGCGCTGAATGCGCAGCTTTCCGGCATCCCCAACCTGCCCGCCGCCGACGTGCCGGAGGGGCCGGACGAGACCGCGAACGTCGTGCTGAAGACGTGGGGCGAGCCGCACGCCTTCGATTTCACGCCCAAGGAACACGACGCCGTCGCCGCGCCGCTCGGCCTCGATTTCGAGCACGCCGCGAAGCTTTCCGGCGCGCGCTTCGCGGTGATGAGCGGCGGCGTCGCCCGCCTGCACCGTGCGCTCGCGCAGTTCATGCTCGACCGGCAGGTGGCGAACGGCTTCACCGAGACCGCCGTGCCGCTGCTGGTGCACGACGAGGCGGTGTACGGCGTCGGCCAGCTTCCGAAGTTCGGCGAGGACATGTTCCGCACCGAGGACGGCCGCTGGCTGATCCCGACCGCCGAGGTCAGCCTCACCAACCTCGTCGCGGACGAGATCGTCGACACGGCGAGCCTGCCGCTGCGCTTCACCGCGCTCACGCCCTGCTTCCGCGCCGAGGCGGGCGCGGCGGGGCGCGACACCAAGGGCATGATCCGCCAGCACCAGTTCGAGAAGGTCGAGATGGTGGCGATCACGACGCCCGAACAGTCCGAAGCCGAGCACGCGCGCATGACCGAATGCGCCGAAGGCGTGCTTCAGGCGCTCGGCCTGCCCTACCGCGTGATGCTGCTGTGCACCGGCGACATGGGTTTCGCGTCGCGGAAGACGCACGATCTCGAGGTCTGGCTGCCGGGGCAGGGCTGCTACCGCGAGATTTCCAGCGTCTCCAACTGCGGCGACTTCCAGGCGCGGCGCATGAACGCGCGCCACCGCGCCGCAGGCGAGAAGGGCACCGAATTCGTCCACACGCTGAACGGCTCGGGCCTTGCGGTCGGCCGCACGCTCGTCGCGGTGCTGGAGAACTACCAGCAGGCGGACGGATCGGTGACGATCCCTGAGGCGCTGCGGCCATACATGGGCGGGGTGGAGGCGCTGCGCCCGTGAGGATCCTGCTCACCAACGACGACGGCTACCACGCCCCCGGCATGGCGGTGCTGGAGGGAATCGCGCGCGAGATCACCGACGATCTCTGGGTGGTCGCGCCCGCCGAGGAACAGTCGGGCGCGGGCCACTCGCTGACGCTGACGCAGCCGATCCGCCTCCAGAAGCACGGCGAGCGGCGCTTCGCGGTGCGCGGCACGCCGACCGACAGCGCGATGATGGCGCTGGGGCACCTGATGAAGGACAACCCGCCCGACCTCGTGCTCTCGGGCGTCAACCGCGGCGCGAACCTCGCCGAGGACGTCACCTATTCGGGCACGGTCTCGGCGGCGATGGAGGCGACGCTCTACGGCGTGCCCGCCATCGCGCTCAGCCAGTGCCTTGGCGACATGCGCGCGGCGCAGGCCTTCGAGACGGCGACGAAGTGGGGCGCGACCGTGCTCCGCGCGCTCGCCGCCAGGACATGGCCGAAGGGCGTGCTGATGAACGTGAACTTCCCCGCCGTCGCGCCGGACGCCGTGAAGGGCGTGCGCGTGACCGAGCAGGGCTTCCGCGACTACGGCGCCACCGCCATCGAGGAGCGCGTCGATCCGCGCGGTTTCACCTACTACTGGTTCGGCCTCGGCCGCGAAGCCTCGGAGGCCGGGCACCTGACCGATCTCCAGGCCACCCACGAGGGACTGATCTCGGTGACGCCGCTGCACCTCGACCTGACGCACTACGAGACGCTGGACGCGCTGCGGGATGCGATGAAGCACCTCGGCTAGGCGCGATCCGCGATTCAAATCCGCATCGCACCGGGTTAGAGACGGTTCCATGTTCCGCTTCGCCGTTCCTTTCGTCCTGCTTCTCGCCGCCGCCTGCTCGGCGCCCTCCCGCCCGCAATTCCCCGTGCCGACGCCGAAGAAGCCGATCGAGAGCACGGCCACGCCTGCGCCCGCCGCCTCGAAACGCGCGCCGTGGAAGCCGGTGAAGGTGGTGCCGGACGCCGTGGACGTGCCGCAGCAGACCGTGACCGTGCAGCGCGGCGACACGCTCTCCCAGATCGGCGCGCGCACCGGCTCCTCGGTGCAGGCGATCGCGCAGGCGAACGCAATCCAGCCGCCCTACACGATCGAGGTGGGGCAGGTGCTGACCATCCCCGGCGGCCGCTATCACACCGTGAAGGCGGGCGAGACAGGCATCACCATCGCGCGCGCCTACGGCGCGGACTGGGACCGCATCGTCGCCACCAACGAACTGAAGGCGCCCTACACGCTGCGCGTCGGCCAGCGGCTGCGGCTGCCGACGCGGGAGCAGGTGCGCGAGATGACGCTCGCCGAGCGCGCCGCCGCCTTCACCATCGACATCGACGATCTCATCTCCGGCAGCGAGCCCGCCGCCACCGAGGCCGCAGCCGCCGCGCACCCGGCGGGCGAGACCGCGCCGCCGCAGGCCGTCGCCGCGCTGCCGCCGCCCCCGGCGTTCAACGGCCGCTTCATCGCGCCCGTGGACGGCAGGCTCATCAGCCGCTTCGGCGCGAAGTCCGGCGGCCTCTACAACGACGGCATCAATCTGCGCGCACCCGCCGGAGCGCCGATCCGCGCCGCGGCGAACGGCGTCGTCGTCTACGCCGGAAACGCCATCGAGGGCTTCGGCAACCTCGTCCTCCTGAAGCACGACGGCGGATGGGTGACGGCGTATGCGCACGCCGAGGACCTGCTCGTCATCCGCGGCGACACGGTGCGGCAGGGCGACCCCATCGCCCGCGTCGGCAAGACCGGCTCCGTCGACGAGCCGCAGCTCCACTTCGAGATCCGGCAAGGCAAGAAGCCGGTCGACCCGCTGCCGCATCTGCCGGGTGTGGGGTAAACAGCGCGGTCAGCAGCGGGGGGAGATCATGGGGATGGTCATGTTCATGAAACGCGGCGCAGCGGGCGCGCTGTTTCTTCTCGCCCTGTCGACATCGCAAGTCCACGCCGAGGAAACGAGCAGAAATACATCCTTCGTCGACTGGGCAGAGGCCGTGGCCAACCGCGAGAACATGGCAACGCCCCCGAAGTTCATCGAGGGACCGTATGCGACGCTGACCGAGTCCGAAAAGGCGCTTGGGCATCATGGGCCGGTCGTGGTCGAAGGGATCATCGACGTGGACGGCCGTATGCGCGAGCCCCGCATCAAGGTCAGCAGCAGGGCCGAGGCCGTTGACGCCATCGCGCTGGGGGCGGCCGAGGCCTCGACCTTCTCGCCCGCGATGGATGCCGCCGGCGCAGCGCTTGCCGTGGTGGTGGCGATGCCCTTCGATCTGGTGTCGTACAAAAGCCGCTCCGGCGGCATGTTCGAATATCGGTGCGGCCAGTTCGTGCGGGACATGGACTGGTGGAAACGTGCGCATCCGGAAGAGGCATATAAAAAGCATGAACTCTACACGATGCAGCTCGGCTTCTTCATGTCGGGCCTGGTCCTGAGGTCAGGCAAGGAGCAGGAGCGGTTCCGCGCCGAGATCGAGCGATTTGACGAGCGCTGGCTTGCCGCCATCGAAACCTGCCGGAAGAAGCCGAAGCTGTTGCAGAAAGACGTGATCTTTCGGCAATAGGGCAAAGCTTCCGCCGCACGCTTCCCCTTGCGTTTCGGCGCGTCTTCCTTCACTGGCGCGCGGCTCATGACGACGAAAACGCTTCCCGCACCGCCGAAGGTCGGCATGGTGTCGCTCGGCTGCCCGAAGGCGCTGGTCGACAGCGAGCGGATTCTGACCAAGCTGAGGTCCGACGGCTATGCGATGAGCCCGGACTATGCGGGCGCGGACGTCGTGCTGGTGAACACCTGCGGCTTCCTCGATTCCGCGAAGGAGGAGAGCCTCGCCGCGATCGGCGAGGCGATTGCCGAGAACGGCCGCGTGATCGTGACGGGCTGCATGGGCAGCGAGGCGGACGCCATACGCGCGCGCTTTCCGGCCGTGCTCGCCGTCACCGGCGCGCACCAGTACGAGGCGGTGGTGGAGGCGGTGCACGAGGCCGCGCCGCCGGTGCCCTCGCCGTTCGTCGATCTGGTGCCGGAGGCGGGGCTGAAGCTGACACCGCGTCACTATTCGTATCTCAAGATTTCGGAGGGCTGCAATCACCGCTGCAAATTCTGCATCATCCCCAGCTTGCGCGGCGATCTCGTCAGCCGGCCGGCAGCGGCGGTGGTGCGGGAAGCCGCGAAGCTGGTGGAGGCGGGCACGAAGGAACTGCTCGTCATCAGCCAGGACACGTCGGCCTACGGCGTCGACATCCGCCACGCGGCATCGACGTGGGCGGGCCGCGAATACCGCGCGCACATCACCGATCTGGCGCGCGACCTCGGCGCGCTCGGCGCGTGGGTGCGGATGCACTACATCTACCCCTATCCGCACGTCGACCAGCTGATGCCGCTGATGGCGGAGGGGCTGGTGCTACCCTATCTCGACATTCCGTTCCAGCACGCGAGCCCCGCCGTGCTGCGCCGCATGGCGCGGCCCGCGAACGAGGCGAAGGTTCTGGAGCGCATCGGCAAATGGCGCACCCTCGTGCCCGACCTCGCCATCCGCTCCACGTTCATTGTCGGCTTCCCCGGCGAGACGGAAGCGGATTTTCAATACCTGCTCGACTGGCTGGAGGCGGCGGGCATCGACCGCGCCGGATGCTTCAAGTACGAGGCCGTCGAGGGCGCCGCGGCGAATGCGCTGGACGGCGCCGTGCCCGAAGCGGTGAAGGAGGAGCGCTGGCACCGCTTCATGGAAGCGCAGGCGCGGATTTCGGCGGCGCGCCTGCAAAGCCGCGTGGGCCGCGAGATCGACGTGATCATCGACGAGGCGGACGAGGACGGCGGCGCCACCGGGCGCTCGCAGTGGGACGCGCCGGAGATCGACGGCCAGGTACTGCTGCGCGACGCCGACGTGGCGCCGGGCGACATCGTGCGCGTGCGCATCGAGGACGCCGACGAGACCGACCTGTTCGGCGTTCCGGCGCGCTGACGATCCCGCTTCAGACGAAGATCTTGCCCGGGTTCATGATGCCGTTCGGATCGAGCGCGGCCTTCACCGCGCGCATCGCGGCAAGCTTGGCGGGGTTGCCGAGGCGCGCGAGCGTCTTTGCCTTCGACGTGCCGATGCCGTGCTCGGCGCTGATCGAACCGCCGTAGCGCGCGACGATGTCGTAGATTTGGTCGCTGACCTCGTAGCGGCGCGCCATCAGCTCGGTGCGCGGGCCGGGCTCCGGGGTCTTCACGTTGAAGTGCACGTTGCCGTCGCCGAGGTGGCCGAACGCCAGCACCTCGGTGCCCGGCCAGTCCGCCGTGATGATACGGGTCGCCTCCTCCATGAAGCGCGGCATGTCGGAGACCGGCACCGAGACGTCGTGCTTCACCGAGGGGCCGTCGACCCGCTCGGCTTCCGGCACGTCCTCGCGCAGGCGCCAGAAATCGAGGCTCTGCGCGCGGGTCTCGGCAAGCGCCGCGTCGCGCACCAGCCCGTCCTCGAACGCGGCGGCAAGGCCCGTCTCGAGCGCCTGCCGCTGCGTTTCCCCGGCCATCGCCGAGGTCGCCTCGACGAGCACGTACCACGGATACGCCGCCGACAGCGGATCGCGCGCGCCCGGGATGTGCCGCAGCACGAGGTCGATGCCGAGGCGCGGGATCAATTCGAAGGAATCGAGGCTGTCGCCGGTGGCCTTCTTGAGACGGCCGAGCAGCGCGAGCGCCGCGTGCGGATCGGCGAGCGCAACGAACGCCGTCGCCACCTCGCGCGGCGCGGGCACCAGCCTGAGCGACGCGGCGGTGACGAAGCCGAGCGTGCCTTCGGCGCCGACCAGCAGCTGCTTGATGTCGTAGCCGGTGTTGTCCTTCCGGAGCGGCGTGAGCTGGTCGAGGACGCTGCCGTCAGGCAGCACCGCCTCCAGCCCGATCACCTGCGCGCGCATGTTGCCGTAGCGCAGAACCTGCGTGCCGCCCGCGTTCGTCGAGATGAGGCCGCCGATCGTCGCCGAGCCCTTGGCGCCGAGCGACAGCGGGAACATGCAGTCCGCGTCCTCCGCCGCCTTGTGCAGCACCTCGAGGATCACGCCCGCCTCGGCGACGACGGTGAAGCCCGGCGCGTCGAGGCTGCGGATACGGTTCATGCGCTCCATCGAGACGAGCACGGCGCGGCCGTCCGCCTCCGGCACGCCCGCGCCGACGAGGCCGGTGTTGCCGCCCTGCGGCACCAGCGGCGTCCCCGTCTCGTTCGCGATCCGCACGATGCGGGCCAGCGTCTCCGTGTCGCGCGGCAGCAGCAGGAGCGGCGAGACGCCCGTCTTCTGGCCGCGCCAGTCGGTGAGCTTCGGGGCGAGACGGTCGGGATCGTCCGACCAGCCGCCGGGTCCGGCAGCCTCGCGGAAGAGGTCGAGAGCGGGGGTTTTCGGGTGCGTCGCCATGGCGCTGCACGCTTTAGGAGAAAGCGCAGCCTTGCGGAAGCTGCAACGTCTTTCGGCACGGACCCTGCAAAAACCGATAGTCCGAATGACCACAAGCGTTGCAATCCGGCAACGGTTTGCTGTCAGCCGTGTCAATACACCCTGTTCAAAACCGGGGGGCGGCTCGGCATCGCTGGACAAGCCCTTGAATCCGGGTTTCTATGCCGTTCGAGCGGTATAGGGGAGGCTATCGCTGTGATGGGCTGGGCCTCCTCCCGCCGTCCGACGCGCCCCGCCAGAACAGGCGCGCGGATGCAACGGTAACCTTGGGAGGGTACTCGTCATGCAATCACGTTTCCGCGCTCGTAGTGTCTTCGTTTCCAGCACCTCCGCCCTTGCCGTCCTGATCACCTCGCCCGCGCTCGCGCAGGTGACCGAGCAGAGCGATTTCGGCATCGAGACCATCATCGTCACCGCCCAGCGCCAGGCGGAATCGCTGCAGGACGTGCCGATCGCCGTCAGCGCCTTCTCGGCAGAAGCGCTGGAGCGCCAGCAGATCGAGAATTCGAGCGACCTTCAGCTCACCCTGCCGAACGTGACCTTCAGCAAGACGAACTTCACCTCGTCGAGCTTCACGATCCGCGGCATCGGCGACCTGTGCGTCGGCGTGACCTGCGACGCCGCCACTGCCGTCCACGTGAACGACACGCCGCTGCTGCAGACCCGCCTGTTCGAAACCGAGTTCTTCGACCTCGAGCGCATCGAGGTGCTGCGCGGCCCGCAGGGCACGCTGTTCGGGCGCAACGCCACCGCGGGCGTCGTCAACGTGATCACCGCGAAACCCGACCTCGGCGGCTTCGGCGCGGCGGGCGACGCCGAATACGGCAACTTCAACGCCTACAAGCTGAAAGGCATGATCAACCTGCCGATCGGCGAAACGCTCGGCATCCGCCTCGCCGGCTTCTACCAGAAGCGCGACGGCTACACGGAGAACGTCTACGACGGCAAAGACATCGACGACCGCGACATGTACGCGCTCCGCGGCTCGCTTCGCTGGGAGCCGACCGACAGCACGACCGTCGACCTGATGGCGTACTACTTCCGCGAGAACGACAACCGCGCCCGCATCCAGAAACAGAAGTGCCAACGCGATCCGACCGGCGTTCTCGGCTGTCTCCCCGGCAGCCTGAAATTCGAGACGCTGAACGGCAACGCAACGGTCGCCGCGATCCTCACATCCCGGGAGTTCCTGTCCGCCCAGGGAATTCCGACCGCTTTCGGGCTCGGCAGCCTCTACGGCACAGACGTCTACACCGGGTTCACCAACCCCGCCGACGTCCGCAAGGTGAACACGGACTTCACGCCGACGTACTTCACGGATGAAGAACAGTATCAGGCGCGCATCACGCAGGACATCGGCGCCTTCACGGCACAGCTGACCGGCCTCTACCACAAGAGCACGGTCGACTCGATGCAGGACTACAACCTGTCCGTGCAGAACCGCGCCGGTTATACTCCGGCGCTGACTGCGCTGTATGCGGGCGCGAACGGTTTGCTCGGCGCTGATCTGGTGCCGTACCTTTCACCTGTCGCCGGAGCGCTCATTCCGGGCGGCCCCGGCGGCGTGCTCTGCACGTCGGACGCCGAACCCAGCGGCACGGGCAGCTATGGCGGTCATGTCGTCTGCGCCGCGACGCCGCAGGATTTCGACAGGTCCGTCCAGACCAGCAAGGACTGGTCGGTCGAAGGCATCCTCACCAGCAACTTCGACGGGCCGCTCAACTTCCTGATCGGCGGCATCTACGCCGACCTCAAGCTCAGCGAAAACAGCTATTATGTAAACGCCTTCGGCTTGGACTATGCGACGGGCGTCCTCGGAGCGTTCAACGCCTATGGCAACGGTCTGCCTCCAAGCTTCCTCGGCACGCCGTCGTACCGCAACAACACCGACTACTTCCGTCTGAAGTCCTACGGCATTTTCGGGGAAGCCTATTACGAGTTCAGCGACCGCGCGAAGCTGACGCTCGGCCTTCGTTACAACAACGACAAGAAGATCGTTCGCGCACGCACCACACTCGCGAACTTTCTGGTGCCGCACGGCCTCGATCAGGCATTCGATTCGCCCCTTGCGGCGCGCTTCGACGCGGACCCGGCCACGGTCTGCCCGCCGGGCCTGCCGCTTGGAGCAGCCGGGTCGGTCGCCGGGTGCGAAGCCTTCCAGAACCGCAAGGTCGCGTTCAAGGAATGGACCGGCCGCGCCGTGTTCGACTTCAAGATCACCGACGACAACCTGCTCTACGCGTCCTACTCGCGCGGCTACAAGTCGGGCGGTATCAACCCGCCGCTGTCGCCGATCTTCGCGGTTTCCGACAGCTTCGAGCCGGAGTTCATCGACGCCTTCGAGATCGGTTCCAAGAACAGCTTCCTCGACGGTACGCTGCAACTGAACCTCACGGCCTTCTACTACAAGTACAAGGGCCTGCAGCTCAGCCGCATCGTCGCCCGCACCTCGGTGAACGACAACGTCGACGCCGACATCTACGGCCTCGAGGGCGACGCCATCCTGAGCCCGACGCGGGGACTGCTGTTCAACATCGGCTTCAGCTACCTGCACACCAAGGTTTCGAGCGACAAGTACCTCTCGAACCCGCGCGACCCGTCGGGCGGGCGCTCGGACGCGGTGATCATCAAGGACATCACCAACGCCGCGAACTGCGCTGTGGTGCCCACCACGGCCGGAAACGCCGCGGGCGCCAACGCGTTCGTGAACTATGTCAATGCGAACGTCATCAACACGAGCATCGTGACGACGAGCGGACTCGTGCCGAGAACGCCGTCGCAGCCGAACGAGGCGCCGCTCGGGGGAACGACGCCCTTCCCCTCCGGGAGCGGCATCAGCGCGACGGGCGCGTTCAGCATCTGCAGCGTGCTCACCGCGGCCGCTGCCTCGGCGGGAGCCCTGTTCGGCGGCGTGGAGGTCGCGCCCTCCGGCGTCGAGGTCAACCTCAAGGGCAACAAGCTGCCGCAGGCGCCGAACTACAAGTTCTCGGTGGGCGCCCAGTACACGGCGAACTTCGACAACGGCATGTCGCTCACCCCGCGCGTCGACCTCACCTACACGGGCGACAGCTATGGCAACATCTTCAACGGGCCGGTCAACAAGATCTCGGGATACGCCCAGATCAACGCCCAGCTGCAGCTGAACGGCACGAACGACCGCTGGTACATCCGGGGCTTCGTGCAGAACCTGCTCGACAACAGCGCGACGACGGGCATGTACGTGACCGACGCATCGTCCGGCCTGTTCACGAACATCTTCACGCTGGAGCCGCGCCGCTACGGGGTCGGGGCCGGCTTCAAGTTCTAGGACCGGGTACACATCGGGATGCGGGCGGGGCTTCGGTTCCGCCCGCATTTTTTGTAAAGGCTAAATTCAGGATACACGCTATATCGCGCCCTGAAACGGGCGGGGACTCATGCTGAATCAGGGCTTCTACACGATCGAGAAGCGCGCGGTGCGGGCAAAGGGCCCGTTCACCACGGGTCCGCTCGTCATCGGCCTTGCGCATTTCGTCGTCGCGCTCATCAACATCCGCCTGACGACGTGGTCGGTCGGCATGGCGACGGTGTGGGCCGCGAACGCGCTCGTGCTCGCCGCGCTGCTGGTCGTGCCGACACGGCGCTGGACTCCCTATGTCGTCTCGGTCTGGGTCGCCGGTTTCGCGGCCAACCTGCTCGGCGGCTATCCGGCCTTCGCGGCGGCCCCCTTCGCCGCGGTCAACATCGCCGAGGCCGCCCTTGCCGCGCTTCTCACGCGGCGCCTGATCGGCGGGCCGCTGCAGCTGGAGCACCCCGACCATCTCCTGAAATTCATCGCATCGTCCCTCGTCGCTGCCGCATTCTCGGCCTCGCTGAGCGCGCCGTTCATGTCCGCGGCGGTGGACGAGGCGATGGGCCGCAGCTGGCTGTCGTGGTTCGCCTCCGACACGCTCGGGCTGCTGCTGGTGACGCCGATCCTGCTCATCGTCTTCGCGATCTGGTCCGGGAAGCGCTCGTTCCTGCAAGGCCGCAGCGTAATCGAGGCCGCGGCGCTGTTCGCGCTGGTGACGGGCCTCAGCGTCATGGTGTTCGCGCAGACGCGCTGGCCGATGCTGTTCCTGCTGCTGCCGCCGATGCTGCTGACGACGTTCCGCCTGCGCTCGGCGGGCGCCACGGTCGCCATCGTCACCGTCGCCTGCATCGGCTCCTATTTCACGACCATCGGCTCCGGGCCGATCGCCCTGATGCCCGGAGACGTTGCCGACCGCATCTACTTCTTCCAGTTCTTCCTGGCGGTCGCCTTCCTCCCGGCGCTCCCCGTCGCCTCGGTGCTCGACGAGCGCGACGCGCTCGCCGCGATCGCCGAGCGGCAGGCCTCGACGGACGAGCTGACCGGAACCGCCTCCCGGCGCATGTTCCTTGCCCGACTCGAGGCCGCCGGCGAAGCCGCCAACGCGAACGGCACCGCCTTTTCGGTGGCGCTGTTCGACGTCGACCACTTCAAGTCCGTCAACGACCGTTTCGGCCACGACGTCGGCGATGCCGTGCTGCGTCATGTCGGCGCACTCGCCACGGCCATCGTCGGGCGGCACGGGCTCGTCGGGCGGCTCGGCGGCGAGGAGTTCGCCGTGCTGATGCCGGGCCGCAGCCTCGATCAGGCGGCGGGTCTCTGCGAGGCGCTGCGCAAGGCGTGCTCCGACACCGACGACATGCCCGAGGGCGTCGTGCCGGTGACGATCAGCGTCGGCGTGGCGGCAATGGCGCGCGGATGCGCGCCCGCCGACGCCCTGAAAGCCGCCGATGCGGCCATGTATCTCGCCAAGACCGGGGGCCGCGACCGGGTGCAGATCGTCCGCTGAGACACGATTTCGTCGGCCCCCGGTACGCGGCTTTCTTGACATTTGGCCGGGAAGCGCCAAAAGCGCCGCGCAGGGCCTTTCTTTAACGCCTGCACAAGGTCATTGAATTTGAGCTTTCACGCCCTCGGCCTTTCGGACGAGCTTCTCGCGGCCGTTGCCGACAGCGGCTACAACGAGCCGACCCCCATCCAGCGGCAAGCGATTCCGCTGGTGCTGATGGGCCGCGACATCATCGGCGTGGCGCAGACGGGCACCGGCAAGACGGCCTCCTTCGTGCTGCCGATGATCGACATCCTCGCCCATGGCCGCGGCCGCGCCCGGATGCCGCGCTCGCTCATCATCGCGCCGACGCGCGAGCTGGCCGACCAGGTGGCGCAGAACTTCCTGAAGTACGGCAAGAACCACAACCTCTCGATGGCGCTGCTGATCGGCGGCGTCAGCTTCGGCGATCAGGACAAGGCGCTGGAGAAGGGCGTGGACGTGCTGATCGCCACGCCCGGCCGCCTGCTCGACCAGTTCGAGCGCGGCAAGATCCTGCTGTCGGGCGTCGACATCCTCGTCATCGACGAGGCCGACCGGATGCTCGACATGGGCTTCATCCCCGACGTCGAGCGCATCTGCTCGCTGCTCGGCCCGAACCGGCAGAGCCTGCTCTTCTCCGCCACCATGGCGCCGCCCATCAAGAAGCTCGCCGACCGCTTCCTCAAGGACCCGCGCATGATCGAGGTGGCGCGGCAATCGAGCACCAACGCCAACATCGCGCAGTCGCTGCTGATGACCGGGCCGCGCGAGAAGAAGCAGGCGCTGCGCGGCCTGCTGCGCGCTGCGGAAGTGACGAGCGCGATCGTCTTCTGCAACCGCAAGCGCGACGTGAAGGAGCTCGCCGACTCGCTGAAGCGCGACGGCTTCCGCGCCGGGCAGATCCACGGCGACATGGAGCAGCGCGACCGCCTGTCGACGCTGGAGGACTTCAAGGCCGACCGCATCTCGATCCTCGTCGCGTCGGACGTCGCCGCCCGGGGCCTCGACATCAAGGGCGTCAGCCACATCTTCAACTACGACGTGCCGTTCAACGCCGAGGACTACGTCCACCGCATCGGCCGCACCGGCCGCGCCGGCAAGACCGGCATCGCGGTGACGCTCGTCACCCCCGCCGACGCCGAGCTCGTCGCCGACATCGAGAAGCTGATCGGCGTGCGCATCGACCGCCGCGGCAATGCGCCGCAGGCCGATACCGGCGACGGCGGCAAGGACGACCGCGCGCCCGCCGCGAGGGCAAGGGGCGGGAAGCGCGCCCGGGACGGCGACCGCAAGCCCGCCGCGACGCCGCCCGCCGAACAGGCGCCGGCACCGGCTCCAACACCGTCACCAGCACCGGCATCCCGGGCCGCGCCCCGGCCGCGCCGCGACGAGGACATCGACGACGGCAGCTGGAACGGCCCGGTCCCCGACTTCCTTTCGGTGTCCGCGCGCGCCTGATTTTACGGGCCTTTTCGGAAATTTTAACCAGAGCCTGCGATAGGTCTGCATGAATGGGCCGGCCGGTCGGGGCTTCCGTGTGCCGAAACGGGCACGGAAACGCCGCGGGCGGGCCTCAGGGGACATTCGGCGGGCCAGATGACAGATACGGGGCAGATATTCGACGAAATCCGACAGCACATGGAGGCTGGAGGGATCGCGCCGACGCCCGCGAACTATGAATTCTGGTATCGCTACGTCACCGGGTCCGACCCCGAGCTGCGCGTCGCCGTCGATGCCGTGATGCAGACGGTCGGCCGGGTCTCGACGCGGGCGATGCACAATATCCGCCGGGAGCTTTACGGCGCCTCGCTGCCCTCCGACCTCAGCGTGCTCATCGACCAGACGCAGGCGCAGCTGAAGCGCATGGCGCACTATGTCGAGGAGACCGGCGGCAACGCCAAGGACTACAGCCGCGCGCTGCGGGAAAGCTCCAACAGCATCAACGCCGCCGGCGACGTCGACACACAGCGCGCGCTGCTCGCCGAGCTCGTCAGCGCGACAGGCGCGATGATCGACAAGACCGAGCGGCTGGAAGCCCAGCTTGCGATCTCGGGCCAAGAGATCAACATGCTGAAGCAGGACCTGGAGACGGCGCGCACCGAAAGCCGCACGGACCCGCTCACCGGCCTTTCGAATCGCAAGGCGTTCACCTCGTATCTGGAGGCGCAGGCGGGCCGCGCGCTCGCCGACCGCAAGCCGCTCTGCCTCGCCTTCTGCGACATCGACCACTTCAAGCAGTTCAACGACACGTGGGGCCACCGCATGGGCGACGAGGTGCTGCGCCTCGTCGGCCAGAGCCTCGAACAGCTTTCGCACGGCGTCGGCTACCCCGCGCGCTTCGGCGGCGAGGAGTTCGTGATCGTGCTGCCCGGCAAGACATTGCAGGCCGCGCACGACATCTGCGAGCAGATCCGCGACTACATCTCGTCGCGCAGCGTGCGGGCCAAGAACAGCAACAAGGAGGTGGGCCGCATCACCCTGTCGCTCGGCATCGCGCAGCTGCGCTGGAACGACACGGTCGACACGCTCGTCGAGCGCGCCGACATGGCGCTCTACCGGGCCAAGGAGACGGGCCGCAACCGCGTCGTCGGCGAGGACGAGCTGGAAGGCGCGGCCACGCCCAAGCCCGCCGCGCACGCTGCCTGAGCGGACGCTCGCTTCTCCTCAAGCGTTTCTGAAGCGATCCGTCTCTTCGATGAGATGGTGAAGGATTCCCGGCTCCGAATAGGCGTGTCCAGCGCCGTCGACGAGATGGAACGCCGCGTCGGGCCAGGCCTTGTGCAGCGCCCAGGCGTAGCGCGCGGGGCACGGCATGTCGTAGCGGCCGTGCACGATGGCGCCCGGAATGCCGCCGAGCCGTCCGGCGTTCTTCAATAGCTGGCCCTCTTCGAGCCATGCGCCGTGATGGAAATAGTGGTTCTCGATCCGCGCGAAGGCGAGCGCATAGTGGCCATCGCCGAACGATTCGGAGAGCGCGGGATCGGGCAGCAACGTGACCGTCTCGCCCTCCCAGACGCTCCACGCCTTCGCCGCGGCGAGCTTCGCCGCCTCGTCGTCTCCAGTGAGCAGGCGGCGGTAGGCGCCGATCATGTCGCCGCGCTCCGCCACCGGCACCGGCGCGACGAACCGCTCCCACTTGTCCGGGAAGATCTCGGAGACACCGAACTGGTAGTACCACGCGAGTTCCGGCCGCGTGCACATGTAGATGCCGCGCAGGATCAGCGCGCTGACCCGCTCGGGGTGGGTTTCGGCGTAGGCGAGCGCGAGCGTCGAGCCCCATGAGCCGCCGAACACCAGCCATGTCTCGGCGCCGACGAGCGCGCGCAGCCGCTCGATGTCGGCCACGATATGCCACGTGGTGTTCGCCTCCAGCGACGCGTAGGGCAGCGACCGGCCGCAGCCGCGCTGGTCGAACAGCATGACGTCGTAGACATCGGGATCGAACAGCTGCCGGTGCGCGGGCGAGAAGCCGCCGCCGGGGCCGCCGTGCAGGAACACCGCGGGCTTGCCGCCCGGCTTCCCCGATCGCTCGTAGTAGACCCGATGCCCGTCGCCCACGTCGAGCATACCCGATTCATACGGCTCGATCGCCGGATACAGTGTCCGCAACGCACCCATCGCCCGCTCCTCGTTCGTCCGGCGGGAGCGATGCCGCATCGCGGTCGCAAAGACAATTGCCCTTTAGCGCCAGGGGCGTAGCGGCACCGTGACGGCGCTTGCGGCATCGGCCCCGAGCGACGCGCGGAACCGCTCCGGCCCGTCCTCCGGGTAGCGGCGGAACACGTCCGCATGGGCAGATACCATGACTGGGCGCTCCGGCCTGCCGCGCGCCGTCACGAGACCCTTGCCTTCCGGGCGCGCGCGAACGCCCACATCGCCGCGCCGAGACCCGCCCAGAGCGCCAGCGCCGCGGCCTCCGGCAGGCGTTCGCCCGCGTCCGCGAGGATCGTCCATGCCGAATAGATCGCCACGCCCGCGAGCGCGAGCACCCCCACCCACGCAGCCAGCACGGGAAAGCCGCCAGCTCCCGAGCCGCGCCGGAGCGCGAGGCTCGACAGGCAGGCGCCGATGAAGGCAACCGCGAAGCCCATCGCACCGATCTGCACCAGCGGTTCGATGAAGGCGCGGCCCACGAGACCGCCGAGGAGCGCGATCACGCCCACGAACAGCACGGCGTTCGCGGGCGTGCCGTTCTTCGAATGCACGCACGCGAGCGCTGACGGCAGGGCGCCGTCCTGCGCCAGCGCATAGAGCAGCCGCGAGGCCGCGAACATCGCCGCGTTCCACGCGCTGAGCAGCGCGACGACGCCGGCGACGAGCACGATACGGCCGCCCCACGGACCCGCCACCGCCTCCATCGCCGCCACCACCGGAAGCTCCGCGCCGTCGAGGACACCGCGCGGCGCGGCGAAGGCGGTGGCGGTGATGACGGCGACGTAGAACAGCGTCGTCAGCAGGATCACCATGCCGAGCAAACCGGCGAGCGCGCGCGCCGCCGGGCGTTCCCGCGCCTCGCCGAGCGCCTGCGGCAGCGCGTTGAAACCGCAGAACCACGCCGGCACCATCACGAGCACGGCGAGCACGCCGCGCCACGGCGCCTCCGCAGGCAGAAACCCCGGCTCCAGATTGGCGGGCGTACCTCCGGCGAAACCGATGGCGACGAATCCGAAGCTCAGCAGCACCTTGCCCACCGTGACCGCCACCTGCACGCGCGCCGATTGGCGCGCGCCGAAATAGTTGATCGCGGTGAAGAACAGCGCGCCGCCGATGATGACGGCAAGGTCGAGCAGGCGCACCGGCACGCCGACCGACGTGTAGAGCGTCGGCCCGGTGAAATCCGGCACCAGCACGCCGAGCAGCCACGCGAGCGCCAGCCCTTCGAAGCCGCAGATGCCGACGTAGCCGAGAAGCGCGCTCCAGCCGACCACGAAGCCCCAGCCGCGCCCGAACGCCATCGAGACATAGCCGTACTCGCCGTTCGCCTCCGGCGCCCGCGTCGCGGCCTCGGCGTAGCAGAGCGCGACGAGCCCCATCACCGCGCCGCCGACGAGGAACGCGAGTGCGGCCCCCAGCGGTCCCGCGCGCGCGATCCAGCCGCCGGTCACGACGATCCAGCCGACGCCGATCGTCGTCCCCATGCCGATCGCGGCCAGCTGCAACGGCGTGAGCGTGCGCCGAAGGCCGGGTGCGCTCACCCGCGCGTTTCCGCGAACAGGCGTTTCAGCGCCGGCTTGTCGATCTTTTCGGTCGGCGTCTTGGGCAGCAGGTCGAGGAACAGGACGTGCTCCGGCACCATGTAGCGCGCCATGCGCCCTTCGCAGTAGGCGCGCAGCTCGTCGTCGGTGAGCACGGCGCCGGGGCGGAGCACCACCGCGACGGCGACGTCCTCCTCCGTCGCCGGGCTCGGCACGCCGAACGCCGCGGCCTCGAACACCGCCGGATGCGTCTCGATGGCGCGCTCGATCTCGAGCGCCGACATGTTCTCGCCGCGGCGGCGGATGATGTCCTTCTTCCGGCCCGCGAAATAGAGATTGCCCGCCGCGTCCAGCCGCCCGAGGTCGCCCGTGTAATACCAGCCGTCGCGGATCAGCTCCGCGTTCACCTCGGGCATGCCGAGATAGCCGCTGAACATCAGCGTCGGATCGTGGGGCCGCGTGACGATCTCGCCGACCTCGCCGGTGGGAACCGGATTGCCTGCGTCGTCGAGCAGTTTGAGCGCGAACTCCGGCGCGGTCCGGCCGCAGCTGCCCTTGGGATAGGTTTCGCCGAGGTTCTGGAACACGCACACGCCGCCTTCGGTGCTGCCGTAGCCCTCGAACAGCGGGAAGCCGAAGCGGGCCTCGAAGTCCGCGCGGAATTCCGGCATCGGCAGCCCCCACGCGAGGCGGACGCGATGCTCGCGGTCGCGCGGATCGGGCGGGCGCTGATAGAGGAAGGTGAGCGTCGAGCCCATGAAATCGAACATCGTGGCGTCGAAGGCCCGGATATCGTCCCAGAAGCGCGAGACGCTGAAGCGTTCGCCGAGCGCGGCCGTCGCGCCCGTGACGAGCGATCCCATCACCGTGCCGATGGTCGCATCCCAGTGATAGAGCGGGAACGGGCAATAGACGACATCGCTCTCCCTCAAATCGAAATGGCGCGAGGTGAGCCGCGCCTGCCCGACGAGATAGCCGTGGCTGAGCTGCACGGGCTTCGACACGCCCGTCGAGCCCGACGTGAACTGGATCATGGCGATCGTCGTGCGCTCCACGCCGGCGCACGGCGCAGGCGTCTCCGCCGCGATGTCTTCCAGACCGCGGACGCGGACCGGGCCCATGTCGGGTGCAGGCGCGCCGACGACGATCACATCCTGCACCGAAGGGAGATCGGGCAGCACGCCGGCGATCAGTTCGGCGAAGTGCGGCGCCAGGACGATCAGCCGCGCGCCCGTCGCGTTCAGCGCGGCGACCAGCTGGGCACCGCGGAACTCGGTGTTGATCGGCGCCCATACCGCGCCCAGCCGCATGAGCGCGAACCATGCCGCGGCGGCGGCGATGCCGTTCGGCAAGAAGGTCGGCACGATGTCGCCGGGGCGAACGCCGGCGGTGTGGAGCCGCCCGGCCGTGGCCTCGGCAAGCGCGAGAATCGCGGCGTAGCTGACACGCCCGCTGTGGAACCGCAGGAAGTCCTTGCCTGCAAGCGTTTCCGCCTGCGCCTCGAGCAGGTCCCAGGCCAGAAGATCGTCGTTTTTCATCACAGCAGCCCGTCGGCGCGGCAATCGTCGAGCGCCTCGATGAACGCGCCGGTGGCGCGGTCGATCATGGCGTCGTCGTGCGCGGCGGAGAGGAAATAGACGTGGAAGCTCGGCAGGAGCACGCCGCGATCGAGCACGAGCGCGTAGAATGCCTCCTCGGCGGCGCGATTGCTCGGGTAGGTCTCGCGGAAGGAATGGATCGGGCCTTTCCGGAAATGAAAGCACTGGATCGACGCGGCGTGCATCAGCGTCACGTCCATTTCGTGCGTCTCGCAGTGCGCGGCAACCGCTCCGGCCATGCGCGCGCCCCGCGCCTCGAGCGCGGGATAGAGCGTGTCCTTGCGCGCCTTCAGCGCGCGCAGCGTCGCCGCGCCCGCGGCCATGGTCAGCGGATTGCCGTTGAAGGTTCCGCCCGCGAACACGCCCGCCGTGCCGCCTTTGGCGAACAGCCCGAGAATATCGGCGCGGCCGCACACCGCGCCGACAGCCGTGCCCCCGCCGATGATCTTGCCGAACGCCGCGAGATCGGGCGTGACGCCGTAATAGACCTGCCCGCCGCCGTAGGCGAGGCGGAAGCCCGTCACCACCTCGTCGAACATCAGGAGCACGCCCGCCTCGTCGCACACCGCCCTGAGGTCGCGCAGATAGGCGCCGTTGTCGAGATGCGGCACGGTGTTCTGAACGGGCTGGATCACGACCAGCGCCAGCTCGTCCCGGTGCTTGCGGATGAGATCGAACGCGGCCGCGTTCCGATAGGGCAGCGCGAGCATCGTCCGGTCGCGCACCGCGCCGGGAATGCCGCCGCCGACCGTCCTGATGCCCGGTGCCGCCTCCGGCGTCGTCGGGTCTTCCTGCACCAGCGCATAGTCGTGCGTGCCGTGGTAGCCGCCGCCGAACACCGCGACCCGGTCCTTGCCCGTGAACGCGCGCGCGAGCCGCATCGCGAACATCGTGGCTTCCGTGCCCGAGTTCTGGAACGCTACTTTCCCGGCGCACGGCACGGCCTCCGCGAGCAGCTCGGCGAGCTCGATCTGGGCGGTGCCCGGCAGGATCGTGTGCCAGCCCCTGTCGATCTGGCGGTGCATCGCGGCCACCACCTCGGGCGGGCGGTGGCCGAGGACGAGCGACCCGAAGCCCATCGCGAGATCGAGGTAGGCGTTGCCGTCCACGTCCGTCATCCACGCCCCGTCGCCGCTTTCGATGTAAAGCGGCACCGGCATCGCAAAGGTGGGAACCGCCTCGAGCGCGAGCAGCCGCGCGGCGCGCGGGCGCATCGCCGCCGAGCCCCGCGTGCGGGCGCGCAGCCTCTCGAGCGCCGCAGCCTTGCGAGGCGTTGCATCAGACATCGTGATCTCCGAAGTGGCGGCGCGCCCATGAACGATGCGGGCGCGCCCCTGTGCTGAAAACGGGCGCTAGAAATTGCGGCGCCACTCGATACCGATCGTCCGCGGCTGGTTGACGACGATCCGCGGCCGACCGGGCGTCTGCACGCCGAGCGGGGGAATGTCCGCGTAGTTCGCCGCTTCATCGAAGATGTTGTCGACGAACAGCGCGATCCTGCCCAGCCCGAATTCCGCCCCGAGCCGCGCGTTCGCGACCTTGAATGCAGGCCGGCGCAGCGGCGTCGTCGGGTTGTTGTTCCCGCTCCAGCTGCCGCCGGTGTAGGAATAGTCGGCGTGCAGGAAAGCCGGGATCGAACCGACCTTGAAATCCTGGTCGAGCGCAACGCTCCACGTCCACTTCGGCACGTTCTGGATCGCCTGCCCGCGCGTGACCGTGCTGAGCCCGCCCGTGTCGGTGATTTCCGTATCCACGTAGCCGACGTTGAAGAGAATGCGCGTGTCGTCGAACGGCAGCAGGTCGAATTCCAGTTCCGCACCCTGAAGCCGCGCCTCGCCCGCGTTGACATTGAGCGAGAAGCCGCAGCCGAGCCCCTGCCGCTGCTGCAGGTCCTTCCAGTCGATGCGGAAGGCGGCGACGTTCACCGTCATGCGGCGATCGAGCCAGGACGACTTCAATCCCGCCTCGTAGGCGCGCAGCGAATCCGAATCGAACGTCGTCGTGTCGCCGAGGCCGAGACCCTCGATCTCCGCTTCGCACAGCGCGGCCGAATAGAAATTCACGCCGCCGACGCGGAAGCCTTCGGACATGGTGAAATACAGCATCCGGTCGTCGTCGATATCGTACTGGACGCCAACCCTGGGGGTTACGCCTTTCTCGCTCTGCCTGCCCGCGTAAAACTCGTCCGGGCCGATGAAGTCACCGCCCTGCCGGAGATTGAAATCGACCTCGTTCCTGAAGGCGCGCGCGCCGACGATGATGCGGAGCGCGTCGGTCACGTGCCACGTCGCCTCGGCGAACGCGGCCTTCTCGGTGATCTTCGTGGGGTTGTCGAGATTGAAGGCATCGTCGGAGAAGCCCTCGACGATCGTGGTGGGAAAGCGCCAGTCCGATTTCGAGCGCTGGTAGAAGAGACCCGCCGTGAGATCGACCGGACCGTCCCAGCCCGACACGAAGCGCAATTCCTGGCTGAAGATCTTCTGGTCGGTTTCCGAATAGGTCGTGGACGCGCCCTGGAAGCCGAGCACTGCCGTCGTCCATTCCGAGAAATCCTCGGAATCGTTGTAGCTGCGGTCGAACCACGAGGTCGCGGCGAGGAACGTGCCGAACGGGGCGTTGTACGTCGCCGTGAGCGTCGCGAGCGTCCACTCGTTCTCGCTCGGCTCGTCGATGTCGTACTGGCGCAGGTTGACGCGGTTGCCCGCCCTGAAATCCGCCTGCGTGCGGCCGTCGCGCTCGGTGCGCTCGTACATGATGCGCGGCGCGATGGTGAGATCGCCGCCCGCCAGCGACAGCAGGCCCGAAAGCTGCACACCCCGCACCGACCCGCTGTCGATGTTCTTGCGCACCGGGAACGGCGTCGGCGCATCGTTGCGCGGCGCGCGGTCGATGAAGCCGCCGTTCTCCTGGACGTAGCCGACCGCGCGCACGGCAAACACGCCGGGCACCAGCGGCACGTTCACCGCGCCGTCGAAGCCGTAGTTCGTGCCGCCCTCGCGGATGCCCGATACGAGCGCGTGCGCACGGCCGGAAACCGCGTCGAGATCGGGCTGAACGGTGATGAGCCGCACCGTGCCGCCCATCGAGCGCGCGCCGTAGAGCGTGCCCTGCGGGCCGCGCAGCACCTCGATGCGCTCCAGATCGACGACGCGCGGATTGAGCGTCGCCAGCAGCGGCGAATCGTCGATGTAGAAGCCGGTCGTGTTGTTGCCGAACACGCCGCGGATCGCGATGGACAGCGCGCCGTCCGTCGAGCTCGAACCGGATGCGGAGAAGCTGAGGTTCGGGATACGCGTCGCATAGTCGTCGAACTCGGTAAAGCCGGCGCGCTCGATGTCCTTGGTGCTGAGCGCCGAAATCGAGATCGGCACGTCCTGAATGGATTGCGTCCGCCGCTGAGCGGTGACGACGATTTCCTCGCGCTCCGCGACGCCTTCCTCCTGCGCCAGCGCCGACGTTGTGGCGACGGCCAGACCCGCCGCGCCGATCAGCAAGCCTGCCGTGCACCTCTTCATCATCGAAACCATGAGCCCCTCCCTGCTGCCCGCTGGAAATCCAGATCGGGATCGTGTCTAATTTCCCCTCGCGTATACGACCGTATATAACGAATGTATACGTCTGTATAGTCCTGTTTTGAAGGAACACGATCGTGAGTCAGGTCGAGGCCCCGGGCCGCCGCCAGCTTCTGAAGGCCGGGATGAAGCTGTTCGCCGAACGGGGCTTCGCTGCCGTGGGCCTGCGCGAGATCGCTGCCGAGGCCGGTGTCTCGCTCGGGCTGGTGCGCACGCATTTCGGATCGAAGGACGGCCTGCGCGAAGCCATCGACGCGCATGTTCTCGAGGAGATTCGCGCGCTTTATGCGGCCGTGCTGGAGCATTCCTCCGTAGAGGTGCTCGAACAGGCGGTCGAGGATGCGCTCGACTGGATTCCCCGCGACCGGGATGCGCTCATGTACGCGCGCATGTCGCTGATGGAGCGCACGCCCGGCAGCCAGGCGCTGTTCGACGAGATGTTGGCCGTGATGCGCCAGTTCGTGGACAACAATGCGCGGCTCGGCTTCCTGCAAGCGGACGTCGACCGCGAGTGGGCCGCGATCTACATGGTGTTCGACTTCATCGGCCCGGCCGTCATCGAGCCGTTCGCCCAGCAGGCGTTCGGCAAGTCCATGTACTCGAAGACGATGATCTCGGAACGCAACGCGTTCATGATCCGCCTGTTCACGCGCGGCTTTCTCAAGCGCTAGAGCGCGATCGTTTCAGCTTCCGATGATACCGGCGAGCAGCACCGCCGCGATGAGCGCGGGCGCCACCAGCCGCAGCAGGAAGCGCCACAGCCGCATCAGCTTCGGCCGCCCGGCGCCGAGTTCTTGCTCGAGGATGGGCAGCGGCATGATCCAGCCCACGAACAGCGCGATCAGGATGTTGATCAGCGGCAGCATGATGTTCGAGGTGATGAAGTCGACGATCTGGAACACCGTCATTCCCGCAAAGGGCGCGAGGAAACCGAGGGGGTGCCAGTCCGCCCAGAGGTTGAACGACAACACCGTGCCCAGACCCAGAACCCAGCTCACGACGCCGATGACGATGGCGGCGGCGACGCGCGGTATCCCCCGCTCCTCCGACCAGGCGACCGAGGGCTCCATGCCCGCGATGGCGGACGTGAGCGCGGCGAAGCTCGCCAGGATGAAGAAGAGCGTGCCGAAGAACGTGCCGCCCGGCATCTGCCCGAAGGCGATCGGCAGCGTGACGAGCACCAGCCCCGGTCCGCCCGCCGGGTCCAGCCCGTTGGCGAACACCAGCGGGAAGATGGCGAAGCCCGCGATCATGGCGCAGACGGGCACCGACAGCGCCACCTTGATGGCCGACGCCGCGATCGACATGCGGTGCGTCAGGTACGACCCGTAGGTCATCATGATCGCCATGCCCGTTCCGATGGTGAAGAAGGACAGGCCGACGGCGGTCAGCATGTTGCGCAGCGTCAGCGCCTCGAAATCGGGCTTCAGCAGGAAGGTGAGCCCGCGCTGCCAGTCGCCCTCGACCATCGCGTAGCCGACCAGCAGCAGCAGGATCAGCAGCAGCGCGGTCATGAACATCTCGGACGAACGCTCGATCCCCTTGCGGATGCCGAACGCGATCACGAACACGGTCGCCGCCATGAACAGCCCGTGCCAGAGCCCAAGGCTCCACGGATCGGCCATGAAGCGATCGTAGAGGCCGACGACCTCGGCCGCCGGGCGATCCCGGAACTGCCCCGTCGCGGTCTTGGCGGTGTAGGCGAACACCCAGCCGCCGACCACGCTGTAATAGGTGCCGATGGCGAACACCGCCAGAATGCTGGCCCCGCCCATCCATGCCCAGCGCGGGCTCGCCCCCACGTCGGTCGCCACGCGCCGCATCGCCGTCGCCGGGTCGGCCTGCCCGCGCCGCCCCAGCATCAGCTCGGCGATCAGCACGGGCACGGTGATGATCGCGCAGGTCAGCAGATAGACCACGACGAAGGCGCCGCCGCCGCCGGAGCCGGCCAGGTAGGGAAACTTCCAGATGCTGCCGAGACCGATCGCGGCGGTCATGGCGGACAGGATGAAGGTCAGGTTCGATGTCCAGTGGGCGTGGCCTTTCTCACGCGCCGCCGTATCGTCCGCGCTCACCCGAACACCGTGTTGCTGGACTCCGCGCTGGGCATGCGCCTGCGGGAGAAGAAACCGAGGTTCAGCGGAAGATCGAGCCGCGGCAGGGTGAACTCGAGCGGCTGCGCGTCATGGTCTCCGCCCGCCGTCACGTACTCGACGAGAGACGCCATCAGCTCCCCGACCATCGGCGCATTCTTGAACTGGTTGCCGCTGGTGCCGACGGCCATGAAATAGCCGGGCAGGTCCGACCGGTCGTAGACGGGAATCCAGTCGCTGCTGACATCGTAGAGCGCGACGATGCCGCTGGTCTTGTTCGGAATGCGCAGGTCCGGGAAGCGAAGCGCCGCCCGCCAGACCTGGTTGGTCCACTGGTCGGTGAAATTCCCGTCCAGCGCAGCCGGGTCCACCCATTCCAGCGTGTCGCAGGGCGGCTCCAGCGAGCCCACCACCAGCCGGTCGCCGGTCTCGGGCCGCATGTATACGCCTCCGTCGCCGTCGGAGAGCACGCGGGCGTGGCCGCCGGAAAGCCCGGGCGGCGCGTCGAGATAGGCGACCTCGTTGCGCAGCGCCCGCATCGTCACCTGCATCCCCGCCAGCACGTCCTCGCCGGCAAGCCGGTTGACGGCGGTCGAGAACGGGCCGCCTGCATTGATCACGACCGGGCTGTCGATCCGGCTTCCGTCCGCGAGCGTCACGCCTTCGACCGCGCCGCCCGCCCGCCGGATCGCCGCGACCTCGGCCCGGAAGCGGAATCGCGCGCCGTGCGCCTCCGCCGCGGCCTGCAGGTTCCGCGCCGCCAGCTGCGGATCGTTTATGTAGCCCCCCGGCACCTTGAGCGCGCCGATCAGCGGGTCCTCGGCCCGGTTTCCGAACAGCGGGTCGTCGATACGGCGAACGGGCTGAAAGCTCGCGACGTCGATGCCCGGATGTTCGGCCTGAAGCGCATCCGTGCCGAGCAGTTCGCAGGGCACGCCCAGTTGCCGCATGAGGTCCAGCGAGCGGGTGGAAAAGCGGTCCGAGGCGCTGCGCAGGACGAGGCAGCCGCATTCGATGTAGCGGGCGACCTCCGTCGTCTCGTCCGCCTCGACGAACGCGCGCCAGTCCTGCCAGTGGAAGTGGTTCTCCCAGGCGAGCGCACAGCCTTCCCAGGTCGAATAATAGGGCCGTATGATCGCGGACGAGAAAGAGGTGGAGCCGTAGCCCGCCGCCGGCAGCCGGTCGATCACCGCGACGCGCCGGCCCCGCCGTCCCAACGCCAGCGCGATGGAGCAGCCCATGATCCCGGCGCCGATGATGACGGCGTCGGCCGCCGCGTCCGGCCGCATGTTAGCGGCCGTCCCCGGCGCCGGCCTTGAAGAAGGCGAGAAGCCCCGCCGCGAAGGCCGGGATCGGCACGCTGCCGTGACCGTGGCCGGAATAGATGGTGAGGCCCGAATAGCGCAGCCCCGGATACGCCCGCCCGCGCAGCCGGCTGTCGAACCCCATGAGCTGCGCCGCCGGGTCCGGGTTGCCGAAGGCCGCCAGCATCTTTTCCTCTTCGGCCTTCATTGCGGGCGGCAGGCCCAGCACGTGGGCAAGCGTGCGCTCGTCGCCGCCCACGGATAGCACCAGCTCTACGGGCAGGTCCCGATGCCGGGCCGCCCGGTCCGTCTCCAGTTTCAGCGCCTCCTCTTCGCCCCACAGCACCGGCGGGCTTGAAAGCCCGTAGGCGGTGAAGCTCTCGGGGTGGCGGAACAGCACGTTGAGCCCGAAGGTGCCGCCCAGCGAATGGCCGAACAGGGCCGTTCGGCCGTTGTCGGCCGGAAAGCGCGCGGCGATCGCGGGCTTCAGCTCCTGCTGGATGAAGGCGAGGAAAGCCTCCGCGCCGCCGGTGCGGATCACCGGCCCTTCACCGACGATCTTGCGGATCAGCTCTTCGTGGGGCCTGTCTCCGGCAACCGTGAAATCCCGCGTGCGCAGCGTGATGGTCTCCATCGGCCGCGTGACGCGGTATCCGATGCCGACGACGATCACGGGCGCGATGGCGCCCGCCTCGACCAGCAGCCGCGCCGTCTCGGCCATGAGCGGGAAGTGCCAGTCGGCATCGAGGAGATAGACGACCGGATAGCGCGCGCCCGGCTCCATGCCGGGGGGCAGCGCGACGTGAATGCGATAGGTTTCGCCGTTCGCCTTCGCCCTGGTGTCGAACATGACGCCCGAGGCACCGAGGCTGCTCGGCACCGGCCGGACCATTTCCGCCGCCGACGCGGGCGCGGGCGTCGCCGCCAGCACCAGCGCCAGCGAGACTGCAGCAAAAGTTTTCATCATCGCCCCAACGCTCCCACGGCTTCGGCAAGCGTCTCCGTCTCCGGCGGATGGGCATAGAAGCACTTGTTCACGATCACCCAGCCGCCCTGCGTTTCGGCAAGCGTCAGATAGTCGGTGTAGTAGCGCCCCCGGAACCGGTCGACGACGCGCACGACGGCGATCGGCCCCGTCCGGTGCGTGAAGGCGACGGCCCATTCCTCGCGGTCGCCGGGCGCGTCCGGCGTCTCCACCACGGCGATGAAGGCAGGCAGGTCGCGCCGCACCTCGGCACCGTCGCGCCAACCCTGAAAACGGGCCTCCGGATCGAACAGCCGCCCGATGGCCGGACCGTCGCCAGAGACCATCGCCCTGTAATACTCCTCCACGACTTTACGGATGGGATCGGTCATGCAGCGTCTCGGACAACTTCGGAAAGATCGGCGGCAAAGCGCTCGGCCAGCGGAGCGTCGAGCGCGCCGATGTTGAGGTGAAGGCCCGGCGGCGATGCCACCGCCAGCGTGAACCAGCCGCGCGCGGCCATGCCCCGGTGCACGGCCGCCATGTCGTGCCGGCTCGACGTCACGACCATCAGGCTGAACAGCGGCTCGCCGAGCACGGAGAAACCGGGAACGCTGCGGACCGCCGCCGCGAAGGCCTGCCGGGCGGCACTTAGACGCGCAGCCAGTTTGCAGTAGCCCTCCGCCCCGAGGTAGCGCATCACCGCCCAGGCCGAGGCGAGCGCCGCCCCCGGCGCCGTTCCCGCCAGGGTTTCCGTCGCCATCGTCGGCAGGGGGTGGTCGGAATAGACGAAGTCGATGGCGCGCGCGGCCTCCTCGGCGAGCAGCAGCGCGGACGCGCCCTTTGCCGAATAGCCGTGCTTGTGGAAATCGGCCGACAGCGAGGAGACGCCCGGGATACCGGGCCCGCAAAACGGAATCGCCTCGCCGTTCATCCGCTGGAACGGCGCGAGAAAGCCCGACATGCAGGCATCCACATGCAGCCAGAGGCCGTGCTCCAGCGCCAGATCCGCGAAGGCGGCGACATCGTCCGCCAGCCCATAGGCGTAGGACGGAAACGACACGTAGAGCATCCGCGTCGCAGGCGTGATGGCGGCCGCCATCGCAGCCGGGTCGGCAACGTGGCCGACCCCGACCGGCACGCGGACCAGCCTTGCCCCGAGCAGTTCGGCCGCCTTGTCGATGCAGGGATGGGCGGACCACGCGGCAACGATCTCCGGCGGTGTGCCGGCAGGAGACGGCTTGCCCGGAAACGCGGTTTTCAGACAGGCCCTCAGCGCGAGGATCACGCTTTCCGTGCCGCCCGATGTCAGCCGCGCGGCAGTTCCCTCGGGCGCGTCCAGAAGCTCCAGCGCCCATTGCTGCAATTCGCGCTGAATCTGCCCCATACCCGGCGGCTGCGGCAGACCGGGATAGGATGAAACCCGGCCGGCATGGGCGAACAATCCCGCGGCATCGGCGGCGACGGCCGCAACGTCGGCCCCGGCGAAGAAGCGCCGGGCAAAGCCGATGGTCTCCACGGAGGCGGAATCCAGCCCCGCATGGGCGCGCAGAGCTTCCGCCACCGCGTCGGCGGACAGACCCGTCTGTGGGAATCGGGGGCTTTTCGTCATCTCATATGCCGGATGCCCGGCAGCCGCACGACTGCCGGGCATCCCCACCTTCTAGAACTTGAACGTCAGGTCGACGCCGTAGGTACGCGGCGGCTGCAGGAAGGCCACCGTGAAGAAACCCGGCACGTTGGTGGCATAGGCCGCCACCGTCTCGTTG
The DNA here is from genome assembly GCF_027941835.1 of Sphingosinicella microcystinivorans. Lineage (NCBI taxonomy): Bacteria > Pseudomonadati > Pseudomonadota > Alphaproteobacteria > Sphingomonadales > Sphingosinicellaceae > Sphingosinicella > Sphingosinicella microcystinivorans. Next base: position 1,082,850 of record NZ_CP116005.1, read on the forward strand.
GTCAGATTCCGCACATAGAAGCCGAGGTTCCACTTGTCGTCGCTGTCCTTCACGCCGACCCGGCCGCCCAGCCACCAGAAGCTTCCCTGCCAGGCGGAAAACGGAGAACCCGCCTGCAGCGCATAGCCGTCGCGCCAGGTGGCCTCGCCGAACAGGTAGACGTTCAGCGTGTCGGTGACGGGCTTGTCGTAGGACAGGCTGGAGCTCACGCTCCAGCGCGAGCTGTAGGGCGGTCTCAGCCCCTTGTTCGCGCCGCCCATCACCTTCGAATCCATGAAGCCGGTCGAGAAGTTGAGCGTTAGCTCCTCGGTAACGGCTGCCGCCGTGTCCAGCTCGAAGCCGTAGGTGCGCACGCCCGGCTCGTTCGCCGTCACGTACCGGAAATTTGCGGAATCGTAGACCATGGTCTGCGCATCCGTCACTTTCATGTAGAACCCGGTGAGGTTGAAGCGCACCCGGTTTTCCGCGAGCATACTGCGCAGGCCGAGTTCGAAGGAGTCGATATATTCCGGCTTCACGACCCCGCCCGAGAAGCCGCCGTTGAAGCTGCCGTTGAACCCGCCGCCCTTGAAGCCGCGGGCGTATTTCGCGAAGGTCGAGACGTCGTCCGTCCATTGCATCTGGAAGCTGACGTCGCCCGTCACCGCCTTGTTGGTGACACTGTTGCGCGTCGTGCCCAGATCCAGCGTATCGAGGAAATCCTTCGGCGCCGGATCATCCAGCGACAGGAAATTCACGTAATCTCCGAGGTCCGGATCGACCCCGTCCCGTCCCAGCGCTTCCCACACCCGCACCGACCGCTTGTTGACGGTATACCGGAGCCCGGCGGTCACGGAAAAGCGCTCGGTGAACTTGTTGGTGATGGAACCGAAGCCGGCATAGCTGTCCGTCTTGGTCGTCGAATCGTCGATCATGCTGGACCCGGCGATCACCGTGCCGGTGTTGTAGCCGAAAAGGTAGTTCTGATAATTCTTCAGCGTGTCGCGATAGTAATAGAGGCCCGCCACCCAGGTCAGGTCCTCGTGCGACGGCGAGGCAAGACGGAACTCCTGCGAGAACTGGTTCTGCTTCTGGTTGTTCATGGCCGTCGCCAGCCATGTATCCGCCCCTGCGGGTCCGAAGTTCGTGAGCGGATCGGCTTCCTGCACCGCGTGCACGTTATAGCCGCGCAGGCTGGTGATGGAGGCGAAGGTCATCTCGTTGGGGAGCGTGTAATAGATGTTGACGGCGCCGCCGCCGACCTTGCGATAGCCGTTGTTCCACACATCGCCATACGCTTTGCGGGTGAGGATATCGCCTTCGAGGTGAATGATGTCCGGCGGGCCGTAATAGCCGTGGGAATCATGGTTCTTGTAGTGGTCGTAATCGCCCGTCAGCAGGATGGTCAGGTCCTCGGTCGGCGTGAACGCCACCTGCCCGCGCACCGACCACGCGTTCTCGCTGTCGAGCGGCTTGTCGAGCGTGACGTTGTGCCCGAAGCCGTCGCGCGACACCCGGCTGACACCCAGCTTCGCGGCCAGCTTGCCCGGCACGATCGGGCCGCTCAGAACGCCCATGGCGATCAGGTTGTCGTAGTTCCCATAGGAAAGCCGCCCCTTCACATAGAAGTCGTCGGAGGGACGCTCGGTGACGATGCTGATCGCGCCGCCCGTGACGTTGCGGCCCTGCAGCGTGCCCTGCGGACCGCGCAGGATCTCGATGCGCTCGATGTCGATCAGATTGGTGGTGAAGCCCGCCGCACGGCCGATATAGACGTCGTCGAGAACCGCGGCGATACCCGTTTCGAAGCTCGGCGCGCTGTCCGCGGAATTGACCCCCCGGATGGAGACCTGCGTGCTCAGCGTCGTCAGGCGGCTGAAATTCATGTTCGGCACGCTGTAGGCGATATCCTGCACGTTGGTGAAGTTGTGCAGGTCGATCGAAGAGGCATCGAACGCCGTCACCGAAATCGGTACGTTCTGCAACGACTCCTCCCGCTTGCGCGCGGAGACGATGATTTCCTCCAACGCGAAACGATCGTCCGTATCAGCGGCAAGCGCCGGCCCGGCGAGCGCGGAGACAAATGTAACGAATGCCGATTCAGCCAAGAGTATCCCGTACCGTGTCGTTTTGAATCTGACCATTTTAACCCCCTTTTTGTGTTGAGATTGATTGCGGTCCTGAACCTCAGACTGCGAGCGCCGCAGACGTGCGCCGGGGATCGCCGCAGGCGTGCGCCTCGCCGTCCGGCGTGAAATGAATTCCCTCGAAGGCGCCGTGGCGCGAACTCCAGGGATTGACCCTCTCGACCGGAACGCCGGCCTTTTCGACGGCCCCGATCAGCCTTTCGCCGAGATCGACCTCCACGCTCATCGACCGGGCGCCGTCCACGACGCCCCCGAAACTCGGGCGCCTGACGCTTTCCTCGATGCTCATGCCGAAATCGACGATGTTGGTGATGTTCTGGGCGATGTTGCAGATCAGGCTCAGGCTGGGCGAACCGGAAGCGATAAAGGGCTTCCCGTTCCGGAACAGCATGTTGGGACAGATCAGCACCGAAATCCGCCCGCCCGGCTTCGGCATGGTGTTCAGGAAGTGGTTGCCCGGCCCGCAGATCGAAATGCCGTGGGTGAACAGCCCGTTCACCCACGGCAAGGACAGGGTGGAATGCAGCGATGTCGCCACATTGCCGTTCGCGTCCACGACAGTCAGGTGGCAACTGCCCGGGCGACCGGGCATCAGCCCCGCCACGGTGTCGCCGGCCATGATCCGGCGGTAACGCTCGGCGGCATACGCCTTGGAGATGATACGCTCTACATCGAGCTCGGTGTAACGCGGATCGCCGAAGCTCCAGCCCCGGATCAGGACGTCGCGCGCCGCCAGCATCATCCGGGTCAGCGTCTCCGGAGACTCGCTCGCGGGTCCGTTGGCGCGGATGTCCATCAGCTCGACCATGTTGAGCAGTTCGATCAGGTGCAGCCCGCCCATGTCCGGCGGAGCGGCCCCGACGATCTCGAGGTCCCGGTAGCGGCCGCGCACCGGCTCGTCCCAGCGCACTTCGTAGGCCGCCATGTCGTCGCGCGTAACGGTTCCGCCCGCCGCCCTGACGATCTCCGTGAAATCGCGCGCGAAGCCGCCCCGATAGAACCAGCCGCTTCCTTCCTCGCCCAGCCGCTGCAACGTGTCCGCGGCCATCGGCTGGTACAGCGTCTCGCCGGGATTCAGCATGGCGCGCCGGGGCATGAACATCGACCGCCCCTGCTCGGTGCGCGCCAGCATGACCTGGCGCGTATAGATCTCCGACCAGAGCGAAGGGTGGCAGGCGATGCCGCCGCGCGCGAATGCGATCGCCGGCTTCACTAGCTCGGCCGTCGAGAGCGTGCCGAAGGTCTTCGCTGCCGCCTCCACCGCCGCCCAGTAGCCGGGCACCGTCACCATTTTCCCGGTCGTGGTGTCGGCTTCGCTGAAGCTTTCAGGCAGGTCGCGCGGCGCGTTGACGTTGCCGTTCAGGTAGCGCGTCTTCCCCGTCGCCGCGTCGTGGTACATTAGGGACAGGCAACCCGTCAGCGTGGTCAGGTGCGGCTCGATCACCGTTTGCGAAATGGCGGCCGACAGCAACGCATCACAGGCGTTTCCGCCCGCGCGCAGCACATCCACCGCCACCTGCGTCGCCAGGGGATGGCCGGTGATGGCGAGGCCGCGCCGCCCACGGGCAGGTGTTTTCAGGCCGAACCCGTCATGCATCGGCGCAGACTCCCGGCTAGCGCATACCGAACCGGCAGAAGACGACGGCGCGGCGGCAGCAGAGCCCGCCAGCCCCATTGCGGTTACGGATGCAAGCAGACCTCGTCGGCCGATTTCCACCAAGCCAGCCCTTTCTCATTTAGCGCCCACCACTGAACGGGGGAACCGTGATCGAAAGGGTATCGGGAGGAGGCGCGAGAGGAATGACACATCGTGACTAGTTTTTGACAATGCAGCACCGCCGCCGAATCTGCCAAAAAATACGATATATTTCATTGTGTTGGATGACATGCGAAGCAGCAGGGGAACCGCGCAAACGGACTCGCGCCGAATGTGTTCGCGTGTATATTGCAACGATAAGACGGCTGCCTGAACAGCCGGAAGGCAGGAAAGGGGGCGCGCAATAGCACGCGGGGAGTCCAACTGTCCGGATACCGGCAACGCCTTCCACGCGCTGGCGGGAAATTCGGCGCATTTCAGCTGCCGCAGCCGCACGGCGCTGGTCGAAGCCCTGTTCGACGATCCCGGTTCGGCGCACGACCCGCTGACGTCCGGCCCGGCGGCCCGACAATTCTCGCTGGCCTATTCCGAATTCATGCCGATCCAGGGCCAGCAGGAAGTCCTCTTCTTCGAAAGGGATTTCGGCCTCGTCATTTCCGACGTCACCTACGATCGCGATTTCGATTACGATTTCGTCTTCGAGGATCTGAATTTCATCCAGTTCCGGATGGAGGGCCTTTCCCTCGAGCACATGCCCGCCGGTGAGGCGTTGCTGGTCAACCGGCCCGGATTCAAGCTTTCGGCGGCGCCCGAAGGCTATTCGCAGCGCAGCCGTCTGCTGGCGTCCGAGGCATGGCGCACCATCACCCCGTTCTTCGGCCGGGAAACGATCACGCGCCTGCTGGAGGAGGATGAAGGCGATATCCGGCAGGTCATGCAGGCCTTCCAGCATTGGCAGCTCCAGAGCGGGCAGGGCAACCATCCCTTCACGCCCGCCGTGACGGAAGCCTTGCTGGCCGTGCGCAACTGCACCTTCACGGGCCAGTTCCGGCGGCTGTTTCTGGAAGCAAAGACGATCGAGTTGCTCTGTCTGGTGATCGCCTTCCTGAACGAAGGGCCGAGCCAGCTTGCCGATATGCCGCTGTCGCGCCGGGACCTTGCGCGGCTCGACGAAGCGCGCGACATCATCGACCGCTGCTTCGCGAATCCGCCCACCCTCTCCGCGCTCAGCCGCATGGTGGGAATCAACAGGCGCAAGCTCACCAGCGGCTTCCGCCTGCGCTTCGGCACCACCGTGCTCAGGTATTGCGTCGACCGGCGCATGGCCTATGCCCGGGAGCTTCTGGAAAACGGCACGCCCATCTGCGAGGTGGGCGAACGCACCGGCTATTCGGACCAGACCAGTTTCAGCCGCGCCTTCCGGCAGTTCCACGGCCGGCCGCCGAAATATTTCCAGCCCCATCTGGCGTGACGCGGCCCGGCCGTTCGTCCGGCGATCCGGGCAAGGTCTTTTTCGGTCATCCGCGCAGCCTGCGCACGATCGTCATCACCGAAGCGTGGGAGCGCTTCGCCCAGTACGGTATGCAAACGCTGCTGGTGCTCTATCTGGTCGGCACGTTGCTGCAGCCGGGCCATATCGAGCATGTCTTCGGTTTCCCGCAATTCCGCGCCGGTCTTGAAGCCGTCCTCGGACCGTTGTCGGTGGTCGCCCTCGCTTCGGCGATCTACGGCATCTATGGCAGCGCCATCTTCCTGAGCCCGATTTTCGGCGGACTGCTGGCAGACAGGTATCTCGGCAAGACCCGCACGGTGATCTTCGGCAGCCTGCTCATGCTCGCCGGCCACGTGCTGATGACGAGCGAGACGTTGTTCCTGCCGGCGCTGCTGCTGCTGATCCTCGGCGTGGGATGCTTCAAGGGCAATCTCGCGACCCAGATCGGCGCCCTCTATCCGACCGACGACGGCCGCCGCGCCAACGCCTTCCATATCTACAGCCTGGCGATCAATGCGGGTGTGATCGCCGCCCCGCTGGTCGCGGGCACGCTGGGGGAGCGGCTGGGCTGGCGCTACGGCTTCGCGGCCGCGGGCGCCGGTATGCTGATCGGGCTTGCCGTCTATCTGGCCGGGCGGCCGCATCTGCCGCCGGACCCGCCCGTTCGCACGGGCGGCCAATCGAAGGCGGTGCTGACGGCGCCCGAAAAGGCGCGCACCCTGACGCTGCTGCTGATCCTGCCGCCGCTGGCACTGGCCGTCGTCGGGACCCAGCAGGTGTTCAACGCCTATCTGATCTGGGCCAACCGGTCGGCCGATCTGTGGATCGGCACCTTCCACATGCCCACCACCTGGCTCATCTCCATCGACATGGTCACGTCCGTCCTGAGCCTGCTCGCCGCGATGTGGTTCTGGAACCGCCTCGCCCGCCGCGGCCTCGCGACAGGCGAGGTGACCCGCATGATCGTCGGCTGCGGCCTGCTGGCTGCCGCCTATATGCTGCTGGCGGGCGCATCGGCGCTGGCGGAGGCCGACGGCGGCGGCGTCGGGCTCGGGCCGCTCATCCTGTATCACCTTCTGGCCAGCCTCGCCTTCGCGCACATCTTCCCGGTTTCACTGGCGCTTTTCGCCCGGACCGCACCGGCCACCATCAACTCGACGATGATGGGCATCTATTATCTGCATCTGTTCGCGGCGACTGCAATCGCCGGGTGGATCGGCGGCTGGCTGGAGCCGTTCGGCGCCAGCCGTTTCTGGCTCCTCCATGCGGTCATTCCGGTCGTGGCGGCAGCGCTGTTCCTGCTTGTCGGCCTGGCACGCCGCCGCTCGCTTTCCACCGCCTGAGCAGACCCCAGCCGATCAGCGTCCAGCCGCCGAGGATCATGTACTCGACGGGAACGCCCCCTCTCGCCAGCAGCGGGTTCACCAGCGCGGTCCCGGCCATCGCCAGCGCGGCCAGCAGCGCGAACAGGATCACCGCGCGGCCGCCGGGCACCAGATAATCCGGCGTTCCCGATCGCCGGCGTCTCAGCACCAGCAGCGCCGCGCAGCAGACGACGAAACAGAAGACGATACTGCTGGCGCTGGTGTCGACGAGAAGACTCACGGCACCGCGCCCCAGCAGCAGTCCCCCGATGTTGATCGCCCCGATCAGCAGGACGATCCGCGCGGGCGAACCATAGTCGGGATGAAGGACCGTCAGCCCCCGCGGCAGGAACCCGCGTCCGGCCAGCCCGTAGAGAATGCGCGTGCCCGCGAAATAGACGCCGTTCCACGTCTTCAACAGCGAAGCGAGCAGCACCACGAGCAGCAGCCGCGCCAATTGTTCCCCATAGGGAATCGCCCGCACGGCTTCGGCCATCGCGAGGTCGGCCCCCGCCAGTTCCTGCCACGGCTTCATCATCGACGCCGCCGTCACGGCGAGACAGTAAAAGAAACCGGCCGCGGCGATCGAGACGAGCATCACCCGCGCGGAGGTCTTCAGCGTCACGCCGTCGCCGCGCTCCTCCACGGCCTGCGCGATGGTCTGGAAGCCGTTGAGCAGGAAGGCGCACGCTGCGAAGATCGCGAGAGACCCATGCCACCAGGGCTGCCCGCCCGGCAGGGACGGAAACGGCGGCCACAACCGCTGCGGATCGCCCATCGCCGCCATCGCCAGCAGCAGCGCCAGCGCGAATGCCAGAAAACCGTAGGTGAGCACCCCCTGGAAACGCGCCGAAGCCTGCCCGCCGCGGACGTTGATCGCCGTCATCAGCAACGCCCCCGCCGTGCCGATCAACAACTGGTTGCGCGTGACGGGCGTGTCGAACAGCACGTAGAGCTTCACATCGCCGAGATCCGGCAGCAGCAGTTCCAGCACCCAGGCGACCGCGAGTCCCTCGAACACGGTGATGGATATCCAGCCGAGCGCGGTAAACCAGCCGACGAAGAACGCGGGCCTCGGCCCGAAGGCTTCCAGCGCGAAGGTGAAATCCCCGCCGGTGCGGGGAATCCGCGCCATCAATTCGGCATAGCAGGCGCCGATCGCCAGCACGGCGAGCATACCGGCAAGGAAGCCCAACACGGCGCCCGCCGGCCCGGCCTCGGCCAGCCAGCCGTTCAGGATCACCACCCAGGCCGATCCGATGATGGAACCGAAACCGAGCGCGAACAGCTGGAAGCGGCCGATCCGTCCGCTGAGCCGCTGGACGTCCCTGCTCAGTTGACCTGCCTTCCGCCGATCATGACGAAATCCACCTTCTGCATCACCGAGATGTCGGCGATCGGATCTCCGGGCACGGCGACGAGGTCCGCTTCCAACCCCTCGGCGATCCGGCCGCGCCGGTCGGCAAGCCCGAGGAACCTCGCCGGTTCGGACGTCGCCGCCTTCAGCGCCTGCATCGGCGGCATCCCGGCCGCCACCATCAACGCGAACTCGCGCGCATTGTCGCCATGAGCGGAGACGCCGCTGTCGGTGCCGAACAGGATCGGCACGCCCATCCGCAAGGCACGGCTGAAGGTCGCCGCCATCAACGGCCCGATGACGGCCGCCTTGCCCCGGATCGCCTCCGGCAACGCGCCGGGCACGCCCGATTGCGCGACGAGCCAGTCGCCGGCCATGAGCGTCGGCACCAGATAGATATGTTTCGCCTTCATCTGCCGCATGGTTTCGTCATCGAGATAGGTGCCATGCTCGATGGTGGAGACCCCTGCGGCAACGGCGCGGCGCAGCCCCTCCAGCCCATGCGCATGGGCCGCGACGTGCATCCCGTAGTCCTTCGCCGCGGCGACGATCGCGGCCAGCTCGTCGTTCATGAACTGGGCGTTCTGTCCGTTTGCCGCCAGGCTCATCACGCCGCCGGTCGCAGTGATCTTGATGAGGTCCGCGCCTTCCTTGTAGCGTTGGCGGACGGCCTTGCGGGCCTCCTCCGGGCTGTCCACGACACCTTCGTTCGCGGTCGGCGGCTTCAGCCCCAACGCGGGCGACAGGCCGTTGCTGCCGTCGCCGTGCCCGCCGGTCGAGGCCAGCATCCCGCTCGAGGTCAGCACATGCGGCCCCGCCACGTCGCCCCGTTCCACCGCCTTGCGGAGCGCTATGGTGACCTGCTGCACGTCTCCGAGGTCGCGCACCAGCGTGAAGCCGGCCTTCAGCGTCTTCAGCCCGTTCACCTGCACCTTGTAGGCGAAATCGGCCGGGCTCAGCAGCAGCGGGTCGGTGAAGGTCGCAAATCCCGGCTCCGCCGAGAGATGGGTGTGCATGTCCATCAGGCCGGGCATCAGGGTGTGCCCCGGCAGGTCGATCAGCGTATCGCCGGGCCCCGGCGCCACGCGGCCGGGCAGAACCTTCGAGATGCGCCCCGCATCGACGACGACGGTATGCGGCCCCAGCGGCACATCGGAACTGCCGTCGATCAGGCGATCGGCCTGGACATAGGTGGCCGCCGACGAAGGCTCCGCCGCCAGAACCGCCAATGCAGCCAACAGGACCGAAGCCGCCCGCACCCCCGACATTCCGCCCCCTCGCTTGCATGGACTCGCCACTCTCTAGAGCGCAGGGGGCCGCCGACACATGACCGAACGGCACCCATTCATGACATCCCTGCAAGACGGCGTCACGGCCGACGCGCCGGCTTGCGCCGGGACAAGCGAAGCCCGGCGAACGATACGGTACGGATTCGCCGGCCGAGGCCCATATGTCTGCTTACTGGCTGTCCATGAACGGATAGGAGCCGGGCTGGAGTTCGGTGAGCAGGCCCATCCCGGTGTCGATGGCGAGGCTGCCGGTACCGCCGCCGGTGGCGAGCGGTAGTACGATCCCCCTGCCGCGAAGCCGATCGCGAAGCGCGGCGAACGGCGCCATTGCGGCTTCGAGCGCGGCGCGCGGAGGTTCCGATGACGTGCATCAGATGCCCGGCATAGGCCTGCACGCCTGCGCCTTGCGCTCGTGACGACAGCTCCATCCGCGGATGCCGTCGATGCCACCGTGGTGGAAGCGGCCGAGGATACAGCGTGGCTTTGCGAAGCGCTGGAGCACACGGTAGAGGCGATCGGGATGCTGGTGACGATCTGGTCGCCGAGCATCCTGCACGCCGTGCGCCGCATCGAGACCGCGACGGGGCGCTGTCGCACGACCGGATCGTACACGACCTTCCCGCCTTCTTCGCGGTCTCGCGCGACGCGCCGTTCACGGTGCAATACAACCTCACCGGCCAGCCCGCGACGAGCGCGCCGTTGCATATGCTTGACGGATTGCCGATCGGCACGCAGATCGCCGGGCGACCGGGCGGCGAGGAGACCCTGCTCTCGCTTGCCGCCGCGCTGGAAAGCGCACGGCCGTGGCGGGACACGCGGCCGCCGGTCTCCGCAACGCTGTCCGGAGCCTCCGCATGACCGAACTGTTCCTGAATCCATTGAAGACCGCTGAGCCGCAGCCCGGCCTTTCCGCAGACGCCCATGCCGAACCGGCGGCGCTGCTCGCCGCCTGCCCCGCCTATGCGCCGACGCCGCTCGTGCGCCTGCCGGGCCTTGCACGGAAGCTCGGTGTTGGCCGGGTGCTGGTGAAGGACGAAAGCAAGCGCATGGGACTCGGCAGCTTCAAGGCGCTGGGCGGCGTCTATGCCGTGCTGAGCGTCGCGCGCGAACGCGCCGGGGCTGCGCTCGGCCGAAGCATCACCCCCGCCGACCTCATCGGCGACGCGGTCCGCGGGGTTGCATCCGGCCTGCACTTCGTCTGCGCCAGCGACGGCAACCACGGCCGCGCGGTCGCTGCGGGCGCGCGGCTCGTCGGCGCGCGCTGCTCGGTCTATCTGCACGCGGGCGTCACCGGGGAACGCGCCGATCACATCCGCAGGCAGGGCGCCGCCATCGTGCGCGTGGACGGCAGCTACGACGATTCGGTCGAACAGGCACGCCGCGACGCCGCGGCGACAGGCGCGATCCTCGTCTCGGACACCGCGGACACGCCCGAATGTGCGGACGACCCGCTGCCTGTCCGCGTGATGCAGGGCTACACGGTGATCGCCGAGGAGATCCGTGCGCGGCTCTCGCCCGACGAGCGCCCGACGCACCTGTTCGTGCAGGCGGGCGTCGGCGGCCTCGCCGCCGCGATGGCGAGCCGGTTCGGCGGCACGCCGGACGCGCCGCGCATCATCATCGTCGAACCGGACAGCGCAGATTGCCTGCTGGAAAGCGCGCGTGCCGGCGCGGCGACGGAGGTTCCGCACGGCGCCGCGACCATCTACGCGATGCTCGAATGCCTGCGGCCCTCGCTGCCCGCGTTCGCGATCCTCAAGGACCGCGCGGATGCCTTCCTCTCGGTCGCGGACGGCCTCGCCGCAGACGCCGTCCGCAGCCTCGCGATACCGGCCGAAGGCGACAGCGCCATCCGTGCCGGCGCGTCGGGCGCCGCCGGCCTTGCCGGCGCGCTCGCCGTCGCTGAGAATGCCGAGTGGCGTATGCAAACCGGCATGGACAGCAACGCGACGCTGCTCCTCATCGTGACCGAAGGCGTGACGGACGAAGGCGAGTACCGGCGGCTGGTATACGGGGCCTAACGTGAAGAAGCCGACCTCTCGGCGATTGTGGTTGCCGCAGCCCGCCGTGATCCGGCCTTCAAACTCTTGGCCCGGCTCACGCGTAATGAAGTTGATGGCCACCTATGGCATTGCGGCCGTAGAGTGCGCCCTGCGCCTCTTGACCACCTCGACGCGTTCGACGTCTTGGGGTTGCCGTATACCGTCAAAAGCCCGGAGTTTTGCCGCTTTAGGGCGCCTGCGGATGTCTGCGGAAGGGGCAATGGTGCCCAGGGGCGGAATCGAACCACCGACACTGCGATTTTCAGTCGCATGCTCTACCAACTGAGCTACCTGGGCACATCCCGGCGAAAGCGGAATGAAGCGGGCCTCTTAATGGGCCGCGCGGAGCTTGTCCAGCACCCGCGCATCAATCCTCTGCGGGCGGTTCCTCGTCCGGATGGACGGGGACGCGGTAGCGTTCGTCGAGCCACGAGATGAGGTCGCGGTCGCGGCAGAGCTGCGAGCAGAAGGGCTTCAGCGCCGCCGTTTCCGGCTTGCCGCAGACAGGGCAGCGGCCGAGGCGCGAGTCAGGTCTGGGCGGCATGGACATGACCCGCTTGTAACCCGAGCGCGGCGTCTTCGGCCAGCGCTACCGGCGCACCGATGCGGCGTTCCAGCTCGGCAAGCAGCGCGGGCCGGTTCCCCAGCCACGCGGCGACGCGCGGCGCGGCGGTGAGCGTGCGCGGCCCTGCGCCCGGCGTGCGTTCGGCGACACGGAGGAGCGCAAGCGCGGCGGTCTCCACGGGCGCGTTCTGCACAAGCTCGACGATCGAGGCGCGCTGGCGTGGACGCACGATCTGCAAGAAACCGAAGCCGTTCACCGCCGTGCGCTCGAAGGGCTGCGGGAGCAGCGCGTCGACAAGCCCGCCCGCCGCCTGCCGCGCCACCTTGTCGTGCAGCGTCGGCAGGTCGATGCCGATGGAGCCGCCGATGTCGAGGCGGCGGATCGCAGCGGCGGCAGAACGGACCCCTGCCATCGCGAGGTCCACTGCAGGGAGGTCGCCGTCGATGTCGATGGCCGTCATCGCCGGGGTCGGCGCGATCGCGAGGCTGCCGCCGGGAAAGGGCACAAGACCGCTTTCGGCCTCGGCGAGCGCTTCGTCCCAGCCCCAATCGTCGAGCGTTTCGCCGTGGCCGAGGACGCGCGCACCCGGCGGATCGAACATGGCGGCGGCCGCGATCAGGCCCGGCGATGCGCCGGGAACGCCTTCCGCGCGCACCTTCGCAAGCCTCGGACGTCCGCGCTCCGGAATCGGTTCGCGTACCACGACGACGCGCGCCAGACCGCCTTCGGCGAGACCGGCGGGCATGGGCTCAAGCAGGGCTTCATCCGCCCCCAGCAGAACGATGCCGCGCCGCGCGCCGAGCTTCGCCGTCAGCCGCGCGTCCCACACCTCGCCCGCCCGCGGGCCGCAGCCTTCACGGATGATCCGCATTTCGGCGATCCCGCCGTCCTCGATCCGCGCAGCACGGGTTTCGCCGATGCCGCGCTCGATCAGCCATTCAGCCATCGGAGGGAACGATGCCGGACGCGGCAAGGAGCGCCGCCGCCTCGTAGAGCGGCAGGCCGACGACGCCCGAATAGCTGCCGGAAAGGAAGCGCACGAAGGCGGCGGCGCGACCCTGTATGGCATAGCCGCCCGCCTTGCCGCGCCCCTCGCCCGACCGGACGTAGGCGTCGATCTCGGCGGCCGAGAGCCGCTTGAAGGCGACGATGCTCTCGGCGACGCGCCCGCGCAGCCGCCCGTCCGCGTCGATGACGGCGACGGCGCTGTAGACGCGGTGCCGCCGCCCCGACAGCAATGCGAGGCATTGCCGGACGACATCGTCGGTATCGGCGGGCGGCAGGATGCGGCGGCCCGCAGCGACCGTCGTGTCCCCCGCGATCACCGCCTCGCCCGGACCGCGCGGCACGGCTGCCGCCTTCTCGGCGGCAAGGCGCACGGCATAGTCCCGGGGCAGCTCTCCACGCCGGGGCGTTTCGTCGATGTCGGGCGAAAGCGTGCGCGCCGGAACGAGGCCGATCTGTTCGAGAAGGGCGCGGCGGCGCGGGCTCGATGAGGCAAGGACCAGCGCCGGCACAGGACGGTTCCGTTACTTGAAGCGGTAGGTGATACGGCCCTTGGTGAGGTCGTAGGGCGTCAGCTCGACGAGCACCTCGTCGCCGACGAGCACGCGGATGCGGTTCTTGCGCATCTTGCCGGCGGTGTGGCCCAGAATCTCGTGATCGTTTTCCAGCTTCACACGGAACATCGCGTTGGGGAGCAGTTCGGTGACCGTCCCCCGCATTTCCAGAAGTTCTTCCTTCGCCATTCAGTCTCCTTGCGCGGGCAAGCGTGCCCGCAAATGCTGCCTGCCCTTGGCGGAAAAGGCACGGAAACGCAAGGTTGCTGTTGGCAGCGGGTTCAGCGGCGGCGCAGGCGCCGCGCGTTCGCGGTGACGCGGCTGTGGACGGGCGCGAGCGCGTTTTCCGCCGCCTCGATGGGGTCGCGGGCGCGCGCCGCGCCCATCATGCCGCGCGTGAAGGCATCCAGCTTTTCGGGGACCATGCGACCGAATTCCTGCATGTCGAGCGCCGCCGGGAAGATCGCCGCGTTGCCGATCATGGCGCTGCGCTCCGCGATGACGACCATCGAGGCGGACCAGGTTTCCACGGACATGCGCCACAGCCGGACCATCTGCGGACCCGAACGCCACCAGTCGACCATACACACCCCCCGCATGTTCTTTTGTCCGCACGCACGGATCGCCGACTCCGTTGCGGCGCGGCACCGCCTTCTTTACAGGCAGTCGCGATGAAAACGGAACTGGTCTTTGCAATCCCTAAGGGACGCATCCTTGAGGAAGCGTTGCCGCTGCTGGCGCGCGCCGGAATCGAGCCCGAGGCGTCGTTCGCGGACGAGAGCAGCCGCGCGCTGCAGTTCGCCACCAATGTGCCCGGCCTCTCGATCATCCGCGTGCGCGCGTTCGACGTCGCGACCTTCGTGGCGCACGGCGCGGCGGACCTCGGCATCGCGGGCAACGACGTGCTGATGGAGTTCGCCTACTCCGAGATCTACGCGCCCGTCGACCTCGGCATCGGGCACTGCCGGCTTTCGGTGGCGGAACCGGCCGAGATGGCGGCGGGCGACGATCCGCGCAGTTGGAGCCACGTGCGCGTCGCCACCAAGTACCCGAACCTCACCAGCCAGCACTTCGCGGCGCGCGGCGTGCAGGCGGAGTGCGTGAAGCTGAACGGCGCGATGGAGCTGGCGCCGCGGCTCGGCCTCACGCAGCGCATCGTCGACCTCGTGTCGAGCGGGCGCACGCTCAAGGAGAACGGGCTCGTCGAAGTAGAGAAAATAGCCGAGGTGACGAGCAGATTGATCGTCAACCGGGCGGCCTTCAAGACCAAGGCGGCAGCGATCGCACCGTGGATCGAGCGCTTCCGGGAGGCCGCCGGTGCCGCTTGAACTTTCCACCTCCGACGCGGATTTCGCGCGCCGTTTCGCGGACTTCGTCGACGCCGGGCGCGAGACGGCGACCGACGTTTCGGCGGCGGTCAGCGGGATCATCGCCGACGTCCGCGCGCGCGGCGACGCGGCGCTTATCGAGCTGACGCGGCGCTTCGACCGGATGGACGTGACGGCGGCGACGCTGCGCTTCACCGCCGAAGAAATCGCCGCCGCCAAGGACGAGATCGCGCCCGACCTGCGCGCGGCGCTGGAGCTTGCGGCGGCGCGCATCCGCGCGTTCCACGCCGGGCAGCTTCCCGCCGACCACGACGCCGTGGACGCCGCGGGCGTGCGCGCCGGGTGGCGCTGGTCGGCGATCGACGACGTGGGCATCTACGTGCCGGGCGGCCTTGCGAGCTACCCCTCGACGGTGCTGATGAACGCCATCCCCGCCAAGGTCGCGGGCGTCCGCCGCCTCGTGATGACGACGCCGACGCCGGGCGGCGCGGTCAACCCGCTGGTGCTCTACGCAGCCCACCTCGCGGGCGTCGACGAAATCTACCGCGTCGGCGGCGCGCAGGCGATCGCCGCGCTCACCTTCGGCACGGACACGATCGCGCCCGTCGACAAGATCACCGGGCCGGGCAACGCCTTCGTCGCCGAAGCCAAGCGCCAGCTTTACGGGCGCGTCGGCATCGACATGGTGGCGGGGCCTTCGGAAATCCTCGTGGTGGCGGACAGCGCCGCGAACCCGGACTGGCTCGCCGCCGACCTTCTCAGTCAGGCCGAACACGACCGCGTAGCGCAGGCGATCCTCATCACCGACGACGCCGACATCGCCGCGCGGACGGCGAAGGCGGTTGACGCGACGCTCGACGAACTCGGCGCGGACGTGGCCCGCGAAAGCTGGGACCGCTTCGGCGCGATCATCACGGTCGGCAGCCTCGACGAAGCGCCGCCGCTGATCGACGCGCTGGCGCCCGAGCACCTCGCGCTCAGCATCGCCGACCCGCAAGGCCTGTTCGCGCGCGTGCGCCACGCGGGATCGGTGTTCATGGGCTACCGGACGCCCGAGGCGATCGGCGACTATCTCGGCGGGCCGAACCACACGCTGCCCACCGGCCGCCGCGCGCGCTTCTCCTCCGGCCTCTCGGTCGCGGACTTCATGAAGCGCACGACGTTCCTCGACTGCTCGGCCGAAGGCTTCGCCGCCGTCGGCCCGGCCGCCGCGCGGCTCGCGGAAGCGGAAGGGCTGCCCGCGCACGCGCTTTCGGTGACGCGCCGCCTCGGCTGAGGCAGGGCCATGCAGCGCGATCCCGCCGCCATTCTCCACGAGGTCTTCGGCTTTCCCGCCTTCCGGGGCGTGCAGGAGCGTGTCGTGGCGCGCGTGCTCGCCGGGCAGCACACGCTCGCCATCATGCCGACCGGCGCGGGCAAGTCGCTGTGCTACCAGCTCCCGGCGGTGGCGATGGACGGCTGCTGCGTCGTCATCTCGCCGCTCATCGCGCTGATGCACGACCAGCTTCGCGCCGCCGAAGCCGTGGGCATCCGCGCGGCGAGCCTGACCTCTGTCGACAACGACCGCTGGGAGACGCAGCGGCGGCTGTGCGCGGGCGAACTCGACCTGCTCTACGTCGCGCCGGAGCGGGCGAGCGGCGACGGCTTCCGCCAGCTTCTCGCCGACGCGCAGATCTCGATGTTCGCGATCGACGAGGCGCACTGCGTCTCCGAATGGGGCCACGACTTCCGGCCGGACTACCGCCTGCTGCGGCCGCTGCTCGACGAGTTCGGCTGGGTGCCGCGCCTCGCGCTGACCGCCACCGCCGACGCGCACACGCGCAGCGACGTGCTCGCCGCGCTCGGCATCCCCGAAGAGGGCATGATCATCGCCGGGTTCGACCGGCCGAACATCCGCTACGCCGTGCATCCGCGAAACGGCCTGACGCGGCAGCTAAGCGACCTTCTCGCCGCGAACCCCGGCTCCGGCATCGTCTACGCGCAGACGCGCGCCGCGACCGAGAGCCTCGCCGAGACGCTGGCGCGCGGCGGGCGGCGCGTGCTCCCCTATCACGCGGGGCTCGCGCCCGAGGTCCGCGCCCGGAACCAGTCCGCGTTCATCGCCAGCGAGGACATGGTGATGGTGGCGACAGTCGCCTTCGGCATGGGCATCGACAAGCCGGACGTGCGCTTTGTGGCGCACGCGGGCCTGCCGAAATCCATCGAGGGCTATTACCAGGAAAGCGGCCGCGCGGGCCGCGACGGCGAGCCCGCCGAGGCGCACCTGTTCTGGGGCGCGGAGGATTTCGCGCGTGCCCGGCTGCGTATCGCCGAGGTGGAGGAGGCGCGGCAGGCGGGCGAGCGCGCGCGCATCGCGGCGCTGGGCGCGCTCGTGGAGACGGGCGGCTGCCGCCGCGCCGTGCTGCTCAGGCACTTCGGCGAGAGCCCGCCGCAGACGTGCGGCAACTGCGACAACTGCCTCAATCCGCCCGCGAGCATCGACGCCACCGAAACCGCGCGCAAGTTCCTCTCCGCCGTCTACCGCACCGGGCAGAGCTACGGCATCGGCCATCTGGAGGACGTGCTGACCGGCAAGGCGAGCGACAAGGTCCGCGCGCGCGGGCACGACAGCCTGACCGTGTTCGGCATCGTCTCCGCAGAAGACGCGCCGCTGCTGAAGCCCGTGTCGCGCGCGCTGCTCGTGCACGAGGCGGTGACGCCCACCGAGCACGGCGGCCTCGCGCTCGGCCCCGGCGCGCGCGCGATCCTGCGCGGCGAGGAGAGCGTGACGCTGGTGCTGCCGCCGCGCCGCGAACGCGCGGGCCGGGGCAAGAAGGCGCAGGCGGCGAACCCGGTCGGTGATCCGCTGTTCGAGGCGCTGCGCGCCTGCCGCCGGGCGCTGGCCGAGGAGGCGGGCGTGCCGCCCTACGTGATCTTCCACGACAGCACGCTCCGCGAGATGGCGGCGGCGCGGCCCGTGTCGCGCGCCGGGCTTTCGGAGATTTCCGGCGTCGGCGCGCGCAAGCTCGACGCCTACGGCGACCGGTTCATCGAGACGATCCGCGCCTTCGAAAGCTAGGGCCGATCGACATTCTCCATGACGATGCCGTGCGGACGCACAACCTGCATTTTGAGCCCTAGACCGCCGTGTAGCCGCCGTCGATGACGAGCTCCGAGCCGGTCATGAAGCTCGATTCGTCGGAGGCGAGGAAGACGACGCCGTTCGCGATCTCGTGCGGCTGGCCGACGCGGCCGATCGGGTGCAGCGACGCAAAGGCGGCGACCGCCGCTTCCTCGTCGAGCCCGGTCGCCATGCGCGTCACCTCGACACCCGCCGCCGTGCGGATGAGGCCGGGGTGGACGCTGTTCACCCGGATGCCGTAACCGCGCTGGCCGCAATGCGCGGCGACGCATTTCGTGAGCAGCCGCACGCCGCCCTTCGCCGCCGAATAGGCGGGCAGCGCCGCCGTGCCGATGAGGCCGCCGACCGACGAGATGTTGACGATCGAGCCGCCCCGGCCCTTCATCGCGGCGATGCCGTATTTGCAGCCGAGAAACGCGGTATCGAGGTTGAGCGCGATCATGCGCTTGTAGTGCGCGAAATCCATGCTCTCGATGTCGCTGTCGAGCCCGCCGCCGGCGTTGTTGACGAGGACGTCGATGCGGCCTTCCCGTGCCAGCACGTCCGTCGTCAGCCGCTCCCATTCCTCTGGCACGGTCGCGTCGTGGCACACGAAGCGGGCGAGGATGCCGCTGCCCGCGAGAGCCTTCGCCGACGCTTGCCCACGCGCCGCGTCGATGTCGGTGAGCACGACGACCGCGCCCTCGCGCCCGAGCGCTTCCGCCATCGCGAGGCCGAGGCCTCCCGCGGCGCCGGTGACGACCGCGACCTTGTCCTGAACCCGTCCCGTCATGATGAAACTCCCTCCCCGTGCCCGGCATGGGCTGCGATGAAATCCATGATCGTGGCCTGCATTTCCGCGCTGTCGAGCATGTCGACGTGCACCGCGCCCGCGACCGTGTGCGCCGCGGCGCGCGGATTGCGCGCGGCCATCTCGGCGAGCTCGGCTTCGCTCAGCACGTTCGAGCGCTCGCCGCGCATGATGAGCGCCGGGCAGGCGACGCGGTCCCACCACGGCCAGAGCGCGAAATCCTCCGGGTTGTTGCGGAACTGGTTGGAGAGCGCCGGATCGTAATGATAGCCGACGCCGCCATCATCGAGGCGGCGCGACCAGCCGATGGCGATCTCGTCGAGCCGGTCTGGCGCGAGGCTTGCCCCGGCGCGCTCGAAGAACCGCCCGACGTGGTCGCGGAACGCGCCCATGTTCGCGAAGCGCGGCGGGCCGCCGAGCCGCTCGCCGAGCACGCTGCGCACCGCGTCGGGAAGCGTGGTGCCGACATCGTAGAGCACGAGGCTGGCGATGCGCTCCGGCGTCTCGCCGGCGATGCGGATGCCGAGCGCGCCGCCCTTGGAGGCGCCCACCCAGTGCACGGGGTCGGGGGCGACGGCATCGAGGAAGCCGCGCACGGTGACGGCCATCGCGCCGAGACCGTAGCCGGTTTCGGGATCGGGCGACGGATCGGACCGGCCGCAGCCCGGCGCGTCCGGCGCGACCACCCGGAAGCCGCGCGCGTGCAGGCTTCGCGCGAGCGGCGTGTGATCGGCGCTGGTGCCGGTGACGCCGTGCGCGATCATCACGGTGGGACCGCCCGCATCCCAGATGCGCGCGTGCATCCGCTCGGTCCCGATGGGAATCAGCCGCGAACAGGCGCCGTCCATGCTTTCACCTCCCCCGACGGAAACGGCTCCGACAAGGGGAGACCGCTACAGGATTATAAATCGACCGATCGGTCGATCTTTTACGGAACCAGAATATGCCGCCATGCACAACGATGCTCAACTTATTTTTTATTCAGTAAAATCAAATATATAAATGAAAATCATGCCAAGCAAACTCGCCGCTTGACAAATCTTCGACCGATCATCCAATTATAGAACGATCGTTCTACACGGGTTTGATTCGACCTGTGATAGAACGGACAAGATCCGCGGCTTCAGCGGACCGGGAATTGGGGAGTGTGTATGGCGCGGGTCGTCAATCTGAAGAATTCGTCTGCGGCGCGCGAGGCGCGGGGCCGCGAGGACCTCGTCGAGGTCGCGGTGGAACTGTTCGCGCGCAACGGCTTCGCGGGAACCTCGATCCGCGACATCGCCGACGCGGTGGGGCGCAGCGTCTCCAACGTCTATCATTATTTCGAGAACAAGGAGGCGCTCTGGCTCGCCATCCTCGAGCGCTCGGTGAAGGCGCTGCCGGGGCGGCTGCGCGGCGCGGTCGAAGGCATTCCGGAGCCGCGCGCCCGCATCGCCGCGCTGGTGCGCGAGCATCTCGACGTCTCGGAGCAGTACCGCCGGGAATCGCGCATCTTCTTCATCGACGAGGAACGGCTGTCGGCGAGCGGCAACAAGGCCAACAAGCGCATCCAGCGCGAAATCCTCGCCATCTACGTGAGCGAACTGGAAAGGCTGCGGGAGGCGGGCCTGCTCGCGGACGGCGACATCCGCGTCACCGCGTTCAACATGCTCGGCGTCATCAACTGGTATCTGCGCTGGTCGAAGCCGTCGGCGGGCGGCGCGAAGCGCGAGCAGACGGTCGACCAGGTGCTCGCCTTCATCCTGCGCGGCGCCACAGGCTCCGAACGATAACCGAAGCGCCGGGACCATCGGCAAGGGAAAACAGCACTTCATGGGCATCACCATCGACATCGACACCGGCGGCACCTTCACCGACGGCTTCATCGTGCGGGACGGCGACGTGCGCACCGTGAAGGTGCCGACGACGCCGCACGACCTCACCGCCTGCTTCCTCGACTGCATCAGCGCGGGCGCGGGCGCCTTCGAACGCGGCATCGAGGACTTCCTCGGCGAGACGGACATCATCCGCTTCTCGAACACGATCGGCACCAACACGATCATCCAGCGCAACGGCTCGAAGATCGGCCTGATCGTGACGGCGGGATCGGAGGCGCTGGCGCCGACGCAGGGCGAGGACGGCAAGGCGCCGCTCGTCGCGCCGGACATGGTGATCGGCATCGCCGAAGCGGTCGGGGAAGACGGCGCGGTGACGGCATCCCCCGAGGCCGCCGCGATTTTGGGTGCGGCGCAGACGCTGATCGACCGCGGCGCGCGCGGCATCGTCGTCGCGCTGGCGAACTCCGACCTCAATCCCGCGAACGAGCGCCGCGTGCGCGCCGTCATCAAGGCCGAGTATCCGCGCGACTATCTCGGCTCGGTGCCGACCTTCCTCGCCTCCGACATCTCGGCGCGGCCGGGCACGCGCGAGCGCATCAACGCCGCCGTGCTCAACGCCTATATCCACGGCAAGCTCGCGCGCCTGCTCTACAAGGCGGGCGAGGAGCTGCGCCTGCGCGGCTATCGCGGCACGCTGTTCATTGGCCACAACAACGGCGCGGTCGCCCGCGTCGCCAAGACGCGCGCCATCAACACCTACAACAGCGGCCCCACCGGCGGCCTCTACGGCGCGCGCGCCATCGGCGCGCTCTACGGCGCGGATACGCTGATCGCCACCGACATGGGCGGCACCTCGTTCGACATCAGCTATGTTGAGAGCGGGCAGGCGAGCTATGCGCTCCAGCCCGAGGTCGAGGGCTTCGCCTGCAACCTGCCGATGATGGCGATCGACGCGCTCGGCGCGGGCGGCGGCTCGATCGCCGAGGTCGAGAACGGCGCACTCAGGGTCGGGCCGCAGTCGGCGGGCGCGCTTCCCGGCCCGGCCTGCTTCGGGCTCGGCGGCACCAAGGCACGGTGACGGGCTCGCATCGATGCCAGTAAACCACAGCTTTTAAGCATTTTTTGATTATGTGATTTGCAAGGGGCCCCCAAAAGGGCCCCCAAATCCGTGTGATGGAGCGCAAACCGGCCGCCAAATTTTCCAATTGTAAGTACGAAGGACGGCCAGCCATCGCCTCAAGTTAGCCCGTCTCTCGGCAAACTCTGCATCGCTGCAAGCACCTGCGCGACGAGTGCCGGATCAATCGACGCCGCCAGCCTGCCAGCCGCTCCTTTGCCTGCACCCATGCCCCGGATCAGTTCTGCCTGCCGGTGCGGTGCAACGGTGCCGTAACTGGTAAGAGTCGTCATTACGCGCTCATGCCCCAGATTCTGGGACCATGCCTTGAATTGCTCCGGTGTGGTGCAAACTTGCTCGCCAAGCTGCACCAGCGTATCGCGCAGCGAGTGCGGGTTGAAGTATGGCAGGTCAGCTGCTTCGAACGCCTTGCGGAATATCTCCCGAATCGGACCGGCTCCGTGCCAGCATTCGGCCCGGCGCAGCCCGATCGGGGCAAAGCCGCCATCCTCGCCAAGCCCTATTTGCGTCGGTGGAAACAACGGGTCTTCATCGCTCCAAAGCATGGTGTGGCGCAGGTACTGGCACCAGTCTCGGACAATCTGGACAGCTTCGCCGCCAACTGGGAAAAACCAAGTCGCAAAGGTCTTGCTGGCCTTCGTCTGCACGTCGCGGGCGTCTTGATCCACGCGGCCTTGCACCAGATCAACGTGCTTCAATCGGAACGACGCCAGCGCCCCGTCCCGTGCGCCAGTCAGAAGGGCAAAGGCCACCAGCGCCCGGTTGCGCAGTTCTATCGCGCTGCCTGCGGGCATGGCGGCGATGACATGATGGACTTGTTCCAGCGATGGGAACGCCTTGTGCCGCGCCGCCTTGGCGATCCGCACGTCTTTTTCGGCCAGGTTGAAATAGTCGGCATCGGCATAAGACAGACGGGACTTGTAGCCGGGCTGTCCCGCCAGCCAGACGAAGAATGCGCGCAAAGCGGACAGGGTGGAATTGACCGTGGCCCGGCTCAAGGGCTTGCCGGTACGGACGGCCGGTTGCTTGTCCAGCCGGTGCTTGAAGGCCACTGCCTGCGCCCGGTGAAAGGTCTTGAAGTCCTTGTGCCCGTTCGCCTCTTCAAAGCGCGCCAGTGCCTTCGCAACGGCATCGATCGATCCTTCGTCGCGGCGCTGCGCTTCCTTCAGATAGTTGAAGTATTCCCGCTTGATTCGGGCGTTCGCGGCATTGTGTTTCGCCATGTCTTTCAGTCCTTAAGGTTGTCACAATTCAGGGAAGGGGTGGTGCGCTCACATAGGCGTGGGCCTGCCTCCCTGATTTGGACGTCCAGATTGGGCATGATCGTGCCGATTGCGGCCAACCGGGTGCGCCGGTGCATCATGGTGCCGCAGGCCTCGCACATGGCGCTCAGGTTGCCCGTGGTGGCATTCTGGCGAGTGGCTTCGACCATCCCCATGGCAGGCGCGCGCGGCTGCCGACATTTGAAGCAGTATAAGGTTCCGGCCGGGCAGGGGCGTTTGCGACCGGCACTGCGCTTGGCAAGGAAGGTTCGAATGGTTGCCCCGTCAAACAGGGTGGGGCGGCCTTTGCTGACAGGCTCCAATCCCTTGGCCTGCCAGTGCCGGATGGTGTTCTTGTGGACGCCGCAACAGGTCGCCAGTTCCGCCGCACTGTAAACGCGGTGCAGCTTCACCCGTCGCGGATTGGCCCGGCGCTCGGGCATGGCGCTCAGGCCTGCACATCGATCAGCGCGCGAAGGCTGGCGGCAGGGATCAGTGTACGCTTGCCGATTTTGCGTACCTCCAGCCGACCTTCACCGATCAGCTGGTAAAGCCGGGTGCGCCCCAGCGAGGAAACGCGGCAAGCTTCGCTGATGGAATAGGCGAGCGGTTCAAGGGCGGTATTGGCGGTATTCAAGGGAAAGCCTCCGTTTAGTTGCGAACGGGGCTAACCTGCGCCGGATGCTGGCGGCCGGTCCGCCGGTTACCTGCAAAAACCGCCTAAAACCTGGTTTCTGTCATTCGCGTTCCCAAGCCTGAAAGGCATCGAAAATGTGCTTGGCGTGGATGCGGACAACGGAATCAGATGGCTGTAAATCCTGATCGCCAAGCCATGCTGCAAGCTCGCGGCCAACGTCTGCGATGGTTTGCGGTTTGAAATCGCCGCGATAGTAGCGGCCCGCTATTTCCAGAGCCGCCAATTCCCAATTAGCAGCGGGCGGCCTCCCGCCCTTGTTGGTGTTGGCCGTGGGCCGGGCAGTTTCTGGCTCAGGCTCATCATTCCAGATGATGGGTTCCAAATCGTTCGGCCATACCTCGATGTCCCACGCGGAAAACCACTCTTCCATATAGTCGTTGTCAAAGGGCGCTATCGTGGTGGTGGCGACGGCATAGCTGAACCGACATGCGCTATATTCCCAGTTGTGAGCAAGACAGTCGTTCAAGCCTAGCTCTGGGAGCTGTAGCATCCGCTGCTTAATTCTTGCGCTGACAGGTTCCCTAATCGTTTCCTCAATGGATCGAGCCAGATGCTGCCAGTGCCGGGCTTTGATTACCTCTCCTTCCGCATACGATCGGAAGTGGTCTAGGTCCTGAAATTTTTGCCAGCGATAATTGCCTCGTGCCAACAAATCCCCTTGGCTAAGCAGGGTCAGAACTTCAGCTTGAGGCCGTCTGATGCCTTCCATAGCAAGCCGGTTAACGACAGTATTTACCGCCAAACCGGAACAAAATAATACGCCATCCGGGTTGCAGTACTGCCACCCCCATTCTCGCATGATGTCCAGTACAGCAGTTGCCGACGCTGGGCGTTCATCCATCCCGTTGACCTCAATCAAGTGGGAGGTCGATTTCCCGCATAATGCGGTCGGTTTCGACCAGGATTTTGATGATGCGCTGATAGTGGCGGATGTCGTCATAGGTTAGGGCGCGGCCCTTGCGGTCTTTCAGCCACTTTTGCGCGGGCTGATAACCGCCGATGTGGAAGTCCCATGCAATCGCGGGCACGCCGTCAAAATACTGGTCTGCATTGATCCAGACTTGCCCGCTCTCATGGCGCGGCTTTTCCACCACGCTGTCGCCGTCGCCATGGAAGGGGTAGGGCGTTTCGCCGATGGCTGCATCCTCCATCAAGTGCAGGCGGCGCAAGGCTTCGCCCCTTTCGCTGATCGCGCGGAAGCTTTCGGGGCTGGCGGGGAAGGGGATACGGGGGAAGTCGATTTTCAAGAATTCGGCATGGCGTGCGCGATAGGCCGGGCTATGCAGCACGCCATAGATGTAATCGAACACCTTCACCTCATCGGGGCGGGCATCACCAGTTGCCTTGCGGAAAGCATCGGTGCCATCTGGTGCGGTCAGCGGGTTGGTGAGGCCAGCCGCTTTGCGGATTTGGAAATAAAGCTTGGGATCGAAATTGACGCGGATGCTTTGATCCAGCGTGGTTTCCTCTGGATAAAGGTAGAGGGGAGCCAGATAGTTCACTTCCTTGATGCTCAACGTGTGATGCGTAATTGGCAGATCGTGCACGAGGAAGTCGGCGAAATCTCTCCCTCCCTCGATTGTACGTGTGAATGAAACGCCGAGGTTCGGGCCAGCATGGAAATTCTGCATAAATTCCACGCGCCCCCAATCGACCATATCAGCACGCGACAAGATCGCGCGCGTATCGAATGGTCGGTAAGCAATCGGCTGTATATCATTGCGCCAATCAGCCGACTGGAGCGCCTTGCGCGCGGCAGGCAATTTCCATCCTCTTGAATCGCCCGGTGGATATTTGCCATCAGCCTTGCTGCCAAAAAAACGCCCACGAATTTCTGCATCTGAGGCGGCGGGATCGGCGAACGTCGCTATGCGGTCGATTAGTTCCTGCGTATTCAGCGCGATGACCAGTCCGTCGCGCGCTGTAACAATGCCCGCAACATTGGCAGGCATCAAGTCCGCCACCGACAAACCCTTTGCGTATTCGGCTTCCAGATCATAATCGCGCAGCACGAAAGGATGTTGCGGGGCTTTGTGGGGCAACGGCGTGGCGGCAAGGCTGGCCGTAGTGCCATCCCAAAGTTGGGCGTACTTGCCATCGCGGGTGCCCCATAGTTCGCCGTGACGCACCTCCGCCAGCGGTTTGGGTGCCTTTCCACTGCGGCGATGTTTCACGGCAATGATAATCGCCACGCCCTGCATGATGTCAAACACGTTCTTGTCGGGCGTCCCGTCGGGGCTGACTTCTTTCTTGTTGGAATTACCGTGTAGGTCCAGAACATGGATGCGGTCGAACGTCTGCATCAAATGCCAGCGCATCCCCCGAAAGGTGGGGTTTTCGAGATAACCGTGGTTGGTGATGAAGCCTAAAACGCCTTCGCCATTCTGCTCGATCATATGTTCGGCAAGACGCAGAAACTTCACATAGTCATCTTGCAGCCAGTGCTTGCGTTCCCCGAAGTGGACGCCATCGACATATTTGTAATCCTCGATCTTGGCGGTGATCCAGTTGCCGTTGTTCTGGCTGATGCCCGAATACGGCGGGTTGCCGATCACGCACATGATAGGGGTTTGTCGTTTGATGTCGCTGGCGGCCTTGGCTTCATTGGCGATGGCGCGGGACAGGCCGAACAGCGTCTGCTCCACGCGCTCGCCTTCCTCAAGACTGTTGGTCAGGTAAACCCCGAGGCGCGGCGGGGTAGGAGACGGCTTGTAGCCCAACCGGGTCAGAATCATGTCCAGCTTCATGTGGCACATGGCATAGCTGGCCATTAGCAGCTCGAACCCGTGCAGGCGTGGGATCAGGTCGCGCTCGATATAGGCCGATAGCTGGCCGGGGGCGATGCCCTTGATCCGTTCGGAAACCAGCTTCACGACCTCCGCCAGAAAGGTGCCGGTGCCAGTGGCGGGGTCCAGAATCTGGACGCGGTGGACTTTCTTCTTGATGTGGGCGGGCTTGCCGGTCTTAGGATCGTTCTGGCCGGTGTCCCAATCGATGGTGATTTTGCTGGTATCGGCCAAGCCGTCGGACAGGCCAAACTCGGTTTTCAGCACTTCGTCCACCGCGCGGACGATGAAATTTACCACAGGTTCGGGCGTATACCACACGCCCCGCGCCTTGCGCTTGGCCGGGTTATATTCGGCCAGAAAGTCCTCATAGAAATGCAGGAACGGGTCTTGCCGCGCGGTGATCTTGCCGAAATTGCGCAACACCCGTTCCATATCGGTGGCCTGAAACACGTTGCACAGCTCATCGATCACGCGGCGCAGGCGTTCGTCCAGGTTGGGACCGGCAATGTAGATGAACAGTTCGCGCAGGAAAGGGTTGGTCTTGGGCAGCAGGTCCAGCGCCTCCCCCCGAGTGAACGTGTTTGGCGTTTCGTCATGCAGCCGCGCGGCGAACAGGCCATAGGCGATGGTTTCAGCATAGATGTCGGCAAATTCCTCCACGGTGATGTCGTGGATCAGGCTGGCCTTGAACGCCTCATACTGCCCGATCAGGTCGGTTGCAGTGCCGGTTGCATCGCGGGCTTTCATGTCGGCCACCAGCGCGCGGCCCATGATGTCCTTTATGATCGCCGCCTTGCCCGCCATCATCGCCGCCAGCTTCGCCGATGACGTGACGCTGAGCGGGGTGACGTGCGCGAAGTCACGCAGCCGGTTTTCCAGTAGCGAGAAGTTGTCGGATCGCGCCGGAAGTGTGGGGATCAGGTCGGCGATAGTGATGAAGTCAATCACCTCGCCGTCGCGCAGAAATTCGAAGTCTAGTCCGTTAGTGTATATCAGATTGGGCAGCCCCTTACGGTAGCGGTCCTTTTGGCCTTTGCTATAATCGTTTGCTGCAAATTTGCGAACGTCCCTGCCGATGTCCTTCGCCTCGCACCAGCCAATTGCAACATCGCCGCGCTGAAAGACGAAATCGGGGGCGCCAACGTCGGTGATGTGCTTCGGCTCATTGATGACAGTCAGTGCTGTATCGATGGAAGAAAACAGCTTGGCCAAGGCGGGGCGGAAGCTGTGTTCGGTTGTCTGGGCACTCGCATGAAGCGCACGGATTTCATTGAGATAACCTTGAACATCCATTCGCGTAGCAGCCCCTCCCACGTTCGATTGAGAGGCTTAACGCTAGTTCCGGGCCTCGCCAAGTCAGTCAGACCGCCTCCCGGTCTGGAAAGGGCACGATGTCCGCTCCTTTCCGTAACTGGTCGAGATGATCCGACCACCATTGGGCCATTTCCACGCGCTCCTTCCAGTGCGCGCCCCGGTGATAGGCTGCACGCACACGGTCCTCATCGCCATGGGCTAGGGCGCGTTCAATAGCGTCAGGGCTCCACTTGCCGGACTCGTTCAGCAGCGTGCTCGCCATCGCGCGGAATCCATGGGCCGTCATTTCGTCGCCGGAGAAGCCAAGCCGCCTAAGGCCCGCATTTATGGTGTTCTCGCTCATAGGTCGGGTGCGGGTGCGCATGGACGGAAGAACAAAGCCGGAAGGGCCGGTAATAGCGTGGAGCTGGCGAAACAGTTCCACCGATTGACGCGACAACGGAACATGGTGCGGCTTGCGCATTTTCATCTTGCCTGCCGGGATGATCCATAGCCCGGCGTCCAGATCAATCTCGCTCCATTCCGCGTGGCGCAGTTCGCCGGGGCGGACAAAAACGTGAGGGGAAACCTGCATCGCCAGCTTGGTCACAACCTGCCCCTCATAGCCGTCCATAGCGCGCAACAGCTCCCCAGCCCGCTTTGGCTCAACAATTGCGCCGTAGTGCTTGGGCTGGGGGGCCGTAAGCGCGCCGCGCAAATCGCGACTCGGGTCCGATGCCAGCCGCGCTGTCGCTACAGCATAGCGGAACACGCGGCCCGACAGTTGCAGCACCCGGCGCGCGGTCTCGTAATTACCCTTCGCTTCGATCCGGCGAAGTGTGGCCAGAAGGTCTGGCGCGCGGATTTCGGCTATGGGCAGGCGGGCGATGACGGGTCCCATGCGGGAAATGTAGTATTCGCTCTTGTCGGCGGTGGAGGTGGCCAAACCCTCGCGCCTACGCTTGTCGAGAAATTCCTTGGCAATTTCGCCGAAGGTGTTCGCGGCAGACACCCTAGCGCGGTGCTTGGCCTGTTGTTTCTCCCGCGACGGGTCTTTTCCTGCCGCGATCAGTTCGCGCGCCTCATCGCGCCGCTTGCGGGCTTCGACCAAGCTGATTTCAGGATAAGTGCCGATGGCCAGCTTTTTCTCGCGGCCGTCCACCCGGAATTTTTGCCGCCAAAGCTTCCCGCCCGCCGGGGTGACAAGCAGGTAAAGCCCACTGCTATCGGATAGCTTGTATGCCTTCTCGCGCGCCTTCGCGTTCCTGATCGCTGTATCGGTAAGAGCCATACTGGGGGCCTTTCAAGAGACCCCGGATTGGAAAGGCCCCAAGAAGGCCCCCAAGCCGGGGTGGCTGCCAGCGAACGTGATCGAACGCCTGCGGCCTGATTGGCCCTAAATATCTGCGTTTTCTGGGGTTTGTCCAGACGTTCGCGGACGTCTGCGATCAAGAAAATGGTGGGCGGTGACGGACGCGAACCTCGTGCTCGGCATCCTCGATCCGGCGCGCTTCCTCGGCGGCGGCATGACGCTCGACCCCGACAAGGCGCGCGCCGCCATCGACACCGCCGTCGCGCAGCCGCTCGGGATCAGCATCGAGGACGCCGCGCTCGCCATCCGCCGCAATGTCGAGGACGCGATGGGGCGGGCGGTCGGCGCGGTCGCCGAGCGCCTCGGGCGCCCGGACGGGCTTCCCGTCATCGCCTACGGCGGCGCGGGCGCGATCCACGCCGCCGACATCGCCGCGAACGCCGGCATCGGCCGCGTCGTCATCACGCCCTTCTCCGCCGTGTCGTCGGCGTTCGGCTCGTCGCTGATGGACGTGGGCCACATCTACTACCGCCGCGCGGACATCCTCGTCGAAAGCGCGGGCGACCTGCTGTCGGCCGCGCCGCTCGTCGCCGACATGGCGACGGAAGCCGCGCGCGACATGCGCGGCGAGGGCTTCGATCCGGCGGATGCGGAAGCGCGCCTGCAACTGTTCTGGACCGGCGCGGGCGGCGAGCCCGAAATCCTCGTGGCCGCCGAGACCGCAGCAGTCTCGGACGCCGATGCCGCATCCGCGGCCCTCATCGCGGCACGCGAAGCGCTCGGCACAGCGGGACCGCTGCGCCTTGCCAGCATCGCCTACAACGCGTCCGCGCGCGTGCCGCATTTCGAATGGCGGCAGGGGCAGACGGCGGCGGCCGATCTCGCGGCGGCGCGTCTCGCCGACCGGCAGGTGTGGTTCGGCGGGCCGGAGCGCGTGGCGACGCCGGTTTACGACCGCGCGCGTATGGGTCCCGGCCACACGCTCTCCGGCCCCGTGATCGTCGAATCCAGCCAGACGACGATCCTGGTGCCCGAAGGCTGGCGCCTCGCCATCGACGCTTACGACAACGCGCTTCTCGAACGGGAATAAGCGATGAGCAAAGTCCGCATCACCGAGTATCTCGACATCGACCTGCCCTCGGAAACGTGGCGCTGCAACCGCTGCGGCCACGACCTCGGCTCCGCGCACGGCAATTACAAGGAAGGCTGCCTCGTCGCGGAGCGGCCGCTGGACGAGGTGCATCCGCCGCTCGTCGCGGAGGGCAATTACAGCTTCACGCCGGACAGCCGATATTGCCGTCTCGTCGAGTTCTACTGCCCCGGCTGCGCGACGATGCTGGAGAACGAATATCTGCCGCCGGGCCACCCGATCACGCACGAGATCGAGCTCGACATCGCCGCGCTGAAGCGCCGCCACGGCGCGGCGGCATGACGAACCGGCTCGCCTCCGTCCTCGGCGGCGACGCGGGCGCCGCGGTGCTGCCGCGCCTGTCGGCGGCGGCCGCGCCGGTGTGCGGCCAGCCGTGGAGCGCCATCGCGGCCGACGCCGGGCAGATCGTGCAGGCCGCGAAGCGCATCGCCGCGCTGTTCGGCAGCGACGCCATCGTCATCGAGATCGACGCGGCGGCGAGCGAGACGACGGTCGAGGCGATCCGGCGTCTGACAGCCGAGGGAGGACGCCCGGTCGTCCCCGTGCTGCCCGGCCCGGTGACGCTCGCCGCGGCAAGCGACGCCGACACGGCCAAGGCGGTACTTACCGCAATCGGCGAGGCGATCGGCGAGGCGCGCCCGGCGCTGCTGCTTTTCGACGAGAGCGCGGCACCCGCCGACGATCTTTCCGGCATGGCCGCGCGCAAGCTGTTCAACACGCTGCGCAACGTCGCATCCTATTTCGACGTGCCGCTCGGCATCGTCATGACGATCGCGGACGCGGACGCCGCCGACGCGGCCGTGCGCCTGAAACCCGATGCGGTGATCGCGGCGGGCGCGGCGGACGCCGATCTGCTGGACCGCATCGCCGCCGAAGGCCTCGTCACCGGGATCGCCGTGGCGGTGGACGACGCGGCGGCGGCGGCGAACGCCGCAGCGCTCGCGGCGACGCGGCCGCTCATCATCACGACGACCGGCGGCGGCCCCGATCCGCTGCCGGTGGAAGCCATGCACGCATTCATGGGCGCGTTCGGCAGCGCCCGCAAATCCTGAGGACAAACGCTGCGATGAGTTACACGGTAGGCATCGACGTCGGCGGCACCTTCACCGACTTCTACTGCGCCCACGAGGACGGCGGCTTCCACACGGCGAAAACGCCGACGACGCACTACGACCTCTCGGTCGGCTTCATGCGCGGCATGGGGCTGCTCGCGAAGGGGCTGAAGCTGAAGCTGCCGGAGTTCCTGAGCGGCCTTTCGAGCGTGCGCTATTCGACGACCGTGGGCACCAACGCCCTCATCGAGCGCACCGGTCCCAAGCTCGGGCTCATCACCACCGCGGGCTTCGAGGACACGATCTTCATCGGGCGCGGCCGCAGCTGGGCGGACGGGCTCGGCTGGCAGCAAGGCCGCGACCTCGCGCGCATCGAGAAACCAGCGCCGCTGATCGACCCCGAGATGGTCGTCGGCGTGCGCGAGCGCATCGACTACGCGGGCAAGATCGTCGCGCCGCTGTCGCGCGAGGAAGTTCTCGAAAAACTCCAGACGCTCGTCGACCGCGGCGCGCAGGGCTTCGTCGTGTCGCTGCTCTGGTCGTTCGTGAACCCGGAGCACGAGCAGTTCATCAAGCAGGTGATCGAGGAGGAATATCCCGAGGACTATCTCGGCTCGATGCCGGTGATCCTGTCGTCGGAGATCTCGCCCAAGGCGGGTGAGTACACGCGCACGATGACCGCGGTCGTCAACGCCTACATCCACGGGCTGATGGCCGACGAGCTGAACAAGCTCGGCAACGAGCTGCGCGACGGCGGCTACAAGAAACCGCTGACGCTGGTTCACAACACCGGCGGCACCAAGAAGGCCTCGCGCACGCGCGCCGTGCTGACGCACAACGCCGGGCCGGTCGCGGGCCTGCACGGCGCCGCCGCGCTCGGCGGGCTGTCGGCGGACGGCAATATCGTGTTCACCGACATGGGCGGCACCTCGTTCGACATCGGCCTCATCGAGGGCGGCGCGATCAAGGCGCACGACTTCATCCCGGTGATCGACCGCTGGCGCACCAACATCCCGGCGATCGAGGTGAAGTCGATCGGCGCGGGCGGCGGCTCCATCGCGTGGATCAACACGACGCTCGGCGACACGCTGGAGGTCGGGCCGCAGTCGGCGGGGTCGATGCCGGGGCCGGCCTGCTACGACAAGGGCGGCAAGGAGCCGACCGTGACGGACGCCGACCTCGTGCTCGGCCTCTACAATGCCGAGAATTATCTCGGCGGCGAGATGCTGCTCGACGTCGATCTCGCGAAACAGGCGATCGGCGAGAGGATCGCGAAGCCGCTCGGCATCCCGGTGGAGGAAGCCGCGTGGCGCATCCGCCGCATGATCGACGCGCGCATGGGGCAGGAGGTGTTCAACGAGGTGGCGCTGAAGGGCCACGACCCGCGCACCTTCGTGCTCTACGCCTGCGGCGGCGCGGGCGGCGCGCACGCGGTGGGCTTCGCGCCGTTCATCGGCGTCGGCAAGATCGTCGTGCCGCTGCAATCGTCGGTGTTCGGCGCGTTCGGCGCCTCGACGATGGCGATCAAGGAGGTGTGGGAACGCTCGCGCTCGCTGAAGCTCTTCAACTGGGCGGAGCAGGCCTATCTCTCCGATCTCGCGCCGTTCAACGATCTCGTCTCGGAACTCGTCGATCTCGCGACGCGCGACCTGAAGCTCGAAGGCTTCGACGAGCGCGACATGGCGTTCCGGCTCGAACTCGATATGCGCTACGGCAGCCAGTACAACATGACGCGCGTCGCCGCGCCGGCGCTGCGGCTGGAGAGCGCGGACGACGTGAGGGCGCTGTGCGACGCGTTCACCGCGCGCTACGCTGAGGTCTATTCGCCCGAGGCGACCTTCCCGGCGGGCGGCATCAACGTCGAGAGCTTCTTCCTCACCGCATCGGTCGCGCAGGACCCGTTCGCGCTGTCCGCCGAAACGCTCGCCGCGCCGGAGCCCGATGCGAATGCGCAGACCGAGACGCGCCCCGTCTACTGGGACCCGGCGGACGGCTTCACGGACACGCCGATCTACGACGCGCGGCGGCTGAAACCGGGCAACCGGATCAGCGGCCCTGCCGTCATCGAAAGCCCCGACACGACCCATGTGGTCGCGCCGGGCTGGACCTTCCACATCGACGCCTGGCGGAACGGCGTCCTCGAACGCAGCGCCTGAGGGAGACACGCGACATGACCGGCATTGCCTACGCCCGCGACCACGAGGTGGTCCAGCGCCTGCGCCCCGAACCGATGACCGAGGCCGAAGCCGCCGCGCAGGCGCGCATCGACCCGGTGGAGTTCGACATCTTCAAGCACAAGATGCACATGATCGCGCTGGAGGGCAAAGAGACGACGATGAAGCTCGGCGCCTCCACCGCGATGCGCTGGGGCGACGTCGCCTTCGGCATCTTCACGCGGCAGGGCGACCTCAGCGTCTGCGCGACCGGCATCTATCACCACGCTGTGCTCGGCCAGCTCCCGCTGAAATACGTGGTGAAGCACTGGGTGGACGAGCCCTCGGTGGGCGTGAAGGACGGCGACAGCTTCTTCTACAACGATCCCTTCTACGCGGGCGTGCACAACGCCGACATGGGGCTCGCCGTGCCCGTGTTCCACAAGGACGAACTGATGTGCTTCATCGCTGCCGCCGTGCACACCGGCGAGGCGGGCGGCACCGAGCCCGGCGGCACCTGCAACACCGCGAAGACCAAGTACGACGAGGGGCTGCTGGTGCCGCCGATCAAGATCGGCGAGAACTACCAGCTGCGCGAGGACATCCTCAACATGCTGGCCGCAATGACGCGCGACCCGCGCACGATGATCCTCGACATCAAGGCGCGCCTCGCCGCCGCGCGCATCGCGCAGCGCCGCGTGCTCGAAGTGATCGAGGAGAAGGGACCGGAGTTCTTCATCGGCGGCCTGCGCCGCATCCTGACGCAGACGGGCGAGGCCGCGAAGCGCCGCGTCGCCGAGCTCAACGACGGCATCTACCGGCAGCCGCGTTTCCTCGACACCGTGGGCACCGAATCCGGCCTCACCAAGATCAACCTCACCATGATCAAGCAGGGCGACCGCATCATCATGGATTTCGAGAACACCTCGCCGCTCGTGGAAGGCCGCCCGATCAACAGCTTCTTCCAGGGCATCCTCGGGCTTTCGTGCGTCTATTACTGCGGCTGGCTGTTCCACGACCTTCCCGCCAACAACGGCCTTCTGGAAGCCATCGACTGGCGCTTCCCGGACGACGCGATGGTGAACGCCAAGGGCGACGCCTCCACCTCGCTCGCGCCGCTGGTGCAGACCTGCTTCACGCAGGGCATCTTCCTGACCGGCGCGCGCATGACCTACAGCTACGACGCCTCGCGCGCGGTGGCGGCGTGGTTCTCCGGCTTCGCGATCCCGACCTTCGGCGGCATCAACCAGTTCGGCGAGGGCATCGCCGACATCACGCCCGAGATCAACGCCACGGGCTGCGGCGCGCGGCCGGACATGGACGGCGTGGAGGCGGCGGGCGCGTTCTTCGCGACGATGAGCGACTGTTCGGACGTCGAGGCGACCGAAAGCGACCGGCCGTTCCTCTACACGTTCCGCAACCTGTTCAACAACAGCTACGGCCACGGCAAGCAGCGCGGCGGCTGCGGCGTCGGCTTCGGCCTCATCGTCCACGACACCAACCGCTTCATGCTCGGCTCGATGGGCGGCGGCTCGCGCTTCCCGACGACGCTCGGCCTGTTCGGCGGCTACGCCGTGCCGCCGGTGTTCGTGCAGACCGTGCACGGCAGCAACATCAAGACGCTGATGGCGGACGGCGCGACGCCGCTGCCGCACGATCTTGCCGAGGTGTTCGCGGCGGACAATCCCGAGACGGGCACCAAGGAAACGCTCGACGTCAACATGGTGGTGCGGCCGTTCAATGACGGCGACACCTATTACGTCGCGGTCGGCGGCGGCGGCGGCTACGGTGACCCGCTGGAGCGCGATCCGGCGAGCGTGCTCGCCGACCTTCGCAACGGCCGCGTGTCGCACTGGGCGGCGGAGCACGTCTACAGGATCGCCTACGATACCGGGACGCTGCGCTTCGATGCCGAGGCCACCGACGCGCTGCGGAAGGCGGCGCGCGCCGAACGGCTCGCCCGGGCGAAGCCTTACGGCGAATTCGTGAAGGACTGGTCGAAGCTGTCGCCGCCCGAGGATGCGCTGCGCTACTACGGGAGCTGGCCGAACCCGCGCGACGGGATGCAGCCGGCCGTGCAGCTCCGCGCCGCCTGAGGGACCCGTGGATACTCTCGCGGACCTTGCCGAGCGCACCGTTCACGGCCTGCTGCAACAGCGGGCCGCCGAACGCCCGGACGACCCGTTCCTGCATTTCGAGGACCGGGCGTTCACGTTCGGCGCGCTGCACGAGGCGGCGTCGCGCCTTGCGGGCGGGCTTGCCGCGCTCGGCGTCGGGCGCGGCGACAAGGTCGCGATCATGATGGGAAACCGCCCGGAATTCCTCCTCTGCTGGTTCGCGCTCTCGCAGCTCGGCGCCGTCGAGGTGCCGATCAACACGGCGCATCGCGGCACGCTCCTCCACTACATGCTGGATCAGGCGGAATGCTCGCTGCTGATCCTCGAAGGCGCGTTTCAGGATCGCCTCGCGGACATCGCCGCCGACCTGCCGAAGCTCCGCACCGTCGCGCTGCTGGACGGCAAGGGGCCGGACGGCATCCCGCAACGGATCATCGACTTCCGAACGCTCAAAAGCGCCGCACCGCTCGCGGACGCACCGTCGATCGGCCCCGCCGATCCGGTCGCGGTGATGTTCACCTCCGGGACCACCGGACCCTCCAAGGGCGCGGTGCTGCCGCAGAACTACGTGCTGATGCAGGCCGCGATCATCGCGGAAGCCTGCCGCTATACGCCGGGTGATTGCCTCTACAACGCGCTGCCGCTGTTCCACGGCAACGCGCAGTTCCTCTCGACGATCCCGGCGCTGCTTTCGGGCGCGCGCATGGTGCTCGCGCGGCGCTTCTCGGCCTCCGCCTTCTGGGACGAGGTACGCGCGCACGGCTGCACGGCGTTCAACTACATCGGCGGCATCCTGCCCATTCTCTGGAAGGCGCCGCCTTCGCCCGACGATGCGACGAGCGGTCTCCGCCTGATGATGGGCGCGGGCGCGCCGAAGGATTTGTTCGAGGCTTTCGAGCAGCGCTTCGGCGTCCGCCTCGTCGAAGGCTACGGCATGAGCGAGATCGGCATTCCGCTGAACAACAGCATCGAGCATCGCCGGCCCGGATGCTGCGGACGGCCGCTGCCGCAATACGAGGTGCGGCTGGTGGACGACGACGGCGGCGACGTACCGGACGACACGCCCGGCGAGCTGCTGATCCGGCCGAAGACGATGAACAGCATGATGCTGGAATATTACCGGATGCCGGAAAAGACCGTGGAAGCGTGGCGCGACCTCTGGTTCCACACCGGCGACTATCTGAAGCGTGACGCGGACGGCTATTATTATTTCGTCGACCGCAAGAAGGATGCGCTGCGTCGGCGCGGCGAGAACATCTCCAGCTACGAGGTGGAGCGCGGCGTCTCCGCGCATCCCGCCGTCCTCGAATCCGCCGCGGTCGCCGTCGCCTCCGAACTGGGCGAGGACGAGGTGATGATCTGCCTGACGCTGCACCCCGGCCAAAGCCTCGAACCCGTCGACCTGATGCGGCACTGCCTGCGCCAGATGGCGCGCTTCATGGTGCCGCGCTACGTGCGCATCCTCGAGAGCCTGCCGAAGACGCCGACCGAGCGCGTGCAGAAATACGCGCTCCGCGCCGAGGGCGTCACCGCCGACACCTACGACCGCGAGGCCGACCCCGCGTGGCACACGCTGCTGAAGGACGCGGCGGCATGAGCGGCGACAACCTCCCGCCCTTCGCGGAAGGCATCTTCCGCAGCGACGGCGCGCTCACCGAGCTCGTCGGCAGCCGCTGCCCGACATGCGGCGCACGGCACTTCCCGGCGCGTGCGCATTGCCCGGACGACATGGCGGAAACCGAAACCGTGAGCCTCGGCGCCAGCGGCACGCTCTACAGCGCCACGGTCGTCCGCACCAAGCCGCCGTTCGGCCTGCCCGCGCCCTACGCGGTCGGCTACGTCGACCTCGATGATCATCCCTTGCGCATCTTCATGCTGCTCGACCCCGCGCACGCAGAGGATTTCCGCATCGGCATGGCGCTCGATCTGAGGAGCGGCGCGCTCGGCGTTGGCCTCGACGGCGAACCCTGCATCCGTCCCTATTTCACGCCCGCACTGAAAGACTGATCCCCGCATGGTCGCGATCCTCGGTGTCGGCACGACACGCTTCACGCAAAAACTGGAACGAACGATCGTTTCACTGGGCGTCGAGGCCGCGCGCCTCGCACTTTCCGACGCGGGCCTCGCGCCCGCGCAAATCGACGGCGCATTCGTCGCCAACGCGCTCGGCGGGATGCTGTTCGGCGACACGACGATCGGCCAGACCCTGCTCCGCGAGGTCGGCCTGCGCCGCCTGCCGGTCGTGAACGTCGAGAATGCCTGCACCTCGGGATCGAGCGCGCTCTGGCTCGCGTGGAACGCCGTGAGCGCGAGGCAGATGGAGGCGGCGCTGGTGCTCGGCGTCGAGCGCATGTGCGTGCCGACGCTCGGCCTCATCAATTCCGGGCGCACCGAGATCGACACGCTGCTCGGCCTCGTCACGCCCGCGAGCTTCGCGCTGCGCGCGCAGCGGCACATGCACGAATTCGGCACCACGCGCGAACAGATGGCCGCGGTCGTCGAGAAGAGCCGCCGCCACGGCGCGCTCAATCCGAACGCGCTGTTCCAGCGCGCGGAGGCAACAGCCGACGTGCTCGCCGGTCCGGCGGTCGCCGATCCGCTCACACGCTCCGAATGCTGCCCGATCGCGGATGGCGCGTCGGCGCTCGTCATCGGCTCCGATCGCCTCGCGCGCGAACTGGGCGCGGGCGTGCGCATCGACAGCGTCGTCCTCGCGAGCGGCGGCTACGAGAACCCCGCCGATCTCGCGCGCTGGGAGACCGACAGCGAGACCGCCGCCACCGCATATGCGCGCGCCGGGATTGGACCCGAGGACCTCGACCTCGTCGAATGCCACGACGCTTTCTCGATCGCCGAGATCCTGCACTGCGAGGCGCTGGGCCTCTGCGCGCCGGGCGAGGGCGGGCCGCTTGCCGCGAGCGGCGCGACCGCGCTCGGCGGGCGCATCCCCGTCAACGTCTCCGGCGGGCTTCTGAGCCGCGGCCACCCGGTCGCGGCGACGG
Organism: Sphingosinicella microcystinivorans; assembly: GCF_027941835.1. Taxonomy (NCBI): domain Bacteria; kingdom Pseudomonadati; phylum Pseudomonadota; class Alphaproteobacteria; order Sphingomonadales; family Sphingosinicellaceae; genus Sphingosinicella; species Sphingosinicella microcystinivorans. The sequence goes on from NZ_CP116005.1 coordinate 1,121,262, forward strand.
GCGTCGCCCAGATCGCCGAAATCGCCGCGCACCTGCGCGGCAACGCGGGCGCGCGCCAGGTGGACGGCGCGAAGGTCGGTCTCGCCCAGTGCATGGGCGGCGACCTCGCCGGCGACACGAAATCCTGCACCGTCGCGGTCCTTTCGCGATGAGGCAGAGAACACCAGAAAACGGGAGGATTGCATCATGGTTCGAAGGTCTGTTTCCGCTGCCATAAAGACCGGAATTTCCATTTCGGCATTCATGGCAGGGTTCATCGCCCTGCCCGCCGCCGCGCAGGACACCGATGAGACCGGCATCGCCGAGATCATCATCACCGCGCAGAAGCGCGAGCAGAGCCTGCAGGACACGCCGCTCTCCGTCTCCGCGTTCGGCGCGGCGCAGATGAATGCACGCGACGTCACCAACATCGGCAATGTCGCGGCCTATGTGCCGAACGTCGAGATCAATTCGGGCAAGGGCGACGGCGGCAGCACCAACGCCGCGATCTTCATCCGCGGCGTCGGCCAGAACGATTTCATCTTCCCGACCGATCCGGGCGTCGGCGTCTATGTCGACGGCGTCTATATCGCGCGCTCGATCGGCGCGATGATGGACCTGTCCGACATCGAGCGCATCGAGGTGCTGCGCGGACCGCAGGGCACGCTCTACGGCAAGAACACGATCGGCGGCGCCATCAACATCATCTCCTCGCGGCCCGGCAACGAACTCTCCGGGCAGGTCCGCACGACGCTCGGCTCGCGCGACCGCATCGACGTGGAAGGCCGCGTCTCGGTGCCGCTGATCCCGGACGTGCTCGCGATCAAGCTCGCCGCGGCCAGCAAGAATCAGGACGGCTACGTGATCCGCCCCGACGGCACCGATCTCGGCAACATCAACGTCGATGCGGGTCGCTTCGCGATCGCGTGGAATCCTGCGGAGGACTGGACGGTCGACCTGTCGTTCGACGCCTCGCGTATCCGCCAGAACGGCTCGCCGCAGCGGCTGTCGGACACGTTCTCGTTCCCCGGCGGGCTCTACGATCTCTACAACATGATCGCCGCGCCGCTCGTCGCCGCGCGCGACGGCCTGCCCGCGGGCGCGCTGTTCGACGACCGCTGGGTCTCCTCCGACCGGCGCGTCAGCAACGGCACCGGCCCGACGCGCGACAAGGCGGACGTGTGGGGCACGAACCTCACCATCGCGTGGGAGGCGAGCCCGGCGCTCACCGTCAAGTCGATCACCGGCTACCGCGAGATGGACGCGAAGATCCAGGTCGACATGGACCAGTCGCCGTTCCCGATCATCCACACCGACGAGGTGCAGAGCGAGAACCAGTTCAGCCAGGAATTGCAGCTGGGCGGGGCGACCGGCGACAAGCGTCTGAACTGGCTGGTCGGCGCGTACTACTTCCGCGAACGCGCGCACGATCTCAACCAGACGCTGCTCGCCTCGGGCCTCTACGACGCGCTCGAACTGCTGCCCGATGCGCTGATCCCGCTGGTGCCGGGCGTGCCCTGCCCGCCGCCGGTGGCCGGCCTCCCCTGCGCGGGCGGCGCGGGCAATCCGTTCAACGCGCTGCTCGACCTCGACGTGCGGCCGCAGACGGCGCTCACCACCAACAACTGGGCGGTGTTCGGTCAGGCGAGCTACGAGATCGTGCCCGCGCTGACGCTCACCCTCGGCGGGCGCTACAGCTGGGAGCGCAAGCGCTACTTCATCGATTCCGTCTATCCGAATTCCGGCCGCATCGCGACGCCGCCGACGCACGACGAGCGCACGTGGAAGAACTTCACGCCGAAGATCGGCATCGACTACCGCGCGAGCGACGACGTGCTGCTCTATGCATCGTGGTCGAAGGGCTTCAAGAGCGGCGGCTGGAACCCGCGGCCGCTGACGCCCGAGGAATTCAAGTCCTACGATCCCGAGAAGCTGACGGCGTATGAGGCGGGCCTGAAGTCGCGGGTGCTGGGCGGGCTGATGACGTTCAATCTCGCCGGCTTCTACAGCCAGTACAAGGATCTCCAGCTCCAGACCAACAGCGTCTCGCCGACGACGGGCGGCCTGATCCTCACCGTCGATAACGCAGGCAGCGTCGATCTCTACGGGTTCGAGGCGGAGATTCTCGCGGCGCCGCTTCCGGGCCTCGACCTCAACGCCAGCGTCGGCTACCTCCACAACGAGTATCAGTCGCTCGCGGCGGGCACGGGCTATCCGATCACCAACAAGCTGCCGAAGGCGCCCGCATGGACGGTCGCGCTCGGCGCGCAGTACCGTTTCGATCTGCCGGGAACGATGGGCGGGCTCACGCTGCGCGGCGATCTCAGCCACCGCAGCAAGACCTATCACGATCCGGCGAATTCGCTTTCGATCGTGCAGCCGGCCTATACGCTCGTCGACGCGCGCCTCGCATGGACATCATCGAGCGAGGCGTTCGAGGTCGCCGTCTTCGGCAAGAACCTGACCAAGGAAAACTATTTCACCGCCGCCGAGTTCGTACCGGCGTTCGGCGTGCAGAACATGGTGATCGGGCGTCCCCGCGAATGGGGGCTTCAACTCACCGCACGTTTCTGACGATCCCTTCCGGGTTGTCGGTATCGGCCGGAGGCGGCGCCCCGCCTCCGGCCGTTTCTTTTCTAGAAGTTGTAGCGCACCTGCGCACCGAACCAGCGCGGCTGCGTGTAGGTGTCGTAGGCGCCGCCGAGCGGCGGGGCCGAGACGTCGAACGAGAAGATCTTGCGGGCCTTGTCGAACACGTTGTTCGCGAACACCGAAAGCTCGAGCTTGTCCTCCATCGTCTTCAACGACACGCGCGCATTGGCGAGCCATCCGCCCGGGACCTTCGTGACCGCCGCGTTGGTGAGCTGCGAGTAGAAGTCCGCGGTGTAGACGGCGTTGAACGTCGTGCTGAGCTCGCCGAAGCCGAGATCGAAGTCCTTCGTCGCGGCGAGGTTGATCGTGTGGCCGGGCGACTGCGGCGCCTTGCGGTCGACGAGGCGCGTGCCGATCGGAATATCCTCGACGTTCGTGTGCAGCAGCGCGAGGCCCGCGTCGAAGCGGAAGCCCATGCCCGGTTGCACCGACAGCTCGAAGTCCGCGCCGTAGATCTCCGCGCCGGTGTTGAACAGCGTGAAGTTGAAGCCGCGCTGGTCGAACGCCTGATAGTTCGAATAGTCGTAATAGAAGGTCGCGGCGTTGAAGCGGACGCGGCGATCGAGCAGCTCGAACTTGCCGCCGATTTCATACGCCATCAGGTTCTCGCCCTTGAAGCGGAAGCCGGAGAGCGGCGCCTGCCCGACGAAACCGGCGTTGTAGTTGAACGCCTTGTAGCCGCGGTTGATGCTCGCATAGAGGAGCATCGCATCATTGGGCTTCCAGTCGAGCGCGAGGCGGCCCGAAACGCCGGTTTCGCCGTGCTTGTCGGTGGTGACGCCGTTCGCCGCAAGCGTGCCCGGCGCGATCAGCAGCGGGCAGAGCGGGCCTTCGCAGATTTCCGAGTAGTAATAGTCCTTCTCGTCGCGCGTCACGCGGATGCCCGCCGACAGCTTGAGCTGATCGGAGAGATCGTATTCCGCCTGCGCGAAGCCCGAGTAGGACTTGGTGTCGACCCGGTAGTCGGCGCGCGGATAGGTGGCGAAGCCGGAGAGGTTGAAGCCCTGGAAATAGTCGCCGTTGATGTTGAGGTAGTAGAGACCGGCGGTCCAGCGGAACGCGCCGTCGTCCTCGATCAGGCGGATTTCCTGCGTGAAGTGCTTCGCCTTCGCGTCCTGCTCGAAGACGCCGATGTCGACCGGCGAGAAATCGTTGTCGGCGGCGTAGGTGCTGTCGAGCTTCTGGTAGCTCGTCACCGTCGCGAGCGAGTAGCCGCCGCCGAGATCGTAATTGATCTTGCCGCCGATGGTCCACGTCTCGCGCGCGAAGTTGCCCGCGTAGTTGAACGCGCCGGTGTAGGGATCGCCGTCCGCGTCGGCATAGCCGAAGCCGGTGGGCGAGCCCGGCGGCAGCGGCACGCCGAGGCCGTCCGCATCCTGCGTGGCGCCGGTGATCATGGCGCCGCCGCTGGTCACGGGCCGCGTCTTGTACCAGTCGGCGAACAGGTTGATCGTCAGCGCCTCGTTCGGTTCCAGCCGGAGCTGGAAACGCCCGGCGAGCGTGTCGTCGGCGAGGAGGTCGGGGCCGATCGCGTTCTTCACGTAGCCGTCGTGCTTGTCCTTCATGAAGGCGACGCGCGCGGAGACGCCCTCGGCGATCGGGCCGCCGACCGCGGCCTCGATGCGGAACTGGTCGTAGCTGCCGTAGGTGAGGTCGACATAACCGTCGAGTTCGTCGCCCGGCTGGTTGGTGACGATGTGGACGAGGCCGCCCGTGGCGTTGCGGCCGAACAGCGTGCCCTGCGGGCCCTTCAGCACCTCGACACGGCCGACGTCGAACAGCTGCTGCACGCTGGTGCCGCTCGAGGGCTGGTACACCTCGTCGATGTAGAAGGCGTTGGCGGGCTCGATGTGGCCGGCGAAATCGTTCTGCGAAACGCCGCGGATCGAGATGAGGCCGGCGACCGGCGGGCCACCCGGCGAGACGAACTGCAGGCCCGGCGTCATCGCCGCAAGGTCGGTCGTGTCGCGCAGGCCGAGCTCGACGAGGCGGTCGCCGCCATGCGCCGTGACGGCGATGCCGATGTCCTGCACGTTCGCGGCGCGGCGCGTCGCGGTGACGACGATGGCCTCGATGCCGTCGCTGCCGCCCGTCGCGGCATCCTGCGCCGCCGCGCCCGTCGCGCCGAGCGCGGCCGCAAGCGCGAGAAGACCGGCACCCGTGTTGAAACCGCTGGTCCGTTTCATGATTCTGACACCTCCCCCGAAAGGCCGGTCGCGCCCCGCGGCGGCCGGCGATCTTGCTTCTCGGGGCCCTTCATGGCGCGTTCCCGAAAAGCCGCCTATAACGGGAAACACTCATGGGGGTATCGGGGGGTGTGGCGCGGAAGCCGCGCGTCTCCGGCACTTTTCCCGCGCCGGCTTTTCTGATTGAATGCGGAATGCAGGGGCAGTAGATTCATTGTACGATCGGTCGATCTATAGATACGCGCCATGAAGAGCGCACGAGACCGAGGGACGAGGGAGGCGGAGGTGCCCAGCGTGAATTTCGGGGAGGATCCCTCAGCGGGGATCTTCGAGAAGATTCTGTCGTGCGAAAGCGCCGACGCGGTCGGCGAAACAGTGCTCGAACCGATGGTCGATGCGCTCGGCGCGACGAGCGCGGTGTTCATGCAGATCTTTTCGTCGCCCTACGGCGACCGGCATTTCGGTGCGCGCAGCTATGTCGGCGGCACGCCCGCGTCGGTGGATGCCTATGTCGACGGGCTCTACGCGCTCGACCCCGTGATCCGTCCGGTGATGGAATGGATCGACGACGAGCGCGGCCCGGCGCCGAGCCTGCTCACCAGCTCCTTCGAGCGCGAGCTCGCAGAAGACGCGCAGTACCGCGACACGTTCCTGCGCCCCTACGACATCGGCCATGTCGTCGCCGTCGCGATGCCGATGAAGACCGGTCTCGAAGCCCAGCTCGCCTGCGTCGGCTTCCATCGCCGCCACGGCGACATCGCCTTCCTGCCGGAGCAGCTCGCGTGGTTCCAGCGGCTGGTGCCGGCGATCCGCTCGGTGCTCTATGCGCTCGCCTGCAAGGAGGCGCTGGCGCTTTCCGAGACCATCGCCATCGCCGCGCGCGAGGCGGGCACGGAGATGGGCTTCCTGATCCTCGACGAGGATCTCGTCGTCCGCAACGGCAACGCGAAGGGCATGGAGGACCTCGGCCTCACCGGCGCGCGCGGCGGCTCGTCCGTGCTCGGCGAGATCAAGCAGCGTTTGTTGACCGTGGATCGCGTGCCCGGCGCGGCGTTCGGCTTCAAGGCGAACGGCCCGCGCGCGTTCGATGTCGAGGTCCGCAATTTTGAAACGGCCGACGGGCGCCACTTCCATCTCGTCGTCACCAGCGGCGGCGGCCCGCGCCACGCCATCGGCGACGCCTGCCGCCGCTTCGGCCTCACCGAGCGCGAGACGGAGATCGCGCGCCAGATCGCGTCGGGCAAGTGCAACGCCTCGCTCAGCCACGAACTCGGCATCTCGCTGCGCACCGGCGAGAACCACCTTCGCTCGATCTACCGCAAGGTGGGCGTCAGCAGCCGGACGCAGCTCGTCTCGCGCTTGCTGCACATCCAGTAAGTGCGGTAACGCTCCGCCGATGGCCGAGCTTCCGCTCCTCGATCCCGACATCGGCGCCGCGCTCGTCGACGCGATGGGCACGCCCGCGTTCGGCGCGCTGATGCTGGACGCCGCGCAGCGCGTCGCGGGCGTCGACGAGATCTTCGCCTACCATGTCCGCGACGGCGAGCGCCCGGTCGCGCTCTCCTCGATCAGCGAACGCGGCGACCACGACCGCCGCGCGCGGCACTATGCCGAGCGCTTCTACCACCATGATCCGGTCGTCCACGCCCGCCAGCGCACCGCCGCTGGACGCGGCTTCGTCGCCTGCGTGCGCGCCGCGGAAATCAGCCTGCGCGACTACCGCGCGATCTGCTTCGAGCAGCCCCGCTTCGCCGACAAGCTCTGCTTCGGCTGGCGCGGCGCCGGGCGTGCGATCGTGCTCAGCTTCTACCGGCGGCAGGACAGCGAAGGCACCGCCGCGCTCGCCGCGCTCGCCAACGTCGGCCTCACCGCGCTCGCCCGGCAGAACATCGCGGCGCCCGACCCCGAGGCCCGCCTCGTCGAACGTCTGGAAGCCCGCATCGCGCGCGCCTTTCCGGCGCTCACGCACCGCGAGCGGCAGGTCGCCGCCCGCACCGTCGCCGGCTGGACCGCGGAGCGCACGGCGGATGCGCTCGACATCCGCCCGAGCAGCGTCCTCACCTACCGCCAGCGCGCCTACCAGCGCCTCGGCTTCTCGTGCGCGGCGGATTTCCTTCCCGCGATCCTCGACTGACCGATCCGGCGTTCTGACACGAATACCGTGCGTCCCTCGACTTCGCTCGGGATGATGCACGTTTTACAAGGGATAAAGGCCCCTTCATCCCGAGCGAAGTCGAGGGACGCACAACCGGACTGTCGTTTCGGTCGGGCTACACCGCGTTCATCGTCAGCAGGTCGTATGTCGCGCAAAGCTCGTCGTCCTGGTTGGTGACGCGCACCGCCCAGCGCACCTCGCCCATCTCGGGCGAGCGCTGCGACTTCGACTTCACGGTGAGCGAGACCTTCATCGAATCGCCCGGCTTCATCGGCTTCACGAAGCGCAGGTGCTCGAGGCCGTAGTTGGCGAGCACCGGCCCCGGAGGCGCATCGACGAAGAGGCCGGCCGCGAACGACAGGATCAGGTAGCCGTGCGCCACGCGCCCGCCAAAGATCGGGCTCGCCTTCGCGGCCTCCTCGTCCATGTGCGCGTAGAAGGTGTCGCCGGTGAAGTGCGCGAAATGCTCGATGTCGTCGAGGGTGATGGTGCGCGATCCGGTCTTCAGCGTGTAGCCCGGTTCCAGCTCGCCGAGGCGCAGGCGGAACGGGTGCACCGTGCCCTCGTCCATCGGCGCGCCGGGCAGATACTCGCCGAGCGCCTTCGACAGCAGCCCCGGATCGCCCTGAAGCGCGGTGCGCTGCATGCAGTGCTTGACGCCGCGGATGCCGCCCATCTCCTCGCCGCCGCCCGCGCGGCCGGGGCCGCCGTGGACGAGCACCGGCAGCGGCGAGCCGTGGCCCGTGGAGGTCTTCGCGGATTCGCGGTTCAGGAACGCCATGCGCCCGTGGAATGCGCCCGATTCGAGCACCAGCTCGCGCGCCGTGGCGCCGTCGTGCGTGAACACGGAAATGGCGAGCGAGCCCTTGCCGTGGTTGGCAAGCGCCGCGGCATCGGCGAGATCGGCGTAGGGCATCAGCGTCGAGACCGGGCCGAACGCCTCCACCTCGTGAATCGCCTCCGCCTTCCACGGATCGTCGGTGCGCATCAGCACCGGCGCGAAGAATGCGCCCTTTCCGTCGTCCGCCGCGTTCGGATCGCCGTAGACGACCGGCGCGACCGCCGAAAGCTCGGCCACCTTGGCGCGCACGTCCGCAAGCTGGCCGCGGCTGACGAGCGCGCCCATGGTGACGCCTTCCTGACGCGGATCGCCGACCACCGTCTTCGCGAGGCGCGCGGAGAGCGCCTCCTGCACGGCGTCGATCAGGCTCGCGGGCACCAGCGCGCGGCGGATCGCGGTGCACTTCTGCCCGGCCTTCACCGTCATCTCGCGCGCGACCTCCTTCACGAACAGGTCGAACTCCGGCGTGCCCGGCGCAGCATCCGGCGCGAGGATCGAGGCATTGAGCGAATCGCGCTCCGCCGTGAAGCGCACCGCCTCGCGCGCGATCACCGGGATCTGCTGGAGCTTCGCGGCGGTCGCCGCCGAGCCCGTGAACGCCACCGAATCCTGCCCCGTGAGATGATCGAAGAGGTCGCCCGGCATCCCGGCGATGAACTGGAGCGCGCCCTCCGGCAGCACGCCGCTTTCGATCATGATACGGAACGCCGCCTCGGCCACGTAAGCCGTGGCGGACGCGGGCTTCACGATCGCGGGAACGCCCGCGAGCAGCGTCGGCCCGAGCTTTTCGAGCATCCCCCACACGGGGAAGTTGAACGCGTTGATGTGGAGCGCGAAGCCCTGCATCGAGGTGTAGACGTGCTGGCCGATGAAGCTGCCGTCACGCGCCAGCACCTCGGTGTCGCCGTCGATCAGGATGCGGTCGTTCGGCAGCTCGCGCCGCCCCTTCGAGGCGTAGGAGAACAAGGTGCCCGCGCCGCCCTCGATGTCGATCCAGCTGTCGGCGCGCGTCGCGCCCGTGTCCCACGACAGGTCGTAGAGCTCTTCCTTGCGCTCCATGATCGCCTGGCCGAGCGCCTTCAGCATCAGCGCGCGCTCGTGGAAGGTCATGGCGCGCAGCGCCTTGCCGCCTTTCTTGCGGGCGTAATCCGCCATGCCGCCGAAATCGAGGCCGTCGCTGCCGGTCTCGGCGACGACCGCGCCGGTGAGCGCGGAATGGATGGGCGCGAGCCCGCCGGCGCTCTTCACCCAGCGGCCTTCGGCGTAGTTTTCAAGAATGGCGGTCATGGATCGTGGCTCCGGGAACAGGGGTCGTCGTGGACGGCGCGCGGATCAGGCGCCGGTGAATCAGATGCCGGTGAATTTCGGTTTGCGCTTTTCCATGAAGGCGGCGACGCCTTCCTTGTAGTCGGCGGAAAAGCCGAGGCGGCGCATCAGGTCGCGCTCGTTGTCGAGCTCGGCGTCGAGCGTGTTCGCCCATGCGCCGCGGATCGCCTGCCGCGTGGCGGCGAGGCCCTGCGTCGGTCCGGCGGCGAGGCGAACGGTAAGCGCGCGCGCCTCTTCGGCAAGCGCCTCGTCGTCGATGCACTTCCAGATGAGGCCCCACTCTTCGGCGCGCTCGGCGCTGAGCGGCTCGCCGGTGATGGCGAGGCCGAGCGCGCGCGCTTGACCCACGAGGCGCGGCAGCACCCACGTGCCGCCGCTGTCGGGGATGAGGCCGATCGCCGCGAAGGACTGGATGAACTTCGCGCTTTTCGCGGCAAGCACGATGTCGCAGGCAAGCGCGATGTTGGCGCCCGCGCCCGCGGCAACGCCGTTCACGGCGCAGACGACCGGGATGGGAATCGTGTTCAGTCGGCGGATCAGCGGATTGTAGAACCGCTCCACCGAATCGCCGAGATCGACGGCGCTTTCCCCCGGCGTCACGGCACGGTCGGAAAGGTCCTGCCCCGCGCAGAAGCCGCGCCCCGCGCCCGTCAGCAGCAGGGCGCGCGCGCCCTCCTTCTCGGTGCGGTCGAGCGCCTCGGCGACCTCGCCGTGCATCTGCACGGTGAAGCTGTTGAGACGGTCGGGACGGTTCAGCGTCAGCGTCGCGACGCCCTCGCTGATGTCGAACACGATCGTTTCGAAAGACACGCCACCTCCCTCCGCAATTGTTAATGATAAAATGAACGGTCGAACAATTATTGGCAAGCGCGAAATCGCCCGCTATCTGCCTCGCCATGCCTGACACGACGAAGCCGAATCCGCCAAATTCCGCACCGCTCTCCGCCGACGATACGGCGCTCCGCATCGCCCGCGCAATGGCGGCGAAGGAAGGCACCACGCCCGCCTTCGGCCTCGAGATCGAGGCGGCGGGCGAAGGTTATGCGCGCGTCGCCATGCGGCTCTCACCCGCCATGCTGAACGGCTTCGGCATGGCGCACGGCGGCATGGTCTTCCTGCTCGCCGACACCGCGTTCGCCTACGCCTGCAATTCGCGCAACGTGCAGACCGTGGCGCAGCACGCCAGCATCAGCTTCATAGATGCTGGCCGCGCGGGCGAGCGGCTCGTCGCCGAAGCGCGCGAGCGCGCCGCGAAAGGCCGGACGGGGGTATACGCCGTCAGCGTCTTCGGCGAAGACGGCCGCATCATCGCTGAATTCCAGGGGCTCAGCCGCACCATCGGTGGGCCGGTCATCGAAGAGGGACAATCATGACGGAAGCTTTCATCTGCGACGCCGCGCGCACGCCGATCGGCCGCTACGGCGGATCGCTCGCGGAGGTCCGGCCGGACGATCTCGCTGCGGTGCCGCTGAAGGCGCTCGCCGCGCGCAATCCCGGCATCGACTGGGGTGCGCTCGACGACGTGATCCTCGGCTGCGCCAACCAGGCGGGCGAGGACAACCGCAACGTCGCGCGCATGGCGGCGCTGCTCGCGGGCCTCGGCGACAGCGCGCCGGGCACCACGATCAACCGCCTGTGCGGCTCCGGCCTCGACGCGGTGGCGATGGCGTCGCGCGCGATTCGCGCCGGCGACGCCGATTTCATCGTGGCGGGCGGCGTCGAGAGCATGACGCGCGCGCCCTTCGTGATGCCGAAGGCGGACAGCGCCTTCTCGCGCGGCAACGCCGTCTACGACACCACCATCGGCTGGCGCTTCGTGAACCCGCTGATGAAGGCGGGCTTCGGCATCGATTCGATGCCCGAGACGGCGGAGAACGTCGCGGACGACTTCGGCGTCTCGCGCGAGGACCAGGACCGGTTCGCGGTCGAGAGCCAGCGCCGCGCCGCCGCCGCGCAGGCGAGCGGCCGCTTCGCCGAGGAGATCGTGCCTGTCACCATCGCGCGCAGGAAGGGCGACCCCGTCGTCGTCGACCGCGACGAGCATCCGCGCGAGACGAGCATGGAAACGCTCGGCAAGCTCCGCCCCATCGTGCGCGCGGACGGCACGATCACCGCGGGCAATGCCAGCGGCGTCAATGACGGCGCGGCAGCGCTGCTCATCGCCAGCGAATCGGCGGCGGCGAAGCACGGGCTCACCCCCATCGCCCGCATCGTCGGCGGCGCCGTCGCGGGCGTGCCGCCGCGCATCATGGGCATCGGCCCCGCCCCCGCCACGCGGCGGCTGCTCGCGCGCACCGGCGTCGCGCTCGGCGACGTCGACGTCATCGAGCTCAACGAGGCGTTCGCCGCGCAGGGCCTCGCCGTGCTGCGCCAGCTCGGGCTCCCCGACAACGCGGCGCACGTGAACCCGAACGGCGGCGCCATCGCGCTCGGCCACCCGCTCGGCATGTCCGGCGCGCGCCTCGCGCTCACCGCCGCCATCGAGCTCCGGAAGCGCGGCGGGCGCTACGGCCTGGCCACCATGTGCATCGGCGTCGGGCAGGGCATCGCGCTACTGATCGAGCGTGTCTGAATCGTTCAAATAATAATTGACCGGTCGGTCGATTTATTATACGTGAGACGGAACAGGGAGGAAGGAGCGCCCCGTGTACACCACAGAACTTCAGAAGGCCGATCCGCAGCAGGTTCCCGCGCGGGAACCGCAGGACCTCATCGACGCGTTCGAGGCGCGGGTCGCCGCCGACGCCTTCATCGAACCCAAGGACTGGATGCCGGAGGCGTATCGCCGCACGCTCATCCGCCAGATTTCGCAGCACGCGCACAGCGAGATCGTCGGGATGCTGCCGGAGGGCAACTGGATCACGCGCGCGCCGTCGCTGAAGCGCAAGGCGATCCTGCTCGCCAAGGTGCAGGACGAGGGCGGCCACGGCCTCTACCTCTATTCCGCCGCCGAGACGCTCGGCGCCTCGCGCGAGGAGATGATCGACGCGCTGCACAGCGGCAAGGCGAAATACTCGACGATCTTCAACTACCCGACGCTGACGTGGGCCGACATCGGCGCCATCGGCTGGCTGGTGGATGGCGCCGCGATCATGAACCAGGTGCCGCTGCAGCGCACCTCCTACGGCCCCTATGCGCGCGCGATGGTCCGCGTCTGCAAGGAAGAGAGCTTCCACCAGCGGCAGGGCTATGACGCCCTCCTCGTGATGGCGAACGGCACCGACGAGCAGAAGGCGATGGTGCAGGACGCCATCGACCGCTGGTGGTGGCCGGCGCTGATGATGTTCGGCCCGCCCGACGAGAATTCGCCGAACTCGGCGCAGTCGATCCGCTGGCGCATCAAGCGCGAGACCAACGACGAGCTTCGCCAGAAGTTCGTCGACGCCACCGTGCCGCAGGTCCACCTGCTCGGCATGAAGGTGCCGGACGCCGACCTCAAGTGGAACGAGGAGCGCGGCCATTACGACTACGGCGCGCTCGACTGGGAGGAATTCTACGCCGTCGTGCGCGGCGAGGGTCCGACCGCGAAGGAACGCATGGAAGCCCGCCGCAAGGCGTGGGACGACGGCGCCTGGGTGCGCGAGGCGGCAGACGCCTACGAAGCCCGCCGCCGCATCAAGGCCGCAGCCTGAAGGAAAGACGAGACATGAAGACCGATTGGCCTCTCTGGGAAGTGTTCGTGCGCGCGCGCGGCGGGCTTTCGCACCGCCACGCGGGATCGGTGCACGCGCCCGACGCGACGATCGCGCTCCGCCACGCGCGGGACACCTACACGCGGCGCATGGAAGGCGTCAGCCTCTGGGTGGTGCGCTCGTCCGACATCGCCGCGTCCGATCCCGAGCAGGCGGGGCCGATGTTCGAGCCGGCGGAGACGAAGATCTATCGTCATCCGACCTTCTACGACCTCCCCGACGCCGTGAAGCACATGTGATGACGGACGCGCTTTTCACCTACGCGCTGCGCCTCGGCGACGACAGCCTCGTGCTCGGGCAGCGGCTTTCCGAGTGGTGCGGCCACGCGCCGACCATCGAGGTCGACCTCTCGCTCGCCAACGTCGCGCTCGATCTCGTCGGGCAGGCGCAGCTCTTCCTCGGTTACGCGGGCGAGCTTGAAGGCAAGGGCCGCGACGCCGATCGTCTCGCCTTCCACCGCGACGTGATGGCGTGGACCAACTGCCTGATGGTCGAGCAGCCGAACGGCGATTTCGCGCGCACGATGGCGCGGCAGTTCCTGTTCTCGACATGGCAGAAGGCGCTGTTCGACAGGCTCGCCGTCTCGAAGGACGCGCGCCTCGCCGAGATCGCCGCCAAGGCTGTGAAGGAGGTCGCCTACCACGCCGACCTCGCCGCCGACTGGGTGATCCGTCTCGGTGACGGCACCGGGGAAAGCCGGACGCGCATGATCGCGGGCCTCGACTGGCACTGGCGCTTCGTCGACGAGCTGTTCCAGACGGACAGTGTCATCGAAACGCTCGTCGCCGAGGGCATCGCGGTCGATCCGGCCGCGCTGCGCCCGGTGTTCGAGGCGCGCGTCGCGGCGGTGCTCGCCGAGGCGGGCCTTCCCGCGATGGAGCTTCCGCGCCCCATCGTCGGCGGGCGCAAGGGCCATCATTCCGAGCACCTCGGGCACATGCTCGCGGTGATGCAGCACATCCCGCGCACCTATCCGGAAGCCGTCTGGTGAACGACGCACGCGCCATCATGGCCGTGCTTGCCTCCGTGCCGGACCCCGAGATCCCGGCGGTGTCGCTGGTCGATCTCGGCATCGTCCGCGACGTGCTCACCGATGCCGAGCCGCCGCGCGTGCTGATCACACCGACGTACACGGGGTGCCCTGCCACGGCCTACATCCAGCTCGCGGTCCGCGAGGCGCTCGATGCGGCGGGTATGGCGGATGTCGCCATCGAAACCCGCCTGTCGCCGCCGTGGACCACGGCGTGGATCACCAAGGACGGCCGCGAGAAGCTGCGCGCCTACGGCATCGACCCGCCGCCCGACGACATCCGCATGAACAGCCAGCCTGCCACCTGCCCGCGCTGCGGTTCAAGGAACACGCACGAGGTCAGCCGGTTCGGCTCCACCCCCTGCAAGGCGCTCTGGCAGTGCGACAGCTGCCGCGAGCCCTTCGACCGTTTCAAATGCCATTGAGGCCCTGAATGTCCACGCATTTCCACACGCTGAAGATCGCCGAAGTCCGCCGCGAGACGCCGAGCGCCGTCTCCATCCTGTTCGACGTGCCCGAGGCCGAGCGCGAGGCCTTCGCCTTCCGCGCGGGCCAGCACATCACGCTTCGCGCCGACATCGACGGCGAGGACCTGCGCCGCAACTATTCGCTCTGCGTCGCCCCGCACGAGGGCCAGCTTCGCGTGGCGATCAAGGCCATTTCCGACGGCCGCTTCTCGCGCTGGGCGAACACCGCGCTCGCCGCCGGCGACACGATCGAGGTGATGCCGCCGCACGGCAGCTTCTCGTGGGATTTCGATGCGAATGCTGCGCGGCATTACGTGGGCTTCGCGGGCGGCTCGGGCATCACGCCGGTGCTGTCGCTCCTCAAGACCGCGCTCCGCGAGGAGCCGAACAGCCGGTTCACCCTGTTCTACGGCAACCGCGCCAGCAACGAGATCATGTTCCTCGAGGAGATCGCCGCGCTCAAGGACCGCTTCCTCGACCGGCTGGAAGCCTACCACTTCCTCGAGGACGAGGACGACGAGGACATCGCCCTCTTCAACGGCCGTCTCGATTCCGGGAAGCTCGCCGAGCTGATGCAGGGGCTGATCGATCCCGCCGCCATCGACGCCGCCTTCATCTGCGGCCCCGGCCCGATGATGGACGCGGTGGAAAGCGCGCTGACCACGGCTGGCGTCGCGGCCGACCGCATCAAGGTGGAGCGCTTCACCACCGATCGCCCGACCGCCGAGCAGGCCGCAGCGGCACGCGAACTCGAGCGCAAGGCCGAAGGCCGCAAGATCGAGGCGACGCTGGAAGGCCGCCGTCGCCGCTTCGCATTCGAAAGCGCACAAGGCAGCATCCTCGACAGCGCCCGCGCGGCCGGACTGCCGACGCCCTACGCCTGCAAGGCGGGCGTGTGCGCCACGTGCCGCGCGAAGCTGGTGAGCGGCGAGGTCCACATGAAGGTGAACTACGGCCTGTCGCCGGAGGAAGTCGCGCAGGGCTATATCCTCACCTGCCAGGCCGTGCCGATGACCGACAACGTGATGGTCGATTACGACGCCTGATCGAAAAGCCCCTCCTCTTCAGGGGAGGGGTTTGGGGAGGGGCGGTTCCGCCCGGTGCAACGTCTGAGGATACGCCCCACCCCCGGCCCCTCCCCTGAAGAGGAGGGGTGATTTTACGCCGCCGCGTCGTCCAGACAGTTCACGTAGCGCGCGCGCAGCGTCTTCTTGTCGATCTTGCCGGTCGCCGTCAGCGGCACGGCGTCGAAGAAGATGCGGTCCGGCATCCACCATTTCGCGATGGCCGGGGCGAGGTGCGCGCGCATCGCCTCTTCCGTCACCTCGGCGTCCTCGTGGAGATCGAGGACGAGGACCGGACGCTCCTCCCATTTCGGGTGATGCACGCCGACCACCGCCGCGACCTTCACGCCCGGAAAGCCGACCGCGATGTTCTCGATGTCGATCGAGCTGACCCACTCGCCGCCCGACTTGATGACGTCCTTGGCGCGGTCGGTGATGCGCATGAAGCCGTAGCCGTCGATGGTGGCGATGTCGCCGGTGTCGAACCAGCCCTCGTCGTCGAGCGCACTGTCCTCCGCGCGGTAATAGCGCGCGATCGTCCACGGCCCGCGCACCTTGAGCGCGCCGGAGGTCTCGCCGTCGTGCGGGAGGACGCGGTTCTCCTCGTCGGTGATGCGGAGCTCGACGCCGAACTGCATCCGGCCCTGCCGCGTCCAGATGATGTCGTCGACATGATCCGCGCCGCCCTCGGCAAGCGCGGGTGTCGGCGTCGCGACGACGCCGAGCGGGTTCAGCTCGGTCATGCCCCAGAGTTGCAGCACCTTGACGCCGTAGGTGCGCGAATACGCCTCCGCCATCGCACGCGGCACGGCGGAGCCGCCGATCACCAGCCGCCGGAGCTTCCCCGTGGTTCCGCCGGTGCGCTGGAGATAATCGAGGTACATCGTCCAGATCGTCGGCACGCCGCCAGAGAAGGTGACGCCTTCGCCGAGCACGAGTTCGTGCAGGCTCGCCGGGTCCATGCGGTCGCAGGGCAGCGCGAACGCGCAGCCGTTCAAGGCGCCCGCAAACGGCAGGCCCCAGCCGGTCGCGTGATAGAAGCTGCTGCACGGCATGATGCAGTCGAACACGTCGAGCCCGAACGCGGACGGCAGGCTCGCCGCCATCGCGTGCAGCACCGTCGAGCGGTGGCTGTAGACGACGCCCTTCGGATGGCCCGTGGTGCCCGAGGTGTAGCAGAGGAACGCCGCCGTGTTCTCGTCGAGGCGCGGCCAGTCGATGGTGTCCGGCTGATCCGCGATCAGCGTTTCCCACGAGTCCGCGCCGACGCTGCCGGGGATCGTGTGCCCCGCATCGCTCAGCATCACGAAGCGCGTGAGCTGCGGCAGCATCGGCGCCAGCCGCTCGACCAGATCGGCGAACGTGCGTTCGTAGAACAGGATGCTGCTGCCCGCGTGTTCGATCGTGTAGGCGATCTGCTCATCGGTGAGGCGCGGGTTCGCGGTGTGCAGCACCGCGCCGATGCCGGGCGCCGCGAACATCAGCTCCATGTGGCGGTGCGTGTTCCAGCCGAGCGAGCTGATCCGGTCGCCCGGCGCGACGCCCATGCCGCGCAGCATGTGCGCCGCACGCGCGGTACGCGCGGCGAGCCCGGCATAGTCGTAGCGCCACAGCGGCTCGTCGACGAGCCGCGACACGATCGGCCGCGCGCCGTGCGCCGCGGCGGCGTGGGTGAGGAGCCCGCTGATCAGCAGCGGGCTGTCCTGCATCAATCCCAGCATCCGGGCGGCTCTTACCAGTCGAGCGGCTTGTCGATGTGGTCGGCCGCGCCGTGCGAGGCCGCGAGATCGTACATGAACTTCGCGTCCACCACGGCGGCGATGCTGCCGTCCGCGTTGTAGCCCATGAGCGGGCCGTTGACGGTGGCGAACATCACCATGCCGTCCGCGTCGGTATCGGGGATGTGGTTGATGCCGCCGGGCTCGCGCACGTACCAGCCGGCGCGGCCGCGGTCCTCGCCGTAGCCGAAGCCGCCTTCGAGCAGGATGCCCTCGACCGAGCCGATATGGCCGTGCACGGGCGCGAGGTTGTTCGGCCCCACCTTCAGCAGCATCGTGAACCCGCCCGTGTAGGGATTGACGTTCAGCAGCTTGAACCAGGTGTCGGGCATCACCCAGTCGTGCCACGGCAGCTCGGCGACATTGAAGAAGGCCGGGCGGTGCAGCGCGGTCTGGGCGATGTCGGGGCTGTCTTCCCGGGTGAGCAATGCCATGATGAATCCTCCCTCGTTTTTGAAACAGGGCGGCATTCTGCACATCTGCCCCGCGCCGCGGAATGGCGGGAAACACCTAAGGCGCAAGCTTAGGTGTTTCCCGCTATTGGAATGACAGGCCGCCTCTCTAGCTTTTCGTGCGAGCATAACGAGGTCTGCCCACGAGGCGTTCGGGGGCATTGGGGAGGGGTCCGCAGCATGCGTCTTCAGGGTAAGGTCGCCATCGTCACCGGCGCCGCGTCCGGCATCGGCCGCGCGACCGCCATCGCCTTCGCGCGGGAAGGCGCGCGCGTCGGCGTCACCGACATCAATCTCGCGGGCGCCGAGGCGACCGCCGCCATGATCGGCGAGACTGCGCTCGCTTTGCGGCTCGACGTGACGAGCGAGGCGGCATGGGCGGAGGCGACGTCGGCGGTCGTCAAGCGTTTCGGCAAGCTCGACAGCCTCGCCAACGTCGCGGGCATCGGCTTCCCCGGCACGATCATGGACCTCGCCATCGACCAGTGGGACAAGATGATCGCGGTGAACCTCACCGGCGTGATGCTGGGCTGTCAGGCGGCGATCCGCGCCATCTCGGCGAGCGGCGGCAGCGGCGCGATCGTCAACGTCTCGTCGCTGGCGGGTCTCGTCGGCATTTCGGACGTCGCGGGCTACTGCGCGTCCAAGGGCGGGGTGACGACGCTTTCGAAATCGGTCGCGCTCTACTGCGCGGAGCAGCGCCTGCCGATCCGCTGCGTCTCGGTGCACCCCACCTATGTCGACAGCGAGATGCTGGACCCCGTCGCCGAAGCCATCGGAAACCGCGCGGCGATGATCGCGGGCATGGCGAGCCTCGTGCCGATGGGCCGCATCGCCAGACCTGAGGACATCGCGAACGCCATCCTGTTCGCGGTTTCGGACGAGGCGGCCATGCTCAGCGGATCGCCGCTCATCATCGACGGGGCGCAGCTCGCCGGCCCCTCCAGCGCGCACACGAAAGGCTGAACGTCATGGGACGCGTAAACGGCAAGGTCATCATCGTGACGGGCGCCGCCGCCGGGCTCGGCGCGGCGATCGCCGACCGGCTGGTGGAAGAAGGCGCGACGGTCATCCGCACCGACATCGCGCAGGGCGAAGGCGTCGTCCGGCAGGACGTTGCCGACGAGGCGGGCTGGCAGGCGCTGATCGACGAGACGCTGGCGAAGCACGACCGCCTCGACGGGCTCGTCAACAATGCCGGTATCTCCTCGAGCAAGAGCCCGATGGACCCCGAAGGCGCGGCGCTGGAGGACTGGCGCCGCATCAACACGGTGAACGTGGAAAGCGTGTTTCTCGGCTGCAAATACGCGATGCCTGCCATCGCGAAGGGCGGTGGCGGCGCCATCGTCAACATGTCGTCGATCGGCGCGCTCGTGCCCACGCCTTTCATCGCCGCCTACGGCGCCTCCAAGGCGGCGGTCGCGCAGTTCACGCGCTCGCTGGCGCTGCACTGCTGCGAAAGGAACTACGCCATCCGCTGCAACAGCGTGCACCCCGGCCAGATCCGCACGCCGATGCACGACGTGCTGATCGCGCGCACCGCCGCCGAGCACGGCATCAGCGAAGACGATGCCGCGCAGGCCTTCCTCGCCAAGGTGCCGATGAAGACATGGCAGGAGGCGATCGACATCGCCAACGCCGTGCTGTTCCTGCTGTCGGACGAGGCGCGCTTCATCACCGGCACCGCCGTCGTCGTCGACGGCGGCATGAGCCTGACCAACTAGGAGAACCCCGCTTGAAAAACCTCGACTTCGGCCAGCCGATGGGCGGCATCATGCAGATCGCCTACATCGTGCCCGACATCACCGCGGCGATGAAGCACTACATGCCGCGCCTCGCCTGCGGCCCGTGGTTCGTCATCGAGCACTTCCCGCTGTTCGACGCGCAGTATCGCGGCAAGCCCACCGAGCTCGACATCACGCTCGCCATCGGCTTTTCGGGCGCGATGAGCTTCGAGCTGATCCAGCAGAACAACTGGGAGACGCCTTCGGTCTATACCGAGGTGCAGCAGAAGCGCGGCTGGGGCTTCCACCATTTCGGCGTCTCCAGCGCGGACTTCGACGCGGACGTCGCGAAATACAAGGCGCTCGGCCACGACATGGCGCTGTACGGCGTCGCGGGCGTCGGCGCGCGCGCGGCCTACATGGACACGTCGGACGTGCTGCCCGGCATGATCGAGCTGATCGAGATGACCGACCAGACCGAGGCCTTCTTCACGATGATGAAGACCGCGTCGGAAAACTGGGACGGCAGCGATCCCATCCGCGTGTTGCAGCCGCCGGCCGAGTGAGTGCAGAACAGGCCCATGACAAGCAAGGTTGGTCTTGACGCGATTGAGCACGCGTCGCGTGACGAGCTTGGCGCGTTGCAGTTGTCGCGCCTCAAGCAAAGCCTCGCCCACGCCTATGCGGGCAACCCTGCGTACCGTGCGAAGTTCGACGCGGCGGGTGTGCATCCCGACGACCTCGTGTCGCTGGAGGATTTGGCGAGGTTCCCGTTCACGACGAAGGCGGACCTGAGGGACGCCTACCCGTTCGGCTTCTTCGCGGTGCCGCAGGAGAAACTCGCCCGCATCCACGCCTCGTCGGGGACGACTGGCAAGGCGACCGTGGTGGGGTACACGAAGCGCGACATCGAGACGTGGTCCGGCCTC
Organism: Sphingosinicella microcystinivorans; assembly: GCF_027941835.1. Taxonomy (NCBI): domain Bacteria; kingdom Pseudomonadati; phylum Pseudomonadota; class Alphaproteobacteria; order Sphingomonadales; family Sphingosinicellaceae; genus Sphingosinicella; species Sphingosinicella microcystinivorans. The sequence continues at coordinate 1,141,537 of NZ_CP116005.1, forward strand.
GTGGCGCGTTCGATCCATGCTGCGGGCGGGCGCCCGGGCATGAAGGTGCACGTCGCCTACGGCTACGGCCTGTTCACCGGCGGCCTCGGCGCGCACTACGGGGCGGAGGCGCTCGGCTGCACGGTGATCCCGATGTCGGGCGGGCAGACCGAGAAGCAGGTGCAGCTGATCACCGACTTTGCCCCCGAGATCATCATGGTGACGCCGAGCTACATGCTGGCGATCCTCGACGAGTTCCGGCGGGAAGGCATCGACCCGGCCCAAAGCTCGCTGAAGGTGGGCATCTTCGGCGCCGAGCCGTGGACGGAGGCGATGCGCGCCGAGATCGAGGGGGCGTTCGCGATCGACGCGGTGGACATCTACGGGCTGTCCGAGGTGATGGGTCCGGGGGTGGCGCAGGAGTGCGTGGAGACCAAGGACGGGCTCACCGTCTGGGAGGACCATTTCTACCCCGAGGTGATCGACCCGGAGACGGGCGAAGTGCTTCCCGATGGCGAGGAGGGCGAGCTGGTGTTCACCTCGCTCAGCAAGGAGGCGATGCCGATCGTGCGCTACCGGACGCGCGACCTGACGCGTCTGCTTCCCGGCACGGCGCGCACGATGCGGCGCATGGCGAAGATCACGGGGCGGTCGGACGACATGCTGATCATCCGGGGCGTGAACGTGTTCCCGAGCCAGATCGAGGAGCACATCCTGTCGGTGCCGGCGCTCGCGCCGCACTTCCTGATCGAGCTGACCCGCCCGGACCGCATGGACATGGTGCGCCTCTCCGTCGAGGCCCGCGAGGACACCGACGCCTCGACCCACGCCGAGCACGCCTACACGCTCGCACACCGCATCAAGACCATGGTCGGCATCAGCGTCAAGATCGACATCGTATTGGCGGGAACGCTCCCACGATCACAAGGCAAAGCAAGCAGGGTCGTCGACAAGCGGCCGAGAGAGTAAGCCTGCATACAGATCGCGCGTCCCTCGACTTCGCTCGGGATGAAGGACCTTTATACCCTGCAAGAACGTATCTCATCCCGAGCGAAGTCGAGGGACGCATCATACCCCATGTCAGCCGTTGCGGGCGCCGCATACACCGCCTAGACACGAACGCTCTGTTATTGCGAACGAAAGGCGCGCGGGTGGCCCGGACACAGGCGGCGGATTATGACGAGCGGCGGATGGCCGTGCTCGACAAGGCCGCCGAGCTTTATGCGCATTCGGGGTTCCACGGCTGCTCGATCGCCGACCTCGCCGCCGCGTGCGGCATGTCGAAGTCGCTGCTCTATCACTACTTCGCCTCGAAGGAGGACATCCTCTTCGAGATCATGGACGGGCACATCGGCGCGCTTGCCGAGCTGGCGGACGCCTGCCGGGGCGAGGCCGATCCCGCGCTGCGCTTCCGCAAGCTGACGCACGGCTTCCTCGAGCTCTATGCCGACGCGTCCGCGCGGCACCGCGTGCTGGTGAACGATCTCGACAAGCTGCCCGAAAAGCGCCGGCGGCATATCGTCGATACCGAGCGCACGCTCGTCGATCTCGTCGCGCGCACCATCGGCGAGATCGCGCCGGCGCTTTCCCGGGAGGACGCCCGCGTGCGCGCCATGCTCTATTTCGGCATGATCAACTGGTCGCACACATGGTTCCGCCCCAAGGGCAGCTTCACCGTGGAGGCGCTCGCCGAGACGGTGATCGACCAGATGCTGGACGGGCTGCGCTGACCCGACGATCCTCCGGCGTCTGTCATCAGAGCTGATGACAGACGCCCGCCCCCGCCTCGTCTAAAGTCTTCCTCAAGGTCCGCGAATGCGGCGTGACACATGAGGAGGTTTACCGTGGCAAAACCATTCGCATCGTCGGCGGACACCGCCGAGAAGGTCGAGACGCTGGAGATCCTGGCGGACGGCGTCTACGCGCTGACCGCCGAGGGCGATCCCAACGTGGGCGCGATCGAGGGCGAGGATTTCGTCGTCGCCATCGAGGCGCGCGCGACGCCGGTCGCGGCGCGCGACTGGCTGGCGAAGCTGCGCCGGCACACCGACAAGCCGGTGAAATACCTGATCCTGACGCACTATCACGCCGTCCGCGTGCTCGGCGCGAGCGCCTTCGAGGCCGAGCACATCATCGCGAGCGAGATGACGCGGAGGCTCATCGAGGAACGCGGCATGGAGGACTGGGCGAGCGAGTTCGGCCGGATGCCGCGCCTGTTCAAGGAGCCGGACTCGGTGCCCGGCCTGACGTGGCCGACGCAGACGTTTGAAGACACGTTCAGCATCGACCTCGGCGGGACTCGCGGCACGCTCGACCTCGCCTTCTGCGGGCGCGGCCACACGGCGGGCGATATCGTCGTGTGGCACGACAAATCGAAGACGCTGTTCGCGGGCGATCTCGTCGAGGCCGAGGCGGCGCTCTATACCGGCGACGCCTTCCACATGGACTGGGCGGCGGGCACGCTCGACAAGGTGAAGGCGTACCGCGCCGAGAATTTGATCGGCGGGCGCGGCGCGGTGGCGAAGGGCGTCGCCGCGACGGACGCCGCCGTCGAGCAGACGCGCGAGTTCCTGAAGACGATGATCGACAAGGTGGGCGCCGTGCACCGCGCCGGCGGCACGCTCAAGCAGGCGTTCGAGGCGACGCACGAGGCGCTGTTCCCGAAGTTCGGCCGCTGGCCGATCTTCGAGCACTGCCTGCCCTTCGACGTGCAGCGCCTGTGGGACGAATTCGAGGGCATCGACTGGCCGCGCATCTGGACGATGGAGCGCGACCGCGAGGTCTGGGCCGAGCTTCAGGACTGACGCAGCATGGCAACGGCGATCTCAAACGCGGGCATTCCGATCCACCGCCCGATCGGCGCGTCGCCGCCGGGCACGGACGGCGAGCCTCTCGAAACGCTGATCGTCGGCGCCGGGCCGGTGGGGCTTTCGATGGCGCTCGACCTCGCGCGGCGGGGCCGCAAGGTGACGGTGCTGAGCCGGCTCGACTTCATCGCGGCGGGCTCCAAGGGCATCTGCTATTCGAAGCGCAGCCTCGACATCTGGGACCGGCTCGGCGTCGGGCAGGCGATGGTGGACCGGGGCGTCGTGTGGAATGTCGGCAAGGTGTTCTGGGGCGCGAACACGACGCCGATCTACGAGTTCGACCTGCTGCCGATCAAGGACCAGCGGCGGCCCGCCTTCATCAACCTCCAGCAGTATCACGTGGAGGCGATCCTCGTGGAGGCGCTTGGCCAATACGCCAACGTCGACATCCGCTGGGGGCATGAACTGACGGCGCTCGATGCGCGGGCGGACGGCGTGACCGTGACGGTGGAGGCGCCGGGGGGCGCCTACACGATCGCCGCCGACTGGCTGATCGCCTGCGACGGCAACAAGTCCACCGTGCGCGGCCTGATGGGCCTCGATTTCGAGGGTCGCGTGTTCGAGGACAATTTCCTCATCGCCGACATCCGCATGAAAGGCGAACATCCCGCCGAGCGCTGGTTCTGGTTCGATCCGCCGTTCAACCCCGGCCAGTCCGCGCTGATGCACAAGCAGCCCGACGACGTGTGGCGGCTCGATTTCCAGCTCGGCTGGAACATCGACCGCGAGGCGGCGATGCGCCCCGAGAACGTCGAGCCGCTGGTGCGCGCCATGCTCGGCGACCACATCGAGTTCGAGCGCGAGTGGTACAGCGTCTACACCTTCCAGTGCCGCCGGATGCAGCGCTTCGTGCACGGCCGCGTGCTGTTCGCGGGCGACAGTGCGCACCTCGTCTCGCCGTTCGGCGCGCGCGGCGCCAACAGCGGGCTCGCCGACATCGACAACCTCGGCTGGAAGCTGGAGCTGGTGCTGGAGGGCAAGGCGCCGGAGAGCCTCCTTGAAAGCTACAACCACGAGGCGGTCGTGACGGCGGACGAGAATATCCTGAACTCCACGCGCTCCACGGATTTCCTCACCCCGAAGTCGACCGCGAGCGCGGCGTATCGCGACGCCGTGCTGAGCCTTGCGGGCGAGCACGCGTTCGCGCGGCCGTTCGTGAACAGCGGCCGGCTTTCGACCGCGGTGTCCTACCCGGCGAGCCCGCTTTCGACGCCCGACGAGGACGCGGACTGGAACGGCGTTCCGCCCGGCTCGCCCGCGCTCGACGCGCCGATTGGCGAGGACTGGCTGCTCGGCAGGCTCGGCGGCGGCTTCCGCCTGATCGCGAACGGCTGGCAGGGCGAGGCGCCGGTGCCGGTGGTCGACGTCGCGGGCGAGGCGCTGATCCTCGATCGCTATGACCTGTCGCCAGGCAGCGCCTGCCTGATCCGGCCCGACCAGTACGTCGCGGCGCGCTGGCGGCGGCCTTCGACAGCCAAGGTCTCGGCGGCGATGGCGCGCGCGGGAGGTGCGGCATGAGCATCAGGCGGCCCGACGACATCTACGAGGCGCTGATCGCTGCGCAGGCGGGCATGAGCGAGGCGGAGAGCCTGCGCTTCTCGGCACGGCTGATCCTGCTGCTCATCGACCGGATCGGCGACGACGCGGCGGTGACGCAAGCGATCGCAGCGGCTAGAGAACCGACTCCGGCAGCGGGATCGGATCGGCAAGCGTGACCGTGTCGAGGATGCGCGCCGTCTCGTCGCGCACCATCACCATCAGGCGGTGCAGGCGGCACTCCGCTTCGGTGACGCAGTTCTCGCAGGGCTTGTAGTCGAAGCGGCTGGCGCAGGGCACCAGCGCCAGCGAGCCGCGCGTCAGCCGCACGATGTCGCCGTAGCGCACGTCGACCGGCGGCACGGCGAGCCAGTAGCCGCCGTCCGGGCCGCGCTTGGTGCCGACGATGCCGAGACGGCTGAACTCCGAGAGGATCACCGTCAGGAACTTTTTCGGGATGTTCTGCGCCTCTGCAATGTCGACGAGCCGGATCGGCCCCTTGCCGTAATGGTCGGCAAGGTGCTGGAGCGCGCGAATTGTATACCGCGTCCGTTGAGAAAGCATGGTCCCCCCTATGATGCCGCAATAAGGCAATGCCGTGGCAAAGGGCAATTGACACGTCGATACCGCCCGCTTCTTGTGCTGGCACATGCGTATCCTGCTGATCGAGGACGACGAACGCGTCGCCGCCTACGTGGCGAAGGGCCTCGGCGAGGCCGGCCACGTCGCCGAGCATATCGCCGACGGGCGCGAGGGCCTCTACCGCGTGGCCGGGGAAGCCTATGACGTCGTGATCCTCGACCGGATGCTGCCGGGCGTCGACGGGCTCACCATCCTGCAGACGATGCGCGCCGCGGGGAACCGCACGCCGGTGATCATCCTCTCCGCGCTCGGCGAGGTGGACGAGCGGGTACGGGGCCTGCGCGCGGGATCGGACGATTACCTGACGAAGCCGTTCGCCATGTCGGAGCTGCTGGCGCGGATCGAGGCGCTCGGGCGGCGGCCCGCGGCGGCGCCATCGAAATCGACGCTCGCCGTCGCCGACCTCGAGATCGACCTCCTGTCGCGCACCGTCTCGCGCGGCGGCAGGCGCATCCCGCTCAGCACGCTCGAGTTCCGGCTGCTCGAATACATGGCGCGGCACGCCGGGCACGTGCTCACCCGCACGATGATCCTGGAGGCGGTGTGGGACTATAATTTCGACCCGCAGACCAACATCGTCGACCAGCACGTGAGCCACCTGCGCCAGAAGATCGACAAGGGCTTCGACGTGCCGCTGATCGAGACCGTGCGCGGCGCCGGATACAGCCTGCGGAGGCCGTAGGGTGCGCCGGGCGGCCTTCCGTTTCTCACGCGGCATGACGTTCCGCCTCGCACTCGCCTACAGCGCGCTGTTCGTCGTGTCCTACGCGGCGATGGGGGGGCTCGCCTGGTGGATCTTCGTGACCTCTCCGCTCGCCGAGGTCCGCGGGACGGTGCTGGCCGAGGTACAGGCGCTTTCGTCCGTGTATGAGCGGAAAGGCGCGTCGGCGCTGGTCGCGGCGTTGAACGCGCGCACGGAGAAACCCGCGCGGCGGCGCGCCTTCCACGCCCTGATCGGACCCGGCGGCGAATGGATCGCCGCAAACATGCCCGCCCCGCCGCCGCTCGTGGCAAGCCCGTGGTTCCGTTTCGAGTTCGAGACCTTCGAGCACGGCCTCGCGCGGGAGAACGAGGCCTATACCTACGAGCGGCGCTTTCCGGACGGCACACGCCTGCTGGTGGCCCGCGATACCGAGGACGTCGACGAACGCGAGGAGCTGATCGGCCAGGCGATCGGTTGGGGCACGGCCGTTGCGGTGCTGCTGGGCGTGCTCGGCGGCGTGCTCATGAGCCGCGCCGTCGGCCGCCGCATCGACGCCATCACCGGCACGGCGGAGCGCGTGATGGCGGGCGATCTCAGCGGCCGCGTCGAGCTTCGGGGCACCGGCGACGACTTCGACCATCTCGCCGAGACGCTGAACGCCATGCTGGACCGCATCGAAAGCCTGATCCAGTCCGTGGCGCGCGTTTCGGACAGCATCGCGCACGAGCTGCGCACGCCGCTGGCGCGCATCCGCGCCGATCTCGAGGAGCTGGACGGCGCCGGCGACGCCGCGACGCGGGAGGCGCTGATCGCGCAGGCGAACGAGAGCGCCGCGCGCCTGCAATCGACCTTCGACGCGCTGCTGCGCATCGCGCGCATCGAGGCCGGCCGCCACGCGCTGGCGGCGGACAGCGTGAACCTGTCGGCGCTCGTCGCCGACGCCGCCGAACTCTACGCCCCCGCCGCCGAAGCCGAGGGCCTGCGGCTCGACAGCGATGTCGAGCCCGGCATCCGCGTGTGGGGCGACCGCGACCTGCTGTTCCAGGCGGTCGCCAACCTGATCGACAACGCCGTGAAATACACGCCCCCCGGCGGCAGCGTCCGCGTTGCGCTGGCCCGCGAGGGCGCACGCGCCCGGATCGGCGTGACGGACGACGGCCCCGGCGTCGGCGCGGACGACCTGCCGCGCATCACCGAGCGCTTCTTCCGCGCGCCCGCACAGGCCGCCGCCGCCGGGCAGGGCCTCGGCCTCGCGCTCGTCGACGCGGTCGCGCGCTGCCACCGCGCCGAGCTTGCATTCCGGAACGAGAGCCCCGGCCTCGCCGCGACACTGCGCCTGCCGCTCGCCAACTGAACGCGCGCGGCGCACGCGCCGCCTCAACATGGACGCATCCAAATGTTCGGCCAACGCGGCCGCCATCTCCGCCGCGCAGGGGGTCTCCGTAGTTTCCGGAGACCGACATGCAGAGCGCCCGCGCCCTTCGCCGCGCCCCGACCGACACGTGGAAGCCGCTGCGCGTGCCCGATGCGCCGATGCGGCGCAGCACGGCCGCGGTTCAGGCAGCGATCCTCGTCTATGACCTTCGCGCAAGCGGCGTCGTCCGCAACGCGCTCCGGATCGCCGCGGCGGCGGCCGCGTCGGGGCTTGCCGCCGAGCTCTGGGTCGTGCGCCGCACCGGCGCCTTCGCGGCGGAGGCTGGCGGCGTCCCCGTGCGCGTGATCGCGGAGGGCGCGGCGCGCCTCTCGCGCGTTGCCGACAGCGCCCTGACGCTCCCGGCGCTCGCCGCCGCGATCCGCCGCGTCCGGCCCGCCGTTCTGCTCTCCTCGGGCAACCACATGCACGCCTTCGCCTGCGCCGCGCATCGCCTGTCCGGCGTGTCCGGCACGCGGCTGGTGGGCCGCGCGAGCAACGCGCTCGCCGCCGCCACGCCGCCCAAGCGCGCGGGGCTTGCGGCGGGGCCGATCCGGCGGAGCGCCGTGGCGCTCGAACGCGCGCAGTTCGGCATGATGGACGGCGTGATCGCCGTGTCGCGCGAGCTTGCCGACGACCTCAATCGCCGCGCCGGGGTTTCCGGCGCGCGGCTCGCCGTGATCCCGAACGGCGTCGATGTCGACGCGATCGGCCGCGATGCGAAGGCCCCGGTCGACCACCCGTGGTTCGCGGACGGCACGCCGCCGGTGGTGATCGCGGTGGGCCGGCTGAGCCCGCAGAAGGATTTCGGCACGCTGATCCGCGCCTTCGCCGCCGCGCGGCGCGCGCGCCCGCTGCGGCTCGTCATCCTCGGCGACGGCCCGGCATCCGAGCGCGCGCGGCTGACGGCGCTTGCGGAGACGCTCGGCGTCGGCACCGACCTGTGGCTCGGCGGCTATCAGGCGAACCCGCACGCCTTCGTTGCGCGCGCGCGGCTCTCGGCGCTCTCGTCGCGCTGGGAAGGGGCCAGCAACGTGCTGATCGAGGCGTTCGCCTGCGGCACGCCGGTCGTCGCCACCGCCTGCCCCACCGGCGTCCGCGAGGTGCTGACGGAGGCCTGCGGCACGCTGGTCCCGGTCGGCGACGACGCGGCGATGGCGGCAGCCCTGCTGGCGCGCCTCGACGCGCCGCGTGATGCCGCGGCGTGCCGCGCGCGCGCCGCCGATTTCAGCCTGCGCGCGATGACGGACGGATACGCGCGCTACCTGCACGCGATGGTTCGGGAGACGGCCCGAGAGACGGTCCGCGAGACGGTGCGATGAGGCACGAATATTCGAAGCAGTTCTACACGCGCCGCGCCGACCGTGCCGCGCGCTCGGCGCAGGCGCTGGTGCCGCTGATCGTCGACCTGCTCGGCCCGTCGTCGGTGATCGACGTCGGCTGCGGCGACGGCATCTGGCTGAACGGCTTCCGCGCCGAGGGCGTGGAGACGGCGATCGGCCTCGACGGCCCGTGGGTGCCCGGCAAAAGCCTGCGTATCGACGCCGCGTCGTTCGTGCGCTTCGACCTCGGCAGCGCGGCCGTACCGTTCCGGCCGCCGCTGCCGCAGGCGCGCTTCGATCTCGCCATGTCGTTCGAGCTCGCCGAGCACCTCGATGAGACGCGCGCCGATGCCTTCGCCGACCTGATGGCCTCGCTGTCGGACACGCTGCTGATCTCCGCCGCCGCGCCGCATCAGGGCGGCACCGGCCATGTCAACGAGCGCTGGCCGGACTACTGGGCGGAGAAGTTCCGCGCGCGCGGCTACAAACCGTTCGACTTCCTGCGCTATGCGCTCTGGACCGACGAACGCATCGCGCCGTGGTATCGCCAGAACCTGATCGGCTATTTCCGCGGCGAAGTGCCGGAGGCCGTGCAGCGCTTCGGCGAGGCGTCGCTGCGCGGGCTGCTGGAGCGACCGCTGCCGCTCTGCCATCCCGGCGTCTTTTCCTACAAGCTCGGCAAGCTGCGCGGCTGGCTGACGCGCCCCCTCGCCACGGGCCTTGCCGAATATCGCCGCCGTCGCGGCTGACGCTCAGCCCGGTTTCCGCGCCAGCAGCACCGACACGCCGATGCCGCAGAGGATGAGCGCCATGCCGGCGAAGTGACGCGGCCCGAGCGGCTCGCCGAGCAGCGACGCCGCGAGCAGCGCACCGAACACCGGCATCAGCGTGATCGACTGGCCTGCCTTCGCCGCCCCGATCATCGCCACCGCCGCATTGAACAGGAAATAGGCGGCGAGCGAGGGGAACAGCGCCACGTACAGGAACGCGCCGACGATTTCGGGCCGCCAGTCGATCGCGGACGCCTGCCGCCATTCGAGCGCCGCAAGCGGCAGCATCGCCGCGACCCCGATCGCGAAGGTGACGGCGAGAAACGACAGCGGGTGCACGTCGGGACGGAGCCTGAGCAGGCTGGTGTAGACCGCCCACGCGACGACCGCCGCGAGCACCAGCGCGTCGCCGCGCCCGAAGTGCAGGCCGAGCACCGCGGCGAAATCCGGGAACAGCACGACGCCGACGCCGAGGGTCGAGAGTGCCACGCCCGCGACCTGCCACGCCGAGGCGCGCACCCCGAACGCCAGCGCGTCGATGACGAGCACCAGCGCCGGGATCGCGGCCTGCAACAGCAGCCCGTTGGTGGCGGTCGTGTCGCGCAGCCCCGAATAGAGGAGCGCATTGAACGCGCCGACGCCGACGAGCCCCAGCACCAGCACCGGCCGCCAGTGCCTGAGCAGCACCCGCCTGTCCGCTGCCACGTGCCGCAGCGCGAACGGCGCGAGCAGCAGGAACGCGCCGAGCCAGCGCACGAACGCCAGCGTGAACGGCAAAATGTCGTCCCGCACCGCGCGGCCCACGATGGCGTTCCCGGCCCAGAACAGCATGACGAGCGCCAGCATCGCATATGCCCGAAGCTCAGCGCTGCGGGCGGGCATCATTCGTGGCGGAGCGCGTCGATGGGATTGAGCGAGGCCGCGCGCCGCGCCGGGAAATAGCCGAACACCACGCCGATCGCCGCCGAGAACAGGAAGGCCAGCATGTTGATCTTCAGGTCGAAGATGAAGGGCACCTGCATCAGCGGCGCGATCGCGATCGAGGCGAACAGCGCGATGACGAGGCCGATGAGGCCGCCGAGGCACGACAGCACCACGGCCTCGACGAGGAACTGCATCAGTACCTCGCGCGCCACCGCGCCGATGGCGAGGCGGATGCCGATCTCGCGCGTGCGCTCCGTCACCGACACCAGCATGATGTTCATGATGCCGATGCCGCCGACGAGCAGCGAGATGGCCGCCACCGCGCCGACGATCTGGGTGAGGATCGTGGTCGTGCCGGTCAGCGTGTCCGAGATCTGCTTGGTGTCGAAGACGTTGAAGTTGTCGCTGTCCCCCGGCTTGATCTTGCGCCGCTCGCGCATCAGCGCTTCAAGCGAGGCCTGCACTGTGGAGGTCTCGTAGGCGTCGTCCACCGCGACCATGATCTGGCTGATGTCGCGGTCGCCCGTGAAGCGCCGCTGCACGAACTTGATCGGCATGACGACGACATCGTCCTGATCCTGCCCGAAGCCGCCCTGCCCGCGCGTCCCGAGCACGCCGATGACCTGACAGGACACGCCCTTGATGCGGAAACGCTGGCCGAGCGGATCGGCCTGCCGGAACAGGTTGTTCTTCAGCGTGTTGCCGATGATGCAGACCGGCTTTCCGGCCTGCTCCTCTTCCGGCATGAACAGGCGGCCGCTGTTCAGCGGCCATTGCTGCGCCTCGAAGTAGGACGCCGTGGTGCCGTTGACCGTGGTGTTCCAGTTGTTGCCTTCGTAGATCGCGGTTCCCGACGACTGCGCCATCGGCGCCACGGCGCGCACACCGGTGAGCTGGCTGGCGATGGCGGTGACGTCCTCGGGCTTGAAATCCGGCGGACGCGGGCCGCCGCCGCCGCGCCCGAAGCCCTGCCCGGGACGAAGCTGGAGGATGTTGGCGCCGAGGCTGGCGATCTGCTCGCGCACGGCGGCGGTCGCGCCGTTGCCGAGCGTCGTCATGGTGACGACGGCGGCGACGCCGATGATGATGCCGAGCGTGGTGAGGAACGAGCGCAGCTTGTGGCGCATGATGGCGCGGAAGGCGAGCGTGACGGTTGTGCCGAGCATCGGTTACGCCCCCATCTTTCCGGTATTCTCGATGCGCTCGACGAGGCCGTCGCGGAAATGCACGATGGTGCGCGCGTAGGCCGCCATGTCGGGCTCGTGCGTCACCATCAGCACGGTGATGCCGCTGCGGTTGAGATCGGTGAGCAGCTCCATGATCTCGAACGAGCGCTCGGTGTCGAGGTTGCCGGTCGGCTCGTCGGCAAGCAGCACGTCCGGGCTCGTCACGATCGCGCGGGCGATCGCGACGCGCTGCTGCTGGCCGCCGGAAAGCTCGGCGGGCGTATGGTCCCACCACTCCCTGAGGCCGACCTTGTCGAGCGCCGCCATGCCGTGCTCGTAGCGCGTGCGCCGGTCCTCGCCGCGGTAGAGCAGCGGCAGCTCGACGTTTTCGAGCGCGGTGGTGCGCGAGAGCAGGTTGAAGCCCTGGAACACGAAGCCGAAATAGCGGCGGCGCAGCAACGCGCGCTGGTCGCGGTCCAGCGTCTCGACATGATGGCCGTGGAACAGGTATTCGCCCGCGCTCGGCACATCGAGGCAGCCGAGGATGTTCATCGCCGTCGACTTGCCCGATCCCGACGGGCCCATCACCGCCACGAAATCGCCGCGCGCGATGTCGAGGTCGACGCCTTTCAGCGCCTGAAAGGCCGTCGCGCCGGTGCCGTAGGTCTTGGTGATCCCGCGCAGGCGGATGATGGAGTCATCGGCCATTGCCGGCCTTTTCCGCCGAACGCTGCCCGGCGCCCGAATTTCCGCCCGAATTTCCGTTCGAACGCGCTCCGCGCTGCTGCGGCGCCTGCTGCCCGGCGACGAGCTGGCCGACGATGACCTTCATGCCGTCCTTGATGTCGCCGCTCTGGATCGCGGTGTTGGTGCCGTCGCTGTCGCCGACGACCACTTCGACCGCCTTCGGCGCGCCGTCCGCGCCGACGACGTACAGCGTCTGCGTGCTGCCCGCGCCGAAGCCCACCGACTTCTGCGCGCTGCCGCCGCGCCGCGGGCGCATGACGAGCTGGCTGGTGATGCCGCCGCCCTGCGCGGCGCCCGACTGCGTCGACGGATTGAAGCGAAGCGCGGCGTTCGGCACCAGCAGCACGTTTTCCACGCGGCTCGCGACGATGTCCGCGGTCGCGGTCATGCCGGGGCGCAGCGTCTCGTCGCGGTTGTCGACGTTCAGCACCGCCGTGTAGGCGACGACCGTGGCCGTGCTGCTCGACGTCGAGGACGACGAGCTGCCCGAACTCGCGTTGGAGCCGACGTTGACGCGCGTGACCTTCGCCGGAAAGCTGCGGCCGGGGAAGGCATCGACGCTGAAGGTCGCCGCCTGGCCGTCCTTCACCTGACCGACGTCCGCCTCGTCGACGGAGACCTCGACCTCCATCTCCCTCAGGTCCTCGGCGATGGTGAACAGCACCGGCGCGTTCAATGAGGCGGCGACGGTCTGGCCGGGCTCGATGTCGCGCGAGAGCACGACGCCGGTGACGGGCGAGACGATGCGCGCCTTCGACAGGTTGGTTTCCGCCGACGAAAGCTGCGCGCGCGCGACGAGAAGCTGCGCCTCCGCCGCGCGCAGGCCCGCGACGGACTGGCTGTAGCTCGCACGCGCGCTGTCCAGCTCGGTCTTCGACGGCACGCGGCCGCCGGACAGGCGGGAGACCTCTTCCTGCCGGTCGAGCGTCGCCTTCGCGAACGCCGCGCTCGCCTTCGCCTGCGCGATGCCGGCCTCGGCGGACGCGACCTGCGCGCGCGCCTGCGCCACCGAGTCCCTGAGCCGCGAGGGATCGAGCTCGGCAAGCTGCTGGCCGCGCGTGACGCGGTCGTTCACGTCGACGAACACCTTGGTGATGAGGCCCGACTGCTCGGAGCCGACATCGACCTGGTTGATCGGCTTCAGGTTGCCCGTCGCCGACACGGTGACGGTGAGGTCGCCGCGCTGCACGGGCCGTGTGTCGTATTGCGGCGCGTCGTCGGCGAGCAGGCTTCGGACGACGAGGACGAAGACGACCGCCGCCACGGCAAGCGCGGCATAGATCGCCCATTTGCGCCACGGCTTTTCCGGCTGCGCGCCGAGGAAGTCATCGAGCGACTGGGTGTTGGTGTCGTTCATTCGGGCCGCCATCCATCAATCGTGTTCATTGTCTGCCATCCGCCGCCGAGCGCGCTGTAGAGCTGCGCCGCTGCGAACACCTCGTCGCCCTGCGCATCGGCAAGGCCCTGCCGCGCCGACAGCAGCGACTGCTCGGCGCTGAGCAGCGTCTGGAAATCGGTGAGGCCGGCCTGATACTGGCTGCGCGCGAGAATCGCGCTGTTGTTCGCCGCGTCGTAGGCCTCAGTGTACTGCACCTGCCGCTCGCGCGCGGCGCGGAGCGCGACGAGCGCGTTCTCGACGTCCTCGAGCGCGCCGAGCACCGACGCCTTGTAGGCCGCGAACGCGCCTTCCGCCGCCGCTTCCTGTGCGCGGACGCGCGAGGCGGTGGCGCCGCCGTCGAAGATGAGCTGGCCGATCGAGGCGAACAGGCCGCCGGTGATGACATCGCCGAGGCCGCCCAGCGAAAGCGCGCTGGTGCCGACATCGCCGCTGATGCGGAGCGACGGATAGAGCGCGGACTGCGCGACGCCGATGCGCGCCGTCGCCGCCGCGAGCGCGCGCTCGGCCTGCCGCACGTCCGGCCGCTGACGCAGCGTATCGGCCGGGATTCCGGCGGTGATCGCATCGGGCGCGTCGGGAATCGGCGCCGCCGTTTCGAGCGCGCGCGTCGCCTCGCCCGGCGCGTCGCCGGTGAGCACGGCGATGCGGTTGAGCGCGCCCGCGAGGTTTTGCTCGATGGAGGGGATCGAGGCGCGGTTCTGCGCAAGCTGCGCACGCGCCTGTTCCTCGTCGAGCGAGGAGACGAGGCCCGCCTGCACGCGCCAGCGCGCGATGTCGTAATTGTCCTCGACCGTCTTCAGCGTGTCGCGCGCGATGCGGAGGCGCTCCTGCGCGAGCCGGGCGCTCACGTAGTTGCTCACCGTTTCCGCGACGATCGCCGCGCGCACGTTCGCAAGGCTGTAGCCCGCCGCCTGAAGATCGGCGCGCGAGGCCTCCACCGAACGGCGGATGCCGCCGAACAGGTCCACTTCCCACGACGCGTCGGCGCCGAGCGAATAGCTGCTGCTGTCGGGCGAGCCTTCGCGGAAGTTGCGCCCGCCGCCGCCCGAGGCGCTCACCGAGGGCAGGAAATCCGCCTGCGACTGCCGGAGCGATTCCCGCGCCTGCCGCAGCCGCGACACCGCCTGCGCGATGTCGAGATTGTTTTCGACCGCGCGCGCGACGAGCCCGTCGAGCACCGTGTCGTTGTAGACGCGCCACCATTCGGCGAGCGCGGCGTCGCCCTCGGGCGCGGCGCTGCCGTCGCTCCATGCGGTGGGCACGCCGAGCGCGGCAGGCACCGGCGCACGATAGTCCGGGCCGGCCGCGCACGCGGCGAGCGCCAGCCCGGAAAGGAGGGGAAACAGCTTCTTCACGCGCACCTTTTGTCGAAATCCAGCGGCCACGGAACGTTGCCACAAACGCCATACGTGCGACGTACAGGTTATTCCCTGCATTCGGGATGAATATATTGAAGAAAATTTCGCGCGCGGCCCGATCGACGCGCTCACGGCCGGTAGTGACGGAGCATGATGTCGCGGCAATGCTCGGCGAGCGCCTTGCGCGTGTCGAACGCGGACGGTGCAACCGGGTCGTGGAAATGGAGGACGACACCGGCACGCTGGCGCGCGAGCGCAAACGCGTTCGGCAGCATGTCCTCGTCCCCGATCCACGCGATCGCGTCGAGCACCGCCGGGTCGAGCGGGCCGCCGCCGGGCGCCGTGTAGCGGATGGTGACGGGCTGCACGGCCGCCGCGGCATCCGCCGCCGCGAACAGGCTGCTGCGGAAGGGCAGCAGGCCGCGCCCGTCCGAGGTCGTGCCTTCCGGGAACATCAGCACGCGCCGCCCCGCGATCAGCCGCTGCCGGATTGCCTCCATCTGGCTCCCGGTCTGCGAGCGCCGCTCGCGCTCCACGAAGATGGTGCCGGTGCGCCCGGCGAGCGCGCCGATGCCCGGATAGGCGGCGACATCGGCCTTCGCGACGAAATCCGTGTCCACCACCGCCGCGACGCTGACGATGTCCGCCCAGCTGATGTGGTTGGCGACGAACATGGTGCCCGCCGCGCCCGGCGTTCCGAACACCTGCGGCCGCAGGCCGAAGCCCGCCGCGATGGTGCGGTGGAAGCGGCGCTCCAGCGCCTTCGCGGGCACGCTCTTCGGGCTCATCAGCAGCCAGGGCGGAACCAGCATGGCGGCACTCGCAAGGCCGAGCGCGGCGCGCGAGCGTCCGAACGGGCGGTGGCTCATATCATCCCAGCGTAGCGCGCTTCGGCCTCGGCCATGTAGTCGCGGGTGATCGGCAGCGCGTCGCGGCGGCGCGCGAGCTGGATCTGGAAGTTGGCGTGCCCGTCGTGCCGGAAGGCGCCGCGCGCGGCGGCGAGGTAGAAGGTCCACATGCGGTAGAAGCGCTCGTCGTAGAGCCGGACGATCTCCGCCTTCGCCGCTTCCGTGCGGCGCAGCCATTCCTCCAGCGTCTTCGCATAATGGAGCCGCAGCACCTCGACATCGGTGATCCACAGCATCTCGCGCTCGATGGCGGGCACGATCTCCGAGAGCGCCGGCGAATAGCCGCCGGGGAAGATGTACTTCGCCGTGAACGGATCGGTCGCGCCCGGCCCGTCCGCGCGGCCGATCGTGTGGAGCAGCGCCACGCCGTCTTCGGTGAGCAGCTCGCGCACGCGGCGGAAGAAGGTGCGGTAGTTGGGGATGCCGACATGCTCGAACATGCCGACCGAGACGATCCGGTCGAACGGGCCCGTCACGTCGCGGTAGTCGATCAGCGCGAAACGCACCCGGTCGGCCACCCCCGCCTCCTCGGCGCGGCGGCGCGCGACCTTGAACTGCTCTTCCGACAGGGTGACGCCGAGCACGTCGACGTCGGCGACGCGGTTCAGGTAGAGGGCCATGCCGCCCCAGCCGCAGCCGATGTCGAGCACCTTCTGTCCCGGCTTCAGGGCCAGTTTCGCGGCGATATGCGCCTTCTTGTCGACCTGCGCCTGTTCGAGCGTCTCGTCCTCCGAGCGGTAGTAGGCGCAGCTGTATTGCCGGTCCGCATCGAGGAAGAGGTCGTAGAGCCGGTCCGACAGGTCGTAGTGGTGCGCGACGTTGCGCTTCGCGGCGCGGCGGTAGTTGCGCTGGTAGAGATAGGCGCTGATGCTCTGCGCGCGGCGCGTCTCGCTGCGGATATCGTTGTCGTCGGACCAGCGGCCGTTCCACGCGACGAGGTCCAGCAGGTCCCCGATGCCGCCGGTGGTGAACTGCAACCGGCCGTCCATGAAGGCTTCGGCCGCGCCGATCGACGGGTTCATCGCGATCCTGAGCGGCGTGCGCGCATCGGTGAAGTGCAGGGCGACGGGCCGAAGCGCGGGGTCCGGTTTCCCGTAGCGGTGAACGCGGCGACCCGCCGTGGTGACCGTCAGTTCCCCGTCGCGGATCAGCCGTTTCAACATGCGGTCGAGCAGCAACATCCGTCCAGCCTAGCCAAGAAGTCCGGCCGTGGGAATCCCCGAGAACGCCTTCGCCGGACCGTGCGAATGCAACGCTTCATCGCAGGCGGGTGGATGCGGCGAAGCGAAGCCGCCAGTGGAAACCCGCGATGGGGGCCACTCTCATTCAGATTCGCGGACGCTGGATTCGCGCGGCGGCGGCAGCAGCCACGGCGCTTGCGCTGTGCGCCTTCTCCGACGCGACCACCGATATGACCGCCGTTTCGCTCGCCGAGGCGCTTTCCGCGACCGCCGATGCCGACGACGCCGTGTTCGCCAGCGAAGCGGAGCTGCGGCTGATCGGCTCGGGCCGCGCCAGCTACTACGCCGACAAGTTCGATGGCCGCCGCACCGCGAACGGCGAGATCTTCGACCAGGACGAGCTGACCGCCGCGCACCGCACGCTGCCGATGGGCAGCATCGTGAAGGTGACCTGCGAGAAGACCGGCCGCAGCGTGACCGTGCGCGTCAACGACCGCGGTCCGTTCACGGGCAGCCGCGTCATCGACGTCTCGAAGGCGGCGGCGCGCGAGCTCGGCATGATCAACGCCGGGCTCACCGACGTGACGCTGGAACTGCTCCCCTCCGCCTGATTTTTCTTAAAGGTTCAGCGTATCAGGCCAGCGCGGCCTGCTTCTCCGCCGCGATCCGGTCCAGCTCCGCGCGCGACAGGCGCTCGCTCTCGCTCTTGAGCTGGCCGCAGGCGGCCATGATGTCGCGCCCGCGCGGCGTGCGGACCGGCGCCGAGATGCCCGCCTTGAAGATGATGTCCGAAAAGCGCGCGATGCGGTCGTCGTCGCTGCATTCGTAGGGCACGCCCGGCCACGGGTTGAACGGGATCAGGTTCACCTTGGCGGGCAGCCTGTACTTGCGGATGAGCCGCACGAGCTCGCGGGCGTCCTCGTCCGAATCGTTCTTGTCCTTCAGCATCACGTACTCGAACGTGATGCGGCGGGCGTTGTTGGCGCCCGGATAGTCCGCGCACGCCCTCAGCAGCGCCTCGATGCCGTACTTGCGGTTCAGGGGCACGATCTCGTCCCGCACCTCTTTCGTCACGGCATGGAGCGACACGGCGAGGTTGACGCCGATCTCCTCGCCCGCCCGCGCCATCATCGGCACGACGCCGCTCGTCGAGAGCGTGATGCGGCGGCGGCTGAGCGCGAGGCCCGTCTCATCCATGACGATGCCGAGGCCCTTGGAGACGTTGTCGAAATTGTAGAGCGGCTCGCCCATTCCCATCATCACGATGTTGGAGAGCATCCGCGCCTCGCCGGTCAGGTCCTCGCCCGGCTGCGGCCATTCGCCGAGCGTGTCGCGCGCCAGCATCACCTGCCCGACGATCTCGCCCGCCGTGAGGTTGCGCACCAGCTTCATCGTGCCGGTGTGGCAGAAACGGCAGTTGAGCGTGCAGCCGACCTGGCTCGAGACGCAAAGCGTGCCCCGGTCGGCGTCCGGGATGAACACCATCTCGAACTCGTTGCCGTCGTCGGTGCGCAGCAGCCACTTGCGCGTGCCGTCGGTCGAGACCTGCTGCATCGTCACGTCCGGGCGGCCGACGACGAACCGCTCGGCGAGCAGCGCACGCGTGTCCTTGGCGATGTCGGTCATGCCCGAAAAGTCGGTGAGGCCGCGGTGGTAGATCCAGTGCCACACCTGCTTGGCGCGCAGTTTCGCCTGTTTTTCAGGAACGCCCGCCTGAACGAGCGCCGCGGCGAGCTCCGCCTTGTCGAGCCCGACGAGATCGACGCGGCCGTCCGCGCGCACGGTCGGCGCGCGCGGCACGGGGACGGGATCGGCCCCGCCGGGAATGGTCATGGCTGCGGTCGGCATGGCGCGCCATGTAAGGCTTTTCAGCCGTTTTGCCTAGAACCCCTTCGCTTTCCCGTCGACCGAGCCGTGGCCGACGTGGATCGCGTCCTCGCGGCCGCCTTCGATGCGGAACACCGTGCCCTGCGGCGCGTCCGCGGCGAGCGGGACGCAGCCGGGCTCGAACGGCGTACCGCCGACGAGCGCGCCGCGCAGCACGCGCGCGGTGATGCCGTGGCTGATGACGAGCGCGGGGCGCGCGGGATCGAGGTCTGCGAGCCAGCCCGAGAGGCGCCGCGCGATGTCGGGATACCACTCGCCGTTCGGCGGCTTCCTCAGGAACACGCGCCGTTCCGCGCACAGGAGCGGGCCGGATTCGGCGACGATCTCCTGATAGCTGCGCCCCTCCCAGTCGCCGACGTCGATCTCCAGCAGCCGGTCGTCGGCGCGGATGTCGAAGAAGTCGCGCTCCAGGTGCTCGGCGATGATCGCCGCCGTCTGCATGGTGCGGCCCGCGCGCGAGGCCCAGAGGGCGATGTCGGGCTTCGGCCCCAGAAGATCGCGCAGCGCGCGGCCCATGTCCTCGGCCTGCCTTATGCCGTTGCGGGTGAGCGGCGTGTGGCCCATGTGTCCCTGCATCCGGGCGGCGGCGTTGAACACGGTTTCGGCGTGGCGGGCGAGATAGAGCGTCGGCGTCATGGTGCCCGCGCTTATGCAAAGATTTTTACAGAAAACCTACTCTTTCCCAAGCGCAGCGCGTGCGCTAGCAGGACCCCATTCGGATGCGGCAACGCGGGAGGTTCCCCTTGGCGAACAAGCTTTACGACGACGCGGCGAGCGCCCTTCAGGGCCTGCTTTTCGACGGCATGACGGTGATGTCCGGCGGTTTCGGCCTGTGCGGCATCCCGGAGAACCTGATCGCGGCGCTGCGCGATTCGGGCACGAAGGGCCTCACCGTCATCTCCAACAACGCCGGCGTCGACGATTTCGGGCTCGGACTGCTGCTGCACACCCGGCAGATCGCCAAGATGGTCTCGTCCTACGTGGGCGAGAACAAGGAGTTCGAGCGCCAGTACCTGTCGGGCGAGCTTCAGCTCGAATTCAACCCGCAGGGCACGCTCGCCGAGCGCATCCGCGCGGGCGGCGCGGGCATCCCGGGCTTCTACACCAAGACCGGCGTCGGCACGCTGGTGGCGGAAGGCAAGGAGCACAAGGACTTCGGCGGCGAGACCTACATCCTCGAAACCGGCCTCGTCGCGGACCTTTCGATCGTGAAGGCGTGGAAGGCGGACCCCTACGGCAACCTCGTGTTCCGCAAGACCGCGCGCAACTTCAACCCGATGATGGCGACCGCGGGCAAGGTGACGGTGGCCGAGGTGGAGGAACTCGTCGGCCCCGGCGAGATCGAGCCCGACCATATCCACACGCCCGGCATCTTCGTGCAGCGGCTGATCGTCGGCAAGACCTACGAGAAGCGCATCGAGCAGCGCACAGTGAGGCAGGCGGCGTGAACCGCCTTGCGGCGGTCTGCCTGATGGCAGCGCTGCACGGCTGTGCAGGCGGCGGCGTGCCCCGCACGACGCAGCCGCTCGCGTGGACACTGGGCTCGGCGGAAGCAGGCGCGATCGCCGCGCAGACCTACCGCGCGCTGGTGCGCTCGGTGGAGGCGCGGCTGCCCGCAGCGGCAGGCACGCCGTCCGCCGTCCTCGGGTCCGATGGAACGCCGCTGCCCTGCACGGCGGAAACCGCGCAGCGCCCCGCCGCCGTTTTCGACGTGGACGAGACGCTGATCTGGAACGTCGGCTACGCCTATCATGAAGCCCGCAGCAACGCGCCGTTCGATGAGACGAGCTGGGACGCGTGGGAGCGCGAAGGCGCGGAGAAGGCCGTGGCGATGCCCGGCGCGAAGGCGGCGCTGGGTGCGCTCCGCGCGCTCGGCGTGACCCCCGTGTTCAACACCAACCGCAGCGCCGGAAACGCGAAGCACACGGAGGCCATGCTGGCGCACGCCGGTCTCGGCCCGGCCGTGCACGGCGAAACGCTGTTCCTGAAGGGCGACGTCGACGGCACGTCGGGCAAGGACGGCCGCCGCGCCGAGATCGCGGGGCGCTTCTGCGTGCTCGCGCTCGCGGGCGACCAGAACGGCGACTTCACCGACGCCATCGACAACGGCCCCGCCGGCAAGCGCCCGATGGCCGAGCGCCGCGAGATCGCCGCGACGCGCTTCGGCGCGCACTGGGGCGCCGACTGGTTCGTGCTGCCCAATCCCCTTTACGGCGGCTGGAACGATCCGCCGATGAACCGCGACGAGGTCGTCGCGCCCGAGCAACGCTGGACGTACAAAGGAAACCACTGATGCCCTGGAACCGCGACGGCATGGCGGCGCGCGCCGCCAAGGAACTGAAGGACGGCTTCTACGTGAACCTCGGCATCGGAATGCCGACGCTGGTCGCGAACTACATCGCCGAGGACATCGACGTGACGCTGCAAAGCGAGAACGGCATGCTCGGCATGGGGCCGTTCCCGCTTGAGAACGAGGTCGACCCGGACCTCATCAACGCGGGCAAGCAGACGATCACCGAGCTGCGCCGCACGAGCTACTTCAGCTCCTCCGACAGCTTCGCGATGATCCGCGGCGGCCATATCGACCTGTCCATTCTGGGCGCGATGGAAGTCGCCGAGAACGGCGACCTCGCCAACTGGATGATCCCCGGCAAGATGGTGAAGGGCATGGGCGGCGCGATGGACCTCGTCGCCGGCGTCAAGCGCATCATCGTGCTGATGGACCACACCAACAAGGCGGGCGAATCGAAGTTCCTGAAGGCCTGCACGCTGCCGCTGACCGGCAAGGAGGTGGTGGACGTGGTGATCTCCGACCTCGGCGTCTTCGAGCGGCCCGCCAAGGGCCGGCCCTTCCGCCTGATCGAGCTTGCCCCGGACGTCACGCCGGAGGAGGTCGCGGCCAAAACCGAGGCGCACTACGAGGTCGCGCTGTAGCGTTCGTTTCGCTTCCGGATGGCGCACCTCTTTTCTCCCTCCCCATAGGCAGGGAATCTGAAGCGCTTCAGGATCGCTCTTGAAGCATCGGCGCGCCGTAGGGCGGAGGCGGCGGCGGGGAGCCGTCGAGCGCGGGGGCGAACAGCGCCGCGACCGTTTCAGCCAGCCGGTCCACCGCCTGCGGCAGCGGCTGGCCGACATAGGACCAGTAGAGCCAGAGGCTGGAGTTCAGGTAGAAGGCGTGCAGCGCCAGGTCGAACAGGGCTTCGTCCGGCCACTGTGATCCGAGCCGTTTCAGTTGGTTTGCGATCGTCTGCGCCTGACCCGAGGCATGGCGGCGCGCGACACCCCTGATGCTCGGGAAATGCGCGATGGCCTCGTTCATGGCGAGATCGTAGCCGATCGCCGCCTCGCGTGCCTTGATGTCCCTGATCCAGCGGTGGAGCCCCGCCCTGAGGTCGCCGTCCACCGGCTCGATCGGCGTCTCCACCATGCTGCGGATGTGGGCGAGCTTGGTCTCGTAGAGCGCGAGGATCACCGATTCCTTGTTGGGGAAATAATGGTAGAGCGCCCCCACCGACACGCCCGCCTCCTCGGCGATCGCGGGCGTCGTGATGTGCGTGGGGCCGTCGCGCCGCAGGACCCTGTGCGTGGCTTCGAGTATCTGCTCGATGCTGTGGCGGCCGCGGGCCTGCGTGGGCTCCTTGCGGCGCCTCAGCGTCTTCTCTCCCTTCCGGCGCGTGGTCAACGGCAGCGTCCTCCTGATTACGGGCAACGACTGGCGATCTCGCGGATTTCCGTCAAGCTTGCCCTATAAACCGAAATCGAATAATGTTTCGGTTATTGGGGCTTCGGTTGAAGGAAAAGGGGGAAAGACATGACGACGAACAGGACAAAACGACGCGCAGGCCTGCTGGCGGCCGTCATGGGCTGCGCCGTGATTCCGGCGCTGCCGGCCGCGGCGCAGCAGGCGGAGGGCGCGGCAGGCGAGCACGAGGTGCAGGAGATCATCGTCACCGCGCAGCGCCGGGCGCAGCGCCTCATCGACGTGCCCTCCTCGGTCGCGGCGGTCGATTCGCAAACGATCCGGAACCTCAACATCCAGCAGGTCTCGGAGCTTTCGTCGCACGTCCCGAACCTTCAGATTGATTCGACGACCTCGCTGAACTCCGCCGTCTACATTCGCGGCGTCGGTGCCAACAGCCGCAACATCGGCTTCGACACGCGCGTCGGCGTGTATCTGGACGGCGTCTACCTCGGCCAGTCTCCGGCGCTGAACCAGGAGCTGATCGACCTCGAACGGGTCGAGGTGCTGCGCGGCCCGCAGGGCGCATTGTTCGGCAAGAACACCGTCGCGGGCGCGATCAACCTCATCTCGCGCCAGCCCGATTTCGAGCCCTCGGCCTATCTCGGCGTCCGCATCGGCAACCACGACGAGCGGCAAGGCACGCTGCGCGCGAACCTGCCGCTGTCCGAAACCGCCGCCGTCAGCCTTTCGGTGAACCGCGCGAAGCGCGACGGCTTCACCACCAACATCCACGACGGCAGCACGGTCGGAAACCGCAACGTCACCTCGTGGCGCGGCCAGCTCCGCTGGGACGCGGCGCCGCAGTTCAGCGTGCGCGCCTCCGTCGACGGCCTCAGGGCGCGCGAGGCCGGGGAATACGGCAACGCCTTCACGAACACGTTCGGCAGCGCGCTGTCGCCGCTCTACCTCCAGCCGCGCACCGTGGACCTCAACACCCCGAACCGCGACGAGCGCGACGTCTACGGCGCGGCGCTCGAACTCGCCTACGATCTCGCGGGCGGGCCGACGCTGAAGTCGATCACCGCGTGGCGCTCGACGAAATTCTTCAGCACCAACGACCTCGACTATTCGAACCTCGATTTCCTCAGCATCGACTTTTCCGACAAGTACGAGCAGTGGACGCAGGAATTCCAGCTCGTCTCGTCCGGCGGCGGGCCGCTCGGCTACGTGTTCGGCCTCTATCTCTACCAGCAGGACAGCGACACCGCGCGCACGGCGTGGACCGGCGCGCTTGGGCCGCTGCTCGGCGTCGCGCCGGGCACGCCGCTGCCGACCACCGGCGATCTCAGGACGCGGAACGTCGCGCTCTACGGGAACGCCGAATACGAGGTGGTCGACCGGTTGCGGCTCGGCCTCGGCTTCCGCTGGTCGTGGGAGGAGAAGCGCGTCGACTACAGCATCGACGGCAGCGGCTATCCGCTCGGTCTCGCCACCGGCACCTTCCGGGACAAGCGCAGCGACAACGATTTCTCGCCGACCGTGACGCTCAGCTACGACGTGCTGCCCCGGCTCACCGGCTTCGCGCGCTATGCGAAGGGCTACAAGAGCGGCGGCTACAATCTCGATTTCGTGAGCACCGCGATCTTCCCGAACGGGCTGGAGTTCGAGAAGGAAACCGCGTCCTCGTTCGAGGCGGGCCTGAAGGGCGATCTTTTCGATCGCGCGCTGCGCTTCAGCCTCACCGGCTTCCATACCGATTTCGACGATTATCAGGTGGACCAGTTCCAGAACATGGGCGAGGGCGTGGTCGCCATCGTGATCGGCAACGCCTCCAAGGTGCGCAGCCGGGGCATCGAGCTTGAAGCCACGCTGGAGGTGAGCGAGCGGCTGAGCTTCACCACGGGCCTCGGCGTGCTGGACACCGTGTTCCGGTCCTTCCCCGGCGGCGGCGCGGGCGGCAGCGACGCCTCGGGCAAGCGCGTGCCCGGCGCCTCGCGCTTTCAGGCGCAGTTCGGCGCGGACTACCGGATTCCGCTGCCGTCGGGCTGGAGCCTCGCGCTCCACGCCGACTATTCGCACCGCAGCAGCTATTATTCGGACATCGACAACGTGCGCAGCATCACCGTCGGCGGCGTGACGGTGCCGTTCGACCGCATCCCGGCGAGCGACTTCGTGAACGCCCGCGTCGCGCTCGCCCATCCGGACAAGGGCTGGGAGATCGCGCTGTGGTCGCGCAACCTGTTCGATGCCGACACCGTCTTCATCTACGGCGGCGACTTCTTCGGAACGCGCACCCGCCGTTACATGCCGCCCCGCACGTGGGGCGTCGAACTCGGCAAGCGCTTCTGAAAGGCCCGCCCGTGAAACGCACCCTGCTGGCCTCAGCGGCCGTGCTGCTGCTCGCCATGAATATGCCCGCCCAGCCCCCGATCCTCTCGCCCGCCGACGTGACGCTGACGGCGGCGGAAAAGGCCGAGCTCAAGACCGGCCTCGAGCCCGAACGCTGGTTCGTGGAGCGCCTGCGCGGCCCCCGCGAGCGCGTCGACGGCCAGCGGCTCGACGCCAAGCTGCAATTCCTGAAGGAGATGGCGGCGGCGCAAAAGCCGGAGAATGAGGACGACCTGCTCGCCGCCTTCGACACGCCGGAGAAGCGCGCCGCCATCCGCGCGGACACCGACCGGCGCTGGACAATCCGCAGCGCAATCACTGCCGACATGGCGGTCGAGGACCGCACCATCCCGGGGCGCGGCGGCCCGATCCCCGTCCGCATCTATCGCCCGGAAACCGGTGAGGACGGCCCGCTGCCGGTGCTCGTCTACTACCACGGCGGCGGCTTCGTGTTCGCCAGCGTGCGCGCCGTGGACCGGCAGGTGCGGCTGATCGCCAACGCGGCCCGCGTCATCGTCGTGTCCGTCGACTATCGCCTCGCCCCCGAACACCCGTTCCCGGCGCCGCAGGACGATGCCGAGGACGCCTTCCTCTGGGCGCGCGTCCATGCCACGTCGCTCGGCGGCGATCCGGCGCGGATCGGCGTCGGCGGCGACAGCGCGGGCGGCCACCTCGCGCTGGTGACGTCACTGCGTCAGCGCGCCGCCGGTCGCCCGGCGCCGCTCTACCAGTTGCTCTATTACCCGGCCGTCACGCTCGATCAGGGCGACCGCTCCTATGCGCTGTTCGGCGAGGGCTACGGGCTCGATCTCGCCTTCATCAACGTCGTGACCCGCCTCGCCTTTCCCGATCCGGCGAGCCGGGAGGCCCCGGCGACATGGGCGCTTCGCGAATCCTCGCTCGCCGGTATGCCCGCGACGATCGTGGCGACGGCGGGCTACGACCCGCTGCGCGATCAGGGCTGCCGCCTCGCCGCGCGGCTGGAGACGGACGGCGTCGGCGTCGTCTACCTGAACTACCCGTCGCTCACGCATAGCTTCCTCAACTGGTCCGGGCTGATCCCCGACGCGAACCGCGCCGCGCGCGAGACCGCCGCGCTCTTCGGGCAGGCGATCCGCAGCCGCGCCGTCGCCGCGGCGGACACGGACCGGCGCGGCGGGGAGTGAACGGCGGGGCTTGCATTTGGCCCCGGATTCCCCCTACCGAAGGTTGACGCAGGCGCTATAGTCGCGCGCTCACAATCGGGGGTTTGAAGGGAAACGCATGAAGGCGACGGTCGAGCGGGCGACGCTGCTCAAATGCCTTGGTCACGTCCAGTCGGTGGTGGAGCGTCGCAACACGATCCCGATCCTGTCGAACGTCCTCATCGAGGTCGAGAACAACGGCCTCAAGCTGATGGCGACCGACCTCGACCTGCAGGTCGTCGATTCGATCGCCGCGCAGGTGGAGACGCCGGGCGCCACCACGGTTTCGGCGCACACGCTGTTCGACATCGTGCGCAAGCTGCCCGAGGGCAGCCAGGTCGAGATCGCGGTTTCGGGCGACAAGATGTCGATCGCGGCGGGCCGCGCGCGCTTCAACCTCGCGACGCTGCCGCGCGACGACTTCCCGATGATCGCCGAAAGCGACCTGCCGACGAAGTTCCAGCTCCCCGCCGAGACGCTGAAGCAGATCATCGACAAGACGCGCTTCGCCATCTCCACCGAAGAGACGCGCTATTACCTGAACGGCATCTTCATGCACGTCGTCGACGGCAAGCTGTTCGCGGTCGCGACCGACGGCCACCGGCTGGCGCGCGTCGCGCTCGACGCGCCCGCGGGCGCGGACGGGATGCCCGACATCATCGTGCCCCGCAAATGCGTCGCCGAGGTCAGAAAGCTGCTCGACGAGGTGACGGGCGAGATCGAGGTCTCGCTCTCCTCCACCAAGATCCGCTTCCGCGCGGGCACCGCCGTGCTCACCTCGAAGCTGATCGACGGCACCTTCCCCGATTATTCGCGGGTGATCCCCACGAAGAACGACCGGCTGCTGAAGGTGGACACCAAGTCGCTCGCCGAGGGCGTCGACCGCGTCGCGGCGATCGCCACCGAGAAGACGCGCGCGGTGAAGATGAGCATCGACCGCGACCGCATCGTGCTTTCGGTGACGAGCCCGGAAACCGGCACCGCCGCCGAGGAAGTGCCCGCCGACTACGCGTCGGACAGCCTCGATGTCGGCTTCAACGCCCGCTACCTGCTCGACATCCTCGGCGAGATCGAGACCGACGAGATCGAGATCCACCTCGCCGACGCGGCGGCGCCGACGCTGATCCGCGAGGGCCAGTCGTCCCCGGCACTCTACGTGCTGATGCCGATGCGCGTCTGACGCCGTCGAGTTCGGGATACAGGGCTGTAAGCGCGTCCCTCGATCTCGCTCGGGATGAAAGGCCTTTGCGCCTTGTAAAAACGTGCATCGTCCCGAGCGAGGTCGAGGGACGCACGCCCGGATATCACCAGCCCCTCACTCGGACGGCGGCACCCCCGCCTTCATCTCCTTCACCATCTCCGCGCGGCTGATCGGCTCGGCGGGAAGCCGGAAGCGGGCCGGGTCGACGGCCCCGTCCTTCACGCTGGCGAGCTCGAACTTCGTGCCGGCCTTGAGCGGCGTGCCGAGCGCGAACGCCTGCCGCATGTCGCCGATCATGCTCGCGGCGACATCGCCGATCAGCGGCGCGGCCATCACCATCGTCGCCTCCATGAACTGCAGCATGGCCTTGCCGGCGTGCGCGAGCGCCGGGTCGCGCGTCGCCACCCATTCCGTCACCGCATCGGGGTTCATCTTGTCGATGCCCTTGATCCGATAGGTCTCGCCCGTGAAGCCCGCGACGGTCGTGCTGCCCGCCGCCTCGATGACGAGCGGCTGCGCGGGCTTCTGATCGGCCTTCGCCGCGGCGTCGAACAGGCCCCGGAACGTCGGGCCGATCGCCTCGTCGAGCGCGGCGGCAATGTCGGTGAGGCGCATCACGCGCGGCTTTGCCTGCGCCGTGTCGATCAGGAACAGCTCGCCGTCCTGCACCAGCCCGGTCTGCCCCGGGATAGGTCCGGTGACGTGCACGGCGCCGCTGTCGGCGATTTCGAGCGTGAGGTTCTTCCCGTCCTCGCCCTTGTAGACCACGGTCTGGTCGGCGAGCGCGGCGGACGAAAGCAGCATGGCGGCGGCACAGGCAACGGCACGGATCATGGACGTCTCCCTTTCGCACGAGATTAGCACGCGATAGACGGGGCCGCCATGCCAACACAGCCCCGCACCATAGACCGGCTGCGCCTGACGGATTTCCGCAGCTACGCGCGCGCGGACATCGCCGCCGGGCCGGGCGCGGTCGTGCTGACCGGCGACAACGGCGCGGGCAAGACCAATCTCCTCGAAGCCATCTCGCTGCTGGCGCCGGGGCGCGGCCTCAGGCGCGCCGGCCTCCCGGAGATGGCGCGCGCGGAGAGCGGCGGCGGTTTCGCGATCGCGGCGACGCTCGGCTGCGGCGCGGAGGCGCCGGTCGAGATCGGCACGGGCACGCAAGGTGAAGCGCCGGGGCGGCGGCTGGTGCGCGTGAACGGCGCGGGCGCGGCGGCGAACGCGCTCTCCGAATGGCTCTCCGTGCTGTGGCTGACCCCGGCGATGGACCGGCTGTTCATGGACAGCGCGGGCGGCCGCCGCCGCTTCCTCGACCGGCTGACGCTGGCGCTGGTGCCGCAGCACGCCGGGCATACGCAGCGCTACGACGCCGCCATGCAGTCGCGCAACAAGCTGCTCGGCGGCGAGCGCGCGCCGGACCCGGACTGGCTCGCCTCGCTGGAAAGGCAGATGGCGGAGCACGGCGCGGCGGTGGACGCCGCGCGGCGCATGGCGATCGGCGCGCTCGGCGAGGAAATCGCCGCATCGGACACGGGGCCGTTCCCGAAAGGCGCGCTGATGCTGGACGGCGAGGCGTGGGATGCCGAGGCGCTGGCAGCGGCGCTCGCGGCCTCCCGCCGCGCCGACACCGCGGCGGGACGCACCACCGCGGGGCCGCATCGCAGCGACCTTGCCGTCACGCATCTCGCCAAGGACCAACCCGCCGCGCGCGCCTCCACGGGCGAGCAGAAGGCGCTGCTGCTCGGCCTCGTCCTCGCGCACGCCCGCGTCGTCGCCGCGCGCACCGGGCGGCGTCCCGTGCTGCTGCTCGACGAGGTCGCCGCGCACCTCGACGAGACGCGGCGGGCCGCGCTTTTCGCCATGCTGGAAGCGGACGCCATGCAGGTGTGGATGACGGGCACGGACGTGTCACTTTTCCGTGCAATCGGGCCGGATGCTACCTATATAGACGTGTCAAACGGTCGCCTGAGCAGACTTTAAGGAAATCATGAGCAGCAACGCGCCTTCCGGTGAATACAGCGCCGATTCGATCAAGGTCCTGAAGGGACTCGACGCCGTCCGCAAGCGGCCCGGCATGTACATCGGCGACACCGAGGACGGTTCGGGCCTGCACCACATGGTGTTCGAGGTTTCCGACAACGCCATCGACGAGGCGCTCGCCGGCTACTGCGACACGGTGACGATCACGCTCAACGCCGACGGCTCCGTGACGGTGACGGACAACGGACGCGGCATCCCCACCGACATCCACGCCGGCGAGGGCGTTTCCGCCGCCGAGGTCATCATGACCCAGCTCCACGCGGGCGGGAAGTTCGACCAGAACA
Organism: Sphingosinicella microcystinivorans; assembly: GCF_027941835.1. Lineage (NCBI taxonomy): Bacteria > Pseudomonadati > Pseudomonadota > Alphaproteobacteria > Sphingomonadales > Sphingosinicellaceae > Sphingosinicella > Sphingosinicella microcystinivorans. The sequence goes on from NZ_CP116005.1 coordinate 1,171,119, forward strand.
GCTACAAGGTCTCGGGCGGCCTCCACGGCGTCGGCGTCTCCGTGGTGAACGCGCTTTCCGACTGGCTGGACCTGCGCATCTTCCGCGACGGCAAGGAGCATTACATGCGCTTCCAGCGCGGCGATGCCGTCGCGCCGCTGAAGGTCGTCGGCGAGGCGAACGGCCGCAAGGGCACGCACGTCACCTTCTTCCCGTCCGAAGAGACGTTCAAGGTCATCGAGTTCGATTTCGACCGGCTGGAGCACCGCTACCGCGAGCTCGCCTTCCTCAACTCCGGCGTGAAGGTGGTGCTGACCGACGCGCGGCACACCGAGCCGAAGGTCGTCGAGATGTTCTACGAGGGCGGCGTCGCCGCGTTCGTGAAGTACCTCGACCGCACCAAGACGCCGCTCATTCCCGAGCCGATCCTGATGCAGGGCGAGCGCGACGGCATCACGGTGGACGTCGCGCTCGAATGGAACGACAGCTACTACGAGCAGGTCCTGCCCTTCACCAACAACATCCCGCAGCGCGACGGCGGCACGCACATGGCGGCCTTCAGGAGCGCGCTGACGCGCACGCTCAACAACTACGCGGAAAGCTCCGGCATCCTGAAGAAGGAGAAGGTGGCGCCGACCGGCGAGGACATGCGCGAGGGGCTGACCGCCATCGTCTCCGTGAAGGTGCCCGATCCCAAGTTCTCCTCGCAGACCAAGGACAAGCTCGTCTCCTCCGAGGTGCGGCAGCCGATCGAATCGCTGATCGGCGAGAGGCTCGCCGAGTGGCTGGAGGAAAATCCGGGACCGGCAAGGGCGGTCGTCGAGAAGATCGTCTCCGCCGCCGTAGCGCGCGAGGCCGCGCGCAAGGCGCGCGAGGCGAGCCGCAAGAACGTGCTTCAGGTCTCCTCGCTGCCCGGCAAGCTCGCCGACTGTCAGGAGAAGGACCCGGCGAAGTCCGAGCTGTTCCTCGTCGAGGGCGATTCGGCGGGCGGCTCGGCGAAGCAGGGCCGCGACCGGCATTTCCAGGCGATCCTGCCGCTCCGGGGCAAGATTCTGAACGTCGAGCGCGCGCGCTTCGACCGGATGCTGTCGTCGAAGGAGATCGGCACGCTCATCCAGGCGCTCGGCACCGGCATCGGCCGCGACGACTTCGACATCGCCAGGCTGCGCTACCACAAGATCGTCATCATGACCGACGCCGACGTGGACGGCGCGCACATCCGCACGCTGCTGCTCACCTTCTTCTACCGGCAGATGCGCGAGCTCATCGAGGCCGGCCATCTCTACATCGCGCAGCCGCCGCTCTATAAAGTCACGCGCGGCCGTTCCGAGGTGTACCTCAAGGACCAGGCTGCGCTCGACGACTACCTGATCCGCACCGGCCTCGACGGGCTCGTCGCGGAGACGGCGGACGGGCAGCGCACCGGCGACGACCTGCGCGGCCTCGTCGATCAGGCGCGCAAGCTGCGGTCGCTGATGGCCTACGTGCCCGGCCGCTACGATCCGCGCATCGTCGAGGCGCTGGCGATCTCCGGAGGGCTGAACCCCGAGCGCGACGCCGCGGCGGACGTCGCCGCGTGGCTGAACGGGCACGACGACGCCCAGTGGAGCGCGGAGCGCGTCGACGAGGGCTACAGGCTCACCCGCACCTTCCGGGGCGTTTCCGACCATTATGCCATCGACCGCGCGTTCATCCTTTCGGCCGAGGCGCGCAAGATCAACCAGCTGCTCGCGGGCGAGGCGGCGGCCTACCGCACGCCGATCCGGCTCGGCGACCGGCAGGTGACGCGGCCGTCAGCGCTGCTCGATGCGATCTTCGAGATCGGCCGCAAGGGCCTTGCCATCCAGCGCTACAAGGGTCTCGGCGAGATGAACGCCGAGCAGCTCTGGGAAACCACGCTCGATCCGACCGTCCGCTCCATGCTGAAGGTGGAGATCGCGCAGGCCGACGTCGCCGACGAGATCTTCACGCGGCTGATGGGCGACGTGGTCGAGCCGCGCCGCGAGTTCATTCAGGAGAACGCGCTCAGCGTCGCCAATCTGGACGTCTAGGCGGCGCGCTCTCCTTCTTGATCTGCCGCAATGTTGCTAGCGTCGGCAGTGGTACCACCCATTCGGGTGAACAGCGGGAGAGTGGAACATGAAATCGATCCTCGTCCATATCCATGACGATGCCGGGCAGAACGCGCGCCTTCAGGCGGCGCTCGACGTGGCGCGCTACTACAGCGGGCACCTGACCTGCCTGCAGGCCATGCCGTTCGCGGCCTATGCCGGCGAGCCCTTCACCGGCGCGATGATCGCCTACGAGGCCTATGCCGAGACGATGGAGGCGACGCGCACGCGCATCGAGGCGCAGCTCGGCAAGGAAGGCGTGCCGTGGGACTGGATCGATTCGCGCGGCAGCGGCTCGGTCGCGGTGATGATGCACAGCCAGCTCACCGACCTCATCGTGCTGAGCCCCACGGGCAAGCTCACCGACCCGGACGCGGCGCTGCCGATCGTGGGCGAGATCGCCACGAAGGTCCGCGCGCCGGTGCTCGCGGTCCGCGACGACCACATCGGCTTCGATCCCTCGGGCGCCGCGCTCGTCGCGTGGAACGGCTCGCCCGAGGCGGCGCAGGCCGTGCGCAACACGATGCACATGCTGACCGCGGCGAAGGCGGTTCACATCGCCTGCATCGAGGAGGATTTCGACACGCACATCCCGGCGCGCGAGGCGGCGTCGTACCTGTCCCGCTACGGCATCAAGGCCGAGGTCCATGCGCGCGCGAAGAGCGGCACGGTGGCGGACACGCTCGGCAGCATCACCGCCGAGGTCGGCGCCGGCTATCTGGTGATGGGCGCCTACGGCCGCTCGCGGTTCGCCGAGTTCATCCTCGGCGGCGTCACCCGCTCGCTGCTGGCGGACGCGGCGCTGCCGCTGGTGCTGTCGCACTGACGCCGGGCGCCTTCCGGATCAGGTAGCGGTAGACGCCGACGGCGTTGATGACGAAGAGCACGGCGTTCTGCGTGGAGAGCGCCGACTCCTCGTCGACCAGCCCGGCCGTGATCCACGCCGCGCTCGACGCCAGGAACAGCACGAACCCCCAGCCGGTGACGCGTCGGCCGAGATCGGCGGCGACGGCGAGCGCCGCCACCATGCCGCTGATCGACGCGGCCCACTTCACGACCTCCAGCACACCGTCCTCCTTGCGCCCGCAAGGCTCAAAGCGACGCCCGGCGGATATGTTCCGGCGTCCGCACCCCGAATCTGTGTTCTTTCGGCAACACCGCCCGGCGATGCACGGCAGCAACATGCCGTATCCGACACGGGCGGTTGCACGATCGCGCGCTTCGTCCCAAGTTAGGTCTTTACGTGGGGGAAAGCTGTCGGCAGGTTTTCGCCCGCGCGTCCGGCTGCGGATTCGGTTGTGCGGCCGTGACGGGGATATTCGGAGACACTCCACGCTGACCCGGGGAGTTGGACCCGTGCCCCGAGGGGCGCGGGTCCTTTTTCAGGCGGCCGCCTTCGCTTCGGTCTCGCCCGAGGCCACCGCCAGCAGCTTGCGCGTGATGGCCTTGAGGCGCTGCGCGTTCTCGATCTTGTCGCCGGTGAGATCGGTCACGTAGAAAACGTCGACCGCGCGCTCGCCGTAGGTGGCGATATGCGCCGAGCTGATCGAAAGCCGCGCGTCGAACAATGTGCGTGTGAGCCCGTAGAGCAGCGCCGGCCGGTCGAGCGCGTGCACCTCGATCACCGTGTAGCGGTTCGAGGCCTTGTTGTCGGCGAGCACGTTCGGCTCCACCTTGAACACGTCGGCGCGGTGCCGGGCAAGCGGCCGCGCGGCCAGCCGCTCGGCGAGTTTCACCTGCCCCGAGGCCGCCTCGATGATCGTCGTCTTCAGCCGGTCGAGCGCATGGGCTTCCTCCAGCACGCGGCCCTCGGGCGTCTGCACGACGAGGTTGTCGATCGCCATGCCGTCGCGCGTCGTGTGGATGCGCGCGTCGACGATGTTCGCGCCGCACAGCGTGATGCCGCCCGCAATCCGGTAGAACAGGCCCGGATGGTCGGGCGCGTACACCGACACCTGCGTCGCGCCGAGCGCGTCGTCACAGGTCATCGCCACGGAAATCTCGTCCTTCGCCTCGGCGATCTGCCGCGCGTTCGCGAGCAGCGACGCCGCGGGCTCGGCGACCCAGTAGCTGTCGAAGAACCGCTTCGCGTGCGCGTTGAAGACGCGGTCGCTCCAGCCGAGCGCGGCCTTGAGGTCTTCCTTCTTGGCGGCGATGCGCTCGGCGCGGCCGCGCTGCTGGTGGCCGAGGCGCAGCATCTCCTCGGCGGCGACATAGAGGTCACGCAGCAGCTGCGCCTTCCACTCCGTCCAGCGGCCGGGCCCGACCGCGCGGATGTCGACGACGGTGAGCACCATCAGCAGCCGCAGCCGCTCGACGTCCTGCACGACTGCGACGAAGTCCTGGATCGTCTTGAAGTCCGAAAGGTCGCGGCGCGTCGCGGTCTCCGACATCAGCAGGTGATAGCGCACCAGCCACGAGACGGTCTCGGTCTCGGCGGGCGTGAGGCCGAGGCGCGGGCAGAGCGCCAGCGCGACATCGGCGCCGAGCACGCTGTGGTCGCCGCCGCGCCCCTTGGCGATGTCGTGCAGCAGCACCGCCACGTAGATCACCCGGCGCGAGGCGATCTGGTGGATGATGACAGCGCTCGTCGGGTGCTCGGCCGCGAGTTCGCCGCTCTCGATGCGCGCGAGCAGGCCGATGGCGCGGATCGTGTGCTCGTCCACCGTGTAGTGGTGGTACATGTCGTATTGCATCCGCGCGACGACGCGGCCGAAATCGGGAACGAAGCGGCCGAACACGCCCGCCTCGTTCATCCAGCGCAGCACCGTGTCGGGCGCGCGGCGGCTGGTGAGCACGTCCATGAACAGCGCGTTGGCGCGCGGGTCGCGCCGCACGGCGGCGTCGATCAGCTTCGCGTCGCGCCCGGCCTGCCGCATCGCCTGCGGATGGATTTCAAGCTCGTGCTTCTCGGCGAGCGCGAACATCTCGATGAGCCGCACCGGGTCCTTCGCGAAGAAATCGTCGCCCGGCACGCCGAGGCGACCGCGCTGCACGGTGAAGCCGTTCAGCTTCCGGGGCGCGCGGCGCACGCTCGGCAGGCGGATGCGGCTTTCCGCGTAGGTCTCCTCGAGGTGCGAGAGGAACAGGCCGGTGAGGTCGCCGACCTGCCGCGCGATCAGGAAATAGTGGCGCATGAAGCGCTCGACCGCCGACATGCCCGCGCGGTCGTGGTAGTTGAGCCGCGCCGCGAGCTCGCGCTGCATGTCGAAGGTCAGCCGCTCCTCGGCGCGCTTCGCGATGTCGTGCAGGTTGATGCGCACCGCCCACAGGAAGTTCTCGGCCTTGTTGAACTGGCGGTACTCGCGGGGCGTCAGCAGCCCCTTGTCGACGAGTTCGGCCGCGCGCTCCACGCGGAACACGTACTTGCCGATCCAGAACAGGGTGTGCAGGTCGCGAAGCCCGCCCTTGCCCTCCTTGATGTTGGGCTCGACGACGTAGCGGCTGTCCCCCATGCGCGTGTGCCGCGCCTCGCGCTCGGCGAGCTTGGCCTGCGTGAAGTCGCGCTCGGTGCCGGAGACGACCTCCTTCAGGAACCGCGCGTTCGCCTCGTCGTAGAGCGCCTCGTCGCCCCACACGTAGCGCGCCTCCAGCATGGCGGTGCGGATCGTCACGTCCTCGCGCGACAGGCGCACGACATCGGCGATGGAGCGCGTTGCGTGGCCGACCTTCAGCCCGAGGTCCCACAGCGTGTAGAGCATCGTCTCGACGACCTGCTCGATCCAGCCGGTGGATTTCTGCGCGGTGAGGAACAGGATGTCGACGTCCGAGAACGGCGCCATCTCGGCGCGGCCGTAGCCGCCCACGGCGCACACGGCGATGCGCTCGGCGGCGCTCGGGTTGCTCGCCGGGTAGAGGCGCTGCGTCGCGAAATCGAAGACCAGCCGCACCAGTTGATCGGTGAGGAAGGCGTGGCCGTTCGCGAGTTCGAGTCCCTTGTAGGGCGCGGCTTCAAGCCGACGCTTCAGCTCGGCGCGCGCGCCCGCGAGCGCGACGCGCAGCACGCCGACGGCGGCGGCGCGGTCGGCGGGAATCGAGGCCAGCACCTCGGCGACCTCGCGGCGGTCGATGATCGCGCGGCGGTCGGTGACGCGGTGGAAACGGTCGGTCATGCTCACGATATCGCCCCTCAGCCGCCGTCTGCCAAGCGCTTGAGGTCGTAGAGCGCATCGAGCGCGGCGCGCGGGCTCATCTCGTCCGGCCGCAGCGCCGCGAGCGCATCGCGCAGCGCGTCGCGCGCCGGTGTCGCCGGCGCGGCGGCGCTGAACAGCGGCAGGTCGCCGAGCCCCGCGGCGATGCCGCCGGTCTTCGCCTTGCCCTGCTCCAGCCGGGCGAGCACCTCGGACGCGCGGTGCGTGACGAGTTCCGGCAGCCCGGCAAGGCGCGCGACGGCGAGGCCGTAGCTGCGGTCGGCCGCGCCTGCGATCACCTCGTGCAGGAACACGAGCTCGCCCTTCCATTCGCGCACCTTCACCGTGGCGAGATGCACGGCGGCGAGCCGGTCGGCGAGCACGGTCAGCTCGTGGTAGTGCGTCGCGAACAGGCAGCGGCTGGCGAGGCTGTCGTGCACCGACTCCACCACCGCCCACGCGATGGCGAGGCCGTCGTAGGTGGAGGTGCCGCGCCCGACCTCGTCGAGGATGACGAGCGAGCGCGCCGTCGCCTGCCGCAGGATCGCCGCGGTCTCGACCATCTCGACCATGAAGGTCGAACGCCCCTCGGCGAGATTGTCCGACGCGCCGACGCGGCTGAACAGCCGGTCGACGACGCCGATATGCGCCGACTGCGCGGGCACGAAACTGCCCGTCTGCGCGAGCACGGCGAGCAGCGCGTTCTGGCGCAGGAAGGTCGATTTGCCCGCCATGTTGGGGCCGGTGAGCAGCCACAGCCGCCGGTCCGGCCCGAGGTCGCAGTCGTTGGCGACGAACGCCTCGCGCTTCGCCCCGAGTGCCGCCTCGACGACCGGATGCCGCCCGCCGCGAATCTCGAAGGCGGTGCTCGCGTCCACCTCGGGCCGCACCCAGCCGCCGCGCGCGGCAAGCTCGGCGAGCGCCGCCGCGACGTCGATGCGCGCGAGCGCCGCGGCGGTTTCCCCGGCGGCCTCCGCTTCCCCGAGCACCGTTTCGCGCAGCGCCACGAAATGCGCGGCCTCTGCGGCGAGCGCCTTCGTCGACGCCTCGGCGATGCGCGCGGCGAGATCGGCTAGGTCGACGCTGTTGAAGCGCACAACGCCCGCGAGCGTCTGCCGGTGCGTGAAGCCGCTGTCCGCCGCCATCAGCGGGTCGGCATGGCGCGCCGAGACCTCGACGTGATAGCCGAGCACGTTGTTGTGGCGGATCTTGAGCGCGGCGATCCCGGTCGCCTCGCGGTAGCGCGCCTCCAGCGCCGCGATGTGGCGGCGGCCGTCCTGCGCGAGCCCGCGCAGCTCGTCGAGCGCGGGGTCGAAGCCCTCCGCGATGAAGCCGCCGTCGGACACGGAGAAGCCCGGCTCGGGCACGAGCGCGGCGGCAAGGCCCTCGACGAGCGCGCCGTGCGGCCCGATGCGTTCAAGACAGTCCGCCAGCATCGCCGGCACGCCGAGTTCGTTTTCCGAAAGCAGCCGCTTGAGGTCGAGCGCGCCCGACAGCGCATCGCGCAGCAGGCCGAGGTCGCGCGGGCTGCCGCGCCCGGCAGCGAGGCGGCCGAGCGCGCGCTCGATGTCGGCGATGCGCTTCAAGGCGGCGCGGACGCGCTCGCGCAGCGTGGGCGCGCCGACGAACCAGCCGACGAGATCGAGACGGCTCGCGATGGTTTCGGGATCGGTGAGCGGCGCGGCGAGGTCGGCGGCAAGGCGGCGCGCACCCGCGCCGGTGACGGTGAGGTCGATGCAATCAAGCAGCGAGCCCTTGCGGCTGCCCGCCATGGTCTCGGCGAGTTCGAGGCTGGCGCGCGTCGCCGCGTCGATCAGCATGGCGCTTTCGGGGAGGTGCCGCGCCGGCGGGCGCAGGCGCACGGCGGCATCTTTCTGCGTCGCCTCGACGAACGCGAGCAGCGCCCCCGCCGCCGCAAGCTCAGCGCGCGTGAAGGCGCCGAAGCCGCCCAGCGTGCCGACGTCGAAGCGGCGGCAGAGCTTGCGCTCGCCCGCCGTGCTGTCGAAGTCGCCGCGCGGGCGCACGGCAACGAGATGCCCGGAGGGCGCCTCCCTGCCGTCCGCGATCAGAAGCTCTGCCGGGCGCAGCCGCGCCAGCTCCGCGCCGACGAGCGCGGCATCGACCGGCGCGGTCATGAACTCGCCCGAGGAGAGATCGCACCACGCGAGGCCCATGCGTCCCTCCGCCTCGCCGACCGCGGCGAGCCGGTTGGCGCTGCGCGCGTCGAGCAGGCTTTCCTCGGTGAGCGTGCCGGGCGTGACGACGCGGATCACGGCGCGGCGCACCACCGATTTCGCGCCGCGCTTCTTCGCCTCCGCCGGGTCCTCGACCTGCTCGGCGATGGCGACGCGGAAGCCCTTCGAAATCAGCCGCGCGAGGTACGTCTCGTGGCTGTGCGCGGGGACGCCGCACATCGGGATGTCCTCGCCCATGTGCTGGCCGCGCTTGGTGAGCGCGATGTCGAGCGCGCCGGCCGCCGCGACAGCGTCCTGAAAGAACATCTCGTAGAAATCGCCCATGCGGAAGAACAGCAGGCTGTCCCCGGCCTCTGCCTTCAGCGCGAGATATTGCTCCATCATGGGCGAGGGGGAATCCGCTTTTACAGATTTCACGGATTGAGGACTGGCGTCGGCGCACATGCGGACGCTAATAGCGATCTCAGGCGCCTTGGTGGAGAAAACATTTGTCAAAAGGCAGTTCGGTCAAGTTCAGCGATCAGGAAGCCCTGCAATTCCATTCGCAGGGCCGCCCGGGCAAGATCGAGATCATCGCATCGAAGCCGATGGCGACGCAGCGCGACCTCAGCCTCGCCTACTCCCCGGGCGTCGCCGTGCCGGTGGAGGCGATCGCCGCCGATCCCGTGCTCGCCTACGACTACACCGCCAAGGGCAACCTCGTCGCCGTCATCTCCAACGGCACCGCCATCCTCGGCCTCGGCAACCTCGGCGCGCTCGCCGCGAAGCCGGTGATGGAGGGCAAGGCCGTGCTGTTCAAGCGCTTCGCCGACGTCGACGCCATCGACATCGAGCTGGCGAGCGAGGACGTCGACCAGCTCGTGAACGCCATCTCGCTGATGGAGCCGAGCTTCGGCGGCATCAACCTCGAGGACATCGCCTCGCCCGACTGCTTCATCATCGAGAGCCGCCTGCGCGAGATGATGAACATCCCGGTGTTCCACGACGACCAGCACGGCACCGCGATCATCTCGTCGGCGGGCCTCATCAACGCGCTCAGGATCACCGGCAAGTCGATCAAGGACGTGAAGATGGTGGTGAACGGCGCGGGCGCCGCCGCCATCGCCTGCGCCGAGCTCATCATCGCGATGGGGATGCCCCGCACCAACGTGCGCATGTGCGACCGCGAGGGCGTGATCCACAAGGACCGCACCAACCTCAACCAGTGGAAGTCCGCCTACGCCATCGAAACCGAGGAGCGCACGCTGCTCGACGCCATGCAGGGCGCCGACGTATTCCTCGGCCTCTCCGCCGCGGGCGCGGTGACGCCGGAGATGGTGAAGGCGATGGCGCCCAACCCGATCATCTTCGCGATGGCGAACCCGACCCCGGAGATCCTGCCGGAGGACGCGCACGCCGTCCGCTCCGACGCGATCATCGCGACGGGCCGCTCGGACTATCCGAACCAGGTCAACAACGTCCTCGGCTTCCCCTACATCTTCCGCGGCGCGCTCGACGTGCGCGCGACGACGATCAACGAGGAGATGAAGATCGCCGCCGCCGAGGCGCTCGCCGACCTCGCGCGCGAGACCGTGCCCGACGAGGTCGCCATCGCCTACGGCAAGCAGCCGGTGTTCGGCCCCGAGTACATCATCCCGGCGCCGTTCGACCCGCGCCTCATCGAGGCGATCCCGCTCGCCGTCGCGCGCGCCGCGATGAAGACCGGCGTCGCGCAGCGCCCGATCATCGACGAGGAGGCCTACCGCACCGAGCTGCGCGCGCGGCTCAACCCGACGACCGCCGTGCTTTCGAACAGCTACGACGCCGCGAAAGCCAACCCCAAGCGCATCGTCTTCGCCGAGGGCGAGGAGGAGATCGTGCTGCGCGCGGCGATGACGATCAAGAGCGCCGGCTACGGCATCCCCGTGCTCGTCGGCCGCGACGACCGCGTGACGGAGGGGCTGAGGCGGCTCGGCGTCGAGGACGCCGCCAGCTTCGAGATCCACAACAGCCGCATCAGCCCGCTGGTGCCCGGCATGGCCGAGCATCTCTACCGGCGCCTCCAGCGCAAGGGCGTGCTCTACCGCGACGCGCAGCGCATGGTGAACCAGGACCGCAACGTCTTCGGCGCGCTGCTCGTCGCGCTCGGCCACGGCGACGTGCTCGTCACCGGCGTCACCCGCCATTTCAGCCAGACGCTGAGCCAGGTGCAGCAGGTGATCGACCCGGCGCCGCGCCACATCCCCTTCGGCATCCATCTCGTCGTCGGCCGCTCCGACAGCTTCCTCATCGCCGACACGACGGTGAACGAGCGCCCGACCGCCGAGCAGCTCGCCGACATCGCCGAGCAGACCGCGAGCGTCGCCCGCCGCATGGGAAAGACGCCGCGCGTCGCCTTCCTCTCCTATTCGAACTTCGGCAACCCGCCGGGCGAGATCACCGGCGTGCTGCGCGACGCCGTCGCCGTGCTCGACGACCGCCGCGTCGGCTTCGAGTACGAGGGCGAGATGTCCGCCGACGTCGCGCTCAACCGCGACATGGCGAAGCTCTATCCGTTCAGCCGCCTCACCGGCCCCGCCAACGTGCTGATCATGCCCGGCCTCCATTCGGCGAACATCTCCGCCAAGCTGCTGAAGGAGCTTGGCGGCGGCCGCGTGTTCGGGCCGCTGCTGATGGGCATGTCGAAGCCGGTGCAGATCGTGCCGATGACCTCGACGACGAGCGACCTCGTGACGATGTCGGTGCTCGCCGCCAGCGGCGTCGTCGACTAGACCGCGATCGGTTCAGGCCTCTACGGCCTGAACCGTGAATCGCTGTCTAAGCTGTAAAATTGGGATTGAATGCTTTTGACACGGCCGGGGGAGGGTCTAGTCTGAAACGATGTTGAGGCCGCCGCTTCTGTTCATCCACGGCATGTGGTCGACGCCGCACGTGTGGGACTGGTTCGCCGATCGCTACCGCGCCGCCGGTCACGCCGTCCATGTGCCCGCGCTGCCCTACCACGACGTCGATCCCGCCGAGCCGCCGTCGCCGATTCTCGCCAGCATCGGCGTGCAGGACTATGCGGACGCCGTCGCCGCGGTGGTGCGCACGCTGCCCGAAAGCCCGGTGATCGTCGGCCACTCGATGGGCGGCATGCTCGCCCAGAAGGTGGCGGAGGCGACCGGCGCGCGCGGGCTCATGCTGCTCTCCCCGGCGCCGACCGCGGAAACCCAGAGCATTTCGCTCGCGCCGCTGCGCACCGTGTTCGGAATCGCGGTGAAGCGCCAGTGGTGGAAGCAGCCGACGAAGATCGACGCCGAGCACGCCCGCTGGGGCATCTTCAACGAGGTGCCCTACGACATCGCCAATGCGGAGATCGCGAAGCTGGTGTGGGACTCGGGCCGCGTGCTGTTCCAGATCTCCATGCCCTGGGCCGACAAGACGCGTGCGGCGCGGGTGGACTACGGCAAGCTTTCGATGCCCGCGCTGGTCGTCGTCGGCGACCGCGACCGCATCACCCCCATCTCCGTCGCCCGCGCGACGGCCCGCGCGCTCACCGGCCACACCGACTACCGCGAGATCGTGGGCGCCGGGCACTGGCTGTTCCACGATCCCATCCGCGAAAGGGTCGCGGCGGAGATGGACGCCTTCCTGAAGACGCTCGGGTAGAAACGGCGCACGCTTTCGGTACGTACACTGCGCGCGCCATACCTCCTTCGTCATACCGGCGCAGGCCGGTATCCATACGACCGTGGTTATGGATACCGGCCTGCGCCGGTATGACGGGAGAGAAGACGGCAGGATTTCACGGCATCGCCGCGATCAATACGGCGTGCCGTCCTTGCGCGTGAACGACCCGCCGTTGCGCGGCAGGTGCATGTCGATGTCGGGATAGGTGCACGTGTCGTCGGCGAAGTCGCTGCCGACGACGAGCAGCACGGCGTCCGCGTCCGACCGGTTCACGAAGTGGTGCGCGTCGCCGTCGCCCTTGGGGAAGGCCGCGCAGTCGCCGGGGCGCATCACGGTCTCGCCCGCGTTCGTCACCAGCACCGCCTCGCCCGAGAGCACGATGGCGAACTCGTCCTCCCGGCTGTGCCAGTGGCGCTGGCTCGACCACGCGCCGGGTTCGAGGCGGCAGAGATTGACGCCGAAATCGGTGAGCCCGCCCGGCCCCGCAAGGCGCCGGTAATGACGGCCCGCGACGGCAGCGTCGTAGGGCGCGGGATAACCGGTGCGGCACACTTCGGGGACGGCATCGAGATCGAGTTTCGGCATGGCGCTTCCTTAAGCCGGCGGCGGCATTATAAGCACCTCTCATGTCCGCCGCCATCGACCCGCTCGCGCTCGCCCGCGCGCTCATCCACTGCCCCAGCATCACCCCGCGCGACGAGGGCGCGCAGGCCGTGCTCGCCGAGGCGCTGGAGGCGATCGGCTTCAAGGTCTGGCGGCACGTGTGGGGCGAGGCGCCCGACGGCCCGGTGCACAACCTCTTCGCGCGCATCGGCGGCGGTGGCCCGCATTTCGCCTTCGCCGGGCACACCGACGTGGTGCCGGTCGGCAATCGCGACGGCTGGTCCGTGGAGCCATTCGCCGCCGAGGTGCGCGACGGCCAGCTCGTCGGGCGCGGCGCGGCGGACATGAAGGGCGCCATCGCCGCGTTCGTCGCGGCGGCCGCCGAAAACCGCCCCGCGACGGGCTCGATCAGCCTCGTCATCACCGGCGACGAGGAGGGCCCGGCCGTGTTCGGCACCAAGCCCCTGCTCGACTGGATGGAGGCGACCGGCAACGTCCCCGACCATTGCCTCGTCGGCGAGCCGACCAGCCGCCACCGCCTCGGCGACATGGTGAAGATCGGGCGGCGCGGTTCGGTGAACGTGTGGATTCGCGTGACCGGCGCGCAGGGCCACGTCGCCTATCCGCACATGGCGGACAACCCGGTCCGCCACCTCGTCAACATCCTCCACGCGCTGCAGGCGCGCGAACTCGATACCGGCAACGCGTGGTTCGACCCGTCGAACCTCGAGATCACCGACATCGCCGTCGGCAACCCGGCGGTGAACATGATCCCCGCGCAGGCGGAAGCGCGGCTCAACATCCGCTTCAACGACGCGCACACGGGCGCGGGCCTCGTGCAGTGGATCGAGAAGGTCGCCGCGCGCGAAACCGCGGGCGCGGGCGTCGAGGCGAAGATCTCGGGCGAGGCGTTCCTCACCGAGCCCGGCGATTTCAGCGCCCTCCTCGCCGACGCGATCCGCGCCGAGACGGGCGTCGAGACGGAATTCTCGACGAGCGGCGGCACGTCGGACGCCCGCTTCATCCGCCGCCTGTGCCCGGTCGTCGAGTTCGGCCTGCCCGGCCAGTCGATGCACAAGACCGACGAGCACGTCGCGGTGGACGACCTCCACGCGCTCACCCGCATCTACGGGCGCATTTTGCGGGATTACTTCGCGTAAAGACTAAAGCCCCTCCCTGAAGAGGGAGGGGAGGATGGCTCCCTACCCGCTGTTCCTCAGCCCCGCCGCGATCCCGTTGATCGTCAGGTGAATACCCTCGCGCACGCGCGCGTCCGTCTCGCCCCGGCGGTAGCGGCGGATCAGTTCCACCTGCAGCGCGTTCAGCGGCTCGATATAGGGCAGCCGCATCCGGATGCGGCGCGCGAGCACGGGATCGTCGCCGAGCACGTCGGCCGCGCCGGTGATCTCCAGCAGCGAGTCGCGCGTGCGGTGCCAGCCCGCGCTGATCGCGCCGAACACGTTCGCACGCAGCGCCTCGTCCTCCACGAGATCGCTGTAGAGCGCGGCGATGGCGATGTCGGACTTCGCGAGCACCATCGCCATGTTCGAAAGCGTCGCCGCGAAGAACGGCCACTCGGCGTTCATCGCGCGCAGCAGGCCCTTGTCCTCGAACCCGGCAAGCGCCGAGCCCACGCCGTACCAGCCGGGCAGCATGACGCGCGCCTGCGACCAGCTGAACACCCACGGGATCGCGCGCAGGTCCTCGATGCGGTCGGACTTGGTGCGCGAGGACGGCCGCGAGCCGATCTTGAGTTCGGCGATCTCGCCGACCGGCGTCGCGGCGCGGAAATAGCTGTTGAAGCCCGGCGTCTCGTAGACGAGGCCGCGATACGCCGCGCGCGCCGCCGCGCTCAGCGTCTCCATCGCGGTGCGGAAACGCGTGAGGTCGGCGGGATCGGTCTCCGGCGGGGCCAGCGTCGCCAGCAACGTCGCCGACGTCATGGTCTCGAGGCTGAGCGCGGCGAGCGCGGGCGTGCCGTACTTGGAGGCGATCACCTCGCCCTGTTCGGTGATGCGGATGCGCGCGCCGACCGTGCCCGGCGGCTGCGCGCGGATGCCCGCGAACGCCGATCCGCCGCCGCGCCCCACCGTGCCGCCGCGCCCGTGGAACAGTTGCAGCCGCACGACCGCCTCGGCGAACACGTCGGCGAGCGCCTGCGACGCCTCGAACAGCGCCCAGCTCGACGTCAGGTAGCCGCCGTCCTTGTTGCTGTCCGAATAGCCGATCATCACTTCCTGCACGCCGCCGCGCGCATCGACGAGCGCGCGCGCTTCCGGCATCGAGAGAAACGCGCGCATCACGGCGGGCGCGGCTTCGAGGTCCTCGATCGTCTCGAACAGCGGCGACACCATGACGTCACACGCCGGAACCGCGCCGGGGCGGTAGAGGCCGACCTCCTTCAGCAGCAGGTACACCTCGAACAGGTCGGCGACGCATGTGGAATGCGAGATCACGTAGTTGCGGACCGATGCCGGGCCGTAGCGCGCGTGCGCCTCGGCGGCGGCGCGCAGGATGGCGAGTTCGCTCCGCGCGGTTTCCGAATAATCGGCGAACGGGCTCGCGAGCAGGCGCCGGTGCCCGAGTTCGCGGCGCAGCAGCGCGGTGCGCGCGTCGGCATCGAGCGCTTCATAGTCGGCGCATACGCCCGCCTCGCGCAGCAGCTCCGAAACGACCGCGCGGTGCACGCCGCTGTTCTGCCGCATGTCGAGCGACGCGAGGTGGAAGCCGAACAGGCACACCGCGCGGATCAGGTCGTCGAGACGGCTGCCGACGAGCCGCGCGCCGCCGTGTGCGACGAGGCTGGCGCGCACCACCTCCAGATCGGCGATCAGCGCCTCCGGCGCCGCATAGCTCTCCGCGATCAGCGTCGAGGCGCGCGGCGGGCGGGCGCCGGTGAGGTCCGCGTGGGTTTCCGCGAGCCGCGCGTAGACGCCCGAAAGCGCGCGGCGGTAGGGCTCGTCCTGCCGGTGCGGGGACTCGTCGCCGCTTTCGTCGGCGAGCGCCGCGAGTTCCGGCGTGATGCCCGCGATCGAGGCGCTGATCGAAAGCTCGGCGCCGAGCCGGTGCACCTCGTCGAGATAGTATTGCAGCGCCGCGCGCGCCTGCCCGGCGAGCGCGATGCGCAGCGTCTCCGCGGTCACGAACGGGTTGCCGTCGCGGTCGCCGCCGATCCAGCTTCCCGGCTTCAGGAAGCTGCCGACCTCGGCGCCGAGCAGCGCCTCCGCGCGGCGGTGCAGCGCGGGCAGCACCGGCAGCAGGCTTTCGCGCATGACGCTCAGCGCGTTCGCGATCTCGTCGACGACGAGCAGGCGGACGGCACGCAGGGGCCGCGTCTGCCAGAGCAGCGCGATCTGGCGGTAAAGCTCCGCGTCCACCGCCGCAGGATCGGCCGCGGAGGGCCGGTTCGCGACGAGTTCGGCGATGGCGCTTTCCCGGTCGATCACGCTCTTGCGCCGCACCTCGGTCGGGTGCGCGGTGAGCACGGGCGAGATCAGCGCGCCCATCAAGGTCGCCGCGACCTCTCCGGGCGCGATGCCGCGCTGCGCGAGTTCGGCGAGCGCGCCTTCGAGGCGTTCGGGGCGGGTTTCCGATCCCTCCGGTATGATCGCCGTCTGCCGGTCCTCGGCGATGTTCGCGAGCAGCGAGAAGTTGAGGAAGCCGCGGATGAAGCGCACCGCGTCGTCGAGGCTGAGGCCCGCGAGCAGCCGCGCCAGCTCCGCGCGCCGCTCCGGCGCGTCGTCGCGGGGCACCGCGACGGAGGCCTGCCTGAGCGCCTCGATCGTGTCGAACGCCGCCTTGCCGTCGAAGTCGCGGATAACGTCGCCGAGCAGGCGGCCGAGGTGGCGCACCTCGTCCCGGTCGGAAAGCACGGCGGTGGGGTGGCGGAGAGGAACGGCGCTCATGCCGCAACGCTATTCCCGTCGATGCTGCACCGCAACAGGAGATCGCGTGCAAAGCCTTGGGGACCGGCCGTCATTTCGCTCAGGGCGAGGCGAAAACGGTGGATTTCGAGAACTGTATGGCGCTTTCGTTATAACTTTGCGTGAGGGCGTCCCATTGGGGCCATCGTCCCCGACGAAGTCGAGGATGCCCATGAGTTCGCCGTGGAGAGTGGCATGAACCTCTCCGCGCTTGTCGCCCGGCATGAGGACGATTTTGCCAACGAGCGCACGGATGTCGGCAGCGGCTTCGGTGCGCGTCTCTGGATCTTCGAGCGTTTCAACCAGGCCTGCGACCTTGCGCCGATAGGCATCGGCGATGCCGGGGTGGATATCGGGGATGCTCGCCGGGGCTTCTGACAGCCGCGCCGTGATCTCGGCCTTCTGCCTTTCAAGCTCCACCATGCGCGCCTTCATGGCGGGCTGGTACATGCCGTCCTCGATCGCCGCCATGATCCCGGCGATGGCCCGCTCGACCTTGCCGAGCGCCTGCCGGTCGGCCTCGGCCTGTGCACGGTGTTCGCGATTCGCGTCGTTGATCTGCGCGGCATAGGCGCGGACCGCCGCCCCGACCTTCTCGGGCGAGACAAGCCTGTCCCGGATACCGGCCAGCGCCCGCGCTTCCAGAGCTGCCCGGCGGATCGTACGGGGATTGCCGCAGGTGCCGTGGCGGTGACGGTTGATGCAGCCGTAGCGGCCCTTGACCACGATCCCGTAGACGCCGCCGCACACCCCGCACTCCAGCAGCCCCGAGAGCAGATAGACCGGACGGCGCAGTTCACCCAGCTTGCGGGCTCGCGCTGCACGCATGCCCGCCGTAACCGCCTCGAACCGTTTCGCCAGAACCGCTTTCTGCGCCTGCACCGCCTGCCAGAGCGCGTCGTCGACGATGCGAAGGTGCGGCACCTCGACCTGCACCCACTCCGATTCGGGATTGGGACGTGAGACCTTCCGACCCGTGACCGGGTCCTTGAGGTAGCGCTTGTGGTTCCACGAGAGCACGCCCGCATACAGCGCGTTGTTGAGGATGCCGGTGCCGCACGCGGCATGGCCGCGGATCGTCGTGTCCCGCCACGTCCGGCCACCCGGACCGGGGATGCCCTCCGCATTAAGGTCGCGAGCAATCGCGCGCGGGCTGGTGCCGCAGGCAAATGCCCGGAAGATGCGGCGTACGACCTCGGCCTCGACCGGATCAACAGTCCGCTCGCCGCGCACGAGCTCGCCGTCCGCCGTCAGACGCCGTAAGATCTTGTAGCCATAGGCGGCGCGGCTTGCCGCTAGCCCCTTCTCGATGCGCCCGCGCAGGCCGCGATGCGTCTTCTTCGCGAGGTCTTTCAGGAACAGCGCGTTCATCGTGCCCTTGAGCCCGACATGAAGCTCGCTGATCTCGCCCTCAGAGAGGGTAACCAGCGTCACGCCTGCGAACTGGAGGTGCTTGTAGAGCGTTGCGACATCGGCCTGGTCGCGCGACACACGGTCGAGTGCTTCTGCGAGCACGACATCGAACGCCCCACGCTCGGCATCCCGCAGCAGCGCGCGGATGCCCGGGCGCAGCGTGATGCTGGCGCCCGAGATCGCGGCATCCTCATAGGTCTGCACCGCGGCCCAACCTTCGCGCTCTGCGCGCTCGCGGCAGATGCGAAGCTGGTCCTCGATGGAAGCGGCGCTCTGCTGGTCCGACGAGTAGCGGGCATAGAGGGCGACACGAATCACGATAACGATCTCCCCACGCCGTCCCGGGCACCGGCCGGCAATGCTGTGGGCGCAGAACCTGTCCAGGCGACACGGACGCGACGATGACCGGCGTTTGTGCTATTCCTGCGCGCGTCGTGCACGGATATGCTCGCGGGCGATCTGGCGTCCGACCGCCTCGGCGATACGGATAAGAGCAGCGTCGACCTCATGGGCTTCGATGACAAGCCGGGCGTCATCATTCGTAGGGCACGCCTCATGAATGCGGCACACACCATCCCGCCGCAGCGCCATGCTGCCGTGGGGGCTGGTGCGGGATGTGCGCCTGGCGTCCATCCCCAAGTGTCTATGCGCGCTGGAAATCCGCAACCAGAGGGGTCGTGTGAACCCGGTACGTCCGATAGACCGGGCCGGAACGAACCTATCGGGCTGCGAGCCCTGTCTTGTGCAATTAATTGCAAATCATGCATCCTCATCCCGAAACCTCCGGACGTCCCGGTAACGGGAGAGAGCGGTCAGCCGTCGAGCCTCGAAGGCCGACTGCACCGCCGCATGGGCGCGAACGCCGTTCGCCAGGATATAGTATTTATGCGCGGTCTGATGGTCGGCATGGCCGAGCAGGTCGGACACCAGCGCCACCATATCGGGATCATGGTCGACGAAACTGGTCGCAGCGATGCTGCGGCCAAGGTGCGGCCAGATGGGACGACCGAAGGCATCCTGAGTGCGTTTCTCGATCTGGGCGCGGATCGGCCCGTCGTCCATCGGTTTGCCCCATCGGTCGATCCACAGCCGATCAGTCCTCGCGTCATTGCCGCGTGCCAACAGCCTGCGCCGGTGGTCGCGCAGCCAGATGTCGATATAGGGGCTGAGCGCCGGCGACAGTTCCGCCTGATAGGGATGAGCGGTCTTGGTCTCTTCCTCGGTGAAGAAGAGCCAATAACGGTCGCCATCGAACAGCAGATGTCTGCCGATCTCGATGGCTGTCAGGTTGGCAAGCCGCAGGATCGGGCAACTGGCAAGGACTGTCAAACGGCGTTCAAAAGGGACCCCCGATCGGCGTCGAAGAGGGACCCCCTTTTCGGATAATATGATGCTGGTTTGTTGAAGATGGCCTTGCGCTGCGTGCGGCGGAGGGCGGGCGTAGCCCGACCGGAGGCGCGCGCAGCGCAAGATAGATTTTTGAAGGCGCCGAAGGTGGCTGTCAGCTGCGGTTTTTGAAGCGCCAGCTGTCGTTGCCCGTCTCGACGATATCGCAGTGGTGGGTGACGCGGTCGAGCAGCGCCGTGGTCATCTTGGGATCGCCGAACACGGTCGGCCATTCGCCGAAGGCGAGGTTCGTGGTGATGATGACGCTGGTCCGCTCATAAAGCTTGCTGATGAGGTGGAACAGCAACTGCCCTCCCGAGCGGGCGAACGGCAGATAACCGAGCTCGTCGAGCACGATCAGGTCGAGCCGCGACAGCTGCGCCGCCAGGGTCCCGCCTTTGCCGATCCGGGTCTCCTCTTCGAGGCGTGTCACCAGATCGACGGTGTTGAAGTAGCGGGCGCGAGCGCCCCTTCGCACGACATTGGCGGTGATCGCGATGGCGAGGTGGGTCTTGCCTGTCCCCGTGCCGCCGACCAGCACGATATTGCGGCGAGGCGGGAGGAAGGAGCCATCGTGAAGGGAGCGGATCATCTCCTCATTGATCGGTGTGCCCTCGAAGCTGAACCGCTCCAGGTCCTTCACCACGGGCAGCCTCGCAGCCGTCATCCGATAGCGGATGGAGGCTGCATCCCGGTGGGTCGCCTCAGCACGGAGCAGGTCGGTCAGTATCTCCATGGTGGTGCGCTTGCGCTGGAGGCCGGTGGTGACCGCCTCGTCGAACGCCGCCGCCATGCCCTTGAGTCCGAGGCCGCGCATCGTGTCGATCATATCATGCCGCTGCATCATAGCCTCGCAGCAGATCATAGCGGGCACAGTCGGCGAGCGGAGGATGCTGCAGCATCCGGTCTTCCGAAGTGACGATGCTGTGGGGTGTCGCCGGCTCGCGGCGCCGGGAGAGGATGTTGAGGATCAGCTCGTCGCTGGCCGTTCCGTTCGCCAACGCTTCGCGCACGGCAGCCTCTACCGGCTCCAGGCCATCGGTGAGCACCGCCGAGAGGACCCGCACGAACCTGCGATCGGCCTCGTCCCCGGTGCCGAGCCTTCGCCGTAATCGGTGCAGGGCGGGCGGCAGATCCCAGTCCTGGAACGGTGCGCCGTTACGCAGCGCGCCGGGCTTGTGCGCGAGGACCGGCAGATAATGCCAGGGATCGTATATCGTGCGGTTCCGACCGAAGTGGCGCTCATGCTCCCCGACGATCGCATCGCCGCAGCGTATGACGATGCGATCGGCATAGGAGCGCACCTGAACGGTCCGGCGTGCGGCCGTCGACATGACCGAGTAGCGGTTGCGATCGAAGCTGATGAGGCAGGTGCCGGTGACGGCATGCTCGCTCTCATGGAAGCCGTCGAACGGTGCCAGGATCGGCTGCAGGGCCGGTCGCTCCATATCCAGCGCCTCGGCGACGGTAATATCCCCGCGTTCGGGATGGGCATGATGCTCGGCCCAGCGCCGGCACTCGGCCTCCAGCCACCCGTTGAGCTCGGCCAGGCTGGCGAACCGGAGTCGCGGCTGGAAGAAGCGGCCTCGGATCGTCTGGACCTGCTGCTCGACCTGGCCCTTCTCCCATCCCGCCGCCGGCGAGCAGGCGGTCGGCTCGACCATGTAATGATCGGTCATGATCAGGAAGCGGCGGTTGAACACACGCTCCTTGCCGGTGAACACGGCCGTCACCGCCGTCTTCATATTATCGTAGATACCGCGTCGCGGCACACCGCCGAAGAACGCGAACGCCCGGGCATGGGCATCGAACAGCATCTCCTGGCCCTCGCGCGGATAGGCCCGGACATAGGGTGCGCGCGAGTCGCAGAGACGCATATGCGCCACCTTCACCCGCATCGGCTTGCCGGCGATCTCCACATCCTCGTGGCTCCAGTCGAACTGGTAGGCCTCACCCGGCTGGAAGGTCATCGGGATGAACGCCGGTGCGCCTTCGCCAGCATCCTTCCGCCGCGCAGCACGCCAGCGCGCCGCATAGCGGCGCACCGCATCATAGGATCCATCGAACCCCTCGCGCACCAGCAGGTCATGGATACGCGTCATCCGTAGCCGATCGCGGCGGCCGCGACCTTCGTTCTCCTCAAGCAGCGCATCGAGACGATCCTGATAAGGACCGATCCGCGGCAGCGGCTGGACTTTGCGCTGATAGTTGAACGCCGCCTCCGGCGACCGGATCGCTTTGCGGACGACCTTCCGCGACAAACGAAGGTCACGAGCGATCGCCTTGATCGCCTTACCCGCTGCATGCTCACGCCGAATCCGAACCACTGTCTCCACGATCAACATCCCGTTCTCGCCAACTGATCAAAACCAGTCGGCCGACTAAATCCCCGGGATGAAGGGGTCCTTTTTGCACGCCGATCACCCCACGAAGGGGGTGCCTATTGCACGCTGATCCTCAATTATGACCGTAACAGCAACGGACGAGGATCGCGCTCGCTGGGCCGAAGAAGAAAAGAAGCGCAAGGCTGAACGGGAAGCACAACAGGCTAGGGAGGCTGCCGAAAAAGCCGCTGCCGAAGCCGCCCGCAGGCAGGAAGAAGAGAAGCAGGCCCAAAAGGAAGCCCAGTTCAAGTGTGCTTCTTCATGGGACGGGTCAATCCAAGGCATAGAGTATGCCATCGCGGCAAAGCTACGCGATCCCGACAGCTTTCAGCACATTGAAACCAGCATCGGTCCCGTTCAGGAAAACGGCACCCAGTTGTTTGTCATGAAATACCGTGCCCGCAACGGGTTTGGAGGCCTCAATATCGGAACGGCGATCGGTGCGCTGCGGAATTCAGACTGCGAGATTCTCGAACTCGCCGTCTAAGGGTGACCGCCGGACATGCTGCTGCTTGTATAGTTCACAGACCAAACCTGCAGCAGAGCCTCTGACCGCGATACCACCGCGCTCGCGGACGAGCGGCAGGAGCGCGCTATGGTCAACGAGGCGCAGCGCTACCGCACCAATCCCGCCTGTCGCGCCGATCGGTTTTTCGAAGACTGAACCAGGCTCAGAAAGCAGCAGGAGAATGCGAAGTTCTGGGCGAGGAGCACAAGCACAGATCAACGTAGGCATGGCCGGGCTCGCGCGCAGCCTCGAACGCGATACACAGATAGAATCGTTCCTCCACCCGCGTGCACGTGAGCTCGGACTCTTCCTGCCATTCGAAGCAAACTGTCCCGTGAGCTATCACACTGGTTCGGGCTCGGCCGGTGGTGAGAGCTCGGGCGACAGCTTTACCGACAAGCCAGATTCCACGGTGGTGCTAAGGCGATGAGACGGTATGGGCGACGCTTGGGTCTGCCTTCAGACGAGCACATTCTTCCCGCTCATGTAGACATATACTTCCTGGAACTTGCCGTCGCGTACACGCCAGAAGTTCGTGTTGAAAAGCTGCGTCACCTCACCATCATGCCCAGTCAAGAGAGCTTCAAAACTGGCACTGATACGACCGTTCGCAGAATCCACAGTGCACACGAAATCCTTATGCACGATTTCCTTATAGGATCGGAAAAAGTCCTCGAACATTCTCTTGATATCGGCTTTGCCCGCATGGCGGGTAAAGCTGGTCTGGACGGTGAATAATGCTTCGTCGTGAAAACAGGCAAGCGTGCCGTCGAGGTTCTTCGCATCGACACTGGCGAAATACTTTTGCGTCGCGAGCTGGATCAATCCATCACGGTCGAGCGTGGGCTGATACTGCATCAGATATCTCCCTTCTTCAGAAGATTGTCACCGCTCATATAGACATAGACGCGATGGAAGAGCCGGTCCTTGAGATAGAAGCGGTTGGCGTTCTCGTACCGCAACTCGCTTCCTCCATTGGGCGTGATGAGCACGGTGAACTGCGCGTTCACGGCATTGGCCTGTGGATCGGCGGTAATCACGAAATTGCCATGCCAGATATCGGAGAAATCGGCGAAGAGCTTGCGAAACATCGCCGCCACACCCTCATCACGGCCGCGATGCACGGTGTTGCTCGTCACCTCGGTCAGCACCGCGTCTTCGGTGAAGCAATTCAGGATCTGGGCGAGATTCTTGTTGTCGACACCATCGAAATAGCGCTTCGTGACAATGTCGACATAAAAGGGATAGGGTAAGGGCTTGGCACATGGGCCCGCTTCAGTCCAGTTTCCAGACATCAGAACCAACCTTTCCGGATTTCGGCATCCTTTGGGACTTCGGGACAGGGATAAGCACGCTTGGAATGGCTCAGCCCTAACTCGATCAGGGTTTCGAGTTGTTTGTATGCAACGAGACCGGGATTGATCACCGGCACCGGCAATTCGCTGGCAAGATAGTTGGCGGACTGGTGCATCGTGGTGCTGCCCAGCACGATCACGTCGGCGCCATCTTCCTCGATCGCACGCATCGCTTCCTCCTTGAGCCTGGCAAAGATCACCTCTTCCTTGCCAGCCAGCAGTTCGCTCAGATCCGGTCGCGTGTTGATCGACCGCACCGAAGCGAGGCGATCGTCGATGCCATATTCCCTGATCGTCTTTTCATAGAGCGGGAACCATTGAGGCCACATGGTGAGCACGGTGAACTGCTTGCCCAGCATCATCGCAGCGCAGAAAGCCGCCTCGCCCGGCCCCACGACGGGAATCGACAGGCGGGAGCGCAACGCTCGAAGACCAGAATCGCTCACTGTATCGATCAACACGCCCGCATAGCCCTCGCCCTCGGCGCTGACACCAGTCTGGAACACCGTCCAGTCCATGAGAAGCATGTCGTGGTAGCTGTCGCCAAGCGCCGCCCCCCAGGGCACCGCCACAAATTCGGGTACGAAACCTGAGCGTATCACAGATGGGGGCAATTGCGACGCACGGTTGGCGACGCCGGCGGCATCCATCGGAATCGGCACGATGACTTTTATACGTTTCATGCTACTGCCCTTCGCTGACCAAATGCAGAATTATTGTATACAAAATATCTGGTCAAGTGCGAAAATAGGCTTATAAAGGAAATAAGAGCCGACAAAAATGAGTACAAAGGAGCTCAACCATGTCCAAAGCTGCCGAACATGCCTATCTTGAAATAAAGTCCCGTATTCTTTCAGGACTGTTGCAGCCGGGCGTCCAACTCCGGGAAGAAGAACTGGCAGCGCTGTGCGGGGTCAGCCGCACCCCTGTCCGCGACGCACTCAAACGGCTTGAGGCGGAGTTTTTCATACGCAGGACTGATGCCGCGCGGACCTTCGTCTGCGACTGGTCGCTAGATGACATCGACGAGATGTTCGCACTGCGCGGGATGTTGGAGGGACATGCAGCAGCGCGTTGTGCGGCGCGGATGGACCGCACCGACCTATGCGAGCTTCAGGCCATCAACGACCGGCTGGCCGAGGCGCTTAGGACACCCGGAGAGGTGTTCCAGGATTTTCTGCAACTCAATGCCCAGTTTCACAACAAGATACTCGACTCCGCAGGGTCCCATCGTCTTTCGGGTATGCTGGGCCGCCTGATCGAACAGCCCGTCGTTCAGCAGACCGCGCGGCAATATGATCGCGCACAGCTTATCCAGAGCCAAACCGAACACGCCGAGCTTCTTGCCGCCTTTTCGCGGCGCGACGCCGAATGGGCGCGTTCGATCATGATGAGTCACATTCGGCGCGCGTTCCACGCATTCGCCGATAAATTTCAGCAAACCCGCGTTGCTGTGGCCAACCAAACCCGTCCCTGAGGCATTGATGGTCGACTCATCTCTTTTGAACGCCAGAGCAATCATCGAGTCCGGCCGGGCGGCGCCCGCACTTGTCCGCACCTTTTTCGACAAGGATACGTTCACCGCCACTCATCTCCTCTGGGACCCGGCCACATACCGGGCGGCAGTGATCGACAGCGTACTCGATTTCGACCCCGCCTCCGGCCGCACCGCAACACGCTCTGCCGACGCGGTTATCGCCTGTGTCGCCGAAGAAGACCTCACCGTCGACTGGCACCTGGAAACCCATGTCCATGCCGATCATCTTTCGGCTGCGCCCTACCTCAAGGAACGGCTGGGCGGCACGATCGCTATCGGCAAGGATATCGTCACTGTCCAGCGCACGTTCGGCAAGGTGTTCAACGAGGACACCCGTTTCGCTTACGACGGATCACAGTTCGACCACTTATTCGGCAATGGCGACCGCTTCCGGATTGGGTCGATCGAGGCAATCGCGCTTCACGTTCCCGGCCACACGCCGGCAGACATGGCGTATGTGATCGGCGATGCAACTTTCGTGGGTGATACGCTGTTCATGCCCGATTATGGGACCGCGCGCACCGATTTCCCCGGCGGCAGTGCGCGCCAGCTCTACCGCTCAATTCGGCGCCTGCTCTCGCTGCCCGATGAGACGCGGCTTTTCCTCTGCCATGACTATAAGGCGGCGGGTCGCGACAACTTCGCCTGGGAGACCACGGTCGCCGCCGAGCGGACGGGAAATATCCATGTCCGCGACGGAACGACCGAGGACACCTTCGTCACGATGCGCGAAGCACGGGATGCGGCGCTCGGGATGCCCCGCCTGATACTTCCCTCCATCCAAGTCAACATGCGAGCCGGGCGGTTGCCCGAGCCCGAGGGCAATGGCGTGCACTATCTCAAGCTGCCGATCAACATGTTCTAGGCAATGATGCTCGAACCTCTCCAGTATGCGCTTGGCGCCGTCTCGGGCTCGTTGGTAGGCTTCATCCTAGGGCTGATCGGGGGTGGGGGCTCGATCCTCGCAGTACCGCTGATGGTCTATCTGGTGGGTGTTCCCAATCCGCATATCGCGATCGGTACAAGTGCGCTCGCGGTCGCGGTCAACGCCGGTATCAACCTTATCGCTCACGCGCGCACGCGCGCCGTCAAATGGCAGTGCGCGAGCATCTACGCCGCGGCAGGCATGATTGGCGCCTATTTCGGGTCGAGTGCAGGCAAGGTTTTCGACGGGCATCGCCTGCTCTTCCTGTTCGCGCTGCTGATGATCGCGGTGGGCGTGTTGATGCTGCGAAAGCGTAGCGACTCCGGCAATCCCGATGTGGAATGCCAACGCCATAATGCTCCCAAGGTAATCGTTTATGGTAGTATGACCGGCTTGTTTTCTGGCTTTTTCGGTATTGGCGGCGGCTTCTTGATCGTACCCGGGCTGATAGCCGCGACAGGGATGCCGATGATCAACGCGATCGGATCTTCGTTGGTCGCGGTGACCGTGTTCGGGTTCACCACCGCGATCAATTATGCCGCGTCCGGCCTCGTCGACTGGCCGCTCGCCGTTGTCTTCATCGCTGGCGGCATCGCCGGCGGCATTGCAGGCATCTTCGCGTCACGCAGGCTTTACACTCGAAAAGGCGCGCTCAATCTCGTATTCAGCGGCATGATCTTCATGGTGGCAGCCTATATCATCTTCGACTTCATCACAAAGCCCTGATCGCCGCGATCTTGTCCAGCAGCAGCGCCGAGGAGACGACATCGGCATATTTCTGGTCGAGATCGAAAAGATTCTGGCGATGGACGACCGGATCGCGATCGGCCGAGGCATCGTCTGCCACCAGTGCGCGAAAACCGTAACACAGCGCATCGAGTGCGGACGCGCGCACGCAGCCCGACGTGGAAAAGCCAGTGACGACGCAAGTATCGCACCTCAGCGCGTGCAGCGTCGAGGCGAGGCTCGTGCCGAAAAACGCACTGGGATATTGCTTGGTAATCACCAGATCGCCGCGAAACGGTGTCAGCCGAGGATCGAAGTCGCCGAGCGGGTTTCCCTCGTCAAAACAGGCGAGCGCGCGCACGCGGCGATAGAACAGTCCCCCGTTGGTACCGCCGGGCTGGTAGAGGACGCGGGTAAAGACCACCGGCAGTTCCGCCGCACGAAAAGCATCGGCAAGCGTGATATTGACCGCGAGTGCGGCTTCTCCTGTTGTGAGGTAGAGGGGGGATTCCGGCACCAGATAGGCCCGCGCTACATCGACAATGATAAGCGCCGGGTGCTGGCCAAGGCCAAGCG
Organism: Sphingosinicella microcystinivorans; assembly: GCF_027941835.1. Taxonomy (NCBI): domain Bacteria; kingdom Pseudomonadati; phylum Pseudomonadota; class Alphaproteobacteria; order Sphingomonadales; family Sphingosinicellaceae; genus Sphingosinicella; species Sphingosinicella microcystinivorans. The sequence continues at coordinate 1,198,521 of NZ_CP116005.1, forward strand.
TACCGCCAAAGCCCGCCCGGGCATAGTCGGCGGACAACGCTTTACCTTCCTCTACACTCATCTAGATCACGCCCTCCTCGCGCAACGCCTCCATCTCGGTGTTGCTCATACCGAGCAGGCCGCCATAGATTTCTTCATTATGTGCGCCGATCATGGGGCCCGGCCAAGCGATTTCGCCCGGCGTCTCGGACAGCTTGGGAAACACCGACTGCATCACCAGATTACTGAATTCGGGATGTGCCACCTTCACCAGCGCCTCGCGCGCTGTGAACTGCGGATCAGCCAGCATGTCGTCGGCACGATATATCTTGCCAGCGGGCACGCCCCCGGCATCGAGCAGCACGAGAAGATCGGCTGTCTTGAATCCACGCGTCCATTCGGAGATCAGCGCATCGAGTTCCTCCTGATGTTCGCCCCGCGCGGCATGGTCCGCGTAGCGTGGATCGACCGCAAGCTCCGGCCTACCCATCGTGTCAGCCAACCGCGACCAGACCGAGTCCTGATTGGCGCCGATCAATATCTCGCCATCGGTGCAAGGATAGACATTGGACGGCGCGATCTTGGGCAGGATAGAGCCGGTGCGCTCGCGGATGAGCCCGGCCTCTGTATATTCGGGCACAGTCGATTCCATCACCGCCAGCACCGATTCATAAATGGCGGCGTCGACCACCTGTCCCTCTGCGGTGACATGACGCCGATGAAGGGCCATCAGTGCGCCAAGGCAGGCGAAGGTCGCGGCGAGCGAGTCCCCGATCGAAAGCCCGATCCGTGATGGAGGGGTGGAGGGATCGCCGGCAAGATAGCGCATCCCGCCCATCGCCTCGCCAATCGAGCCATAGCCCGCGCGGCCGGCATAGGGGCCCGTCTGACCAAAGCCCGACACACGCACCATGATCAGGCCCTTGTTGATCGCGCGGAGCTCCTCGTAGCTGAGATTCCATTTCTCAAGGGTGCCAGGCCGGAAATTCTCAAGCAGGAAATCGGCATTCTTCAGGAGGCGACGGACGATATCCTGACCTTTGGCAGAGCGCAGGTTGAGCGTGATGCATTTCTTGTTGCGACCCACAACCGGAAACCAGACAGGCTTGCCCTGTCCCCACTGACGCATCGGATCGCCCTGACCCGGCAATTCGATCTTGATCACCTCGGCGCCATGATCGGCCATGAGCTGGCCACAGAAAGGACCAGCGATAAGCTGTCCCATTTCGATCATCCGAAGTCCAACAAGGGCTCCGTGCCTATTTTCAGCCATTGTCTCTCCTCTGTTTGGAAGACAGCTGAGCGCCCGCCCGATTCGTCCTGTGCATAATCGGGGTGAAGGAAGAGCCGCTCATGTGAAGCCCCCGCGTCTCTAAACGAACCCCAAGCCGCTCATCTTGCTCAGATCGATCTTCGCCCGGCTCACCGCCTCGATCGCATCGGCGCGATCTTCGGGTTCGGCAGCGAGCACCCACATCGCCGCAGCGCGCATTCCCGAACGGCAGAAAGCAAGCACCTTGCCCCCACCCGCTCGGCCCAGCGCCTCGCGAAAGGCGTCAACCGACGGTTCGGTCCATTTCCCCGCAACAACCGGGATATGGATATAGTCTATCCCGTGTACGGCCAGCGCCTGGCCGACCGAAGCGCTTCCAGGCTGACCTTCCTCCTCTCCGTCCGGGCGGTTGTTGATAACGAGTGTAAAGCCCTGTGCGGCGATCCCGGGGAGGTGATCGGGCAGGAGCTGGCCACACACCGTAAAGCTGGGCGCGATCTCGACGAGCTGGGGCGACATGTTCTCTCTGTTCCCGGAGCTCAACCGATCGGGTGACGCGCCATCCAGTCGGTGAGCACGTCGACTGTCTCCTGCGGCTTCTCGATCATGTAGAATGTACCGCCGCAGCCTGCGATAAGCGCTGTTTCAACATCGCCCGCGATCCCCTGCTCGACCTGTCGGATCGCATGTTGGTTGGCCTCGTTACCGGCCACGCCGACATCGCCCATCAGAAGTAGCGTCGGACAACTGATCTTGGGAAGATCGGAGCTGCGGTCGCTGACCTTCATCCCAGCCCACAGGGCGCGAAACGCCTCCGGATCGAGATTGGCGCACAGCGTAGAGGATTCCCACTCTCCCATTTCCTTGGTCATGTGAGGTGAACTGAAGCGCTCGACGATGATCTTTGACCAGAATTCCAGGGAATCGAACGCATAGGAGAGTTCGACGCCAGCATCAAAAACGTGCTTGATCGTGCGTTTCGGGCTGTACCAAGGGAAAAGGATGAGGCTCGCTGTGCGGTCCGGATAGTCCGCCGCGAACTTGACGGCGATATGGCTGCACGCGCAACCCCAGATATGTGCCTTTTCAACCCCGGCATCATCCATGATCGCCAGCAGGTCGGCCGCCTGGTCGGCATAGTCGGCATAGTGCACTTCGGGCAAGGGGCGCGACTTGCCTACCCCCCGGAAATCCCAGTTCAGCACTGATGCCTTTTCCTTGAGGAGCGGGGTCACATAATCGAACTGGTTGGACACAAGCCCGATCCCACCGATGCAGGCGATGGTGTCACCGCTGCCTTCAACTTCGTACCAGAGCTTCGCCCCATTTGCCTCTACGATCGGCATATTCTATCTCCTGAAACCAGATTAGAAACGTACCTTGCCCTCGACACCCACCAATCGGTGCGCGCCCTGGAAAATGAAGGCGCCGCCGAACTCTGGCGCCGGAATGACTTCGCGTAGATATTTCTTGTTGAAAAGATTTTGGGCGAATAGCGTGATTCCCCAGTTTTCCATCTCGAAGCCTGCACGCAAATTTGTGGTATGATAGGCGTCCCGGCGCGTCTTGCCCATGTCGGAAGGCACGCCATTGAGCGTCGGCGAGAGACCGTGGACAACATGGAACCACGTCGGCCCGGTCATCTGCCAATCCAACCGCGCGCGGAAGTCAATGTCCGACGTGACGGGCAACACGAGGTCGCCGCCCGCATTCAGCGTATACTTGGGCGCGTAAGGAATGGGCACACCTTCCGTGCCGACGCGAGTCGTGTTCTTGACGACCTTGGTGTCCATGAGGTTAGCCCCCGCATAGAGGGAGAACGCCTGCGACACCTTGTAGTTCGCATTGAGTTCGACACCCGCTGCGCGCGCCTTGTCGATGTTGGTTACCTGGCGGAGCAGGCCGAAGGCGCCGACGAAGAACTCGAAGAACTGCATGTTCTTGATCTCGGTCCAGTATACCGAACCGTCAGCGGTAAGGCGGCCGCCGAGCGTATTGGCCTTGAAGCCCGCCTCGAACGCGCTGCTGGTCTCTTTCTTGAAACTGTCCTGCACATTGATCGTGGCGCCCAACGGTTCGTTGAGAAACAGATCAATCGTTGCCTTGCTTCCCTGGCTGTTGAAGCCGCCGCTGCGGAAACCCACACCCCAGCTTCCGAACAGCGTCAGCTCGCGGGAGGCATCCCACGTCACACTGATCTTCGGCTGGAGCTGCTCGAAGGTTCTCTTCTGGTCGGGCAATACGCCCGCAGGATTAATTGCAGGATTGAGGCCCGGATTGAGCGGCGCGCCGCCGATAAATGGACCGCCATCGAAGACGATGTAGCGCGTGCGAGCATCGGTCGGCACCAGGTTATGGACCTTGCGTTTCTCACGGTCGTAGCGCAGCGCTGCGGAAAATTCGAGTTCAGGCGTAAGGTCATAGGAAGCCTGACCGAACACGGCATAAACTTTGCTGTCGTATTTGTCCCAGGACAGCGCTTCCGTCGGGCTGCTAGACGACGGTGCGTTGTAGAGGGAGCGAATGATCGGCCCGCCAGTGTCGATGCCTTGGGCTACCCCCACCTCACGATTGATATCGAGGAAATAGAGGCCTGCGACCCAGTCAAACGCATTGTTGCCGCTTGATCCCAGACGAATCTCGAAACTCAGATCCTTCTGGTTGCGGACCTGATATTGATAGCCATCGCAGGTTGTGGGTGTGGTCGGGCCAAAAATCGACGTTTCAGGCGTCGGCCCCAGCGCCTGCGGGCCGGGCAGAACAAAGCCCGCATCGTAGAGCGCAGCCGTCGAAGCGCGGCAAGACGGCTCCTGAAAGAAGAATCCGAAGCCGCCGCTGGTGCCGTCCGCCAGCCATTCGTTCCGGATGTTGCTATAGAGCACCCAGGCGTTCAGCAGAACCGTGTCGAATTCATGCGTCAGCTTGATCGACGCATCAAATGAGTCCTGGATGTTGGACGGATCGACATTGGCGACAAACTCATATTTCTTGTGATCGTTGACGTCTTCGAAGAAAAGCGGATTGTCGAGGAAGTCGGCGAAAGCGGGAAGCGCGAAGGCAGCGTTGAAGCTCGCTGGCCCCGCCGAGACATGACCGACATGGATCTTGGCGTCTATTTCGGTTCCGCCACCCGTCCAGACGAGACGACCGTCGAAGTTATAGCCCTCGTAGTCGTCGACTACTCTGGCGTTCAGATAGCGATTCCTGAAGAAGCCATCGGTTGTGCGGTAGTCCGCGTGGAGGCTCGCGGCTAGGCTTCCCGGGACAATCGGCAGGTTCAAGGTTGCCGAGGCGAAGTAGCTGTTGTGCTCGCCTCCCGAAGCCTTGGCCTCGAAGCCCAATTCGTCGCCGGGCTTGTTGGTCGTGATGATGAATGCGCCCGCCGAGGCATTGCGGCCATAGAGCGCGCTTTGCGGACCTTTCAGAACCTCGATCTGACGCAGATTGGCATATTCGCGGTTGAGCGCGGCCGGATTGGTCATAACGATACCATCGACGATCAGCGCGTAGCTGTTCTCTGTATCTTTGGCACCGTTTATGCCGCGAATGCTGACCTGAGTATCACCGACTTCGGCCGTCTGGACCAGAGACACGCCGGGCGTCAATCGAATGAAATCCTCCGCCCGCACGACGCCTGCCGTCTCAAGCATGTCCTGCGTCAGCGCAGTAACAGTCGCGGGAACATCCTGAAGGCGCTCGCTCATTTTTCGCGCCGTGACAATGATCGCCCCACTGTCATCGAGCGGTTCCTGCTCTTGTGCGCGGGCCGTTCCCGTGAGCGCAAGAGCCGCCACACCGGTAAGAAAAAATTGAGAGCTTCTCTTCATGAGACGTACCTTCCCCCCTGATTTTCGTTTGGTCACACCGTCTGAATTATCGAGCAGCCAACGCTCAGCGCGCCGGATGACGCGTCATCCAGTCCGCCAGAGCAGCGACGGTTTCCTCGGGCCGCTCGATCATGAAATAAGTACCGCCGCTGTCGGCGACGAGCCTCGACTCGAAATCGCCCTTGACAGCGTTGCGTACCTTCTCGATTTCACGCCGATTTGCCTCTGAACCGGCAACGCCGGCATCACCCATCAGCAACAACACGGGCGCCTGCACCTTCGGCAGGTCACAGCTCCGGTCGCTGTCCTTCATCGAACTCCAGTGGATCCGGAACATTTCCGGAGACAGGTTACCGAGGAGTTTCGGTACCTCCCAATCGACCATCTTGGCCTTGTAGTTCTCCGTCGTGAATTTCGTTGCAATGACCTTCGCCCAATACTCAAGCGAATTGAAAGCGAGTGACAACTCGACGCCCGCATCGAAGATATGGCTGATCGTCTTCTTGGGACTATACCACGGGAAAAAGATCAGGCTCGCCGTCCGCTCCGGATATTTTGCTGCAAAGCGTACCCCGATGTGACTGCAGGCGGCTGCCCATATGTGCGCCTTTTCGATCCCCGCAGCATCCATCACCGCCAAAAGATCCTCGGCCTGATCGGCATAGTCGTCGTAATTGACCTGCGGCACAGGCATCGACTTGCCAACTCCCCGCAGATCCCAGTTGATCACCTTGGCCTGGCGCGCGAGCAGCGGCGTGACGAAATCAAACTGATTGGATACCAGCCCCATTCCGCCAATGCAGACGATAGGTTCGCCCGCACCTTGAACATCATACCAGATTTGCGCGCTATTCGATTCCACTGTGGGCATTCGAGACTCCCTCCAAGGCGACTCCATTGAGTCAATTTGTATACATTTCTACAGATGGCGTCAATAGATCACCTGAGAAAAATCCCTTTCAACTCTCAAGACGCGATTTTCTTGAAGAGGCTTCCAGCAACGTTCATGATTGCAGGAGCTACCTTTGCATATCGCATATAATTCTGCAGAATCTGGCGCGCCCGTTCCACGGGACCACAACCTGTCCGTCCGCCTTTGAGCGTGCCGCTGCGCCTTTGGCAGGAGACCCGCATTCAGATCCTCGCCCTACCTTTACGCAGGTATATAATGTATACACTCCAGCCTATTATTACCAGACAGGTTGGCGCGGCGCGGTCAGGCCGGTTTCAGCGAAACACGCAGCACGCAGTGTCTCGATGTCAGCGCCGAAATTGAACACACCCAGGCTCGCCGGGCGCTCGGCACGCATTCTGGTGCGCAGCACCTCGGTCGCACTGGCATCGACATTGCCATCAGCCGCTATCACAACCCCAAATCGGCGCGCGCCTTCGACGGTAACAAGACCCTGCCTGATTTCCTTCGCTATCAGTTCCGGATCACGGTCGAGCGGATCTCCCCAGCCACCGCCACCCCAAGTGATGAAATGGAGTTGATCTCCCGCCTCAACCTCAAGTCGGTCGATCTTGTTGGGAACAATAGTCTGCGTCCCGTCCGGCCTTTCGTGAATCTTGCGCGCCCGCGCACCCGGATCACCCCCGTTTACGCCCCAGGGATAGGTGAACCAGCGATCGTCATGAATCGAGACGACGCCTGAGGCGAGGAAGCGGTAGCTCATCAGAATGCCGTTGCCACCACGGTGGAGCCCGGCTCCGCCAGTGTCGGCGAGCGCCTCGTAGCGCTCGATCCGCAGCGGGAAATAGCGTTCGAGAAATTCATTGGGAACATTGGTGAAACCTGGCCACAACGAGTGGCCATCGGGCCCGTCACCGAGCGGACGGCCGGGAATGCCGCCGAAACCGATCTGGAAGAGCTGGAACCAGTTCCCTTCCGCCTCGCGGCCGGAATACATGAGGTGGGGGCTCGAAGAGAAGCCCGCGGCGTTCAGGAATTCGGGGGTACGCTGACCGAGCAGCCCACCAAGAATATCGAAGATACGCCCGAGAGCGTGCGTGCGCCCGGACAACGCTGCGGGAAACTTTGGCTTGAGCAGTGAACCTTCAGGAATCCGCACCTCAATCAAGTCGTAGAAACCATCATTGAACAATATCTGCGGATCAAAGACCATGATCATGTAAATTCCAAAGAACATTTTGAACATGTTCTCGTTAAGATAAAAGTTGATCGATGCGTTCGATTGTGGGTCGGTTCCCGCGAAATCGAGCACGACACGTTCGCCCTCGCGCCACATGGAACAGCGGATTCGATAGGGACCATAGCCAATCCCGTCGTCACAGATATAATCTTCGAATGAGACCGGCTCCTCACCTATCGAACTCTGGATCAGCGCTTTCATCGCGCGATGGTTGCGATCGAGCAATGCCTGGGTTGCAGACACATACACATCATCGCCGAAGCGATCGCATAGCTCGTTGACACGCCGTGCAGCGACGCGGCACGAGGCGATCAGCGCATTGAGATCGGCAGCGCACCAGTCGGGCTTGCGCGTCTGGTGCATGACAAGACGGACGAGATCGTCGTTGCGCTCGCCACGACGGAAAATCTTCACTGGCGGAATCCGAACGCCTTCTTCGAAGATGCTGTGCGCGTCGATCGGCATACTACCCGCGACCTTGCCGCCTATGTCGGACTGATGGCCGAACATGGCCGTCCAAGCCACCAGACGTCCGACATGAAAGACAGGCAGAAGAACCAGCCAGTCGTTGCTGTGCGAGATCGCACCCTCGCAACTATACGGATCGGACAGGAAGATCATATCTCCCTCCTCGATCGTTCCATCATAGCCCTTGAGGAAACCATCGATGAAACTGCCAAACTGGCCGACGATCATTTTACCTTGGCGATCGGCGATCAGTGGGAACGCATCCCCCTGTTCGCGGATGCCGGGAGAGATCGCGGTGCGCACCAGCGTCGCGTCCATCTCGACACGCGCATTTCGAAGCGCATTTTCAATCAGGTCGAGCGTTACCGGATCAATTGCCGTCGGAACGAAAGGAACGGAGTTTTCCTCGATGATATGGGTGGGCATGGTGCGTTCCTCAAGCGGGCGTGATCAGGAGATTGCCGAAATCATCGACCTCGGCGACATGACGGGCGTGAATGAGCGTGGTGGAATCCATCTCGACCAGGATCGCCGGCCCTTTGATGCTGTCGCCCGCCAGCAGCTTGCCGCGGTCGTAAATAATTGCAGGCTGAGCACAGCCGTCCATCCACAACATATGGTCGCGCAACTTGGCCCGTGCCGGATTACCGTCGCCGCGTTCGAGCGGACGTGCCACAAGGTCAAGCACGGGCCCCAAGGCTGCCACGCGCAGGTTTACGAGTTCGTGCTCGCTTGCCATGTTGAATGTGAACAGCCGATGATGCTCTTCATCGAAGCGCCGCGTGATCCCTGCGATGCTATCGCGCGCAAGCGTTTCGCGATCGATGGTCAGGGGTACCTCAAACGCCTGCCCCGCATAGCGCACATCTATCTCGAACTCGGTGGTGACGTCGCCCACGGCGACGCCCTCGGCGATCAGCGTCGCACGTGTCTGCTCCTGCATTTCGTCGAGCAGCGACAGGATTTCCGCTTCGCCGGTTTGACTTGCACGCTTGGAGAACGAGCGCGCGGTCTCCGTTCGCATCCGTGTCGTCGCATCTCCCAGCGCACACAACACGCCCGGGGAAATCGGTGAGACGGCGGGCCACGACTGCATCAGCGCTGCCACGGCGTTAACGTGAAGCGGCCCGGCGCCACCGAAGCCCATCAGTGCGAAATCGCGCGGATCATAGCCCTGCTGGACAGAGACCAGCCGCAGCGCGCCGAACATATTTTCGTTAACGATCGCAATGATCCCGGCGGCAGCCTCCATTAAGGGCAGATCGAGCGTATCGGCGATCTTCTGCACCGATCGCGCTGCGGCTTGGCGGTCGAGTTGAAAACTTCCACCCAACAGATTTTCGGGCAGATAGCCGAGAACGACGTTGGCATCTGTCACCGTAGGCTCGATGCCACCCTTGCCGTAGGCAACCGGGCCGGGCGCAGCACCCGCCGACTGCGGCCCGACACGCAGTGCTCCGGTCAGTTCGGGGACATAGGCGATTGATCCACCGCCTGCACCGACCGTCTTGACGTCAAGCGATGAAGCGCGGACTGACAGGTGGCCGACGTCTGTCGTGCGTACACGCCGCGGCTCCAGATTTTCGATCAATGCGACATCAGTCGAGGTCCCGCCGACATCAAGGGTCAATATGTTGCGCAGGCCGGCATTTCGCGCGACCCACAGCGCTCCTGCAACGCCGCCGGCAGGGCCCGACATTAACAGCGAGACTGGCTGTTCCTCGGCCTTTTCCGAACTCATCAAACCGCCATCCGAGCGCAGCAGCGCGGTGCGTCCCTGCATCCCCACACCGCGCAGGTTGTCGCGCAGGTTGCGGACATAGCGGCCGACCACAGGGCGCACGGAAGCGTTGGCCACAGTGGTGAGCGTGCGCTCGTATTCCTGCATCTCAGGCAAGATCTCATGGCTGAGCGACACCGGCACATCCGGCATGATTTCGCGGGCAAGCGCCCCCACCATCTGCTCGTGCCGCCCATCGACGTAGCTATTGATGAGCGCAACCGTTACGGCCTCGACACCCGAGGCCTTGAGACTTTCGAGGGTACGCCGAATCTCGGCCTCGTCGAGTGGACGGACTTCCTCGCCGTAAGCGCTGAGTCGCCCCTCAATCTCATAGGTATCCTCCAGTGCAGCAAGCGGTTCAGGCTTCGGCCAAACAATCCAACCGGCGAGACCACCCGGCACAAGGCTACGCGCAATCTGGAGAACATGGCGATATCCGCGCGTGACGACGAGCCCTACGCGCGCGCCTTTGCCTTCTAGAACAGCATTGGTAGCGACGGTGGTGCCGTGGAGCAGCACCTCGACCTGCTCCGGACTTATCCCCGCCTGACAACAGATGGCGTGAACGCCGTCTAGGATACCATGGCTGCTGTCATCAGGCGTCGAGGGGGTCTTGTGACGCCAGAAAGAGCCTGAGTCTTCGTCGAACAGAAGCAGATCGGTGAAGGTCCCCCCCACATCCACGCCCAACCGGTACCCCATCAACTCACCCCTTTTCCTGGAATATCAACCACTCTCGATCCGAGACCTCTTGCATTGTCCGAGTTCGTCAGCATCTTGTTATCGTAACGATTCCGACATCGGCCGTTTCGAAACAGGCGCCGAGTTGGCCGAGGCCTGTCACGATGCACCGGGCCCGGCGCCCAAGTTCCGCAAATTATGGACGGCATCTATTTCGTCCTCAGAAAATTCGTAGACTCTCCAGGGGGCCACCGCAGACCGACCCACAGAATCCTTCATGAGATTTGTATACAAATTTTAATGCCGCACAAGAGGAGGAAACGAATCTCCTCTCAATTTTCGGCTTCGGGGTTGGTCGAAAACTTTACGCATATAGGGACAGGCCGTTAGGAAATCCGGGCAATTTGAGCTAGTTTAAAGCCTAATCGAACTGCCCCGCCCTTTGCGTCCCTCTCTTTATAAATTCAATTTTGTATACTCTGGCAGTGCAAATACCATTTCCGCCTTGTCAGGAAGGACGAAGCTGCCACTCGAAACAAACCGCTTGATTGAAGAAGACTTTTCCTCCGAACGGCTGCTTTAGAGCGCCTGCCGAATAGGGAACTGAACCGTCCCTTGAGAGGGAATTCCGATCAACGTGTCGATTTGCCCACTCGACCAAGTGCCAATCTAAAGTTCGATTCGCAAATTATAATGATGGTGCTTTATGGAACCGGAGCGCAGCGTACTTACAGTACGTGAGCACCGGAAGCGCAGAAAGCCGCCGTTTGCAGCCCGCCATGGGCGGAATGGCGGCCGGTCCTACGCTTCGAGTTCCGTGTCCCAATAGAGGTAATCGCGCCACGTCTCATGGAGGTGGTGCGGCGGGAACGCCCGGCCGTTCACCTGCAGCTCGTGCGCGGTCGGCTGGCGCGGCGCCGAGCGCAGCGCCATGTGCGCCTCCGCCGGCGTGCGCCCGCCCTTGCGCAGGTTGCAGGGCGCGCAGGCCGTGGTGACGTTCGCCCACGTCGTGCGCCCGCCGTAGGCGCGCGGCACCACGTGATCGAAGGTGAGCTCGCCGCGCCCGCCGCAATACTGGCAGGAGAAGCGGTCGCGCAGGAACAGGTTGAAGCGCGTGAACGCCGGGTGCGCCGACGGCTTCACATAGTCCCTGAGCGCGATGACCGAGGGCAGCCGCATCGCGAAGCGCGGGCTGTGCACGACGCGGTCGTATTCGGCGACGACCGAGACCCGGTCGAGGAACGCCGCCTTGATCGCGGTCTGCCACGACCACAGGCTCAGCGGATAATAGGACAGCGGCGTGTAGTCGGCGTTCAGCACCAGCGCCGGGCAGCTCTCCGGCGAAACCGCGCGCGCATCGAGAAGTTCTGTCGTGTACATGCACCCTTTGCCCGCCTGTCCGCGGACCACCGGGGCGCTACCCGTACCCTGTCGCACGCAAGGCGGCCGCACCGGCCGTCCGCAACCTTACCGCACGCACCATACAGTGTATTGTGTGTCGCCGCTATGACACCACTTGATCTGGGGTCAGGTCAATGCACTTTGCGCGAGGCCGCACAGAATTTCAGGGGAGGGCCCGCCATAACGGTCGTCACGCGCTTCGCGCCGAGCCCCACGGGGCGGCTGCATCTCGGCCACGCCTTCTCGGCGCTCTCGGCGTTCCGCTTCGCGGAGATGCACGGCGGCCGCTTTCTGCTGCGCATCGAGGACATCGACACCGGGCGTTGCCGTCCCGAGTTCACGGACGGCATCCTCGAGGACCTCGCCTGGCTCGGCCTCGCGTGGGAAACGCCGGTGCGCCGCCAGTCCGAGCACATGGAGGACTATGCCGCGGCGCTCGCGCGGCTGAAGGCGATGGAGGTCGTCTACCCCTGCTTCTGCACGCGCGCCGACATCGCTGCGGCGGCCGCGGCCCCGCACGGCGCGCAGCCGCTCTATCCGGGCACGTGCCGGGCGCTCGACGCGGAAACGCGGGCGCGGCGCATGGCCGGGCCGCACGCCTGGCGCCTCGACGTCGGCCGCGCCGCCGCCCTCGCCGGGCCGCTTTCGTGGCACGACGCGGCGCGCGGCGAGATCGCGGCGACGCCCGGGGCCGAGGGCGATGTCGTGCTCGCGCGCAAGGACGCGGGCACCAGCTACCATCTCTCCGTCACCGTCGACGACGCCCTGCAAGGCGTCACCGACGTGGTGCGCGGCGAGGACCTGTTCCCGGCGACGCACATCCACCGGCTGCTGCAGGCGCTGCTCGGGCTACGGACGCCGCGCTACCATCATCACGCGCTGCTGACCGGCCCGGAGGGCAAGCGCCTCGCCAAGCGCGACCGCGCCGAGACATTGGCCGCGCTTCGGGCTTGGGGCATCACGCCGGAGGCCATAAAGCATCAACTCGGCTTTGCCTGACGCGGCGACTTTTGTTAGGCGGTCCCCGCCGGGGGGCGAGAAACGAGGAGATCGACACGTGTGGCGTATCGCGCTCGCCGCTCCCCTTTGCATTGCCGCCGCCGCTGCGGCTGCCCAGACGCCGCCCGCGGAGGCGCCCGAGGAAAAGCCCGCCGAGGGCGTGCTGCCCGCGCCCGTCGCCGAGATGATCCGCGCCGCGGAGCCCGGCCAACTCGACACCATCGCCGCGCTCGCCCGGCGCACGCAGCCGCAGGCGATCGCGGAGATCGACGCGCTGGTCTCGGAAATCCGCGCCGCGCACGAGGCCGAGAAGCAGCGCAGGCAGGCGCTCGCCACGCAGGGCTTCACCAACGGCTGGGAGGGCGAGGCCGCGCTCGGCGCGACCTTCACCAGCGGCAACACCGACCAGCAGGGCGCCTCCGGCAAGATCGACCTCGTGAAGCAGGGCCTGACGTGGCGGCACCGGCTGTTCGCCGAGGCCGACTTCCAGGAATCGGACGGCGCGCGCACGCGCGAGCGCTACGGCGCCTCCTATCAGGCCGACCACCGCTTCAGCCCGCGCTTCTACACCTTCGGCTTCGTCGGCTGGGAAAGCGACCGTTTCGCGGGCTTCACCCGCCGCTTCACCGAATCCGCCGGTTTCGGCTGGATCGCGGCGCAGCGCCCCCGGCTCCGGCTGGCGTTCGAAGGCGGCCCGGCGCACCGGCAGACGCGCCTCGCCTTCGACGAGCTGGAGCCGGACGCGGACCGGAGCCGCAGCGAGCTCAGCGTGCGCGGCAAGACGAACCTGCGCTGGACGGTGATCGGCGACCTCATCTTCACGGAGGACGCGGGCTTCATCGTCGGCAGCGGCAACGACACGCTGTTCGCGAACAGCGCGCTCACCACCAAGCTCGTCGGCAATCTCTCGACGCGCCTGTCGTTCGACGTGAAGCACGAAACCGATCCGCCCGACGAGCGGGTGAAGACCGACACGGTGACGCGCGCGAGCCTCGTCTACAAGTTCTGATCGCCGTTCGCACGCGGGCGCGTGACATGCGCGCCGAAACCCGTATGAGTCTCGGGCATGACCGGATTCGTCATCGTCCTCATCGTTCTCGGCGCGCTTGCGACCGCCGCGGTCCTCGTGCGCGGCGTCATCGTGATGGCGCGCGGCAAGGACATCACCGGCCGGCAGTCGAACCGGCTGATGAGCTACCGCGTGATGCTGCAGGGGCTGACCGTCGCCCTCGTCATCATCCTCATCCTGATGACCCGGAACGGCGGCTGAACATGGTGAAGCTCAACAAGATCTACACGCGCACCGGCGACGACGGCACCACCGGCCTCGTCGACGGCAGCCGCCGCGCCAAGCACGACGCGCGCGTCGCCGCCTACGGCACCGCCGACGAGGCGAACAGCGCGGTCGGCATCGCCCGGCTCCATACCGAAGGCGAGACGGACGCGATGCTGGCGCGCATCCAGAACGACCTGTTCGATCTCGGCGCGGACCTCGCGACGCCGGGCGGGATCGAGGGGGCGCTGCGCGTCACGCAGGCGCAGGTCGACCGGCTCGAGCGCGAGATCGACGCGATGAACGCCGGGCTCCAGCCGCTCAGGAGCTTCATCCTGCCCGGCGGGTCGGCGCTCGCCGCGCAGCTTCACATGGCGCGCACCATCGTCCGCCGCGCCGAGCGCATCGCCGTGGAGGCGAACGAGACGGACCCGCTCGGCGACCTGCCGATCAAATATCTGAACCGTTTGTCCGATCATTTGTTTGTGATGGCACGTCACTGCAACGACAAGGGCAGGGCCGACGTGCTCTGGGTCCCCGGCGCGAACCGGGAAGCCTGAACGCGGCCCTTCCCGAACGGGGAGGACGCATGGCTTCACGAACGGTTTCCGCGCACGGCGCGCTCCGCCGGTTCCTGCAGGACACGCGGCGGCGCAGCCTCGATCTCGCCGCCCCGCTTTCGGACGCCGATGCGAGCGCGCAGTCCATGCCGGACGCGAGTCCCGCGAAATGGCACCTCGCGCACACGACATGGTTCTTCGAGACCTTCGTGCTGACGCCGCACGCGCCGGGCTACCGCGCGTTCGATCCGGCCTTCGGCTTCCTGTTCAACAGCTACTACGAGGCGGCCGGGCCGCGCCTCCGCCGCGACCGGCGCGGAATGCTGACGCGCCCGGCGCTGGCCGAGGTCCTCGCGTGGCGCGCGCACGTCGATGCCGCGCTGGAGGACGCGCTCGATTCGCTCGCCGACGCCGCGCGGGCGCGCGTCATGCTCGGCTGCCACCACGAGCAGCAGCACCAGGAGCTGCTGCTGACGGACATATTGCACCTGTTCGCTGAAAACCCGCTCGCTCCCGTCTATGCGGCCGACGCGCCTTTCCCGGCAGCAGCGCACGATGCGGCCCACGACTGGGCGGCGCATCCGGGCGGCGTCGTGTCCATCGGCCACGCCGGAGACGGCTTCGCCTTCGATTGCGAAACCCCGCGCCACCGGGTGCTGCTCGAACCCTTCGCGCTCGGTTCGCGGCTGGTGACGAACGCCGAATGGACCGCGTTCATCGACGACGGCGGCTACCGCACGCCGACGCTCTGGCTTTCGGACGGCTGGGCGTGGGCGGAGCGCGAAGACATTCGCGCACCGCTCTACTGGCGGCGGGAAGACGGCGGCTGGTCCGCGATGACGCTCCGCGGCCGGATGCCCGTCGATCCCGCCGCGCCTGCGACCCATGTCGGCTATTTCGAGGCCGATGCCTTCGCGCGCTGGGCCGGCGCGCGCCTGCCGCGCGAGGCGGAATGGGAGGCGATGGCGGCAATGGCGGCAGTGGCAACAGGGGCGGCGGCGGAAACGCCCGCGCTCTCGCAGATGGACGGCGCCTGCTGGCAATGGACGCAAAGTGCCTACGCCGCCTACCCCCGCTTCCGCCCGGCGGCGGGCGCCGTCGGCGAGTACAACGGCAAGTTCATGTGCGGGCAGTTCGTGCTGAAAGGATCGTCGTGCGTGACGCCCGCCGGCCACAGCCGCCCCGGCTACCGCAACTTCTTCTATCCCCGCCAGCGCTGGCAGTTCACCAGCGTGCGGCTGGCGAAGGACATCTAGGAACGGACCCGTCATGACGTCAGATGCCGAAACCCTGCCCCCGGAAACTTCGCCCGCATCGCCTTCTCCCGCAGCCGATTTCGCCGACGCCGTGGTGCGGGGCCTGTCGCAGCCCCGCAAGGTGATCCCCGCGCGCTACCTCTACGACCGGCGCGGCTCCGAGCTCTTCGAGGCAATCACCGCGCTTCCCGAATATTATCCGACCCGCACCGAGACCGGCCTTCTGGACGCGCACGCGTCGGAGATCGGCCGGATCGCGGGGACCGGCAAGGTGGTCGTCGAATTCGGCTCGGGCTCCTCGACGAAAACCCCCGTCTTCGTGAAAGCCGCCCGCGCCGCCGCCTACGTGCCGATCGACATTTCCGAAGGTTTCCTGCGCGACGCCGCGACCCGGCTGTCGCGCCTGCTGCCGGGTCTCGACATCCTGCCGGTCGCGGCGGACTTCGCGAAGCCGATCGCGCTCCCGGGTGCGGTCGAGGGCCGCCCGATGATCGGCTTCTTTCCCGGCTCCACCATCGGCAACTTCGCGCACGCCGCCGCCGTCGACCTGCTGCGCGCCTTCCGCGCCACGCTCGGCGCGGACCCGTGGCTCGCCATCGGCATCGACCTGCGCAAGAACCCGCGCCTGATCGAGGCGGCATACGACGATTCCGCGGGCGTGACCGCCGCGTTCAACCTGAACCTGCTCGCGCGCATCAACCGCGAGCTCGGCGGCGACATACCGCTCGGCGCCTTCGAGCACCGCGCGGTGTGGAACGACGATGCGGGGCGCATCGAGATGCACCTCGCCGCGGCGCGCGACGTGCGCTTTCACGCCGCGGGCGGCAGCTTCAGCCTCCGCGAGGGCGAGACGATCCACACCGAGAACAGCCACAAGTACACGATCGAGGAGGCGCGCCTGCTCGCCCGCGCCGCCGGGTGGCGGCCCGTCCGCTGGTGGATCGACGCGCGCGGCCTGTTCAGCCTGCACCTGTGGCGCGGCGGTGCGGACGCGATGGAGCCGTGACGCGCGATTTCGCGCGATTTGACGATGATCTGACGGAGCGTTCGCGGGGCGGCTGACGCTGGCGGCCTAGAAGGGCGTGTGTCGGCGGTGGTGGTCGCAGCCGCTGCCGGCACGGAATTCTTCTTTAAAAGCCCTCGTCTTCGAAAGCCCCGTTCCATGCCGTCCGATCTCAAGCGCATCCTCCTCGCCGCCGCGCTCGCCGCCGCCGCGTTCAACGCCACCGCGCCCGCGAAGCGCGCGCCCGACATGCCCGGCGCGCCGCCGGTCGCCGCCGCCGCGGACTCGGCCCGGCCGATCGTCGTCGCCGAACACCGGCCGAGCCGGATTCGCATCGGGCGGTGCGGCGAGGACGGGCTGCCGTTTGCCAATCTTCTGGAAATATGACGTTCACCGTCTTTGTCTCTGGCGCTTTTCCCGTGCCGGACGTAGGCAAGGCGCACTGAATCCATCAGGCAGGAGGCAGACACATGGCGACTCCCCCAACGATTACACGCGTTCAGCTCGGCGGTTCCAGCGACCCGACCTTCGTCATCAAGGACGGCGAGACCTATTACGTCACCCAGTCGGTCGCCACCTACGATCTCAAGCAGGCGAAGTCCGATCAGGAGAAGGCGGACGTCGAGGCGCTGATCCGCATCTTCGAAGCCGCGAAGAAGGCGGGCGATTCGGTCGAGGCCGTGAAGCTGCCGAAATCCAACAACGTGATGTCCTTCCAGCAGACCTGGTTCGGCAACCGCTAGACCGGAACGCCGGCTTGTGACGCAGGGTGACGCTGCCGAAGCCCGGCGGCGGACGGCTCTTCATGGCTGCACCGCACCGGCGCCCGCGTGGCTGCCGCTGGTGCCGCCGTCCGACCGCTGGCGCGCGGTCGACGCCGCCGCGTTGCTGTCGCGTCTCGGCCCGGCGCTCGACTGGGCGGGCGTCACCCGGATCGGCGAGGTGACGCATCTCGACCGCATCGGCCTTCCTGTGTTTCAGGCGGTGCGCCCGATGAGCCGGTCGCTCGCCGTGCATCAGGGCAAGGGGCGGTGCGAGGCCGACGCGCGTATATCCGCCGCGATGGAGGCGATCGAGGGGGCCTGCGCGGAATCCGTGCAGGCGGACGGGCCGCTGTGCCGCTACGACGCCCTTGCCGAAGACGCCCGCCTGCCCCGCTTCCTCGATTACGGCGAAGTGCGGCCGAGCCAGTCGGGCTGGGCGGACGCCCCCGTCCGCTGGCACGCGGCGGAGCGCTTCCCGGAGGGCGGTCGCGTGTTCGTGCCCTTCGACACGGTCTCGGTGGATTTCACCTTCGAGGGCGACAGCCCGTTCGCGCGGTCCAGCCTCGGCCTCGGCGCGGGGGCGAGCCTCGAGGACGCCACCGTCGCCGCGCTTCTGGAGCGGATCGAGCGCGACGCGCAGGCGTACTGGCTGAAAAGCGGCATGGCCGGGCAGGCGCGGGCGCGCGTCGATCTGCTGACGATCGAGGCGCCGTGGTTCCGCGCGCTCGCGGAGCATCTCGCCCGTCTCGGCATCGCCGTCGCCGTCTACGTGGTGGAGGGCGCCGGGCGGCTGCCCGTCGTCATGTGCCGTCTCGACGATCCGGGCTATGCGCCCTCGTTCCTCGGCGCCGCCTGCCGCCCCGATCCCGACGACGCGCTGTTCCGCGCCTTCGCCGAGGCGGCGCAGTCGCGCCTCACCATCATCAGCGGCGCGCGCGACGACATCGCGCCGGAGGAGCCGACCGAGGCCGGGCACCGCGCGCTCGGCGCGCCGACCGGCACGAGCACGGACTGGCGCCGCGTCCGCGACGCCTATTCCGAACGCCCGTCGCTCGACACGCTATGCGCGCGCCTCGCGCAGGACGGCGTGCGCGACATGGTGCGCTGCGACCTCTCCCCGCCCCGCAGCGACGTCCATGTCGTCCGGCTATGGATGCCGGACATGCTGGGCTCCGAACAATGCCTCTAAGTGTATACATCGGCCCGACCCTCCCCCCCGCAAATCGCCCCGCCGCCGACAACATCGTCTACTTCCCCCCGGCAAGCGCCGGAGACATGCTGGCACTGGCAAAGCAGCCGCCACACCGCGTCCTCCTCATCGACGGCATCTTCGAGGCCGCAAGAGCACCGTGGCACAAGGAGATTCTCGTCCTCCTCGCCGAAGGCTTCGACGTCTGGGGCGCCGCCAGTCTCGGCGCGCTCCGCGCCGCCGAGCTGCACCGCTTCGGGATGCGCCCCGAAGGCGCCATCGCGCGGAGCTATGCTGCCGGCCGCATCGTCGGCGACGACGAGGTCGCCGTGGCCCACGCCCCGGCGGCGCTCGGCCACCGGGCGCTTTCGCTGGCGCAGGTCGATGTCCGTGCGACCCTCGCCGCCGCGCTCCGCGCCCGCGTGCTGACCGGAGACGAAGCCCGCCGCCTGCGCGCCGCATCGCACGCGATCTTCTTCAAGGACCGCACGATGCCCGCGCTGCAGTCCGCCGCCGCGGGCTTGCTGCCGCCGGACCGCGCGGCGCGTTTCACCGCGTGGCTGCCCACCGGCTTCGTCTCGCAGAAGGCCCGCGACGCGCAGGCCGCCATCGCCGCCGCGCTCGCCGCGCCGTTCGTGCCCTGCCGCCGCCCGCTGCCGCCCGAGACGCTGTTCCTCAAGCGGCTTCGGGATGAGCGTTCCTGAGCACGGGCCCCAGATACGAGAAGAACAGCGACCAGTGCTCGGCCTTCCGGAACGGCAGGTGCGCGCGCAGCCACGAGACCATGTCGCCGTCCGTCATCGGCGCGTCGGGCGACCAGATCGCCGCGATGCGCCGCCGCCACGCCGCCGCCATCGCCGGGCCCGCCGGGTGCCCGACCGCGCAGCTCGCCAGCACGCCGTAGAGGTCGGCGAACAGCGTCGGCTCCACGATCAGGTCGAAATAGGCGACCGCCTCGTCGGGCTTCCGCTGCATCAGCCTCAGGAAGCCGAGGTCCTCGAAGAAATTATCGTTGGGCAGCGGATCGAGATCGAGGCAGCGTTGCAGATAGTCGCCGCCCTTCGCGTGCTCGCCGAGGAAGATGAGGCCGAACGCCGCTTCCTTGATCCGTTCCGAATGATAGGGGTTCAGCTCCACCGCCTTTTCGAAATGCGCGTATGCGGCATCCCACCCGCCGCGCCAGAGCTGGCACCAGCCCATCACCGTGTAGCCGTGGATATGGCCGCGATCGAGCGACAGCGAGGTCTTGGCGAGTTCGAAGGCGCGCACGCGGTTCGGCGCGGGGTCCACGCCGGCGACCTTGTAGAAATAGTTGGTGTTGTAGAGCCGGATGAGATGCGGATAGGCGACGGCGAGTTCAGGCGCGTCGGCGATCACGCCTTCCAGCAGCCGTGCGGCCTCCTTCGCCTCCGCGAGCGTCGATGCCGTGCGGGCGCGGTGGCGGGCGACGAGGTAGCGGTCGTAGACGGCGCTCGGCTGCGCGCGCGGCACGGCGTCGCGCTCGACGCGCGGCGTCACCGCGCCGATGATCCGGTCCACCATCGCGTCGATGGCTTCCTGGAGATCATGAATCTCGATCGACACGGGATTCGACCAGACGACCGAACGATCCGACAGGCGCGTCAGCACCGGCGTCACCCGCATGTGCGAGCCTGACTGCCGGAGCGTCGCGGTGAGAGCGTAGGCGATCGTTCCCGCGCCGAACATCGGCACCTCGTCCGACGAGGGCATACGGTCCTCCACCAGCACGCGCAGGTCCTTGAAGCGGGAGAGACCGGACAGCACCTCCTCGCGCACGCCGTCCGCGAGATGCAGCAGGCTGCCCGCGAAGCCGGTTTCGACGAACGGGCACACCAGCAGCAGCGGCGGCCCGTCATGCGCGGGGAGCGCCGGAAGCACGGGCGCGGCCGGGGCCACCGGCTCGATCGCCGCCGTCACCGGCATGCCAGCGACCGCGGCGAGCGCCTCGAGCGCGGCGGCGCCGGGCACGGTGCCCAGCTCGGCGGCGAGATAGTCGCGCAGCTTCTGGAAGCGGCGATGGGCGATCGGCGCCGCGCCGCGCATCGCATCGGCGCGCATGGCGAGAACAGTGACCTCCTCGTCGCCCGGATCGCGCAGCAGATAATGGTCGGCGATGCGCCGTGCCGATTCGGCGTCGCCGGTTTCGATGGCGCCCGCGAGACCGCGCCGTGCAGCATCGGCGAGCCGCGCGTCGAAATCGGCGCGCGCCAGCATGAGCCATTCGTCATACTCGTCGCTGACGAACAGCCCGCCGAGCAGCTGTTCCCGCCCCGCCGCCTCGATCGCGTCGGCGATGCTTGCGGGCGGCCCCGCGATCGCGGCCTCGATGTCGGCGACATCGCTCACCCACCCGCCATTCAGCGAGACGCTTTCCCGGTCCGAGGACAGGATGTCGACGCCGCTCGCCGCGCCGGCGCTGCGCACTTCGAGCAGGCATTGCCGCAGGCTGCCGCGCGCCTGCGCCTCGCCGCGATCCCCCCAGAAGAGGTCGGCGAGCCGGGCGCGCGGCGCTATGTACCCGCGCGAGAGGGCGAGATAGGCGACAAGCGCGCGGGCGCGTTTGGAGCGCGGCGTGACATCCGTGCCGCCGACGCTGAACCGCACCTCTCCCAAGAGCTGCAAACGCAAATGCGCGCCACCGCCGCCTGGCGATGTCTCCCTGTTCACGACCGACCCCGACTGCTTCTTTTTTAGAGTTGCACCATTCTGGCACGCGAATTCTTCACGTCAAACGGTGAGTTGCGCGCCTTGGGCGTTGACACGCCCGCCCTGTTGACGCAGGTCGTCGCGCGATCCGGTTCCATGAGGCCGGGCCAGCTTTCCGGAGGATGCGCATGAAGGTCCTGGTGCCCGTGAAGCGGGTGATTGATTACAACGTGAAGGCTCGGGTGAAGTCCGACCAGTCGGGCGTCGAGCTTGCCAACGTCAAGATGAGCATGAACCCCTTTGACGAGATCGCCGTCGAGGAGGCGATCCGCCTGAAGGAGAAGGGCGCGGCGACCGAGATCGTCGTGGTTTCCATCGGCGTCCAGCAATGCCAGGAGACGCTCCGCACGGCGCTCGCGATGGGCGCCGACCGCGGCATCCTCGTCACCACCGACGTCGCCACCGAGCCGCTCGCGGTCGCCAAGATCCTCGCGAAGATCGCCGAGGCGGAAGGCCCCGGCCTCATCATCCTCGGCAAGCAGGCGATCGACGACGACGCCAACCAGACCGGCCAGATGCTCGCCGCGCTGCTCGGCTGGGCGCAGGGCACCTTCGCCTCCAAGGTCGAGATCGCGGGCGACAAGGTGAACGTGACGCGCGAGGTCGACGGCGGCCTCGAGACGCTGAGCCTGAAGGCCCCGGCGATCATCACCACCGACCTTCGCCTCAATGAGCCGCGCTACGCGTCGCTGCCGAACATCATGAAGGCGAAGTCCAAGCCCATCGACAGCAAGACGCCCGCCGACTACGGCGTCGACGTCACCCCACGCCTGAAGACGCTGAAAGTCACCGAGCCGCCCAAGCGGCAGGCGGGCATCAAGGTCGATTCGGTCGACGCCCTTGTCGGCAAACTCAAGGAAATGGGAGCGATCGCATGAGCGTCCTCGTCCTCGCTGAACACGACAACGCCTCGATCAAGGACGCGACGCGTGTCGCCGTGACCGCCGCGACGAAGCTCGGCGGCGACGTGCACGTGCTCGTCGCCGGACAGGGCGCGCAGGGCGCCGCCGATGCCGCCGCGAAGATCGCGGGCGTCGCCAAGGTGCTGCTCGCCGACGACGCGGCCTATGCCAACGGCCTTGCCGAGAACGTCGCGCCGCTCATCGAAGGCCTGATGGCGAACTACGACGCGCTCGTCGCCCCCGCCACGACATCGGCCAAGAACATCGCGCCGCGCGTCGCCGCGAAGCTCGACAGCCAGCAGATCTCCGAGATCACCGGCATCGTCGACGCAAACACGTTCGAGCGGCCGATCTATGCCGGCAACGCCATCGCCACCGTGCAGTCGGGCGATGCGAAGAAGGTGATCACCGTGCGCGGCACCGCCTTCGAGAAGGCCGGCGACGGCGGCTCGGCGAGCATCGAGACGGTCGCGGGCGCGGGCGATGCGGGGCTTTCGAGCTTCGTCGGCGCCGAGATCGCCAAGCTGGAGCGCCCGGAGCTGACCGCCGCGAAGATCATCGTGTCGGGCGGCCGTGCGCTGAAGGACAGCGAGACGTTCCAGCAGGTCATCTTCCCGCTCGCCGACAAGCTCGGCGCGGCGGTCGGCGCCAGCCGCGCCGCCGTCGACGCGGGCTACGTGCCGAACGACTATCAGGTCGGCCAGACCGGCAAGATCGTCGCGCCGGAAGTCTACTTCGCCATCGGCATCTCGGGCGCCATCCAGCACCTCGCCGGCATGAAGGACTCAAAGATCATCGTCGCCATCAACAAGGACGAGGACGCCCCGATCTTCCAGGTCGCGGACCTCGGCCTCGTCGGCGACCTCTTCAACATCGTGCCCGAACTCACGCAGAAGGTCTGAGCTCATGAAATCGGTCGGCGTCATCGGCTCTGGCCTGATGGGCAACGGCATCGCGCATGTCTCCGCGCTCGCCGGCTTCGACGTCATCCTTTCGGATGTCGAGCTGGCACGCGCCGAGGCCGGCAAGGCGGTGATCGAGAAGAACCTCGGCCGCGCCGTCGCCAAGGGCACGATGCAAGTCGATGAAGTGGAGGCCACGCTCGCGCGCATCCGCCTGACCACCGACCCCGCCGATTTCGGGACTTGCGACCTCGTGATCGAGGCTGCGACGGAGAACGAGAGCGTCAAGAAGGCGATCTTCAAGGGCCTCGCCCTGAAGGACACCGCGCTCCTCGCCTCCAACACCTCGTCGATCTCGATCACGCGGCTGGCGGCGGCGACGGACCGGCCGGACCGCTTCGTCGGCCTGCATTTCTTCAACCCCGTGCCGGTGATGAAGCTCGTGGAGATCATCCGCGGCCTCGCCACCTCGGACGCCACCACGGCGGCGATGCACGATTTCTGCAAGGCGATCGGTAAGACCACGGTCGAGGCGCTCGACAGCCCGGCGTTCATCGTCAACCGCGTGCTGTGCCCGATGCTGAACGAGGCGATCTTCGCGCTCGGCGAGGGCGTCGGCTCGGTGGTGGACATCGACCAGGGGATGCGGCTCGGCGCCAATCACCCGATGGGCCCGCTGACGCTCGCCGATTTCGTCGGCCTCGACACGCTGCTCAGCGTCATGCACGTGATGCAGGAGGCGACCGGCGATCCCAAGTATCGCCCTGCGCCGCTGCTGGTGAAGTACGTCGAGGCCGGCTGGTACGGCCGGAAGTCCGGCAAGGGCTTCTACGACTATTCGGGCGAGGCGCCGGTTCCCACCCGCTAAACGGAAAGCAGCAGGCCCGCGAGGGCCGCGCTCATCAGGTTCGCAAGGCTGCCCGCGACGAGCGCCTTGATGCCGAGCTTCGCGATCATCGGACGCTGGCTCGGCGCGAGGCTGCCCGTCACCGCCATCTGGATCGCGATCGAGCTGAAGTTGGCGAAACCGCAGAGCGCGAAGGTGACGATCGCCACGGTCGCGGGTGACAATGCTGCCTGCTGCGCGCTGAGATCGATGTAGGCGACGAATTCGTTGAGGACGACCTTGGTGCCGAAGAGGCCGCCCGCGATCCCGGCTTCGTCCCACGGCACGCCGAGCAGGTACATCACCGGCGCGAACACGTGGCCGATGAGCTGCTGGAAGGTGAGCCCCTCCAGCCCGAACCAGTTGCCGACGCCCGAAAGCAGCCCGTTCGCGAGCGCGACCAGCGCCACGAACGCCAGCACCATCGCGCCCACCGCGACCGCGAGCTTCACGCCGGTCTGCGCGCCCTGCGCCGCCGCCATGATGATGTTCGCGGGCTTTTCCTCATCATGATCCGAAATCTCCACCACCTCGCCGTGCGTGCGCGCGAGATCGGCGGGATCGTCGGGCATGATGAGCTTCGCCATCAATATGCCGCCCGGCGCCGCCATGAAGCTCGCCGCGAGCAGGTAGTCGATGCTGATGCCCATCGACGCATAGGCGGCAAGGATCGTGCCCGCGACGCCCGCCATGCCGGACGACATCACGGCGAAGAGCTGCGCGGGGCTGAGTCCGGCGAGATAGGGGCGGATGACGAGCGGCGATTCGCTCTGGCCGACGAAGATGTTCGACGCCGCGCACAGCGATTCGACCTTACTGATGCCGGTGATCCTTTCGAGCGCACCGCCGATCCAGCGGATGACGAGCTGCATCACGCCGAGGTGATAGAGGATGGCGATGAGCGCGGCGAAGAAGATGATCGTCGGCAGCGCCTGAAAGGCGAAGCTCTGCCCGAGCGGATCGCCGAGCAGCCTGCCGAACAGGAATTCCGAGCCCGCCCGCGCATAGCCGAGAAGCTCGCCGACGCCCGAGGACAGCCATGCCAGCGCGCGCCGCCCGGCGGGCACATAGAGCACGAGAACGGCGATTCCGGCCTGAAGCGCGAACGCCGCGCCGACGACGCGCAGGCGGATGGCACCCCGGTTCGAGGACAGCAGAACGGCGATGGCGAGGATGAGCGCAATGCCGCCGAGGCCGATCAGTATCCGCATTGTCCCCCCGGCGAAGATTGGCTCCAGACGGCCAAGCTATATATCTTTCTCGGGCCGCGAAAAGCCGTTAGCAACGGGCGATGACGACCGCCGCCATGCCGCTTTCCCGCTCGCTCTTCGTCCTCTCGATCCTCTACGGCGGCATGACCTGCATCGCCGGCATCCTCGGCAACAAGCAGGTGGCGCTGGGGCCGCTCGCGGTCGAGGCGGGCATCTTCGCCTTCCTGCTGCTCGTGGTGCTGTCGAGCGCGGTCGCCGAGCTTCACGGCCGCGAGACGGCGAACCGGCTGGTGCTGCTCGGTTTCCTGCCGCTTCTGGTGTCGATGCTGCTGATCCTCGCCGTGCTCGCGCTTCCCGCCGCGCCCGCGATGGACCCGGAGCGGCTGGCCGGATTCCAGCTCGTGCTGGCGCAGAGCCCACGCCTGATGGGCGCGGGGATCGTCGCCTACGGCATCTCGCAGCTTCTGAACGTCGGCGTGTTCAGCCTGCTGCGGCGCGAGGGCGGGCTCCTCTGGCTGCGCGGCGCGCTCGCCAGCGTGCTCTCGCAGATCGTCGACACGCTGATCTTCATCACGCTCGCCTTCTACGGCGTCTTCCCGATCCTCGATCTGATGATCGGCCAGATGCTGACGAAGGTGGTGCTGTCGGTCGTGCTGGTGCCGCCGCTGATCCAAGGCTTCGTGGCGCTCGGCCGGAAGCTCGACGCGCGCGCTTAATGGCAGACGGGCGCGTGATCGCCGTCCTCGATCTCCACGGTGGCGTGATCGACGTGGAAGCGCGTCTTGAGGCGCTCCCGGATCGCGGTCTTGACCAGAGCGGGTGAGGCGTCGGCGCGGATACGGGCGTGGAGCGTCGCCATCGGCCGCTCCTCGCTGATCGACCAGACATGGATGTGGTGGACGCTTTCGACGCCGTCGACATTGGCGGCGAGATCGGCGGCAACCGTGTCCGCCTCCATGCCGCTCGGCGCGCCTTCGAGAAGGATATGCGCGGAATCGCGCGTGACGGCCCACGCGCTCCTGAGGATGATGAGCGCGACGAACACCGACAGCAGCGGGTCGGCCGCCGTCCAGCCGGTCCGCATGATGATGAGCGCGGCGGCGATGGTGCCCACCGAGCCGAGCAGATCGCCCGCGACATGCGCGAGCGCGCCGCGGATGTTGAGATTGCTGCGGTCCGCACCCAGCAGCATCCAGAAGGCGAGAATATTGACGAAAAGGCCGAGCACCGCGACCGAGAGCATCGTCGGCGCCGCGATCGGCGGCGGGGCTTGCAGCCGCTCCGCCGCTTCCCAGAGGATGACCGCCGCGATCACGAACAGGCTGAGCCCGTTCACGAACGCCACCAGCACCGAGAAGCGGTCGAAACCGTAGGTCCGCCGCCAGTCGGCGGGGCGGCCCGCGAGGTGGAAGCCGAACCATGCCAGCGCGAGCGCGGCGAAATCGGTGAGCATGTGGCCCGCGTCGGCGAGCAGCGCCAGCGAGCCCGACACGACGCCGCCGACCACCTCGGCGAACATGAAGCTGCCCGTGAGCAGAGCGGCGAGGCCGACGCGCCGCTGGTTGCCCGCGCCGACCTTCGGCGCATGAGAATGGCCGGGACCGTGATCGTGGCCGTGATCATGCCCGCGATGGTCGTGGTGATCGTGATCGCCGCCCATAGGCCGCCTATGCCCCCGTATACGCTCTTATGTCAATAAAAACAGAATGTTATGAGATAACACGCTCCGCGCTCTTTCCCTTTCGCGCCGAGCCTTTATAGCGGCGCACGATGACGCCTGAGGAGTCCTGCCGAATGTCCGCCGACCACACGCCCGATCCGGCCATGCTCGCCAAGGCCGAAACGCTGACCGAGGCGCTGCCGTTCATCCAGAAATACGTGGGGCGCACCTTCGTGGTGAAATACGGCGGCCACGCGATGGGGGACCCCGAACGCGCGATCGACTTCGCCGAGGACGTGGTGCTGCTGAAGGCGATCGGCATCAACCCGATCGTCGTGCACGGCGGCGGGCCGCAGATCGGCACCATGCTCGGGCGGCTCGGCATCAAGTCGGAGTTCGTCGACGGCCTTCGCGTCACCGACGCCGCCACCGCCGAGGTCGCCGAAATGGTGCTGGCGGGGGCCATCAACAAGGACCTCGTGAGCTGGATCGGCCGCGCAGGCGGCACCGCCGTCGGCATTTCCGGCAAGGACGCCCGGCTCGTGACGGCGCGCAAGCTGACACGGACGGCGCGCGACCCGGACAGCGCCATCGAGCGCATCGTCGATCTCGGCTTCGTCGGCGAGCCGGTCGCGGTGAACGCCAAGATCCTCGACCTGATGACGCGCTCCGACGTCATCCCCGTCGTCGCGCCGATCGCCGAGGACGCCGAAGGCCACACGTACAACATCAACGCCGACACGATGGCGGGCGCGATCGCGAGCGCCGTGGGCGCGGCGCGGCTGATGCTGCTGACCGACGTTCCGGGCGTGCTCGCCAAGGACAGGTCGCTGCTCTCCGACCTCTCCCCGGGCCGTATCGAGGAACTGATCGCCGACGGCACGATTTCGGGCGGCATGATCCCGAAGCTCGAGACCTGCCTCGCCGCGGTGACGGGCGGCGTCGAGGCCGCGGTCATTCTTGACGGCCGCGTGCCGCACGCGCTGCTGCTGGAGATCTTCACGCGCAAGGGCGCGGGCACGCTCGTTCGCGCCTAAAGTTGCGCGGCGCAACTTTTCAGGCGGTGCCGAGGGCCTGCCGGATGCGGTGAATCCGAAGGCAGGGGATCACGATCAGCAGGTTGGCGAGCCCGACCGCGAGCAGGATCTGCGGCACGTCGAGCCCGGCCTTCAGCAGCACGCTGGACCCCAGCGCCGCAGCGACCATGAAGCCCGAGTTGACGATGTTGTTCGCCGCGATCGTGCGCGCCCGCGCCGAAGGATCGCTCGCCGTTTGCAGCAGCGCGTAAAGCGGCACGATGAACGCGCCCGCCGCCACCGACAGCCCGAAGAGGTCGAGCACGATCCGCCAGCTTTCCGGATCGGCGAGGAACGCGCCGACGCCGATCAGTTCGGCGTGCGGCGCGTCGAACGCGCGGATCGCGAAGTAGAGATCGGCGATGAACGCCGTCATCAGCACTGCCGACGCGGGCGCGTAACGGACGGAGACGGCGCCTTTCAGGAGACGCGCGACGACGAGCGATCCCGTCGCGACACCGACCGAGAAGATGGTGAGGAACAGCGTCGCCACGGTTTCCGCTCCGCCGAGGTCGCCCTTCACCAGCGGCACGAACAGGCTGGTGAAGACCGCGCCCACCGACCAGAACCACGAGACGGCGAGCACCGCGCGGCCGAGCTGCGGATCGCGCGTCACCTCCCGCGTGATGCGGAGCGCGCTTGCAAGGATGTTCCATTCGATGCGCGCGCGGCCGGGGGGCGGCGCCGCGGGCACCTGCCGACCGCTGAGATAGCCGAACACCGCGACCGCAACGATCGCCCACGCCGAGACCTCCGTAGCGAGCAGGCCGCCCGCGACCTGCCCGGTGAGGATGGCGACGAATGTTCCCGCCTCGACGAGCCCCGTGCCCGTGAGCACCTCCTTCGGTGCGAGATGCTGCGGCAGGATCGCATACTTGATCGGCCCGAAGAAGGTGGAGTGCAGGCCCATCGAAAACAGCACCAGCATCATCAGCGGCACCGAGCCCAGCGTCAGCGCCGCAGCGCCGACCAGCATGATGCCGATTTCCGCCGCCTTGATGATGCGGACGAGCCGCGCCTTGTCGACGCTGTCGGCGATCTGCCCGGCCAATGCTGAGAACAGCACGAACGGCAGGATGAACACGCCCGCCGCCAAGGTGACGATCTGCGCCGAGGCCGCCGTGTCCCCCGCGAGCAGCGTGTAGGTGATGAGGAACAGCATCGCCGTCTTGTAGAAATTGTCGTTGAACGCCCCGAGGAACTGGGTGGCGAACAGCGGCCCGAACCGGCGCGCGGCGAGAAGAGGGATGCCCACGGCGGCGGACGCTAGCGCGGCGCACGAACGCGCGAAAGCCCGTCCTTGCGGAAAACGGCGGCACGGGCCAGAATTGCCGCCTGAAATCAGGGAGTCTGGACCATGGCGAGCAGACCGGAAGCACAGGGTTTCGATCTCAACCGGCCGACCATCGTGGCGCTGCTGATCCTCGTGGGCGCGGTTTCGGGCCTGCCGACGCTCGTCGGCGCGATCCTCGCCTACATCTGGCGCGGCGCGGCCGAGAACGCGCCGTGGGAGGAAAGCCATTTCGCCTATCATATCCGCGGCTTCTGGATCACGGTCGTCGCGGTGATCGCGCTCGCCGTGCTGAGCATCCTCACGCTCGGCCTGCTCGCGCCGCTGTTCGGCCTCGTTTCGATCTGGCTCGTCGTGCGCGCCATCGTCTCGATCGCGAAGGCGCAGCGCCGCGAGCCCATGCCCGATCCCAACACCTATTTGTGGTAATCCTTGCGGCCGAAGCGCCGCGACAGTTCCTGGGGAGAGATTGACCGATGAGCGACGCCGCGACCGCGACGTATCCCGTTCCCGCGCATACCGCCGCGCGCACGATCTGCGACGCGGACACCTATGAAACGATGTACCGGCGTTCGGTCGCCGACCCGGACGGCTTCTGGCGCGAGCAGATCGGGCTTCTCGACTGGACGAAGCCGCCGACGGTGATGGGCAACTGGTCGTTCGATCCAGTCGACATCAAGTGGTTCGAGGACGGCGTGCTCAACGCCTGCGTCAACTGCGTCGACCGGCACCTGCCGGCACGCGCGGCACAGCCTGCCATCGTCTGGGAGGCGGACGATCCCGACACGCCTTCCGTGACGCTGACTTACGCCGAACTCCACGCCGAGGTGTGCCGCTTCGCGAACGCGCTGAAGGCGATGGGCGTCGCTAAGGGCGACCGCGTGACCGTCTACCTGCCGATGATCCCGGAGGCCGCCGTCGCCATGTTGGCGTGCGCCCGCATCGGCGCAGTGCACAGCGTCGTCTTCGCGGGCTTTTCGGCGGATGCCGTCGCCGGGCGTATCGACGATGCGAAGAGCGATTTCGTCATCACCGCCGACGAGGGGCGGCGCGGCGGCAAGACGATCCCGCTGAAGCTCACCATCGACGACGCCATCGCCAAGGCATGGCACGAGGTGAAGGGCGTGCTCGTCGTGCGCAACACGGGCGCTGCGGTGCCGATGACGTGCGACCGCGACCTGTGGTGGCACGAGGCGCGCGAGGCGGCCTCCGCCGATTGCCCGGCCGAGCCGATGAACGCCGAGGACCCGCTGTTCATCCTCTACACATCGGGTTCCACCGGGAAGCCGAAGGGCGTGCTGCACACCACGGGCGGCTATCTGGTCTGGACCGCGCTCACCTTCAAGTACGCGTTCGACTGGCGCGACGAGGGCGCGCTCCACTGGTGCACCGCCGACGTGGGCTGGGTCACCGGGCACAGCTACATCGTCTACGGCCCGCTCGCGAACGGCGCCTCGACGCTGATGTTCGAGGGCGTGCCCAACTATCCGGCGGTCGACCGCTTCTGGGCGGTGATCGAGAAGCACGGGCCCGCCACCTTCTATACCGCGCCGACCGCGCTCCGCGCGCTGATGCGCGAAGGCGACGCGCCCGTGCTGAAGCACGACCTGTCCTCGCTCCGGCTGCTCGGCACCGTGGGCGAGCCGATCAACCCGGAGGCGTGGCTCTGGTATCACCGCGTCGCGGGCAAGGGGCGCCTGCCGATCATCGACACGTGGTGGCAGACGGAAACCGGCGGCATCCTGATCTCGCCGCTTCCCGGCGCGATCCCGACCAAGCCGGGTAGCGCGACGCAGCCGTTCTTCGGCATCGAGCCCGCGCTCGTGGACGCGGACGGCAAGTTCGTCGACGGTCCGGCCTCGGGCAATCTCGTCCTCAGGCGCTCGTGGCCGGGGCAGGCGCGCAGCCTCTACGGCGATCACCAGCGCTTCGCCGAGACCTATTTCTCCGCCTACAAGGGCCTCTACTTCACCGGCGACGGATCGCGCCGCGACGCGGACGGCTACTGGTGGATCACCGGCCGCGTCGACGACGTGCTCAACGTCTCCGGCCACCGGCTGGGCACGGCCGAGGTGGAATCGGCGCTCGTCGGCCACCCGAAGGTCGCCGAGGCCGCGGTCGTCGGCTATCCGCACGACATCAAGGGCCAGGGCATCTACTGCTACGTGACGCCGATCGCGGGCGTGGAGGGCGACGCGGCGCTGGAAGCCGAGCTGAAGGCGGAGGTGCGCCGCGAGATCGGCCCCATCGCGACGCCCGACCACATCCATTTCACCCCGGCGCTCCCCAAGACGCGCTCCGGCAAGATCATGCGGCGCATCCTCCGCAAGATCGCCGAGAACGACTTCGGGTCGCTCGGCGACACGACGACGCTTGCCGACCCGTCCGTCGTCGACAGCCTGATCGCGGGGCGCAAGAACAGGTAAGCAGCAACCGAATCATAACGTGTGCGGGCTACGCGGGAACGATTGCCGGGACCGCCCAACTCCGGCAATATGCGTCCCGGCTGCGGGCGGCGCCGGAAACGGCGACAGGGGTTTCGCCAACCAGCATATTTGAACATGGGGAAGACTATGAAAATCCTGAAGACACTTGGCCTCGGCGTTGCCGTGGCCGCCATGGCCGCCGCATCGGGCACGGCATCCGCGCAATCCCAGTCCTCCGCGCGCAAGGCGCAGACGAAGAGCATGCAGGAGATCCCGGTCTGCCAGAAGCGGCTGGGCACCGTCTCCATCGTCGAGCCGGACACCAACTGGTGGCAGCAGCTCGGCCTCGGCAGCCCGGAGGCGATCATCAAGCTGTTCGTGATGAAGTCCGGCTGCTTCGGCCTCGTCGATCGCGGCAAGGGCCTCGCCAGCCGCAACATCGAACGTGCGCTCGCCGATTCGGGCGAACTGCAGAAGAACTCCAACATCGGCCGCGCGCAGGTGAAGGCCGCCGACTACTTCATCGTTCCCGATCTCGTTTCCAAGAACGAGAACTCGGGCGGCGGCGGCATCGGCGCGATCGCGGGCGGCCTGCTCGGCAGCCGCACGCTCGGCGTGCTCGCGGGCGGGCTTTCGACGAAGAGCAAGGAAGCCAACGTCATGCTGACGCTGGTCAATTCGCGCACGACCGAGCAGGAGCGCATGACCGAAGGCTATTTCCGCAAGAAGGACCTGGCGTGGGCAGCCGGCGGCGGCGGCGGCTGGTGGGGCGGCTTCGGCGGCGTCGGCGGCGGCAGCTATGCCAACACAGAGATCGGCCAGGTCATCACGCTCGCCTATCTCGACGCCTACAAGCAGCTGGTGACGCAGCTCGGCGGCCTGCCGGAAGACCCGAGCGCCGCGGCGCCGGTCGCGCAGTAAGCCTGCCAACACCGGAAAAGGGCGGCCCTGCGAACGGGGCCGCCCTTTTTCTTTGCGTGGGAAAAGCCGTTGACCGGGAAAACCGTCTGGAAAGGCCGCTTCCTCGAAACCGTCGTCGACGGACGCTGGGAATATGTGCGCCGCACGCGCGGCATCGGCGCCGCGGTGATCCTCGCCCAGACGGAAGCGGACGAGATCGTGCTCGTCGAGCAATACCGCGTTCCGCTCGGCGCGCGCTGCCTCGAGCTTCCCGCCGGCCTCGTCGGCGACGACGGCCCCGAAGAGGTGCTGACGGCCGCGCGCCGCGAGCTTGAGGAGGAGACCGGCTTCCACGCCGAAACTGTGGAGAACATGGGAGTCTTCACCTCCTCTCCCGGCCTGACGAGCGAACATTTCACGCTGGTGCGGGCGAAGGGGCTTGTCCGTGTCGGCTCCGGCGGAGGCGTCGGCAGCGAGGACATCGCCGTCCACTGCGTTCCGCTTCGAACGCTGCCGGATTTCATCGCCGAAAAGCGCCGCGCGGGCGTGATGATCGACGTCCGCCTGCTCGCCGCGATGACCCTGCTGTGAGGGCGCGGGACTTGCGGCGAGCGGCGGTCGGCGTCTAGGGGGATAGGCATGACCGCATCCAACGACCGCGACAACGGCATCCCGGAAGACGTGCTCGCGTCCGTCCGCCGTCTCATCGAATGGGCGGGCGACGATCCCGCGCGCGAGGGACTTGCCGACACGCCCGGCCGCGTCGCGCGCGCCTACCGCGAGTATTTCCGCGGCTATGACGAAGATCCTGCGCTCCATCTTTCGCGCACCTTCGAGGAGGTCGGCGGCTACGACGAGATCGTGCTGCTGCGCGACATCGCCTTCCAGTCGCACTGCGAGCACCACATGGCGCCGATCATCGGCAAGGCCCACATCGCCTATCTGCCGGGCGACCGCGTCGTCGGCATCTCGAAGCTCGCGCGCGTGCTGAAGGGCTTCGCCTCCCGCCTCCAGGTGCAGGAGCGGCTGACCGCCGAGGTCGCCGACTGCATCTGGGAGCACCTGCAGCCGCGCGGCGTCGCCGTCGTCATCGAGGCGGCGCACGCCTGCATGTCCGCACGCGGCGTCAACACGCCCGGCGTCACCATGACGACGAGCCGCATGATGGGCGTGTTCCGCGAGGACGAACGCAGCCGCGAGGAAGTGCTGAGCCTGATGGGGCTGTAGCCCCTCACCGCATCGCGGCGATCCAGTCGCGCACCAGCGCGAGGGCCGCTTCGTCAGGCTGCGTGCGGCCGAGTTCCGGCATCATGACGCCGGGTTCCGTGGACTCCATCCGGTAATAGAGGATCGAGCGCTCGGGGTGGCCGGGGTCGATGGAGACCATGCTCCCGCCCGAGCCGCGTCCCGCCGCGACCGGCCCCTTGCCGATGCCGATGTGCGGGCCGGAGGGCGTTTCCCACGTGAGGAACAGGCCGGAGTTCGAAGCGGGGCCGTCGGGCTTGTGGCAATGGCCGCAATTGACGTCGAGATACGCGCGGGCACGGCGTTCGAGGCTTTCGCCTGCGTCCTTCCAGTCGGGAAGGCGCGGCGCATCCTTGGGCACGCCCGTGAGCAGGCCGAGGCGGGTGAGACGAACGAGGTTGTTCTCGCCCTGAAAGTCGTGGTTGAGGTTCCGCGCCTTCGGGCCGATCGGCACCAGCGCATTGCCCGTGGCGTGGCAGCCCTTGCACTGGTTGACGTTCGGCACCTGCCAGTCGAGCGCAAGCCGTTTCCCCGCCCCGTCATGCCCGGTGACAGCGACCCGCACGCCTGCGCGCTTCAGCGTGGCGACGCTGTCGTCGGCGTTCCACACGTAGGGCCATGCCTTCCAGCCGTCCGCCTGATGCACGAGCAGCCGCGTCTCGATGAGATCGAGGCTGCCGTCGGCGCGCGCGAAGCCGAAATGCTTGATGAGCACGCTGCCCAACGGGATGTCGAGCAGCCCTTCCCCGTCGTAGCGCGCGGTCTTGCCCTCCGGCACGTAGAGGAAGCGCGCCTTGTCGGCGTGGTCCGAGAACAGCGGCGTCGCGAGGCCGTAGGGCACGACGCGCGCGTTCGGCTGCGCCGCGCCGCTGTCAAGGAACAGGCCGGTTTCGGCGAGCGTTGCGGGCGCCGCCGCACCTGCAAGAACCGCGTCGTTCACCGCGGGCGGCGCGGCGGAGGCGACCGGCAGCGCGGCCGCGAGCATAGCAGCGGCGCGAAGCATCAGGGCATCGGCTGATCGGCCGGAAGCACCACGGCGGCGAGCGTGCCCGATGCGCCTGCGGGCGCGACCGACGTGGGCTGCGCTTTCGTGGGCGGCGTCCCGGCGACGCCGAGCCCCAGCGACACCATCGGCACGTCGCTCGCCGGGGTCGTCGTGCCGTCATCCGCCTTGTCGCCGAACCGCGTCACGCCGTCCCACATCACCGGCGGCAGGCCGCCGCCGAGCGCCGCGGCAAGCGCCGCGCCGCCGGGGAACTTCGGGTCCCAGCCGTTCCGGCCGAGGCTGTTGCCGAAGATGCGGACGTTGCGGGCGAGCGGGTTGTAGCTCGCATCCTCGAAGGGCCGCGTGTAGGAGACGACCATCACCGCCGCCGTGCGGTTGCCCTCGATGCGGTTGCCCGACACCTCGACGTTCTCGTTCGCCATCACCATGATGCCGAGGCCCTGCGGCACCTCCGCGACGATGTTCCCGGGCGGCGCGAAGTTGGGCGTGTCGTTGTCGACGACCGTGTTCGAGAAGATGCGCGTCGAGTGCCCGCCCATCTTCGGCAGGTTGGGCAGATCGAAGACGAGGATGCCGCCCGTGTTGTGATGCGCGAGGTTGCCGTAGACGTCGGCGTGCTTCGAGTTCTCGATCTCGATACCGGCGACGTTGAAGCTGACGCGGTTGTTCCGGACGACGATGGTCTCGGACTGGCCCACGTAGACGCCCGCGTCCGAGCAGGCGATCACCTCCGAGTTCTGCACCAGCACGTTCGTCGCCTCGACCGGGTAGAGGCCGTAGGCGCCGTTGTCCTTGTGCGGCCCGCGCGTCCAGACGACGCGCAGATTGTCCATCGTGATGCGGTCGACGCCCTTCGCCTTGATGCCGTCGCCTTTCGTGTCCTCGACGGCGAAGCCAGTAAGCAGCACGCGGTCCGACGTGACGAGCAGCCCCTCGCCCGCCCCCGTTTGCCCCTTGAAGCTGAGCACGGTCTTGTCCGGTCCCGCGCCGCGCACCGTCACGCCCGCGACGTCGAGCGACAGGCCGTTCGTCAGCCGGAACGTGCCCGCCGCGAGTTCGATCACGTCGCCCGGCTCAGCCTCGATGAGCGCGGTCTGCAGCGTTTCCTGGTCGTTGTCGCCGGGTGCGACCGCGATGGTCTTCGCCCCCGAGGGCGATGCCGAAACCAGCAGAAAAACCAGCAATGCCTTCGCGTGCATTCCGTCCCTCCTCCCCGTTTTCCGGCCATTATCGTCAGCTTGACGAAGGCGGACAACCCTGCGGAAACTGAGCGGGAACCTTGAGGGAGGTGGACATGCACGACATCGTGATCCGCGGCGGAACGATCGTGGACGGCAGCGGCGGCGCGCCGTTCATCGGCGACATCGCCATCGACGACGGCCGCATCAGCGCAGTCGGCAGCGTGAACGGCGCGGGCCGGGAGGAGATCGACGCGCGCGGGCAGATCGTGACGCCCGGCTTCGTCGACATCCACACGCACTACGACGGGCAGGCGACGTGGGATGACGTCATGGCCCCCTCCGCATGGCACGGCGTGACGACGGTGATCATGGGCAATTGCGGCGTCGGCTTCGCGCCCGCGCACCCGGACCGCCACCAGTGGCTGATCGGCCTGATGGAAGGCGTCGAGGACATTCCCGGCACCGCGCTCGCCGAGGGCATGACGTGGAACTGGGAGAGTTTCCCCGAATATCTCGACGCGCTGGAGGCGCTGCCGCGCACCATCGACGTCGCCTGCCACGTGCCCCACGGCGCCGTGCGCGCTTATGTGATGGGCGATCGCGGCGCGGCGAACGAAGCGCCGACCGCGGACGAGATCGAGGCCATGTCGGGAATCGTCGAGGAGGGCCTGCGCGCCGGCGCGCTCGGCTTCTCGACCTCGCGCACCGTCATCCACAAGTCGGTGGACGGCGAACTGGTGCCCGGCACCACCGCCACCGCCGAGGAGCTGATCGGCATCGGCCGCGCCATGGGCCGCGTCGGCCACGGCGTGTTCGAAATGGCCTCCGACCTGATGCCGGAATGGAACGAGTTCGACTGGATGACGCGCCTGTCGAAGGAAACCGCGATGCCGGTGACCTTCGCCATGCTGCAATCGCCGCTGAAGGCCATGCACTGGACCGACCAGATGGCCGCGACCAAGGCCGCGAACGACGACGGCGCCAACATCCGCGCGCAGATCTCGCTGCGCGGCACCGGCGTGCTGATGGCGTGGCGCGGCACCGTGCACCCCTTCGTGATGCGCCCGTCGTGGCAGGCGATCGCCGGAAAGCCCTGGGCCGAGCAACTCGCCATGCTGCGCGACCCGGCGTTCCGCGCGAAGCTGCTCGCCGAGGACAACCTGCCGCCGCCGCATCCCGATATGGCCGCGCTGTTCATGCTGGTGACGCAGGGCTGGACGATGCAGTTCCCGCTCGGCGAGGAACCGGACTACGAGCCCGCCCCCGAACACAGCCTCGCCGCGCTGGCGAAGGCGAGCGGCAGGAGCCCGGCCGAGATCGCCTATGACGTCATGATGGAGGGGGACGGCGCCAGCTTCATCTACCTGCCGATCCTCAACTACGTCGACGGCAACCTCGATTTCGTGAAGGGGCTGCTGGAGCGCGACGACACCGTCATCTCGCTGTCGGACGGCGGCGCGCATTGCGGCACGATCTGCGACGCCGCCTCGCCCACCTTCCTGCTCACGCACTGGGTGAAAGGCCGCGCGCGCGGGCGCATCCCGCTCGAACTCGCGATCAGGCGGCAATGCCGGGACACCGCCCTGCTTTACGGCCTCGCCGACCGCGGCCTGCTCGCACCCGGCTATCTCGCCGACGTCAACGTCATCGACCTCGACCGTTTGAGGCTCGGCAAGCCGTGGCTCGCCTTCGATCTTCCGGCGGGCGGCAAGCGGCTGCTGCAGACGGCGGAGGGCTACACCGCGACGATCAAGTCCGGCGCCGTCACCTTCCGGGACGGCGCGGTGCAGGCGGCGCGGCCGGGTCGGGTCGTGCGCGGTCCGCAGGCGGAGCCGTTGCTAATGGCCGCGGAATGAGCGAAAAGAGCCCTGTATTAGTTGACTGATACGGAAGGGGTTCGTCCGATGCGCAAGTTCCTGCTCCCGTTTTTCGCCCTGCTGACGCTCACGGCGTGCGGCATCAACACCGTGCCGACCCGCGAGGAGGCCGTGAAGGCGGCGTGGGCCGAGGTGGAAAGCCAGTACCAGCGGCGCGCGGACCTGATCCCGAACCTCGTCGCCACGGTGAAGGGCTTCGCCGCGCAGGAGCGCGAGGTGCTGGAAGCCGTGACGCAGGCGCGCGCCTCCGCGACGCAGACGACGATCAGCGCCGACCAGCTCA
Source organism: Sphingosinicella microcystinivorans (assembly GCF_027941835.1). NCBI lineage: Bacteria > Pseudomonadati > Pseudomonadota > Alphaproteobacteria > Sphingomonadales > Sphingosinicellaceae > Sphingosinicella > Sphingosinicella microcystinivorans. Next base: position 1,236,703 of record NZ_CP116005.1, read on the forward strand.
CCGACCCCGCCGCCGTCGAGCGTTTCCAGGCCGCGCAGGACCAGCTTTCCGGCGCGCTTTCCCGCCTGCTCGTCACCGTCGAGCGCTACCCGGACCTGAAATCGAACGAGAATTTCCTCGCGCTGCAATCGCAGCTCGAAGGCACCGAGAACCGCATCACCGTCGCGCGGCGCGACTACAACCAGGCGGTGCAGGCCTACAACACCGAGATCCGCACCTTCCCGAGCCTGATCGCGGCGAAGTTCATCTACGGCGCCGAGCCCATCACGCCGTTCAAGGCCACGACGCAGGGAGCCGAAACCGCGCCGACCGTGTCGTTCGAATAAAGATGCACCGGCTGCTCGCGTGCCTCGCCGCGCTGCTGCTGGCGTTCCCGGCGGCAGCGCAGCAGTTCCCCAAGCTTTCGGGGCGCGTCGTCGATGCCGCGGACCTGCTGTCGCCGGAAACCGAGGCCGCGCTCGCCGAGAAGCTGCAAACGCTGGAGGATACGACGACGCGCCAGCTCGTCGTCGCCACCATCCCCGACCTTCAGGGCTATGACATCGCCGACTACGGCTACCGGCTCGGCCGCGCATGGGGAATCGGGCAGGGCGAGGCGGACAACGGCGCGCTGCTGATCGTCGCGCCCAACGAGCGCAAGGTGCGCATCGAGGTCGGCTACGGGCTCGAGGGCTATCTGACCGACGCCCTCTCCTCCGTCATCATCAACCGCCAGATCGTGCCGCGCTTCCGCGACGGCGACATGGAAGGCGGTGTCGTCGCGGGCGCCGACGCCATCGTCGCCCAGCTCTCGCTGCCGCCCGAGGAAGCCCGCGCCAACCTGATCGCCGCACGCGAGCGGCGGCAGGAGGAAACCCGGCACGGCCTCGGACTCATCCCGACCATCCTCGTCATCTGGTTCGTGTTCTGGATGCTGCGCGGCGTGCTCGGCGGCAAGCGGCGGCGCGGGCGCGGCGGTCCCATCATCATCTGGGGGCCGGGAAGCGGTGGCCGGAGCAGCGGCTGGGGCGGTAGCGGCTGGGGCGGCGGTTCCTCCGGAGGCTTCGGCGGTGGCGGATTTTCAGGGGGCGGCGGCAGCTTCGGCGGCGGCGGCGCGAGCGGGAGCTGGTGATGCGGCTGACGAACGACGAGCACGCGCGCGTCAGTGACGCCATTACGTCAGCGGAACGGACCACCTCCGGAGAGATATTCTGCGTCGTCACGCGGCGGACGGACGACTACCGCGCCGTCCCCTTCGCCTGGGCCGCGCTTGCCGCGATCGTGCTGCCGCCGATGCTGCTTTGGCTCGGCGTCCCCGACCCGCTGTGGTTCACCAGCGGCGGCTGGAGCGACGGCGGACACCCCGCGCCGCGTCTCGTCATCGCGCTCTACGCCTCGCTCTCGGTGCTGCTGTTCGTCGCGGCCTTCCTCATCGTGCGCTTGCCGCCCGTCCTGCGCCTGCTGACGCCGCGCTCGCTGAAACGCAGCGCCGTGCACCGTGCGGCAGTGGAAAGCTTCCTCTCGCACGGCATCCATGTGACCGAAGACCGCACGGGCGTGCTCATCTTTCTGTCGCTCGACGATCATGTCGCTGAAATCGTTGCCGACGAAGGCATCTATGATAGGGTCGAGCACGAGGTCTGGGGCGATGCGCTGGATGCGTTGCTCGCCGAGGTTCGGGACGGCAGGATTGCGGACGGTTTCGTCAAGGCGATCGGAATGTGCGGGGCCGTGCTGTCGGCCCACTTCCCGCCGTGCGCGCGCAATCCCAACGAACTTCCGGACAGGCTGATCGAGATCTAGCGTGCAAGGGGACTGAAAATGCTGAATGAATTCAAGGCTTTCATTGCAAAGGGCAACGTGCTCGACCTCGCCGTCGCCGTCATCATCGGCGGCGCCTTCGGCACCATCGTCAGTTCGCTGACCGAAGACGTCATCATGCCCGTCGTGGGCGCGATCTTCGGCGGTCTCGACTTTTCGGCGCTGTTCGTGCGTCTGGGTTCCGTGCCGGAAGGCTATGCCGGTTCGCTCACCGACTATGCCGCGCTCAAGGAAGCCGGCGTGCCGATGCTCGGCTACGGCGCGTTCATCACCGCCGCGATCAACTTCCTGATCCTCGCCTTCATCATCTTCCTGCTGGTGCGCACGGCGAACAAGCTGATCGCGAAGAAGGAAGAGGCGCCGGCCGGTCCGAGCGAGGAGGTGGTGCTGCTCCGCGAGATCCGCGATTCGCTGAAGAAGTAACTCACCGGCAATTGAAGGGGCCCGCACGACAGGTTTCGTGCGGCCCCTTCCGTATCCTGTTCGCCTAGAAGCGCTCGCCCGAAAGCCGCTGGCAGAGCATGTCGAGCTGGTCGAGATCGCTGTAGAACAGCGTCAGGCGGCCGCCTTCCCCATCGAATTCGAGACGCACCCGGAGGCCGAGCTGCTCGGCGAGCTGGCCTTCCAGCGATTCGAGATCGGCGCTGCGGGCCGTCTCCCGCGGCGCGGACTTGCGGGGCGCGCGCGGCTTTTTCGCCCGCGCCTCGACCTCGCGCACCGAAAGGCCCATCTGCACAACGTCGCGCGCCAACGCCGACGGATCGGGCGCCGTGAGCAGCGCGCGCGCATGGCCCATCGTCAGCCGCCCCTCGATCAGCAGCTCGCGGACATCGTCTGGAAGATCGAGCAGGCGGACCATGTTCGCGACATGGCTGCGCGACTTGCCGACGATGCGGGCGATGTCCTCCTGCGTGTGGCCGTAGTCGTCGATCAGCCGCTTGTAGCCTTCCGCCTCTTCGATCGCGTTCAGGTCCTGGCGCTGCACGTTCTCGACGAGCGCGACCTCGAACGCTTCCTCGTCGGTGAGGCGGCGGACGAGCACGGGCACGTCGTGAAGCTGCGCCGCCTGCGCCGCGCGCCAGCGGCGTTCGCCCGCCACGATCTCGAAGCGGCCGCCGTCCACGGGGCGCACGAGGATCGGCTGCAGAAGGCCCTGCCGCTTCACCGATGCGATGAGCTCGGCCTGCGCCGTCTCGTCGAAGCGGCGGCGCGGCTGCTTCGGGTTCGGCGAGATCATCGCCATCGGGAGCATCTGCGCGCCCATGCTGCTGCCCGCGTCGCCCGCGGGAACCGCCGGAGCGGTTCCCGGCTCGCTGCGCGGCGGCGCGACGGCGCTGCCCATCTCCTCAAGCAGGGCGGACAGGCCGCGGCCGAGGCCGGTGGGACGCTTAGGCTGGGACATGAACGAATGCTTTCAAAGGATTAGGCGGCGCGGGCGTGCGGTTCCGTCCGCCCCAGAAGCTCGCGGGACAGGTCGATATAGGCTTCGGATCCCGCGCAGCGGTGATCGTAGACGAGCGCCGGCAGCCCGTGGCTCGGCGCCTCGGACAGGCGGACGTTGCGCGGAATGATCGTCTCGAACACGATCTTGCCGAGCACGGCGCGCACGTCGGCGGCGACCTGTTCCGACAGGCGGTTGCGCTTGTCGTACATGGTGAGCACCACGCCGATGATGTTGAGCCGCTGGTTGTAGCCCGCGCGCACGCGCTCCACCGTGTTCAGAAGCTGGCTGAGGCCTTCGAGCGCGAAAAACTCGCACTGGAGCGGCACGAGCAGCGACTGCGCGGCGACCATGGCGTTCATGGTGAGGATACCGAGCGACGGCGGACAGTCGATGATGATGTAGTCGTAGACCTGCATCGCGGGCGCCTGCAGCGCGGTGTCGAGGCGGTGGATGCGCCCCTCCATTTCGACGAGCTCGACCTCGGCGCCCGACAGGTCGACCGTCGAGGGGATCAGCGACAGGCGCGGGATCGCGGTGGCGACCACCGCGTCGGCCGCGCTGCACGCGCCGATGAGCATGTCGTAGCTCGTGCGCTGGCGCGCATTCTGGTCGACGCCGACGCCGGTCGAGCTGTTGCCCTGCGGATCGAGATCGACGATCAGCACGCGCCGCCCGGTCGCGGCGATCGCCGTCGCGACGTTAATGGCGGTCGTGGTCTTGCCGACGCCGCCCTTCTGATTTGCCACCGCGATCCTGATCACCGACGCCTCCGCACACTTCGCGCCCGCACGATCCGCCCGCGCGGATCGGTAAGGCTGGGTATCAACTCATGTTCGAAAACGAAGCGGCGCCGGGCTTCGGCAAGCTCGTCCTCGACCGCCGCGCCTTTGAGCAGCAGCCATGTGCAGGACTTTGCCGCATAGGGTTCGCCCCAGTCAAACAGCTTCGCGAGCGGGGCGCAGGCGCGGGCGGTGATGTAGTCGAACTTGACGGCGGCGAGCGATTCCACGCGTTGATTCAATATCTTGACACCTGGGCCGAGTCCGAGCTCATCGCGCACGGTTTCGAGGAACAATGTCTTCTTGCGAATCGAATCGACGAGCGTGACCGAATCACCCGTGAGCAGCGCGATGACCATGCCGGGAAAGCCCGCGCCGCTCCCGATGTCGAGCCATGTCGGCCGATGCGCCGCGCCTTCGCGGTCGGCGAGGCGGAGGAGCTGCGCCGAATCGGCGAAATGGCGGACCCAGACGTGGGGCAGCGTCGCCGGGCCGACGAGGTTGAACTTCGCCTGCCATGCCGCGAGCAGCGCGGCATAGGTATCGAGCTTCGCCAATGTTTCACGTGAAACATCGAACGTCGCCGCGAACCAGTCGCGCCCGTCCTCCGGGCGCTCAGGCGGCGCGTTTGACATGGCGGAGAAGCGCGGTGAGGGCCGCGGGGGTGACACCGGCGACCCGCGCGGCCGCCCCGAGACTGTCGGGCCGGGCGCGGTTCAGCCGGTCGATCATCTCATTGGAAAGACCCCCGACACCGGAATAGTCGAGGTCGCGCGGCAAACGCAGCGCCTCGTCGCGGCGGAACGCGTCGATCTCGACCGACTGCCGTTCGAGATAGACCGCGTAGCGCGCGTCGGTATGAAGCTGCTCGGCGTATCCGGGCGCGATGTCGGCCAGCTCCGGCCAAACCGCCGCGGCGTCGGCCCATGCGACTTCGGGAAACCGCAGCCATTCGAACGCCGAGCGCGCGACGCCGTCTTGCCGGACGGCGAGGCCCTGACGCTGCAACCGGGCGGGCGAAGCGCGCGCCGTGTCGAGCAGCGCCTTTCCCTTCGCGAGCGCTTCCGCCCGTTCCCGATAGAGGCGCGCGCGCGCTCCCCCGAGGAGCCCGAGCGCGATCGCCTTCTCCGAAAGCCGCTGGTCGGCGTTGTCGGCGCGGAGGTGGAGACGATACTCGGCACGCGAGGTGAACATGCGATAGGGCTCGGTCACGCCCTGCGTGACGAGGTCGTCGATCATCACGCCGATATAGGATTCTGCGCGGTCGAACCCGGCCGGCTCCAGACCGAGCGCGGTCCGCGCGGCGTTCAGCCCCGCCACCAGCCCCTGCCCCGCGGCTTCCTCGTAGCCGGTCGTCCCGTTGATCTGCCCGGCGAAAAACAGGCGCGGGATCGCATGGAGTTCGAGCGTCCGCGACAGCGCGCGCGGGTCGATATAGTCGTACTCGATCGCATAGCCCGGCCGCGCGATCTCGACATGCTCCAGTCCGGCGAGCGTGCGAAGAAACGCCAGCTGCACATCGGCGGGAAGCGACGTGGAAAGGCCGTTGGGATAGACGAGCGGATCGTCGAGGCCTTCCGGCTCGAGGAAGACCTGGTGCCCGTCCCGGTCCCCGAAACGCATCACCTTGTCCTCGATCGACGGGCAGTAGCGCGGGCCGGTGCCCTCGATGCGGCCGCTGTACACCGCGCTGTCGTGGATGTTCTCGCGGATGATGTCGTGCGTCGCGACATTGGTGCGCGTGATGCCGCAACTCAGCTGCGGGTTCACCGCCCTGCGCGTCGTCGCGGCGAAGAAGGACGGCGTCTCGTCGCCCGCCTGCCAGCCCACCCGGGTCCAGTCGATGGTGCGGCCGTCGAGGCGCGCGGGCGTGCCCGTCTTCAGACGCGCCATCGGCAATCCGAGAGCGCGAAGGCGGCGGGCGAGCGCGACGGACGACGCCTCGCCGACCCTGCCGCCCGCGCGGACATCGCCGCCCACGTGAATGACGCCGCCGAGAAAAGTCCCGGTCGCCAGCACGACCGTGCGCGCCGCGATCGTCACGCCGTCGGACAGCACGACGCCGGAAACCCCGCCGGTGTCCACGAGCAGGTCGTCGACGCGCGCGTCCAGAACGGCGAGACCCGCCTGCGCGTCGATCGCCCGCTGCATCGCCCGGCGGTAGAGCTTGCGGTCGGCCTGCGCGCGCGGGCCCTGCACGGCGGGCCCCTTGCGGCGATTCAGCAGACGGTACTGGATGGCGGCCGCGTCGGCGACTTCCGACATCGCGCCGCCCAGCGCGTCGATTTCCCGAACGATATGGCCTTTGCCGAGACCGCCGATGGCCGGGTTACACGACATGACGCCGATGGTGTCGCGTCCGGGCGTCACGAGCAAAGTGTGCGCGCCGACCCGCGCGGCGGCAGTCGCCGCCTCGCAGCCGGCATGTCCGGCCCCGATCACGAGTACGTCGAATCGTTCCATGATGCGAGACGACCTATCCGAATCGGCGCTTCGTGTCGACGTGGTGTTTCACGTGAAACACTGAGAGCGAAAATTGCGCCCGATGTTTCACGTGAAACATCATTTGCCGATGCAGAAGCGCCCGAACACAATATCCAGTATGTCCTCGACCCCGACACGGCCTGTCAGGCGGCCCAGCGAACGCATCGCCGTCCGCAAGGATTCCGCCCGAAGCACCACGTCATTCTCTCCGGCGGCCGTGCCCAGCGCATCCCTGCATTCCGCCAGCGCGGCCCTCTGACGCTCGTGCGTCACCAGCGCGTCCTGCCCCGACCCCGCCAGCCTTCGGGCGTGATCGACGAGCAGTGCCTCGAGCGACGCAAGGCCCTCGCCGGTGATCGCCGACACGCGAAGCCGCTGCTCCTGCTCGTGCCCCTGTTCTGGCGGATCGGGCCGAAGGTCCGCCTTCGACTCCACGACCACCGCTCCCGTGGGCACATCCCCGTCACGCCCTTCGGGACCGACGAGAAAGAGAACGAGGTCCGCTTCCTCGGCGCGGGCACGGGCACGCCGGACGCCTTCCGCTTCGATGACGCCTTCCGTTTCGCGCAGGCCCGCCGTGTCGACAAGCGTCGCGGGAACGCCCCCGAGGTCGAGATGCACTTCTATGAGGTCGCGCGTCGTCCCCGCCTCCGGCGAAACGATCGCGACATCGCGCCTTGCCAGCGCGTTGATCAGGCTCGACTTCCCCGCGTTCGGCGCGCCGAGCAAAACAATCGTGAGTCCCCGCCGCAGCCGTTCGGCGAACCGGTAACGGGCCAGATGCCGGTCGATCTCCGCGCCGAGCGCCGCGATCCCCGGTCCCTGATCGTCAACGAGCCGCGCGCTGACATCCTCCTCGTCCTCCCCGAAATCGAGCGCCGCCTCGGTTTCGGCAAGGATCGAAAGCAGCCGGGCGTGCCAGGCTTCGGCAAGCGCCTTCAATCCGCCCGACGCCTGCCGCAGCGCCTGCCGCCGCTGCGCCTCCGTCTCCGCGTCGATCAGGTCCGCGAGCCCCTCCGCCTGCGTCAGATCGAGCTTGCCGTTGTCGAACGCGCGGCGCGCGAATTCGCCGGGCTCCGCGGGGCGCAGGCCGTCCATCCCGCCGAGCGCTCCCAGCAGCGCGGCGACCACCGCCGGACCCCCCGTGACGTGCAACTCGGCGACGTCCTCGCCCGTGAAGCTGGCGGGCGCCGGGAACCACAGCACGAGCGCATCGTCGATCGCGTCTCCGTCCGGCGCCCGCAAGCGCACGAGCGCCGCCCGCCGCGGCGACGGCAGTCGCCGCGCAAGCGCCCGAAGCGCCGCGCCCGCTGCCGGGCCGGAGACACGCACGACCGCGACACCGGCGGGCGGTCGCCCCGACGACAGCGAGAATATCGTTTTCTTTTCAATCATTTGAGTGTGACGTCATGGCGTCTTCGCGGCGTCTCTAGCCCTTCTTGCCGCCCGTGACGCCCCCGGTCATGGCGTTCCACATCGCCTTCTGCACCTCGCCGATGCCGCTCGCCGCGCTCGGCAGCCAGTTCGACATCAGGCGCTCGACGTCGCCCGCCGTGATGCCGTCCTTCATCAGGCCGGTCATGCGGTCGATATAGAGGTCGTGCAGCGGCCGGACATCCGGAAGCCCCATGAAGGCGCGCGCCTCCTCGGGCGTGCAGTCGATCTCGATATTCACCTTCATGGCGCCCCTCCTCTTGTGAAAGCCGCACGGCGGCGGATAGGGTTCGACGCTAGAGCCTGATCGCTCGAGATGGAAGCGAAGCGGCGACGAAAGATCACAAGCGGCAAGCGAAAGGTCAGAGACATGGGAGAAACGATCCGAATCGAAACGCTGGACGGCGACGGCAGCTTCAGCGCCTATCTCGCGAAGCCCGAGGGCGCCGGCCCCTTCCCCGGTATCGTCGTCATCCAGGAGATCTTCGGCGTCAACGCCGGAATCCGCGCGATGTGCGACGACTGGGCGAAGGCCGGCTTCATCGCGCTCGCGCCCGACATGTTCTGGCGGCTGCAGCCCGGCGTCGAACTCACCGACAAGACCAAGGCCGAGTGGGACGAAGCCATCGGCCTGATGACGCGCTTCGACATCGACCCCGGTATCCGCGACATCGAGGCGGCGCTTCGCGCGCTGAGGGCACGTCCCGATTCGAACGGCAAGGCCGGCACCGTCGGCTTCTGCCTCGGCGGGCGCATGGCCTATCTTTCGGGAACGCGCACCGACACCGACGCTTCGGTCGCCTACTACGGCGGCGGCATCGACCAGTATCTCGGCGAATCCCACGCCATCGCCCGGCCGATGCTGCTCCATTTCGCCGAGGAGGACGGCTTCATCGACAAGGTGGCGCAGGCGAAGATCCGCGAGGCGCTTTCCGGCCACCCGCGCGTGACGCTGCACTTCTACCCCGGCGTCGACCATGCCTTCGCGCGCGTCGACGGCACGCACCGGGACGAGGCCGCCGCCGGACTCGCCAACGGCCGCACGCTCGACTTCTTCCGGGCGCACCTTGGCTGACCCCATTGTCATCAGGGCCGTTCAAGCCGCCGACGCGCGCGGCATTCTCGACATCGTCAATGACGCCATCCTCAACACGACCGCGTGGTACGATCATGTGCCGTGGACCCCGGAACGCGTTACCGAATGGCAGACTGCAAAGGCAGCGGATGGGTGGCCGGTGATCGTCGCGGAAGCGCCGGGCGGGAGCGTCGCCGGTTTCGGCAGCTTCGGTCCCTTCCGTGCCCGGCAGGCCTACGCGAAAACGGCGGAGCATTCCGTCTACGTTGCCAAAGCATACCGTGGTCAGGGTTGTGGCCGCCGACTCCTCGAAGCGCTCGTCGAAGAGGCGCGCGCCCGCAGCCTGCATACGCTCATCGGCGGGGTCGATTCCGAAAATGGCGGCAGTCTTGCCTTTCACCGCGCACTCGGCTTCGAGGAAGCCGGGCGGCTACGCGAGGTCGGGCGCAAGTTTGATCGCTGGCTGACGCTCGTGTTCATGCAGAAGCTGCTGTGAAGGAGTCTCCGATGGCGTATCGAATGGCGTTTCAGAAAACCGGCGGGCCGGAGGTGATCACGCGGCAGGACTTTGCGCCCGCCCCGCCCGGCCCCGGCGAACTCGCGGTCCGCCATACCGCGATCGGGGTCAACTTCATCGACACCTATCACCGCAGCGGGCTCTATCCGGTGACGCTTCCCGCCGCGCCCGGCATCGAGGCCGCGGGCGTCGTCGAGGCGGTCGGCGAGGGCGTCGGCGGCTTCGCGCCCGGCGACCGTATCGGCTACTTCACCGGAAAGCCCGGTGCCTATGCCACGCACCGCAACATCCCGGCCGCGCAGGCGCTGAAGCTTCCGGACGGCCTTGCCGATGACGCGGCGGCGGCGGTGATGCTGAAGGCGGCGACCACCGAGTATCTCGTCGAGCGCTGCGCGCGCCTGAAGGCGGGGGACACCGCGCTCGTCCACGCCGCGGCAGGCGGTGTCGGGCTGCTGCTGGTGCAGTGGCTGAAGGCGATCGGCGTCCGCGTCGCCGCGACGGCCGGATCGGCCGACAAGCAGGCGCTTGCCAAGTCGGCGGGCGCGGACATCGCCTGCGGCTATGCCGAGGCGGCCGAGGCGGCGCGCGAGATAACGGGCGGCGCCGGCGTCGACGCGGTGTTCGACGGCGTCGGCAAGGCGACGTGGGACGTGTCGCTGGCGGCGCTCCGCACGCGCGGGCTCCTCGCCAGCTTCGGCAACGCCTCCGGGCCGGTGACGGGCGTCGACCTCGGCATCCTCGCCGCCAGGGGCTCGCTGTTCGTCACGCGGCCCACGGTCGTGCATTACTATGGAACGCCGGAGGAATTCCGCGCCGGTTCGGAGCGCTTCCTCGGGATGCTCGCATCGGGCAGGCTGAAAGCCGACATCCACCAGCGCCGTGCGCTCGCGGATGCCGCCCAGGTGCACCGCGACCTCGAGGCGCGCAGGACCACGGGCGCGACGATCATGCTTCCGGAGGCGTGACCTTCTCGATCCTGAGCACGCGTTCCGTGCCGCTCCGGTCCGGCCAGCGGATCGTCTGCCCTTCGCCGAGCCCGATGAGCCCGGCGCCGACCAGCGAGAGGATCGAGAGCCTGCCCGCGGCGACATCCGCATCCGGCGGATAGACGAGCTCCACCGTGCGGCGCGCGCCGCTGCCCTCGTCGACGAAATCGACGCGCGCGCCCATGCGCACGATTCCCTCCGGAAAGGCCTCGCGGCTGTGCACGGTGGCCCGCTCGATCTCGGTCAGGAGCAGCTCCGCGACCTCGGGAAGGCGCGCTTCGGCGGCGAGGGCGAGGTCTCCGAGCCTTTCGGCCTCGGAATCAATGAGATGAATCGGCGGACGCGCGGCGTCGGTCATGGAACGGATCTTTCTGACGGCATTGGGGGAAAACGGCTGAACCCGCCCCGAACCCGTCGGGGCACGCCGTCAGGGTCCGGGGCTAGATGCCCGCCAGAAGCTGGCCTCCGCGACAGAGGCGGCGTGAGAGGCTGCGCGTATCCATGATCCGGATGCTGTCCGCACTGCCGTGCCGTGTCAACCGCCGAACACGCCGAGCGTCATCACGCCCACCGCGGGATCGACGATGCCCTCGTAGATCATCTTGAACGCGACATAGATGATGACGAGAAGACCGATGTAGGCGATCCAGCGGAAACGCTCGATGTACTTGGCGATGATGTTCGCCGCGACGCCCATCAGCGCCACGGAGAGGATGAGGCCGACGATCAGGATGCCCGGGTGGTCGCGCGCCGCGCCGGCGACCGCGAGCACGTTGTCGAGGCTCATCGAAACATCGGCGACCGCGACGGCCCAGGCCGCGCCGACGAAGCTCTTCGCCGGGCGGATGCCGGAATCCTCGTCGCCGGCGATCTCGGGCGAGCCCGGGGACTGGCCCTCGGCGCTTGCCGGATGAAGCTCGCGGTACATCTTCCACGACACCCAGAGCAGGAGGAGCCCGCCCGCGAGGATGAGGCCGACGATCTGCATGAGCTGGGTGACGACGAGCGCGAAGGCGATGCGCAGCACGAGCGCGGCAAGCACGCCGATCGCGATCACCTTGCGGCGCTGGTCGGGCGGCAGGCCCGCCGCGAGCGCGCCGACGACGATGGCGTTGTCGCCGGCGAGAACGATGTCGATCAGCAGCACCTGCGTGAACGCGGCAAGCGCTGCGGGCGACCCGATGTTCGAGAAGTCGTTGACGATGGCGGCCCAGATGTCGGCGGGGCCTCCGAAGCTCGTCGCCGCGCTTGCGGCGCCTGCCGCGGAGAGGAGAAGGCTGATGTCCATCGGCCGCTAACGCTCCTTCGGCTTACTGGTTCATCGCCGCGAAGAAATCGTCGTTGGTCTTGGAATCCTTCATCTTGTCGAGCAGGAATTCCATCGCGTCGACGGTGCCCATCTGCATGAGGATGCGGCGCAGCACCCACATCTTCGAGAGCTTGTCCTTTTCGACGAGCAGCTCCTCCTTGCGAGTGCCCGACTTGCCGACGTCGATCGACGGGAAGATGCGCTTGTCGGCGACCTTGCGGTCGAGCACGATCTCGGAGTTGCCGGTGCCCTTGAACTCCTCGAAGATCACCTCGTCCATGCGGCTGCCGGTGTCGATGAGCGCGGTGGCGATGATCGAGAGCGAGCCGCCCTCCTCGATGTTGCGCGCGGCGCCGAAGAAGCGCTTCGGCCGCTGGAGCGCGTTCGCGTCGACGCCGCCCGTGAGCACCTTGCCCGACGACGGCACGACGGTGTTGTAGGCGCGCCCGAGACGCGTGATCGAGTCGAGCAGGATCACCACGTCCTTCTTGTGCTCGACGAGGCGTTTCGCCTTTTCGATAACCATTTCAGCGACTTGCACGTGACGCGTCGCGGGCTCGTCGAAGGTCGAGGAGACGACCTCGCCCTTCACGCTGCGCTGCATGTCGGTGACTTCCTCGGGCCGCTCGTCGATCAGCAGCACGATCAGGAACACCTCGGGATGATTGTCGGTGATCGCCTTGGCGATGTTCTGGAGCAGAACCGTCTTGCCGGTGCGGGGCGGCGCGACGATCAGCGCGCGCTGGCCCTTGCCCTGCGGCGCGATGATGTCGATGACGCGCGCCGACTTGTCCTTCAGCGTCGGGTCGAGCGTGTCGAGCCGCAGCTTCTCGTCGGGATAGAGCGGCGTCAGGTTGTCGAAATTGACCCGGTGGCGGACCTGCTCGGGATCGTCGAAGTTGATGAGCGAGAGCTTGGTGAGCGCGAAATAGCGCTCGCCGTCCTTCGGGCCGCGGATCTCGCCCTCGACGGTGTCGCCGGTGCGAAGCCCGAACTTGCGGACCTGGTTGGGCGACACGTAGATGTCGTCCGGCCCGGCGAGATAGTTCGCTTCCGGAGAGCGCAGGAAGCCGAAGCCGTCGGGCAGCACCTCGATGGTGCCGCCGCCCATGATCTGCTCGTCGTTGTCGGCGAGGGCTTTCAGGATCGAGAACAGCAGGTCCTGCTTGCGCATGGTGGACGCGCCTTCGACGCCGAGTTCTTCGGCCATGGCGACGAGGTCGGCGGGGGTTTTCTTCTTGAGGTCTTTGAGGTGCATGACCATCGGGCGGAGCCTTCGGTGAATCGTGTGAGTATCGGCGCGAGGGAGAGACGTGGGGAAATCGAAACAATGCCCTGCGCGGGCGCCTCAGGACGAGGACTTGACCCTCGACTTAGGAAGCGTCCTTCCGGAAGTCAAGCGGATCAGAACGGCCGCACGACCGCGAGCAGCACGACGACGATGACGACGAGGCTCGGGAGTTCGTTCAGCATACGCAGGCCGCGCTCGCTCACCGGGCGCTCGCCGCGCGCCATCTTCTTCGAAACGCCGACGAGCCAGCCGTGGAAGCCCGAGAACAGGAACACGACCGCGAGCTTCACCCACAGCCAGAGGTTGCCCGCAAAGCCGATGTTGAAGGCAAGCGCGAGGCCGAGCGCCCACACCATCACCATCGCCGGGCCGACGATGATCTTCCTGAGCCGCTCGATGCGCGTGTTCCACAGCGCTTCCTCGGATGAACCCGGCGTAGTCGGATGCTGATAGACGAGATAGCGCGGCAGCATGAACATGCCCGCCATCCAGAAGATCACGAAGACGACGTGGAAGGCCCGCACCCAGAGGTGGGCGCCGCCGAGCCAGCCGACCCAGCTTTCCATCTAGAGCGGGCTCCTAATCGCGGCGAGCGCGGCCTCGACGTGCGCGATCGGCGTTTCCTTGTCGATGCCGTGGCCGAGGTTGAAGACGTGCGGCCGCCGGCCGAGGGCGCGGCGGATGCGCCGGACGGCCCCGGCAAGCGCATCGCCGCCCGCGAGCAGCAGCAGCGGATCGAGATTGCCCTGCACCGGCAGGCCTTCCGGCAGCGCCTCGTCCGCCCACGCCGGATCGACGGTCTCATCGAGCCCGACCGCATCGACGCGGGTCTCGCGCGCGTAGCGGGCGAGGTTGCCGCCCGCGCCCTTCGGGAAGCCGATGACCGGCACGCCCGGGCAGCGCGCCTTCAGCCGCTCCACGATCGCGCGTGTCGGGGCGATCACCCAGCGGTCGAATTCGTCCGGCGCGAGGCTGCCCGCCCAGCTATCGAAAAGCTGCACGGCATGGACGCCCGCCGCGACCTGCCCGGCGAGGTAATCGACGGTCACGCCCGCGACCGCATCAATGAGCGCGGCGAAGCGCGCGGGCTCGCGATAGGCCATCAGCCGCGCCGCGGCCTGATCGCGGCTGCCCTCGCCCGCGACCATGTAGGTCGCGACCGTCCACGGCGCGCCCGCGAAGCCGAGGAAGGCGGTTTCGCCCGGCAGCGCCGCCGCGACCTTGCGGACGGTCCCGTAAACGGCAGCCAGATGCTGCGGCGCCGCGTGCAGGTCCTCGAGCCGGGCTTCCACGAGCGGCGGCGCAAGCTGCGGCCCCTCGCCCGGCGTGAAGGTCAGCGTCTGGCCCATCGCGTGCGGCACGATCAATATGTCCGAGAACAGGATCGCGCCGTCGAAGCCGAAGCGCCGGATCGGTTGCAGCGTGATCTCCGCCGCGGCGTCGTTGTCGTAAACGAGTTCGAGAAACCCGCCCTTCTCGGCACGCAGCGCGCGATACTCCGGGAGATAACGCCCCGCCTGCCGCATGAACCACACCGGCGGCACGGCTTGCCGTTCTCCGTTCAGCACTGCGAGCAAGGACCGGGCCCCCATATCTCTCCCTTAATATATAGATAAATGGATTTGGATGATTGTTGGGCTGGGGATAACGGGGTTTCCCGTGAAGTCCACAGGCAAGCATGACGCAGGCGTGGGGCGCGGCCTGCCGGTTTGCGGCGCGCGGCGCGACTTATCCACCGGATTCACAAGACGATGCGGGAACTGTCCACCTGGGGATGATCTGCTTATGGCGACCCGCGGAAGGATGCGCGACCGCCCGCTTGCCCGTTATCCCGCGAGTCCTTAAGCGAGTCGTCCGGGGGCTTATCCACAACCGCGCCGGGAAGGAGGCGACACATGCGGCTGCACTTGCATCTCGTCTCCGATTCGACCGGCGAAACGCTTGAATCGGTTGCGAAAGCCGGACTCGCGCAGTTCGAGGACGTCGAGACGATCAAGCATTTCTGGCCGCTCGTCCGATCGAAGGGCCACCTCGACCGCGTGCTGATGGACATCGCCAAGCGCCCCGGCCTCGTGCTGTTCACGCTGGTGAGCGGCGAGATGCGGACCCACCTCGAGGCGCGCTGCCGTGCGATGGGGCTGCCGGCGGTCGGCGTGCTCGATCCCGTGATCGAGGGCCTGCAAACCGTGCTCGGCCAGCGCGCCGCCGCCCGGCCAGGCCGCCAGCACCAGATGGACGAGGCCTATTTCCGCCGCGTTGCCGCCATCGACTACACGATGAACCACGACGACGGGCAGGGCGCCGACAACTGGGAGGAAGCCGACATCCTGCTGATCGGCGTCTCGCGCACCTCGAAGACGCCGACCTCGATCTACCTCGCCAACCGGGGCTTCAAAACCGCGAACCTGCCGCTGGTGCCGACGAGCCGCCCGCCCGAGCAGCTCTTCCGCCTGTCGAAGCCGATGGTCGTCGGGCTCACCACCAATCCCGACCGGCTCGTGCAGGTGCGCCGCAACCGCCTGCTCAGCCTCGCGCAGGCGCCGGAGACCGCCTATGTCGACATGGACGTGGTGACGAAGGAGGTCGCGGCGGCGCGGCGGCTCTGCGCCGACAACAACTGGCCGGTGATCGACGTGTCGCGCCGCTCGATCGAGGAGACGGCGGCGGCGATCATCAACCTCTACAACGAGCGCGCCGAGACGCACGCCAACGGTTCGGCGGCATGACGTCACTCGTTCTTGCGTCGACGAGCGCCTCGCGGCAGGCGATGCTGACCGCGGCGGCAGTGCCCTTCGAGGCCTTGCCGCCGATGGTCGACGAGGCCGAGCTGAAGCGCGGGCTCGCCGCCGAAGGCGCGGACGCGCGGCGGATCGCGGACGCGCTCGCCGAGGCGAAGGCGGTGAAGGTGTCGCGGAGGCTGCCGGGCGCGCTAGTGCTCGGCAGCGACTCCGTGGTGGCGCTCGACGACGGCACGCTGATCGACAAGGCGCCCGACCGGCAAACGCTCGCCGCCCAGCTCCGGATGCTGCGCGGCCGCGCGCACCGGCTGGTGTCGGCCGCGGTGATCGCGGAGAACGGAACGGCCGTCTGGCGTTTCGTCGGTGTCGCGAGGCTCACCATGCGCGACTTTTCGGATGCGTTCCTCGACGCCTATCTCGACGCCTGCGGCGATGTGCTGCTCGGCTCGGTCGGCGGCTATCATATCGAGGGGCGCGGCGCGCAGCTCTTCGCGCGCATCGACGGCGACCAGTTCACGATCCGCGGCCTGCCGCTTCTGGCCGTGCTCGATTACCTGAGGACCCGCAGCGTGATGCCGACATGAGCCTGCCCTACGCGGAGGTGATCGGGGATCCGATCAGCCATTCCAAGTCTCCCCTCATCCACAAATTCTGGCTGGACCGGCTCGGCATCGCCGCCGACTACCGCCGCGCCCACGTGAAGGCGGAAGGCCTTGCCGCCTATATCGAAAGCCGCCGCAGCGATCCCGACTGGCGCGGCTGCAACGTCACGATTCCGCACAAGATCGCAGTGATGGACCATGTCGCCGACCCAGGCGGCGTCCGCGCGAGCATCGGCGCGATGAACACGATCGCGCGCGGCGAGGACGGCGCGCTGTTCGGCACCAACACTGATGCGGGCGGCTTCTTCGCCCCGATTGCGGGGCTCGACCTCGAAGGCCGGCCGGTGGCCGTGGTGGGCGCGGGCGGCGCGGCACGCGCCGTTCTGTTCGCCCTGTCGAAGGCGAATGTCGGCCCGGTGACGGTGCTGAACCGCAGCCCGCTGAAGGCGATGGGCCTCCTCGCCGCGTTCGGCCTCGAGGGATCGGCGAAGCCGCTCGATGCGCCGCTTCCCGAGGCGGCGCTGCTGGTGAACGCGAGCGCGCTCGGCATGACCGGACAGCCGCCGCTCGACCTCGACCTCTCGCCGCTTGCCGAGGACGCCGTCGTCTACGACATCGTCTACAGCCCGCTCGAAACGGGCCTTTTGAAAGCGGCGGCGGCGCGCGGCCTCGAAACTGTCGATGGGCTCGAAATGCTGATCGGCCAGGCCGCGATCGCCTTCTCGCTGTTCTTCGGCACCGCCCCGCCCGAAGGCTGCGAGGACGAACTGAAGGCGCTGCTCGCGCGATGATCGTCCTCGGCCTCACCGGCTCGATCGGCATGGGCAAGTCGACCGTCGCGGCGATGCTGCGGCGCGCGGGCGTACCCGTGTTCGACGCCGATGCGGAGGTGCACCGGCTGCAAGGGCCCGGCGGCGCGGCGCTGGCGCCGATCGAGGCGGCGTTTCCGGGGACGACCGGGCCGAACGGCGTCGACCGCGCGAAGCTCGGCGCGGCGGTGTTCGGGAACGCCGAGGCGCGCCGCCGCCTCGAGGCGATCGTGCACCCGATGGTGCGGCAGGCGCAGCAGGCGTTCCTAGCGGCGGCGCGGCAAAACCGCGCGGCGATCGTCGCGCTCGACGTTCCGCTGCTCTTCGAGGGCGGCGGCCATGCCCATGTCGACGCCACCGTCGTCGTGTCCGCGCCCGCGCACGTGCAGCGCCGCCGCGTGCTCGCGCGGCCGGGGATGACGCACGAGAAGTTCCGCGCCATCCTCGCCACGCAGATGCGCGACCGGGAAAAGCGCCGCCGCGCCGATTTCGTGATCGACACGGGGCAGGGCCTGCGCGAGACGCGGGCCGAAATCCGTCATCTCGTCTCTTGTCTCCGGCGTCATGGAGTCCGATATTGCAAGACATGCGTGAGGTCATCTTCGACACCGAGACCACGGGTCTCGACCCGTCGGACGGGCATCGCATCTGCGAGATCGGCTGCGTCGAACTCGTCAACCGCATCGAGACGGGGCGCACGTTCCACGCGTACATAAACCCGTGCCGCCCGATGCCCGCCGAGGCCGAGACGGTGCACGGGCTTTCCGACGCGTTCCTTGCCGACAAGCCGACGTTCGCGGCGATCGCGGCCGAGTTCGTGGCCTTCGTGGGCGACGCGCGGCTCATCGCGCACAACGCCGAGTTCGACCGCCGCTTCGTGAACTGGGAGCTCCGCAACACGGGGCACGACCAGATCCCGATCGAGCGCGTGGGCGACACGCTCGTCATGGCGCGCAAGAAATTCCCCGGCGCCAAGCATTCGCTCGACGCGCTGTGCACCCGGTTCAGCATAGATCTCACCGCGCGCGACAAGCACGGCGCGCTGCTCGACGCGCAGCTTCTGGCGCGCGTTTACGTGGAGCTGATGGGCGGCCGGCAGATCGGCCTGTCGCTCGGCCAGGCGTCGGCGCGCGAGGAAACGGTTGCGGTCCGCGTCGAACGCCGCTACGTGGCGCCCCGCCCGCACGCCGCGACGCCTGAGGAGTTGGCGCGGCACGCTGCCTTCCTCAAGCTCTTGAAGACTCCGCTCTGGGAGCAGACGGGCACGGATTGAGTCCTGTTGGGGTCGGATGCGCGCCTGCGCGCGCGTCCGGTGACGAGTTTTACCGCCATCGCCCGGCATCCGGCGGGCGAGGCCAAGAAGAAAGGATGGGCCGAGATGGATATCCGCGTTTCCGGTCAACAGATTGATGTCGGCTCCTCGCTGACCGCGCATGTCGACAGCAGTCTCGATGCGATGGTGCAGAAGTACGGCGTGCGCGCCACCGGCGCGAACGTCACGCTGAAGCCGGGTCCGCACGATGCCGGCTTCGTCTGCGATATCCTGTTGCAGCTGACGCAGGGCCTGGTGCTGAAGGCCTCGGACCGGTCGATGAACGCCGCGCAGTTCGCCTTCGACGGCGCCGCCCAGAAGATCGACAAGCAGATCCGCCGCTACAAGCGCAGGCTGGAGGATCACCACCGGCTGAACGGCGTGAAGGACGTCGCGTTCGATGCCGAATACCGCGTGCTGCGCGCGGCGGGCGAGGACGCGGAACAGGCGGACGAGAGCGCCGACAACCCGCTCATCGTCGCCGAGACCCGCGTCGACATTCCCGAGGCGAGCGTGTCCGACGCCGTGATGATGCTCGACCTCCGGCACACGGGCGCGCTGATGTTCCGCAACAGCAGCACGGGCGCCTACAACATGGTGTACCGCCGCGAGGACGGGCACATCGGCTGGGTGGAACCGCCCGCCGCCTGAGCGGCGGCGCGTTAACGGCCCCTCCAGACGGCCCGGAGTAGAAGCGCAAGCATGTTCGACCTGGTCACACCGCGAACCGTCCACACGGGACTGCGCGCCGGCAGCAAGAAGGCGCTGCTCCAGCAGCTCGCCGCGCTTGCCGCGGCCGTGGTGAACGTGCCCGAGGCGCGGATCATGGAGGTGCTGCTCGAGCGCGAGCGACTCGGCTCCACCGGGCTCGGCGGCGGCGTCGCGGTGCCGCACGCGCGGCTTCCGGAGCTGAAGACCGTGCAGGGCCTGTTCGCGAAGCTCGACCCGCCGATCGACTTCGACGCGATCGACCGCCAGCCCGTCGATCTCGTGTTCATGCTGCTCGCGCCCGAGGACGCCGGCGCCGACCATCTGAAGGCGCTCGCGCAGATCAGCCGCATGTTCCGCGACCGCCGCCTCGTCGACAAGCTGCGCGGCACCAACAATAGTGATGCTCTTTACGCGCTTTTAAGCGGAGTCGGGCATAGCGAAGCAGCATGAGCATCGAAGACACCCAGGCTGAAGGCAAGACGGCGCGCCTCGCGGGCCGCCGTCAGGTCGTATTCAAGGGCGAGGTTCGCCTGATCGACCGGCAGTTCGGGTGCATCGTGCGCGACATATCGACGAGCGGCGCGCGCATCGCCTGCAAGCAGATGCTGCCGAAAGGCACCGCGCTCCACCTGTTCCTGCCGAAGTTCGGCACGTTTCCGTGCCTCGTCGCGTGGGCGGACCAGGGGCTGATGGGCCTCGTCTTCGTCGACGGCGACTCGGGCGGGCTGCAGCGGCTTGGCGACAAGGCGCGTATGCTCGGGCTGCTCGATGCCAAGCCGGATCAGCCGGGACACGCCGCCGCCGCCAGCGCCTGACCGGCGCGATGCGAATCAGGACCGACATCTGGCTCGGCGCGCTTCGCCGCCGCGTCGAGGCCGCGGGCGGATTCGCCACCGTCATCGCCAAGGGCGAGCCCGATTCGGGTGCCGTCCTGCTGCTGCTGCGCGATTCGTCCGGCACGCTGACGGCGCTTTCCCGCGTCAACATGGGCGACGGCAAGGTCTCGTGGCAGCCGATCTTCGAAAATCGCGAGGAGCGCGACCCGGCGGCGCAGGACGCGCTCGAAAAACGCAGGAAATTCGATCCCGATCTGTGGATTATCGAACTGGATGTCGATGATCCGCAACGTTTTGTCGATAAAGATTAACGGAATATGTTGACTCCCGACTGTTCGGGAGGCAATTCCCACCGCGAATTTGTTGGGCGCCATTCCCGGTGGGCAGGCGCTGATGTTGAACTCCCGGCGCTGGCGGCCTGACTTTCGGCCCCGCTCGCCCCTTCGGGCGGCCCCGGACAACGAGCGGACCCTTCCATGTCTAGATCCATACGGGGCATCGGCCTCGTCGCGTCGTGCGCGGCGATGATCGCGATGGTGTGGCCGAGCGCGGCCCCGGTGGCGGGCGACGTCATCGTCTCCAACCTGAAGCCGGCCTCGATCGCGCTCGACGTGCCGATGGCCGCGCCGCAGGGCCTGCCCTTCTCGCCGATCCGCATCCAAAACGAACTGGATGTCGACCAGACGCCGCGCGTCAGCCCGATCGCCGCCGCGCACGAGGCCGAAGCGGCATCCGCACCGTCATCCGCACCGGCGCTCGATCTCGCCGCGCTTGTCGGCGATGTTGCCGACATGCACCGCAGCGAACTCGACGGCGACATGCGCTGCCTCGCCAGCGCGATCTATTTCGAGGCGCGCGGCGAATCGCTCGAAGGCCAGCTTGCCGTCGCGCAGGTCATCCTCAACCGCGCGGCGCACGACCGCTGGCCCGACGACATCTGCGGCGTCGTCTACCAGAGCGGGCAGTTCTCCTTCACCTTCGACGGCAAGCCCGACGTTCCCGCCGTGAAGGGCCCGGCGTGGAGGCGCGCCGAGGCCATCGCGATCATCGCCGCGGCGCAGGGCTGGCAGGACGTGACCGACAAGGCGACCTTCTTCCACGCCACCTACGTGAAGCCGGGCTGGCGCCGCGTGAAGGAAGAGACCCGTCGCATCGGCGGGCACGTCTTCTACCGCTAGACGTCTTTCGTTCCCGCCTTGTTCTGCTAAAGTAGGGCGATGAGCTCCGCCGCGCTGCCTGCCGAAACCCCGATGATCGCGTGCGACGTGGTGCGCGGCGTTTGCCGCATGTTCCATCATCTGGGCCTCGCCGCGCTCGCCGAGGTGCCGCTGCGCAACGGCCGCCGCGCGGACGTCTATGCGGTGGACGCGAAGGGCGAAATCGTCATCTGCGAGGTGAAGGTGTCGCTCGCCGATCTGCGCGGCGACATGAAGTGGCCGGACTATCTCGATTTCTGCGACCGCTTCTTCTGGGCGGTGCCGCCGCACATTCCCGCCGCGATCCTCGATGAAGCGGCGTTCCGGCCGGAGATCAGCGGCGTCATCGTCGCCGACCGCTTCGACGCGGCGATCCTGCGGACGGCGCCGGCGAGCCCGCTCCCCGCAGCGCGGCGGCGCACGGAAATCCTGCGCTTCGGGCGGCTCGCCGCGAGCCGCTTGCAGCGGTCGGAGGACCCGTTCTTCGGAGAACTTTCCTAACGCGGCGAGCGCTTGGAGAGGATGCGTTGCAGCGTCCGCCGGTGCATCTTCAGACGCCGCGCGGTTTCGGAGACGTTGCGGTCGCAAAGTTCGTAGACGCGCTGGATGTGCTCCCATTTCACGCGGTCGGCGGACATCGGCTCGTCGGGCGGCGCGGGCTTCGCCTCGCCGGGGGCGAGCAGCGCGTTCAGTATGTCGTCGGGATCGGCGGGCTTCGGCAGGTAGTCGACCGCGCCGGCCTTCACCGCCGCGACGGCGGTGGCGAGGTTGCCGTAGCCGGTGAGCATCACGATGCGGATGCCCGGCCGCAGCGCGCGCAGCTCGCCGACGAGGTCGAGCCCGTTGCCGTCGGCGAGCCGCATGTCGAGCACGGCGTAGGCCGGTTTCAGCTCGGCGGCGATGCCGCGCGCCTCGGCGATGCCGGAGGCGGCCGCGACCGTGTAGCCGCGGCGTTCGAGCGTCAGGCCGAGCCGCTGGCGAAAGGCGTTGTCGTCGTCCACGAGCAGCAGCGTGCGGTCTGCGGCGGCGCGCGGCGCGCCGGTTTCGGTTTCGTCGGTCCGGGTTTCGCCGGTTGTGGTATCGGGGGTCATGCCTGTCCTTCCGTTCCTGCCGCGATATAGGCGATCGGCCAGACGATTTCGACCACCGCGCCGCCGCCTGCGGCATTTCGAAACGCAACCCGGCCGCCGGTGCGCTCGATGAGCGTGGTGGCGATGAAGATGCCGAGCCCCGTGCCGCCGCGCGCCGAGCGCGACGGGCCGAGGTACGGCTCGCCGAGCTGCGGCAGCAGCTCGGGCGGGAAACCGGCGCCGTCGTCGGCGATTTCGAGCGCCACGCTGTCGTCATCCGTGGTCGCCGTGATCCGCACGTCGTGCGCCGCGTGGCGCACGGCGTTGTCGACGAGGTTCAGCAGGCCGTGCAGCAGCTCGGGCGTGCGCGCCACCACGGTCGCGGGAGCCTCGACGTGCACGCGCTTGCCGCTCGCCTCGAAGGGCTGCGCGACCTCGTGCAGCAGCACGCGGAGCGGCACGTGGGGAAACGGCGCATCCACCTCCGCGCGCCGCGCGAGATCGGCCATGATCTCGCGACAGCGCCTCGCCTCCCGGTCGAGCAGGGCGACGTCCTCGCCGAAGTCGGGGTCGCCTTCCAATGTCTCGGCGAGGTCGCGCGCGACGAGGCTGATCGTGCCGAGCGGGCCGCCGAGTTCGTGCGCCGACGCCGCGGCGAGCGCGCCGAGCGCCGACATCTTCGTCTCGCGCTCCAGCACCGCCTGCGTGATGACGAGCGCCTGCTGCCAGCGCCGCGCGTCGAGCGACACGCGCAGCACGTAGATGGCGAGGAAGACCACGGTGAAGCCGAGCGCGACGAGGCTGGCGAGCACGTAGATCGGCGGCAGTGCCGGCGGCGGCCCCGCCCACGGCAGCGGCAGCGACCACTTCCAGAGCACGCCGAGGATCGCCGTCGCGATGAGGATCAGCGCCACCGTGGCGCGCGCGCTGAGCAGCGTCGCGGAGATCGTCACCGGCACGACGAGCAGCACGCTGAACGGGTTGGCGAGCCCGCCGGTGAGGTAGAGGAGGACGCCGAGCTGGAGCAGGTCGAAGGCGAGGTGCAGCAGCGCCTCCACGCCGACGAGGCGCGCGGTCGGCGCATAGAGCGTCGAAAGCCCGATGTTGAGCACCGCAGAGGCGAGGATCGCCGCGCCCGCCGCCGCAAGCGGCACCTGGAAGCCGAGCAGCAGGTGCACGACGAGGAACGCGATCGACTGGCCGGCGATCGCCATCCAGCGGATGGTGACGAGCGTGCGGACGCGGACGCCCGCCGTGCCGAGCGCCGTCGGCAGCGGGGCCTGCTGGAGCGGCGCCTGCGGAAGCGATTGCGGCTGCGGCACGCCGCGGCCCGTCAGTTTCCGGGGTTCGGAAGCGGCAGGACGGTGACCGGCTTCGCCTCGTCGGCCTTGCTCTCGTCCGCCTTCGCCTTGTCGTCGTTGTCCTTGAACATGCGCACGATCGCGGTGGCGCGGCGGTCGCGCTCGGCGTATTCGCGCGCTGACATGCCCGCGACATGGTCGGCGAGATCGGGGTTCGCGCCCGCATTCAGCAGCTCGCGCACCACCATGGCGTTCCTCTGCTGCACAGCGACGATCAGCGGGTTCTCGCCCCGGCTGTTCGCGGCGTTCACGTCGGCCTTGCGGCGCACGAGCGTCTGGATGCCGTCGATGAAGCCGAGCTGCGCGGCGACGTGCAGCGGCGTGTTGCCGTCCTTGTCGCGCACGTTCACGCTGGCGCCGTTGGCGATCAGGAAGTTCATCCACGGCACGTCGCGGCGCCGCGTCACGATGTGCAGCGCCATCTCGCCGGATTCGCTCTCGCGCATGTCGATCAGCGTCGATCCCGGCTGGTCGATCAGCGATTTCACCTTCAGCACGTCGCCGTCCTTCACCGCCTTGAAGAAGTTGTAGCGGTCCGAGAATTGCGCGGCGGCCGGCGCGGCGAGCGACAGCGCGGCGAACATCGTGAGGAAGGCGGCAAGGTTACGCAGGCTGGCCATAGTGGTGCGGATCCGATTTGTCCCCGGGAGCAAAGCTGGTCTATAGGCCGGACAGGCTGAATATGAAACAACCGCGTCGCCTTCCCTTCCTTCGCATCGCGCTGCTGCTCGCGGCCGCCGTCGCGCTCGTGGCGGCCTTCATCTGGCTCGCCGCGCCGAAGCCCGCGGCGCAGGGCGTGGAAGCGCCGCCGCTGGCGGGCGCGCCGATCGGCGGCGACTTCGCGCTCACCGACCAGGACGGGGGCCGCGTCACCAACGACAGCCTGAAGGGCCGCTACCGCCTCGTCTATTTCGGCTACAGCTTCTGCCCGGACGTGTGCCCGGTGGACGTGCAGCGCATGGCGCAGGGCCTGCAACGCTTCGAGGCCGCGAACCCCGCCGCCGCGGCGCGCGTGCAGCCGGTGTTCGTCACCGTCGATCCGGCGCGCGACACGCCCGCCGTGCTCAAGGACTTCGTGGCGGCGTTCCACCCGCGCCTCGTCGGCCTCACCGGGACCGAGGCCGAGGTCGACACGGCGAAGCGCGCCTACCGCGTCTATGCCGCGAAGGGCGAGGGCACGGACGCGGAGAACTACCTGATGGATCACAGCGCGTTCATCTACCTGATGGACCCGGACGGGAAACCGATGCTGTATTTCGAGCGCGGCGACGATGCGGCGGCGATCGCCGCGGGCCTTGCGAAATGGGTGCGCTGACGCCGCCCTTCTGGGAAACGAAGCGGCTCGAGGACATGTCGCGCACGGAGTGGGAAGCGCTCTGCGACGGCTGCGGCAAGTGCTGCCTGCACAAGCTGGAGGACGAGGAGACCGGCGAGCTCGTCGCCACCAACGTCGCCTGCCGCCTGCTCGACCGGCGCACCGGCCGCTGCTCCGACTATCGCAACCGCCGCGCGCACATCCCGGACTGCGTGCGGCTGACCCCCGCGAAGGTGCGCAGCATCGACTGGCTTCCCTCCACCTGCGCCTACCGCCTGCTGGACCTCGGCGAGCCGCTGCCCGACTGGCACCCGCTCATCACCGGAGACCCGGAAAGCGTGAAGCGCGCCGGCGAGTCGGTGAGCGGATGGACGGTTTCGGAGGACGAGGCGGGTCCCCTCGAACATCACATGCTGGACCGTGCGCTATGAGCCTCGCGTTCCTGCGGCGCACCCTGTCGCGGCAGCCGGCGCTGCCCGACGTGGTCGAGGTCGACGGCCGCACCGTGCCGCTTCGGGTCCGCGTCAGCCCGCGCGCCCGGCGCATGACGCTTCGCGCCGACGCCGCGCTCGGCTGCATCGGCCTCACCCTGCCGCACGGCGTCTCGCACCGCCGCGCCGCCGCGTTCCTCGAAAGCCAGAGGCCGTGGATCGCGGCGTGCACGCGGAAATGGCCGTCGCCGCAGCCGTTCGAACCCGGCGCCTGCATTCCTTACGGCGACACTGCGCTCAGGATCGAATGGCGGGCCGACCTACCGCGCACGGCGCGGCTGGAGGACGGCGTGCTCTACGTCGGCGGACCGGCGGAGATGATCCCGCGCCGGGTCGAGACCTGGCTGCGGCGCGAGGCGCTGCGCCTGCTCGCCGAGGATTGCGCCGCGCTTGCCGCCGCCATCGGGCGTCCGCCGCCGCCGATCCGGCTCGGCGACACCACCGGCCGCTGGGGCAGTTGCAGCAGCCGCGGCGCGCTCGCCTTCAGCTGGCGGCTGGTGATGGCGCCGGAGTTCGTGCGCCACGCCGTCGCCGCGCACGAGGTGGCGCACATCGTCCACCACAACCACGGGCCGGAGTTCCATGCGCTGTGCAGCCGCCTGTCGGGCGCCACCGCGCGCAAGGCGACGCGCTGGCTCGCCGCGCACGGCGCCGCGCTACATTGGATCGGGCGTCGCTGACGGTTCCACGGGCGGCGCGGCCTCTTCCAGCCACGCATTGTCGAGCGCCTGCCGGCGCACGCGCGGCAGCGGATTGCCGTCGCCGTCCACCGGCACCTCGATCGCGCCCTGATAGTCGGGCCCGCCGCGGTAATATTCGTCCGGATAGCCCGCGATCGTGCCGTCGAGGCCGTAGACCTCCGCGTCGGGCTCGCTCAGCGTGTCGTCGATCTGGATGTTGCTGTTCAGCTCGACGACCGGCATTCCCTTGGTCGCGACGCGCATGAACGCCGCGAAGGCGCGCGCCGGGGCCGTGCCGCCCTGGAGCCCGCCGACGCGCTTGTTGTCGTCGCGGCCCATCCACACGCCCGCGGTGAGATCGCCGGTGAAGCCGACGAAATAGCCGTCCTTGTTGGAGCTGGTCGTGCCGGTCTTGCCCGCCAGAGGTCGCCCGATCTGCGCCTGACGCCCGGTGCCGGTCTCGACCGCCGCCTGCAAGAGGTTGGTCATGTTGGCGGCGACCCACGGCGCCACGAGCACGCGCGGGTTCTCCGCCTCGCGCTCGTAGAGCTTGCGGCCGCGCGCGGTCTCGATCGACGTCACCGCATAGGGCCTCACCTCGATGCCGCCGCGCGCCACGGCCGCGTAGGCGGAGGTCATGTCGATGAGGCGGACCGTCGAGGCGCCGAGCGCCGTCGCGGGCTGGCGGCTGACCGGCGTCGTGATGCCGAAGCGCCGCGCCATGTCGGCGACGGCGTCGAAGCCGACGCGCGCGCCGAGCTGGACCGCGACCGTGTTGACGGAGAGCGCGAACGCCTGCCGCACCGTTATCTCGCCTGTAAAACGCCCGTTCGCGTTGCGCGGGCTCCAGCCGTCGATCCGCACGGGCTCGTCGACGACGATGTCGTCGGGAAGCACGCCGCTTTCGATGGCGGCGAGATAGACGAACAGCTTGAACGCCGATCCCGGCTGCCGCTCCGCGACCGTCGCGCGGTTGTAGAGCGATTCGACATAGTCCTTGCCGCCCACCATCGCACGCACCGCGCCGTCGTGTGACAGCGCGACGAGCGCGCCCTGCGTGTCTGCAGGCGTCTCGGTGCGGACGGCGTCCTCCGCCGCCTTCTGCATCGAGGACAGCAGCGTCGTGCGCACGACGAGCGGCTCGACCGTCTCGTCGGTGAGGATGTCGAGCTGCGACATCACCCAGTCCGTGAAATAGCGCACGTTGTTCTGCCGGGCCTGCGGCGCGAACGTGATCTCCTTCAGCTCCGCCTGCGCGGCGGCGAGGTCGGGCAGCGGCTTCGTTTCGTGGATCACCGACAGCACGACCGCGGCGCGCTGGCGCGCCCGCTCGGGATCGGACGAGGGCGCGTAGCGCGACGGCGCCTTGACGAGACCCGCGATGATCGCGGCTTCGGGCAGGCTCAGCGTTTTCGCGCTGTGGCCGTAGAAGCGGCGGCTCGCCGCGTCGATGCCGTAGGCGCCGCCGCCGAAATAGACGCGGTTCAGGTACAGCTCGAGGATCTGCTCCTTGCTGAACTTGCGCTCGATGGCGAGCGCGAGCAGGCCTTCCTTCGCCTTTCGCGTCCACGTGCGGTTGTTGTTGAGGAAGATGTTGCGCGCGAGCTGCTGCGTGATCGTGGAGGTCGCCTTCAGCCGCTCGCCGGTCTTCACGCTCACGAAGACGGCGCGCGCGATGCCGAGCGGGTCGATGCCCGGATGCCAGCGGAAGCGGCGGTCCTCCACCGCCATCATCGCATCCGCCATCACTTCGGGAATCTCGTCGTAGGTCAGCCACTGGCCGTAGGACGGGCCCACCGACACGAGCACCGCCCCGTCCGCCGAAAGCACGCGGATCGACTGGCCGTTCGGCGAGCGCATCATGTCGTCGAACGAAGGCAGCGACGACATCTGGATGCCGACCGCCACCACCAGGATGACGAGCAGGAGGGTTCCGAAGGCGAGCGAGATTTTCAGCGCTGATTTCAGAAATCGGCCCAAGGCGTGCGTATCCGTTACCGTCCCCGTGTGCGCCGTGTATGCGCCAATCGCGGCGGCAACAAGGCTCGTTCGACGAAGAGATTGCCCGCGCCGACCTTTCGCCAGCCTGAAGCACGCGCCCGCGCCGGGGCCGCGCGGCAATAGTTAATACATGGTTAATTACTTCATGTGCGGAACATGTTCATTTCGAACATGCAAGAACCATAAGTAAAAAATGAATTAATCTGTTCGACAATGAAATAATTCACCATGATGTCTCCATTATCGACTAGATTGCCGGTCGCTCATGAAACCGGAAGTCATCACCGTGCCATCCGTTCCGGGCGCCGCGACATTCGCGCGGCAGGAACGCTGGCTTCTGGCCGCGCTGCTCACGGCGGCGGCGGCGGTGTTCATGCTGACCTTCTTCGCGATGCAGCCGTTCGTCGCCGAGCGCGTGGCGGGCGAGCTTCGGGACGACGCGGCACGCTCGGCCGCGCCCGCCTTCGATATTGATGCCGAACTCTCCGATCTGATGGAAACCGATCCGGCGGACTTGTCGGCGGGCGCCAATCTGCCGCCCGCCGATGTCTTCGCCGACGCGAAGGGGCCGCCGCTCAACCTCCTCGCGCAGGTCGAACGGCCGCACGTCGAACTGGCCGCCGCAGCGCCCGCCCCTGTCTCCACCGCCGTCCCCGCTGGCCCCGTGCTCACCGAGGACGAAAAGATGATCGTCGAGGCGAACGCCGAACGCCGCGCGGTGAAGCTGGCGCTCGAACGGCTGTTCGCGCGCACCGAGCACGGCGAGACCAGCCTTGCCGCGGCGGTCATCGTGCAGCCGCTGCTGCGCCGCGCCGAGCAGGCGGCCGGACAGCTCGACGTCTACGGCGACGCGCTGCTGCTTTCGGAAGGCCCGCTGATGAAGCAGGTCGCGTTCGCGGGCTTCCACGCGAGCCGGGCCGCCGCGCTGATGGACATCGAACGCGCCGAGGCGATCCTGGGCTGAGGCCATTCCGGGCCGAGGCGAGCGCCTCCGCAAATCCGCTCACACTTTGGCGCGCGATCCTCTAAAGCGGTGCCATGAGGACGAACCGCCCGGTGCGCCGGGTTTGACCGAAAAGACGGAAGACGGGACGCGCGGCGCGGATACCGCGGCGCTCGCCAAGGGCGGGCGCACGAATTTCTTCGGCTTCGTGCTGCGGCTGCTGGCGCGTCTCCCCTTCCTGTTCATCGCCGGACAGCTCTACGGCGCCGAGGCGCTCGGCCGCTTCGCCTACGCGACGATGATCGTCGAGCTGATGGCGGCGCTCGCCACCATCGGCCTCAAGCGCGGCCTCGCCAGGGAGCTGAGCAAGGGCGACCGGCCGGAAAGCCACGTCATCGGCGACGGGCTGGTGCTGGCGTGGATGCTGTCGCTCTTGGGCGCGCTCATCATGGTCGCGGTGCCGCAGATCGTCTTCCCGAACAGCAAGATCTCGGGGCTCGACCGCATCTTCCCGCTCACGGCGATCTTCATCGTCGGCTCGGACGTCGCGCTTGCCGCGCTCGCCTACCGGCACCGCGTCGGCGCGACCGTGACCGCGCGCTCGATCGTCGAGCCGTGGGTGCTGACGATCTTCGCCGCGGCGCTCGCCTTCATCCCGGAATGGAAGCCGGACGCGATGATCATCGCCTACGCCGTGTCGCTCGGCGCGGCGTTCGTCGCGTCGATCGTGCCGTGCGTGCGCCTGTTCGGCCTGCCGCACGGCTGGCGTCCGCATCCCGTCCGTCTGTTCCGCATGATGCGGGAGAACCTGCCGATCGCGGGCGCCGACGCCATCGAATGGGCGTCGCGCCGCATCGACCTGCTGATCCTCGGCCAGTTCGCCACGCCCACGGTGCTCGGCATCTATTATGTCGCGCAGCAGGTGGTGACGCTGCCGCAGAAGCTGAAGGTGACGTTCGACCCGATCCTTGCGCCGGTCATCACGAACGGGCTGAAGCAGGCCAACAACGCCGTCATCGCCGGGCACCTCCGGCAGGTCGGCTTCTGGATCCTCGCCGCGCAGATCGGCATCGCGCTGTCGCTCGGCATGACCGGGGAGGCCGTGCTCGATCTCGTCGGCGAAGGCTTCGGCAGCGGCACCATGATCCTCAACCTGCTGCTGCTCGCCGAGATCGCCTACGTGACGGGCGCGGTCGCGGAGACCTGCCTCGTCTACACGGCGCGGCACCGCAACCTGATGCTGTCGGTCGCGACGCTCGGCGTGCAGGTCGGCCTCACGCTCGCCTTCATTCCGCTGTTCCGTGTGCTGTTCCCGGCGGAGTCCCCGAACGCGGCGGTGAACGGCGTCGCGCCCGCCGCCGCGCTGCTCGCCTCGGCGCTGTTCGCGACGGTCGTGAAATCGCGGCTGCTGCGCGCCACGCTCGGCGAGCCCGTCTCCGGCTGGCGCTGGCCGATGCTGCTCGCGGCGGGCGCGGCCTTCGCCGTGGGCATCCTCGTGCAGCGCTACCTGCCCGCGTACTGGGAACTCGTGCTCGGGCTTCCGGCCATCCTCGCCACCTACGGCATCGTGCTCTGGTATCGCGGCTTCCGGGAAGAGGACCGTTTGCTGTTCGCCGGGCGCGAGAAGCTGCTGAAGGAACGCTCCTAGAGTGATTTCGAGGCAGGTGGACTCACCTGCCGACTCGGAAATCACGAAAAATAAACAGGAAACTCATTCCGATTCAGATCGAACCGGAACGAGTCTAGAGCGTGTGGCGCGGCGTGCGCCGCGTGCCCCACGGGCCGCTGAGATCGTGCAGCTCGACGTCGATGCACTCGGCCTCGGCGCGCAGCGCGGCGCCGCCCGCGAAATCGAGCTCGATGCCGCCGTCCGCCCAGCGCAGCGCGAGCAGGTCGAGCACCGTGTCCGGCGACGGCCAGCCCCGCCGCCTGAGTCCGGTCAGCGAATCGAGGCGCAGCGCGCAGCGCGCGCGGGAAGGCTGCCGCGTCTCCCAGCGGTAGCGGTTGGCGATGAGAACGAGCCGCCGCGCCTTTACGTCGTAGGCGACGTCCCCGGCCTTCACGGCGGCGTCCTGCATCAGCGCGGAGAGCGTTTCGAGGTCCGCCTCGTCCGCGGCGAGGAGCCGCAGCCGCTCAGTCACTGGGAACCCGCGCGATGTCGGCGCCCGCGCCGGAGAGCTTCTCCTCGAGATGCTCGTAGCCGCGATCGAGGTGATAGACGCGGTTCACCACCGTCTCGCCCTCCGCGGCGAGGCCCGCGAGCACGAGGCTCATCGAGGCGCGAAGGTCGGTGGCCATCACCTGCGCGCCGGTCAGCTTCGCGACGCCGTGCACCTCGGCGGTGCGGCCGGAAACGCGGATGTCCGCGCCCATGCGCGCGAGTTCCGGCACGTGCATGTAGCGGTTCTCGAAGATCGTCTCGGTGAGATGGCTGGTGCCTTCAGCAAGCGCCAGCATCGCCATGAACTGCGCCTGCATGTCGGTGGGGAAGCCGGGAAACGGCTGCGTCTCGATGTCGATGGCGCGGATGCGGCCGGTGTGTTTCACGCGCACGCCCGCCTCGGTGGCCTCCACCTCCAGCCCCGCGTCGCGCAGCCGGTCCGCGACGACGCCGAGCGTGGCGAGATCGGCGCCAACGAGCTCCACCTCGCCGCCCGCCGTGCCGACCGCGCAGGCGTAGCTGCCCGCCTCGATCCGGTCCGGCATCACCGCGTAGGTGGCGCCGTGCAGGCTGGTGCGGCCCTGCACGCGGATCGTGGGCGTGCCGTGGCCCTCGATCTTCGCGCCCATCGCGTTCAGGCAGTTGGCGAGGTCGACGATCTCCGGCTCGCGCGCCGCGTTCTCGATCACCGTCTCGCCGTTCGCGAGCACGGCGGCCATCAGCGCGTTCTCGGTCGCGCCCACCGAGACGATCGGGAAGGCGATGCGTCCGCCGACGAGGCCCTTCGCCGTCGTCGCCTTCACGTAGCCCGACGTCACCTCGATCTCGGCGCCGAGCGCCTCCATCGCCTTCAGGTGCAGGTCGACCGGCCGGTTGCCGATCGCGCAGCCGCCGGGCAGCGACACGGTGGCCTCGCCCGCGCGCGCCAGCAGCGGCCCCAAGACGAGCACCGAGGCGCGCATCTTGCGCACGATGTCGTAGGGCGCGAGCGTCGAGGTGAGCCGCGCCGCCTTGATGGTCATCACGCGCCCGAACTCGCCGCGTCGGTGGCCCTCGATCAGCGTCGAGACGCCGTGCTGGTTCAGCAGGTGGCCGAAGGTGTCGACGTCGGCGAGGCGCGGCAGGTTGCGCAGCGTCAGCGGCTCTTCGGTGAGGATCGCCGCGGGCATCAGCGTCAGCGCCGCGTTCTTCGCGCCCGAGATGGCGATGCGCCCGGAAAGCGGCCTGCCGCCGCGAATGATGATCTTGTCCATGCGCTTATCGTCTAGCGGGAATTGCGGCGGCGCGTAAACCGCCGATGGAGAAGACGACGAGCCCGGCCCAGATGCAGGCGAAGGCGGCGAGCCGCCAGATGTCGAGCGGTTCGCCGAACACGAAGACGGCGACGAGGAACACCATCGACGGCCCGATGTACTGCAACATGCCGAGCGTCGAGAGCGACAGCCGCCGCGCGGCGAAACCGAACAGGCCGAGTGGAATGATGCTGACGAGGCCGGCGCCGACCAGCGCCGCGTCGGTGATGAGGTCATGCCGGAACAGCCCGCCCGGCGCCAGCGCCAGCCAGCCGGCCGCCAGCGGCGCGACGAAGCCCGTCTCCACGATGAGCGCGGTCACGGGATCGACGGCGGTGTATTTCCGGATGAAGCCGTAGAAGCCGAACGAAAGGGCGAGGCCGACCGAAACCCAGGGAAGCGCGCCGTGCGCGACGGTGACGATGGCGACGCCGATCACTGCGAGCGCGACCGCAATGCGCTTCGCCGGCGGAAACGCCTCCTTCAGCAGCAGCACGCCGAGCGCGACGTTGAGCAGCGGCTGCATGAAATAGCCGAGGCTGGTGTCGAGCGTGCGCCCGTTCAGCACCGCCCACGTGTAGATCAGCCAGTTGGTCGCGATCAGGAGCCCGCTCGCCGCGAGCATCGCCAGCAGGCGCGGCCTCCCGAGCGCCGCGCGCAGCCGCGGCCAGCCCCGGATCGCCGCGGCGGCGACCGCCAGCAGCACGAACGACCAGAGCACGCGGTGCGCCAGCACGTCGCCCGCCGAAATCCCGTCGAACAGGCGCAGATAGAGGGGCATTAGCCCCCAGATCAGGAAAGCGCCGACCCCCGCCGCGAGGCCGCGGCGCGCCTGTTCGTTGCTCACCGCCTCAAAGCCGCGGCAGCGTCACGCCGCGCTGGCCCATGTACTTGCCCGCGCGGTCGGCATAGCTCGTCTCGCACGGCTCGTTGCCCTGCAGGAACAGGAACTGGCAGGCGCCCTCGTTCGCATAGATGCGCGCGGGCAGCGGCGTCGTGTTCGAGAATTCCAGCGTCACGTGGCCTTCCCAGCCCGGCTCCAGCGGCGTCACGTTCACGATGATGCCGCAGCGCGCGTAGGTGGACTTGCCGAGGCAGATGACGAGCACGTCGCGCGGCACGCGGAAATACTCGACCGTGCGGGCGAGCGCGAAGGAATTGGGCGGGATGATGCACACGTCGGTCTTGCGGTCGACGAAGCTGTTCGACGCGAAGTTCTTCGGGTCGACGATCGCCGAATCGACGTTGGTGAAGATCTTGAACTCGTCGGCGACGCGCGCGTCGTAGCCGTAGGAGGAAAGCCCGTAGCTGATCGTGCCCTCGCGGCGCTGGCCGTCCACGAACGGCTCGATCATGCCGCTCGCCTGCGCCTGCGCGCGAATCCACTTGTCGGACATCACCGCCATGAAGGCCCGCCCTTCTTCGAAAATGCGTCAGCCGCGGATGTGCAGCACGCAGATCAGCGTGAATAGCCGCCGCGCCGTGTCGAAATCCACTTCGATCTTGCCGCCGAAGCGCTCGATCAGCGTTTCGGCGGCGGCGTTGTGGATGCCGCGCCGTGCCATGTCGACGGTTTCGATCTGGCCCGCCGTCGATTGCCGGATCGCCTGGTAATAGCTTTCGCAGATCGCGAAATACTCGCGGATCACGCGGCGGAACGGCGACAGCGCCAGCACGATCGTCTCGATATGCGCGCCGTCGCTGCCGGAGATGTCGATGGCGAGCCGCCCGTCCTCGACGCGCAGGCGGATCCGGTACGGCCCCTCGTGGTCGCCGCCGCGCGGCGTCACGAGCCGGAAGCTGTTGCCTTCGAGGAGATCGAAGATGGCGACCCGGCGCTCCTGCTCGATATCGGCGCTGCGCCACAGGATGGTGCGGTCGTCGAGCTGGACATCAATGATGCGGTAGTCGCCCATGCCGCTGCTTTATCGGCGCGTGCGCCGGGACGATAGCCCCGAAAGCGGCTGCGGCGAACGGCGGGGGAAGAAGAAATGGCGCGCCGCGCCGGGTGAAGATGACAACTACGTTTACTCCATAGCCCTATAACTCAGAGTTGGACAACTGATCTAAACCAATGATATTACAATGGGTTTCCGGTCGATACGTTTTCATTATGCATTTCTGCTGACCCGGCGCCAAAGCGCCGGGATATCGTTGCTGTCGGCTCATCGGGCATTCTCCCGCGCTTCACGCAGGGCACGGTTAAAGAAGTGGCGAGTCGCCTTCTCCCGAGCTTGGGCGTCCGTCAGCACGATATTGCGCATCTCGTTGTCGCGCTGAAACATGCGGATCGCCCCCTGAAAGAAAGCTTGGGCGAATGCCGTGTAAACGACATCCGGGGGGTTGTTTCGGAGCATCTCGGTCAGGTCTTCATCGAGAATTTCACGATTTACTTGCTCGAAGCGGATCATGTCCGCTTCTGAAAACTCCGTGCCGTGACGATCATTAAATGCCCGTACGATCTCGGACAGCTCTTTGCGCTCATCTTCCGTGTATTCCTTCGCGCCGAATTCGCTGATTGCTTTCAACGCTTGAGTATCACCGGGGGAAAGCGAGGCGCTGCCCTGCTCTTTCTGATCCACTTTGAACGCCTGAAGACGGAGCATGTCTTCGGTCAGTTCAATTTCCGGCGGCACCTCACGGTTTGGCAGCAGACGTGACAGCCAAGCGCCATAGCTCGCGAGCTTTTCGAGGCCAGTATCTTCAAGTCGGATCACCTGTGCGATGAAGCTATAGAAGCGATTGTAGCTTTTCAGGAGCTGGCGGAATTCTTCCTGCCGACCTTCATCGTCATCGGCCTCGAACCGGGCTACGGCGTGGCGAACTAGCCCCTCAAGACGGGCGCGGTCACCGCCGCCCAATGGCCCTTTGAAATAAACCTGCGCAAAACGTTCAATTTCGTCTCTGTCGAGGTAGCCGAATTTGTACAAGCGTCCTTCAAGATCATAGACCTGATTAGGGTCGGACATGGCCTCAACGGTCGTGTCCTCATAGTATGGTCGAAACGCATTCTGGATGTCTTCGATGGTGTTTTGAAAGTCGAGGATAAAAGTTCGTTCTTTACCGGGTCTTGTGCGATTCAAACGGGACAGCGTCTGGACGGCCTGAAGGCTCGCCAGCTTCCGATCAACATACATCGCGCAGAGCTTCGGCTGGTCGAAGCCAGTCTGATATTTCTCTGCGACAATGAGAATACGATACGTCTCAGAGTACGGCGAGCCATCAGGCTTGAATCCATCGAAACGGCCCGGCAACTCGGTTTCGGAAAAACCGTTCACGTCGGCTTCCGTATAGGTCTCACCGTCCAGCTCAAGATCGCCGGAGAAGGCGACAAGCGCTTTCAGGTCGGCATAGCCTTCGGTCTCCATATAATTGCGTACGCCGAAATAGTAACGCAGCGCGTGTTCGCGGCTTTGCGTGACGATCATCGCCTTGGCCTGTCCATTCAGCTCACCCATGATGTGCCGCCGAAAGTGTTCTACGATAATCTCGACCTTCTGACCGATGGCTGTCGCGTGGAGCGTCGCATAGCGTGCGACCTTGCGCTGTCCCCTCCGCCCGCTGAGCTGAGGATCGTCTTCGATGGTTTTTTCGAGTTGGTAATAGGCTTTGTAGGTCATGTAATTCTGGAGTACGTCCAGAATAAAGCCTTCTTCGATGGCTTGGCGCATCGAGTAGAGGTGAAACGGGTGCGGCAACCCGTCCGTCCCTTTAATGCCAAAACGCTCCAGCGTGACGTTGCGGGGCGTAGCCGTAAACGCAAAGAAGCTGATATTGGCCTGTGGACCGCGCGCCCGCTGATACTCGGCAATCAAATCCTCGATGTCCTCGCTTGAGGACGCCTCTCGGGTGAGCGCGTCCGTCATGGCCTGCGCCGATTTTCCAGACTGACTCGAATGGGCCTCATCAACGATGACGGCAAAGCTGCGATTGCCCTGTCCTGAGATTTCACGAAGGTGGTCTGTCGAGAATTTCTGGATGGTCGTAACGATGATCCGCGCACCCTTGGCAATAGCATCCTTCAGCTGTCGGGACGTACCGTCGATCTTTTTCACAACGCCGCTGGTCTGCTCGAATTGTGATACGGTGCCTTGTAGCTGCCGATCGAGAACGACGCGGTCAGTCACAATGATCGCGGTATTGAAAACCTGCTTATCGGCGGCATCGTGCAGGTTGATAGCATGATGAGCGAGCCAGCCGATTGTGTTGGACTTTCCCGATCCGGCCGAATGCTGGATCAGATAGTTGCTGCCGGGGCCGTTCGCCTTGGCATGCCCTATCAGCCTGCGCACAGCATCAAGCTGCTGGAACCGGGGGAAGATCATGGCTTCCGATTTGCCGGCCGCCTCAAGATGCATGAACTGCCCGATCACATCGAGCAGGACGGAGCGGGAGAAAATAGCATCACCCCACTCTCCCGAACGATAGAGGTAAGCCACCCGGAATTCGTCATCAACATCCGGGTTTCCGGCTCCGCCATCGCGTCCCCGGTTGAACGGAAGGAAACGGGTTTTTCCGTTCTGGAGGTGCGTCGTCATGGAGACATTGTCTTCATCGACGGCAAAGTGAACCAGTGCACCCCGCTTAAACGTCAGCAGCGGTTCACCGGCTGGCGAACGATCCTGCCGATACTGCCTCTCGGCGTGCCGGAAAGTCGATCCCGTCAAGAGGTTCTTGGTTTCCAGAGTGGCAACGGGCAGGCCGTTCAGAAACAGCACCACGTCCAGCCGACCGCCGTGCTTCTGGCTGTATTCGACTTCGTCCATCACGCTAAAGATATTGGCGTGGTATTCCTCCAGCCGCTTCGGTTCGAGGCCGCTGGCGGGCCTGAAATAGCAAATGCTGAAATGAATGCCGGGAACGATCTTAATCCCCTTGCGCAGCACGTCCAGCAAGCCGCGATCCTTCAGCGCCTTAGCCAGCTGTGTGAAAAGAGTATCCTCTGCCGAGGCTGCATAGTGCTGGACGAGCTTATCCCATGCCTCCGGCTGGCTGTGCTGGATAAAGCGCACGACAAGGGCGCGATCCATTGCAAGCGATCGATCAAAATCAGTGGTAGCGAAGCGCTGTTCATAGCCTTCGCCCGCAACCAGTCGTTCGATCAGGTGATTTTGGAGTACTCGCTCCCGGTGCACGGTTTGTGATGAATATGCCGTCATGCCGGTCTCTTGGAATTCGTAATGTAACGCTGACCGGTCAGTGGCGCTTCATAGAGTCCGTCATCGAGGAACCGCAGCAACTTCTTAATGTCGGCACGATCATCTGGCATGACCAGCCTGCCGTTGTTGACCGTCACGGCCACGCCGACCGCACCGCAGGCGGTTTCGATCTGCGGAACGGTGTAGGTGCCGAGGGTGCCGCTGCGACCAATGGCGTGGACAAGTTTTCGAATAGTCTGATCGGCGGCGGCCAGAAAGCTGGCAGCATTCGTGACCTCGAAATGTGCATGCGCAGCAAAATCTTGCACCTCCTGATCCGTGGCGGCGCGATAGACATCGATCAGGTTTATGATTGCGCGCAGCTTATGAAAGCTGCGGAATTTGACCTTGCCGCCTTCGATGACGCAGGTAAGTCCCGTGTCCAGAGAGAATGCCGGGTCCGAGAGACGGCGGAAAGCGTTGCCATCCTGCAAGAGGGAGAAGCGGCGACTTAGAAGCTGCTGGGGAGAGAACCGCTGGACTAGGACTTTTGTGGCACCATTTGCGGAAACGCCCGTGAATATCGCCTTGATGCCCTCAGATGCGATGTTCGCCGTATTGATATCGGGAATGCTGACTGGATTTGCGTTGATGGCGCTCACGAAAATCGCGGCTTCCTGCGGAGTGTCGATGGTGAGGAATTCGTCCTCGTCAGGCGTCCAACTGCCGTCGAACGCTACCTCCGATGTGATACCGTCGCGGAAATCGGCTTCCTGCTGATTGAAGATACCCTCGACCTGCTGCTGCACCGCTTGGTCGAGCCGGACGCGTTTGGCAACAAGCCCCGCTGCAGTCCTGCAGGCAACAAAAAGGTTTTGCGGCATTCTATTCCTCCCCCAAGTCCAATACGATATATTCCGTTAATTGGCCGATCTCGACCGTGTCCGTCGCGTTTCGAAGCTGCTTCTTGGTGATAAGGACGTATGTAACGCCCTCGGCTGTGCCGACCTTATAAAAATGCCAGCCCATCAAACCGAGCAGCGGATTGAAATGATAGCTGTATCCCGTAGCAACGACGCCCGCGAATATCAGGATGGCTGGAATCCAGACATTCCAATTCAGCGCGTCAAACTGCGCCGTGAACAGCGGCAGCAGGTAGAGCAGGAGAAAGCCCATGTTCTCCCGGTCGGCGGCTTCTATTGAGACCGGCTTGAACGACATGCGTTCAAGATTGTTCTTCGCGTAGCGCAACAGGAGCCAGCAAACAAAGACAAGGGCAACACACGCGGCGGCGAGAACGAGCGCCACGCAGGAATCACCAGACTGGAACGCGACCCATGCATAGGTCAGCAGCACCGGCGCAATGGCGGTGCTGGTCAACATCAGCTTGGCGACCCTGCTCAGCATGGGGTTAACCCGTTGCCCGAGCGGCGGCAGGTGGCGGCATTTCGTCCTCCAACCGGTCGAGGCGACTTCCGGTAATGTCCCCGCTTTGCCAAGTGGCAATGTCGATCTGGCCGGTAACAGCGGCTGTGATGAGCGCGACACGGAATTCAGCCAACTTGGCAATAGAAATTTCGATGTCGGCGCGCAGCCTATCGATCTTCTTAAATTCAGATTCTAGATAAACATTAATACACTTCTGATGATCAAGTGGCGGCAATGGCAACCAAATGTTGGCCATACGGCTCAATCCGAGATCGTTGTTGGTTGCTCCGCGCGTGAAAAGTTGAGACTGTTCATAACATCCCCGGCTATTCAGCGCGTTTGCGATATATTCTGGATTTGCAACTTTGCGTCTTATTTTTAATAGCGCAACGTGAACCCAGATTTGAAAATCAAAATTCAAATCCACATAGCGCGCTACTCCTGTAGTTCCGCCTTTGGTATAGAGAACGTCGCCCACCCGTGGCCGTAATTTTTTGGATAGCTCCAGAAATAGGTCATCAGATATATATTTCGCATCGTCCAGCGCCCACCGGTCGACTTTGATATTGCGCGCAGAAATGAAAGGGACCCCAGCGTCAACATACTCTGGCGAAATGTGAGGACCGTCAGAAATTTGACTGACAACGTTCTTAAGGCGCGCGAGCTGCCAACCATTTGGTATTGTGGGGAACCAGAGGTTTCCAGTATCTCTAGTGGCGGGGTTGCCAAGCAAGTTCCCGCAAATCGCATGATTGATCCGACTAGCCCTCAGCTCGTCGGCGATCCTCAGCAACCGCTGTTTCTTCTCGATCAGTTGATCGATGCGCGCTGTCTCGCGGTCGAGGAAATCCCCAATCAACTTTTGTGCATTGGCATCCGGAGCGGCTACCCAGTCATTCGGAAAGTCAGCAAACTTAATAGATTGGCGAACCCCGCCACCGAGAGAGTAGTAGTATTTAGCGAGATCAAGTGCCAGCAAAGCGTATGCCCAGAAGCGCGGATCGTGCCCTTCTGCAATGTCTAGTGCATCGTAGGCGGACGTGATAATGCCGCGCTCTTTGACTAAGCCTTGGCGGAGGCTGCGCTTATCATTTTGCAGATCGGTAAGCCGCATCACAATATTGTCCGGCTCCACGATCTGATAGGTTTCAAAGCTCTCGGGGAGGAGTCCTTCGGTGGTGTCGATGTCTTTCCGTACAATCCGCCCATAGCTTAGAGACAGCAGGTTTTCTTCCTGCATGCCGACATTCTTGTAGCCCTTTCGCACACGGAGGACTCTGTGAAGCTTGTTCAAGCTCCAACCATCGGGGCGCGGCGCGGAATGAACCCTTTCCTGCAAAGTGATCACGCCGCCACCTCTTTCAGGAGTCCGGCGATCTCAGCCTCAAGTATCCTCAACTCAGCGTCGATTTCCTCCAGCGGGCGGGGCGGGACATAGCGATAGAAGTACCGGTTGAAGTTGATCTCGTATCCCACGCGGCCGACTTCGCCGTCGCGCGCGTCACAATAGCTTTCATCCACCCAAGCATCAGGAACGAACGGCTTGACCTCCCGCTCGACATAGTCGCGCCAGTCGTCTTTCAACGGCACCAGCTCATGGTTGCGCAGTTCTGTATCCGGCTCCGGATTGCCGTTCTTATCCGTGCAGATGTCGGCATCCTCGTCCCGTTCCGATAGGGCAGAGAGGATAGCCTTCCTCACCGGCGTGCCGATCTTCACGCCTTCGGCCTTCAGCGTCTCGCTTAATGCCTTCTCGAACGCATCGCGGCTGGTGAATATTTGATCCGGCAGCGCCATCAGCACGTCGAGAATTTCTTCCTTCTCTTGATCTTCCAGCTTCTCGAACGGCTTTTCCGATCCGAGCCGGGCAATGCGTTCCTGACTCACCAGAAAATTCAGGCGCAAGGGCCGCTCGACGCGAATCTCGCGATAGCCGAAATCGGCGACATCAAAGATTTTTGCCACATCGGATTCGCCGCTCTCCCCATTCAGGAACCCGGCATATATGCGCACGATATCGGCTCGGGCCTCGTCCGGAATTTCCCGCCGTTTCGAGCCGAGAGATTTGCGCATGGATTTCCAGAAGCGCTCCCCGGAGGCATCAATCAGCTGGACTCTGCCCTGCCGGTTGACGGGCTTACGGTTGGTCAGGAGCCAGACATAGGTCTGGATACCGGTGTTGTAGAACAGATCGGTTGGCAGGGCGACGATTGCCTCAACCCAGTCTTTCTCCAGCATCCAGCGGCGGATTTCGCTTTCGCCGGAAGCCGCACCGCCGGTGAACAGGGGCGATCCGTTCATAACGATACCAATGCGCGATCCGGCCTCGTCATCGCGCATCTTGGAAATCATATGTTGCAGGAACAGGAGCTGGCCGTCCGATATGCGGGGCGTGCCCGCCCCGAAACGACCGTCAAAGCCCATCGTGTCCGCTTCGGCCTTGATCTTGTCTTGATATTTCTTCCAGTCCACCCCGTAGGGCGGATTGGACAGCATGTAGTGGAATTTCTTGTCCTTGTGAGCATCGTGGCTAAGCGTGTTGCCGAAGGCGATCTGCTCCGGGTCATGCCCCGTCACCAGCATGTCGGATTTGCAGATGCCGAAGGATTCGCCGTTCAGCTCCTGCCCGAACAACTCAACGCGGATAGAGGAATTGAAGTCCTTGAGCGCGCCTTCCGTCAGGGCTAACATGCCGCCCGTGCCGCAGGCTGGATCGTATACTTGGCGTATTATCCCGCGCCCGGTGAGTTTGGTATCGTCATTGGCGATCAGAAGATCAACGATCAGTCGGATGACCTCTCGCGGCGTGAAATGTTCACCGGCGGTTTCGTTCGAGATTTCCGAGAAGCGGCGGATCAGTTCCTCAAACAAATAACCCATCTCCAGATTACTGATGGAATCGGGATGAAGGTCGATTTCGCAGAACCGCTCAAACACGTTCCAGAGAATGCCGCCATCCTTCAGGCGCTTCAGCTGGTCGGTGAACAGGAACTTGTCGAGGAAAATGTCGCGGACATTGCCTGAGAACTTTGTGATGTAGTCGACTAGATTGTCGTGCAGTTGGCGCGCGTCCTGACCACGCAGGCGGTCGAAGGTGAAACGCGAAAGATTATAGACCTTCACGTTGCCGCCAATCGCGCCAAACAGGATCATGTCGCGCGTTGCGTCGTCCACGCCATCCGGCAGGGTTTCGGCAGCGGCGAGGACGGCATCTTTCGATGCTTCGAGAATACAGTCCAAACGCCGCATGACAACGAAGGGCAGAATGACCTTGCCATATTCGGATTGCTTGAAATCACCGCGCAGGATTTCCGCGATTGACCACACAAAGCCGCCAAGGCCCTGAATTCTGCTGCTTGCCCCCTTCACGTCCATTGCTCCTTCATTCGCTAGTCGAACCGGATTCCGGTCCTTCGATATTCCGTAGTTCCTGTTTCACCAGCGTCGCATGGCTACGCGCGGCCCGCACCAAGGCAACCGATGGCTCAGACGGCGAGCGCAGCGCCTCGA
Source organism: Sphingosinicella microcystinivorans (assembly GCF_027941835.1). Classification (NCBI taxonomy): domain Bacteria; kingdom Pseudomonadati; phylum Pseudomonadota; class Alphaproteobacteria; order Sphingomonadales; family Sphingosinicellaceae; genus Sphingosinicella; species Sphingosinicella microcystinivorans. Next base: position 1,279,416 of record NZ_CP116005.1, read on the forward strand.
CAAGACGGCGCTGGCCGTCAGGAGACAAAACAATGACATGCTCGGCAGATGGCAGATTCATTCTGGGTCCCTATCGTGGCTGGTGTTCGGCCATCGTGGGCACACCTGAACGAACCGGCAGCCGCGCGATCGCCTGTCCCGCCTTTTCCTCCGCAACACGGATTTCGTAGGCGCTTTGCAGGTTCAGCCAGAACTGCGGTTCGGTGCCGAACCAGTGCCCGAAGCGCAGTGCGGTATCGCCGGTCACAGCGCGCTTACCAGCGATGATCTGGCTGATCCGGTTTGGCGGCACGTCGATCTGCCGCGCGAACTCGGTCGGCGAAACATCCAGTCCGTCCAGCTCATCCTTGAGGATTTCGCCGGGATGAACAGCTCTCATAAACATGGCCTGATCTCCTTTCCTCAGTGATAGTCCACGATTTCAACATTGCCCGGCCCAATTTGGCCGGGGAGCCACTCGAAACAGATGCGCCATTGCTGGTTAATGCGAATGGAGTACTGTCCTGCACGATCCCCTTTGAGCGCTTCAAGCCGGTTGCCCGGCAGGGCGCGGAGCGTATCGAGCGACAGCGCCGCATTCAGGATGGACAGCCGCCGCGCGGCCTGTTCTTCAAACCCTTGAAAGGCTTTAACGAACTCGCCCCTTGCAAAACGCTCTGTGTTTTTATCCCGATAGCTCAGAATCATGATCTTCCAACTATAGCGATATTGACGATGTACGTCAAACGTCAATTGAGGGGCGATGGTGCGGGACTCAGATATGAGCGGCAACTTGTTCACCATTGAGACGGCGCACGGCGAGGTGCATGTGTTTTCTAGCAGATGAGAACATGACTGCCTGTCCGTGCTCACACGGGCAGACCTCGCAGAATCTCTGGCTGTCGCCAAGCCAAAAACACCAAAAACGAACGGGTTAGCCGCTTAATGTATCTGCTTTGAGCGGCTTCTATATTTCCAGTGAATCCTCAAAACCACGCTCGCGCTTTGGCCGCACATTCTTGTGACCTCTGCACAGCGAACAGGAACACGGACGGCAACGACCGTCTACCGCCGCGTGATCCTCAACAGGTTTGCTAAGGGCCTTGCCCTCGCGCCAGCAAGGTAAGTGGAACCGTCCGGAGTGGTATCCCCAACCTTCCGCGCCCCCAAGGGGCTTGTGCAGGCCGGGTGATCCCTCCACCCCGGTCGCCCTTGCTCGTTGCTACCCCAGTCTCGGCGACGGCCAGAAGGTCAGGCGCGGCGTTCCGCTTCGCTGACCTTCAGACCCGAGGATCAGAGACATGACCAACCTTTCCGACAGCAATCCCCGCATCTATGTCGCCTGCCTTGCTGCCTACAATAACGGCTATCTGCATGGGGCTTGGATCGACGCGGATCAGGATGCGGACGAAATCAGGGACGAGATTGCGGCTATGCTCGCACGATCCCCCATCGAGCACGCGGAGGAATATGCCATCCATGATTATGAGGGCTTCGAGGGCATCACGATCAGCGAATATGCCGGCATCGAAACCGTGGCACGCATGGGCGCTTTCATCGCCGAGTATGGCGCGCTAGGCGCTGGCCTGCTGGATCAGTGCGACGATGACATGGACCAAGCCGAAACCGCCTTGCGGGACTGCTATCACGGCCAGTTCGCCAGCCTTGCCGACTTCATGGAGGATTTGACCGCTGAAAGCGGCACTACAATCCCCGAGGCGCTGCGCTACTACATTGATTGGAAAGCAATGGCCCGTGACGCTGAAATGAACGGCGAGTTTTTCACAGTCGAAACCGCACATGACGAGGTGCATGTGTTTTCCAGCCAATGAAAGCCGGAGCGCCTTGCCCGCGCTTTTGCGGGCGGGCGTCTCGCGGAATCATCAAAATAGTGTTAATCAGAAGACAACCGAGAATGATCGGGTTGGCCGCTCAACGTATCTGCTTTGCGCGGCTTCCATATTTCCAGCGATCTTTGAACCTCTGGGGGCTGGGCGCTGCCTTGCGCGCCCCGGCTTTGGGAGGTGACGCCATGCTTAGCATCGACTGGCGTTTGCCGGCGGCATACAGACACGCGAAGCATATTCCGGCCGCCGGTTTCGCTTGGGAATATCTGCGCCGGAATGACGATTATCGTCAGGCGTTCCAGACCATCGCACTGACCGGGGGACCGTCCGGCCGCGACCTTGAAGCGTTCGCGGATCGCTGGGGGTTGCGATTTCCCGTGCGATCCCGACGCGCCGTATGACCGGCCGCCACCAATCTGGAGTCCTAGCCTTCATCCGCAAGCGGTGATGCTCTCGCCGGTCGAGCATAAGAACGGTGACACCGAACCAATATTGACGCTGGCTCATCTCGCCGCCCTCGACCTGCGCCGCGCTGCCGATGGCTGGCATGGTATCTGGCAGGTGGATGGCGTGGCACATCAATTCTGGCTGCCCGAGGCGGTGCCCGACGCAGCCGCTTTCTATGCCGTCACCCTGCCGATGGATTCCTTTCTGGAGCTGCGCGCCCACGCTGCGCGCCGTCTTTGGCGGTCCCTCAATGGCCGCGCGCCCGGTCCCGACTTCCGGGCCGTTCCTGCCCAACTCCGGCAATGGCATATCCTGTCCCTGCGCGCGCTCGACGCCCGACTACGCGGAGAAAGCTATCGCACCATCGCCGAAGTCCTGCTCGGCTTTCGCGGCTCCAAGGAGGATTTCGAGAACGACCCGCGCAAGAACAAGGCTCGCCGTCTGGTTGCGCACGGCATAAAGATGATGTGCGGCGGCTATCGCCTGTTGCTCCACTACCCTATCAAGCCCGGCAAGCGTTGATCGTTAGCGAGCACCGTCTTGTTGCAAGTCGCAAACTTACTGCCAGTTGCAACAAAGAGGTGCGATACGAAAAGAGCCGGAAAGCCAGCCCTCGGGGAAATGTTGCGGACTTTAGAATTCCTACGAGAATTTCAGCAAGAATGGAGTGGAGCTAACAGACTGCTTCATGTGTCAAGAACGGCAAGGCGGCTGCTCAACTGAATAACTCGTTGCGCAATCCATGGTTTCGCACGACCATGCCGTAAATTTATTTTGAGGAATTTTCCATGACCTTACTAAAGACGCTGCGTTTGATTCTCAGTCCTTGCGCCCCGGTGGATCGTGTTAACTTCATCCAGCTAGAGCTTGACCCAGAAGTGATGCGGTTTCTTAACAATGGTGCGGTTGATCATGACAGGATCGATTCGACGACCGCGCCATTTCTCATGCCACGAGGAACCGAGCCGAACGTCTGGACAGCGCGACGCAATGCGGATGACGAGTTCGTCGGCTGGTTCTGCTTGTTGCCGAAAGGGAGGGCGTTAGCTGAGATCGGATATCGACTGCGCCGGGAAGCTTGGGGGCAGGGGCTGGCAACTGAAGGAGCTTTGGCTCTTATCGGTTGGGGCTTCGAGGTCGCGGGATATGACAAGATTGTGGCCAATACAATGGCGGTCAACCAAGGGTCGCGCCGTGTAATGGAGAAGGTTGGTATGAAACACACGCGGACGGATTTCTTGGATTTTCCCGACCCCATACCCGGCACGGAGCACGGCGAGGTAACGTATGAGTTGACCTGTTCAGAATGGGCCAACAATTGAGGGGCATATCAGCTTTTAGGACGCGACAAAGCCACTCGAAACGTCAGCGATTAGGTCGATTCCTGTCGGTCAGATATCGTAAAATTCCTAAGCCTGCGAGGTGAAGTAAGCTGAAAACCGCCGATGCTCACGCCTTGTTAGCTGCCGCCTGTTCCAGAATCTTCCTATAGCCCTCATGCGAAAGCCATTGCGCGCGTTCGAGATGGCTTTGCCAGCAACGATAGGTCCGAAGTTCCTCGGCAGCCGGATCGCGGTGAAGCACGATCCGCGCGACTTCTTTCCAGTCCGCGCCCTCGGCCTTGGCATCCAGCAAGCGTAGATAGGTCACGAAATGCCGTTCGTCATAGACGGTTATGGTGTCGCCGGTCGGCGCTTCGTCGTCCACATCGGGATCGAGTTCGACAGGAACCCGCATAGTCATTCCCCGTATCTGAGAGAGCTTGTCTGCGGTGCGCCCCCGCAAACGATTCTCTCTGACTCTTGGTGATCGGGGAGTTAGTAACCGTCACGAAACGGCCCCATGGCCTTTAGCTCGGAAAGCCTGTTGTATACGCCACAGGCTCCCCGACCATAGGTCAAGGAGTTGGTGCCGTTCTGGCTGGCACCGGCCATTCGTGAGGGGTTACTACGCCCCAGAGCAGCGCGTCTGCTCCACTCACAATCTTAGCCGAGCCGCGCGCGAATGTCTTTGCCTTTTCGGCGCGACACCGCGACGGGCGGCTGAAATCCCTCGACCGCGCAGCGCCCCGAAGGGGGGTGCCGTCAACGCATAGGCGCAAATGCGGCACGCTACGCGCCGCCGATCCCCCGCCATGGTTCGCCACAGTCCGCTGCCGCCCCCCGGCAGCCCATTCCCGACTGGAGGTGATCCATGCCCAACCCGCTTGCGGGCCTGCCGCCGCGCCTGTTGCGCACCAAGGAAGCCGCGCGCTTCCTCGGCATATCCATCCGCACCCTTGAGAAACATCGCACCTACGGCACCGGCCCGACCTATCGCAAGGTCGGCGGGCGCGTCCTCTACACCGTCCGCGATCTGGAGGACTGGAGCGCGGCGGGCGAGCGCAAATCCACCCGCGACAAGACCGCCGGCACTGTCTTTCCCGCGCGTCCGCTCACGCCCGAAGAACGGGACGAGTGCTAGATGCTGCGCGAGGACGATCACGCCCCCGCGCAGCCGACCGAGGACAGCGAGCGCAGCCGCCTAGACCCCTTCGTGGTTGCAACGGGCGATGCTCCGCCGCGCGACCAGCGCGATTTGATGGAACGGCCGTTCTTCTCGCTGGCGAAGACCCCGCGCACCAAGCCGATTCTCTACAAGGCCGCCGACATAGAGGTGCAGGTGTTCGGGATGCCCGAGCATGGCATGGCGACCATATGGGACGCCGATGTACTGATATGGGCGGCCTCGCAGATCGTTGCGGCCGAGAACAACGGCCTCACCACGTCGCGCTTTGTCCGCTTTACCCCCTACCATCTGTTGCGCGCCATCGGGCGGCCGACCGGCAATCACCAATACCGGCTTCTGAAAGCCGCGCTGGCGCGGCTGCAATCGACGGTCATCGCCACCACCATCCGCAACGGCCCGCATTGGCGACGCCGGCAATTCTCATGGATCAACGAGTGGGAGGAAATGACGACGCGCGCCGGCCGCGTCGAGGGCATGGAGTTCGTCCTGCCCGAATGGTTCTACAACAGCGTCATCGACCGCTCGCTGGTCCTGACCATCGACCCGGCCTATTTCCGGCTGACTGGCGGCATCGAGCGATGGCTTTACCGCGTCGCCAGAAAGCACGCCGGGCACCAGCGCCACGGCTGGATTTTCGAGGTCGCGCACCTTCACCAGAAATCCGGCAGCCTCGCCCGGCCGTCCGACTTCGCGCTGGATCTGCGCCGGATCGCGGCCCGCCAGCAACTTCCCGGCTACCTGCTCCAGATCGAGCGGGAAGACGGCCGCGAACTGCTGCGCATCCGCCCCGAAAGCTCATCAACAGGCACTGTTGATAAGCCTGTTAATGCCATCGGCAGATCAGGCGCACGGGGTATCGGCACATCAGGCGCAGCACTATCGGCAGATCAGGCGCACGAACCGCAGCTAACGCTTTGGCCTGAAACGCGGAATCCGACCGCTAACTTATCTAACAGAGAATCTAACTCTTTTTCTTTGACGCGCGCGCAGGCGAAGCGTGGTGCCGGTTCTGCCCGAAGGGGCGAGCCATGAGGGCCGCGCTCGACGCGCTGTGCCCGCGCAGCCCCCAGCACATCCCCGGAGACGAACAATGACCCGTCGCGCCCACCGCAGCGCGCACGGCCGTCCGCTGCCGGACGGGCCTGCGCCCTTCACCACATTGGTCGAGCTGACCTTCGAGAAACGCAAGGTCGAGCACTGGATACGCTTCGGCCGCAAGAGCTACGAGCAGATCATCGACCGCCGCCGCAGCGTCGTCGGCTTCGCGCCGGGCAGCGTCTTCGCCTTCGTCCGTTGGGCATCTGGCGAGCACGGCACTGTCGTTTCGCGCATCGACATTGTGCGCGCCATCGGGCGCGGCGAGCCGTTCCAGACATTGCCCTTCGTGCGCCCCGGTGGCGAAATCCTGTTGCGCCTCGACGGCTGGCCCAAGGTGCAGCGTGCGCTTGTAGCTATCGACGCCGTGGATGCGCTCGGCCTCGATCCGGCCGACGCCTCGCCGGATCACTGGCGGCACGTCCACAACCGTTTGACTGCCAATCTGGAGCCGCACGCCTACACGCCCGAGCGACATGCCGCGTGGCTTCACCGCCGAAGGATCGAGCCATGACACGCCGCCGCACCCTTACGGTGACGGCGCTCGCCGCCATCGGCATCGCCGCCGCCAGCGCCGTCGATTGGCCCGTGAAACTCATCTGGAACGCCACGGCCAGCGCGCCCATCGGCTTCTACACCGTCGAGCCGGCCGACGCGCTCGACGTGCCCGAGTTGGTCGCCATCATGCCGCCCGAACCGCTCGCCAGCTTCATGGTCGAGCGCGGCTATATCGCACGAGGCGTCCCGCTCTTGAAGCGCGTCTTGGGCCTGCCCGGACAGCGGGTTTGCCGAGCCGGCCGCACGATCACGGTTGACGGGATCGAGATGGGCGAGGCGCTGGAGCGCGACAGCCTCGGCCGCGATCTGCCCGTCTGGCAGGGCTGCCGCGTCATCGGCGGCGACCAGCTTTTCCTCATGAATTGGGAAGTCCGCGACAGCCTCGACGGCCGTTATTTCGGACCCATCCCCGCAGATTCCGTCATCGGCCGAGCGGTTCCGCTCTGGACCGATGAGGAAGGCGTCGGCCGCTACGAGTGGCGCGCGCCGACGCACTGAAACCACCCCCCGAGAACCAACCGCAGGAGATTTCCCATGGCAGAAATAGGCACCTTCACCCGCACCGAAACCGGCTATGCGGGAGAGCTTCATTCGTTCGGCCTCCACGAAAAGCTGTTCATCGTCCCGGCCAAGCCCAGCGACGTGAAAAACGCGCCCGATTATCGCCTGCGCCTCGACAGCGAGGACGGGCCGGACGCAGGCCCCGCATGGAAAGACTCCAGTGAGAACGCTGGCGAGTTCGTGTCGATGCGATTGGAGGGACCGATCTTTCCGTTCCCGATCCGCGCCAAACTGTTCCAGTCCAACGACGACCCTTCGGTCTGGACCCTGCGTTGGAAGCACGCCCGGAAGATCGAGGATGAGGAATGACGGCCGCGCGCGTCCGGCCCGCCATCCGGTCAAAGATCGGCATCCCTTTGTTCGCGGAAAAGCCGTCTCATCCCTTCGTCCCGCTCGGCGACCAGACGGCCGGCGCGCGCAGCGAAGGTCAGGGGCGGCCATCGGCCGGCGCTTGCGCCTTGCCCTTGACCGCAGCGAGCACGCTGGCAGGCTGGCGGCAAAGCGGAGACAGGCCGGCATGGCATTATGCCGTCCTGCTGCTGGCGGGGGCGCTTTCCGTCTGCACCGGATCGGGCGTCGCTGTCGCGCAATCCGCGCCCGTCGAGCGCCCGACCGCCGCCCATCCCTATGCGGCGCACATCGCCGAGGCGTCGCAGCGTTTCGGCATCCCCGAGCACTGGATTCGCGCCGTGCTGCGCGCCGAAAGCGCGGGCGATGTGCGCGCCATATCGTCAGCCGGGGCGATGGGATTGATGCAGGTGATGCCCGACACATGGGCGGGCCTGCGCGTCCGCCATGGCCTCGGCCGTGATCCCTACGACCCGCGCGACAACATCCTCGCAGGCACCGCCTATCTGCGCGAGATGTTCGACCGCTACGGCAATGTCGCGGCGATGCTGGCGGCCTATAACGCCGGCCCCGGCCGCTATGACGAGCACCGCGCGACGGGCCGCCCGCTTCCCGCCGAAACCCGCGCCTATGTCGCCGCGCTCGCCCCGATCCTTGGCGGCGCGGCTCCATCGGATGCGCCGTTGCAACCACCGGCACCGCCGCCCGATTGGCGCGAGGCACCGCTATTCGTCATGCGCCCGGACGACACGCGAGCTGCCGCCGCGCCGCTGTCCGAGGCGCAATCCGGCGACGGCCGCGCCCGTGCGGAGCCGCAGGACGGCAGCATTTTCGTGGCGAGCGCCAGCGACGGGGGAACGCCATGAAGGCGGCGTTCCCGCGCTCGGCGGTTTTGGTTTTGGCATCCGGTCGGGCAGGTTTGCGCCCGGCAGGATTCCCGGCAGGAGGGGCAGAAAAGACAGAAAGGGCGGAGGGCAAGATTAAAGAAGACGGCACCATGTCGGGCCGCTTCTGGAAATTGTTGTTGTCTGCACACTGGTTAGGTGGCCGGTTCCGGCACCATGGTTTTGAGGGGCCGCGTGCCGCGATTTTGCGCAAAGCCTTGGCTTTGCAGGGTTTCAAGCGGCACCATAGGCGCAGATCGGCGGTTTTCCGGCGGTTTGGGCTGGAGTCGCGCCCTTGAGCGCCGACGACGAAAACCGCTTCCGACCGAAGCCCGGCCGCATCCGATCCGACACGCCGAAGGCTGGCAAGACCAAGAGCTTTTTCACGCAGGTCAGGAAGATCACCCGGCAGCATCAGGCGGCAGCCTCCCGCGACCCTTCCATGCCGTCATCCGCCCGCCCGTCATCGTCGGGCCGGTCCCGTGCCGTGGTCGCCAGCGGCAAGGGCGTGAAGCGCGGCCGGGGCGCGAGCTTCGTGCGTGCCCGCAATATCTCGGGCAACTGGCATCATCGCCAGCCGGGCAGCCGCCGCGTCATCGTCAAGCAGCGCAGCGTCAGGGCCGCATTGAAGGGCGGCCGTGCCCGTGCACATCTGCGCTATGTCCAGCGTGACGGAACCTCACGCGACGGCGAGCGGGGCCGGCTCTATTCGGCGACCGAGGACCGCGCCGATGGCGACGCCTTCCTTGATCGCGGCAAGGACGACCGCCACCAATTCAGATTCATCGTCTCGCCCGAGGAGGGGGCGGAGCTGTCGGACCTCACGGCCTACACCCGCGATTTCATGAAACAGGTGGAAGCTGACCTTGGCACCAAACTCGATTGGGTTGCCGTCAATCACTACAACACCGGCCATCCCCATGTGCATATCGTCGTCAACGGCCGCGACGATATGGGCGGGGATCTAGTCATCAACGGCGACTACCTTTCCGCCGGCCTGCGCGAACGCGCCAGCGAGCTTGCCAGTCTCGAACTCGGCCCCGTGACCGAGATCGAGCAGGCCCGCAAGCTATCCGCCGAGATCGACCAAGACCGTTTCACCCGGATCGACCGCGCCATGGTCGAGGAAGCCGATGCCCGTTTCCTCGACCTGCGCCATGAACTGGCAGAGCCGAGGCGGCAGTTCGAGCGCACCTTGCGCCTGCGCCGCCTTACCAAGCTGGAGAAGATGGGGCTGGCGACCGAGCACGCGCCCGCCGTTTGGGAATTGAGCAAGGACATGGAACCGGCCCTGCGCGAGCTAGGCGAGCGTGGCGACATTATCCGCACCATGCAGAAGGCGCTCGGCCCGCAGGCAGGCGAACGCGATCCCATGAGCTTCCAAATCCATGACGGAGCGCCCGAGACGCCTATCGTCGGCCGCGTCGTGGACAAGCACCTGTCCGACGAGTTGGGCGAGAACCTGACAATCGTGGTGGACGGGATCGACGGTAGGACGCACCACATCGCCGGCATCACGCCCGAGCGGCTGGAGGACGCCCGCATTGGCAGCGTCATCCAGATCGGCCCGGCCGAGGTGGCACCCCGGCCGTCCGACCGCACCATCACCGCCATCGCCGAGGACGGCATCTATCGGCCGAGCCGCCATCTGGAGCAGGCGAAATTCGAGGGCCGCGTTCCCGGCGGCGACTATGAGGGCTATATCGATGCCCATGTCCGGCGGCTGGAGGCGCTGCGCCGGGCCGGCATCGTCGAGCGCATCGACGCCGACCAATGGCGCATCCCAGATGATCTGGTCAGCCGCGCGGCTGATTACGATACCGGCCGCGACCGGCAGGCCAGCGTTCGCGTGCTTTCCCCGGTTGATCTGCAAAGGCAGATACGTTCGGACTGCGCGACATGGCTGGACCGGCGATTGGTCCATGGCGAAACGGCCGACCTTGCGCCGACCGGCTTCGGGCAACAGGTCCGCGAAGCCATGGACCAGCGCCGCGAGCATCATATCGAACAGCGCGACGCCACGCGCAACAGGGACGGCCGAATCTTCTACCGGCGCAATCTTCTCGCCACCCTGCGCGAGCGGGAAGTTGCGCGCGCCGGTGCGGAGATGGCCGAGGGCAAGGCGCTGCCGTTCCGCGCCGCCAAGGATGGTGAGAGTGTCAGCGGCAAGTTCACCGGGACTGTCCAGCTAACGAGCGGCAAGTTCGCCATCGTGGAAAAGAGCCACGAGTTCACCCTTGTCCCGTGGCGGCCGATCATCGACCGCCAGCTCGGCCGCGAGGTCGCGGGTATCATGCAGGGCGGTTCGGTGTCGTGGCAGTTAGGGCGGCAGCGGGGGTTGGGGCTATAGGAGCCAACGATACCGCATTGCAACGCAACAACTAATTCGATAAGAGCTGCTATTCAATTTCGTAATCGTGGAGCCATCAGCATGGGAAATTCCAAGTCAGCAGACAAGTAAGCCGCAACATCAGAATTGTTGTTGCGGCGCTCTGTAAGACCAATCCCATCTGATTGCTGACGAGCAGACGCTGCCCGGTATCCTTAATCGAGCGGTTGATTCGTCATGACCACCACACGCCCCGCGTGGGCCTATACGCTGCCGGCAGCCTTGCTGCTTATGGCTCCCTTCGACATCCTCGCCTCGCTGGCGATGGATATTTATCTTCCAGTCGTTCCGGCGATGCCGGGCGTCCTGAACACGACTCCATCCATAATCCAACTCACGTTGAGCCTCTACATGGTGATGCTCGGTGTGGGCCAAGTGATCTTTGGGCCACTCTCCGATCGCGTCGGGCGACGGCCGATCCTGCTTGTAGGCGCAACGGCTTTCGTTGCTGCGTCTCTGGGAGCGGCTTGTTCTTCAACTGCATTAGCCTTTGTTGCGTTTCGTCTGGTTCAGGCTGTTGGAGCATCGGCCATGCTGGTGGCCACCTTCGCGACCGTGCGCGACGTATATGCCAATCGTCCCGAAGGTGCCGTCATCTACGGCCTTTTCAGTTCGATGCTGGCGTTCGTGCCTGCGCTCGGCCCTATAGCCGGTGCGCTGATCGGCGAGTTTTGGGGATGGCAGGCGATCTTCATCACACTGGCTGCACTGGCTTCGCTCGCACTCTTAAACGCCAGTTTCAGGTGGCATGAAACCCGACCGTTGGATCAGGCCAGAACGCAACGATCTGTTTTGCCGATCTTCGCGAGTCCGGCCTTTTGGGTTTACACGGTCGGATTTAGTGCCGGCATGGGCACATTCTTCGTTTTCTTCTCGACAGCCCCCCGTGTTCTCATAGGCCAAGCCGGCTATTCCGAGATCGGATTTAGCTTGGCCTTCGCGACTGTCGCGCTGGTCATGGTCACGACAACCCGCTTCGCAAAGTCCTTCGTTGCCAAATGGGGTATCGCGGGATGCGTAGCGCGCGGGATGGCGTTGCTCGTTTCCGGCGCGATCCTGTTGGGGATCGGCCAACTTTTCGGATCGCCGTCATTTTTCAGCTTCATCCTGCCGATGTGGGTTGTCGCGGTCGGCATTGTCTTCACGGTGTCCGTTACCGCCAACGGCGCACTTGCGCAGTTCGACGACATCGCTGGATCAGCGGTTGCGTTCTACTTCTGCATCCAAAGCCTGATAGTCAGTATCGTCGGGACATTGGCGGTGACGCTGTTAAACGGCGATACAGCGTGGCCCGTGATTTGTTACGCCACGGCAATGGCAGTGCTGGTGTCGTTGGGGCTGGCGCTCCTTCGATCCCGTGATGCTGCCACCGAGAAGTCGCCAGTCGTCTAGCCGACGACTGGAAGCAAGCCCGCTCCGATGCGGCGCAATAATCTTCGAAACCTCGTGAATGGCGGTATCCTGTCTGGCAAGATACCGCTCATTTCCCTTGTCCCGTGGCGGCCGGTCATCGACCGCCAGCTCGGCCGTGAGGTCATGGGCATCGTGCAAAGCGGATCGGTGTCGTGGCAGTTGGGGCGGCAAAGGGGCATAAGCCTCTAATCTGTTGTAGATGAACGCAGCCGCTCGAAACCAGCGATGAGGCTGTCGAGTCCGAAGTTGAACGCAGCATCCATGCCGTCTGTTTCCAACTCGTGAAACAGATCGTGCAGGAAGGACGACGGTGCTTGCTCGGACACATCTGGCCTGTCCGGAACTCTCTCATCGGCATCAGATGCCTGCTGCTCGAGAACGGAACCGACCACATAGTGACTGACCGCCCGGAGCGCCCAAACGGCGCGCTTCGGACAAAAGCCCTCCGCGCAGAGAAAGCGTATTTGCGTCTCGGCGGTGCCAAAATTCGGTTCTGTCGGTCGAGTGCCGGCATGGATACGCGCGCCGTCGCGATAAGAGAGCAACGCCGTTCTGAAGCTCAGGGCATTCTCTTTCAGGAACACCCGCCAGTCCTCATTCTCTTCGGGTAGCGAGCGGGTATGGCGTTCCGCCAGCATCGCCTCGGCGAGCGCATCAAGCAGCGCTCGCTTGTTCTGGAAATGCCAGTAAAGCGCAGGCTGCTGAACCTTGAGGCGTTCAGCGAGCTTCCGCGTCGTCAGGCTGTCCATGCCAACCTCGTTCAACAGCTCTAGCGCCGCCGCGATCACGGTGCCCTTGTCCAGTTTGGTCATTCACGTTCCTTCGCCAGTGCTTGACAATTTATCACCGATAAGTTCTATGTCCATCTCCTTATCGTTGATAAAGTCGCTCCATTGAGCGGCGCTGGAGTTTCAGGTGCGCAGCTCTGCCATCATTGCCCTGCTGATCGTGGGTCTTGACGCCATGGGTCTCGGCCTCATCATGCCCGTCCTTCCGACGCTTCTGCGTGAGCTTGTGCCAGCAGAGCAGGTCGCTGGACACTATGGTGCCTTGCTGTCGCTCTATGCATTGATGCAGGTCGTCTTCGCGCCCATGCTTGGACAGCTTTCGGATTCTTACGGTCGGCGTCCGGTACTTCTGGCTTCTCTTGCAGGAGCCGCAGTCGATTACACGATTATGGCATCAGCGCCGGTCTTATGGGTGCTCTATATCGGCCGACTCGTGTCCGGCGTCACGGGCGCAACCGGAGCTGTAGCAGCCTCAACCATTGCCGATTCGACGGGGGAAGGTTCTCGCGCACGCTGGTTCGGCTACATGGGGGCCTGTTATGGGGCGGGCATGATTGCCGGGCCAGCACTTGGTGGCATGCTCGGTGGTATCTCTGCTCATGCCCCGTTTATCGCCGCCGCCCTTCTCAACGGGTTCGCGTTCCTGCTTGCCTGCATTTTCCTCAAGGAGACTCATCACAGCCATGGCGGGACCGGAAAGCCGGTTCGCATCAAACCATTCGTTCTGTTACGGCTGGATGATGCATTGCGCGGGCTAGGTGCGCTTTTCGCAGTTTTCTTCATTATTCAACTGATCGGCCAAGTGCCTGCAGCCCTATGGGTCATATATGGCGAGGACCGTTTTCAGTGGAACACCGCGACCGTTGGTTTGTCGCTCGCGGCGTTTGGGGCAACACATGCGATCTTCCAAGCGTTTGTTACCGGCCCGCTTTCAAGCCGGCTTGGAGAGCGGCGCACGCTGCTGTTTGGCATGGCTGCGGATGCGACTGGCTTCGTTCTTCTGGCTTTTGCCACGCAGGGATGGATGGTGTTCCCGATTCTGTTGCTGCTTGCCGCCGGGGGTGTTGGCATGCCGGCCTTGCAGGCAATGCTCTCAAACAATGTCAGCAGTAACAAGCAAGGGGCTTTGCAAGGAACGCTAACGAGCCTCACCAATCTAAGCTCTATCGCAGGACCGCTTGGCTTCACAGCACTCTATTCTGCCACCGCCGGGGCATGGAACGGTTGGGTTTGGATTGTCGGCGCGATCCTCTATTTAATATGTCTGCCAATACTACGCAGACCATTCGCAACTTCATTGTGATTTAGTCATGGCGATTTGGCATGCGTAGACTTAGGAGAAATGACGGATTAAATCTGTTGAGCAATCATCTCCTTTCGGGGCGAGTGCCAATGATGACCTTAGTTCACACTCTCGCTGTCGCCGAATATCTCAACTTCCGTCACGCCGCCAACGCGCTCGGCGTTGCACAGTCCAGCGTCAGCGCCCGCGTGAAGGCACTGGAAGAAGACCTCGGCATCCTCTTGTTCGAGCGTCATGCGCGCGGCGTTCGGCTGACCGAGGCCGGACGCCATTTCGTCGAGCGGATAGCCGTAGGTATTGACCAACTCGACCATGCGGTGAAAACCGCCGGCATGGCGGCAGCCGGAGAAAGCGGCCGGCTTCGTATCGGTATCCATGCCCTGATTCCGCATAGCTTCCTCGCAAAGCTGATCGGCCAATACCGCAAGGATTACCCCGATGTTGAAGTCGAGATCGCCGAAGGCCCGGCCCGTGAAGCGGTGGTGCAGCTTCGCGCCGGCAGGTTGGACGTGGCGTTCGTCGCGGGCACGCCCCAACCACCCGACTGCCATTCCCGTCGCACATGGACCGAACCGCTCTTGGCGGTGCTACCGGAACGGCATCCGCTCGCCAAGCGGTCAGCCGTCACATGGCCCGATTTGGCAGGCGAGACGTTCCTTGTCCGGCATGGCGGCACTGGACCGCAGGTTCATAGCCATATCGTGCTACGCCATGCCGAGCGCTGGCCTGCGCCGTCGATCCTGCGCTTCGACGTGGGGCGTGGCACCCTTTTGTCTTTGGTCGGACAGGGCTTTGGCATCACCATCGTCGGCGCGGCCACGGCGCTGTTGCCGACAAACGGCATTGTCTTTTTGCCCTTCACCGACGAGCCGGAGCCGGTCGCCTTCTCGGCTGTCTGGTCGCCGTCCAATCGCAGCGCGGCGCTTCGCAACCTGCTCAGCCTCGCCAACGACATGGGCCGGAAGGTCTGCACGGACTACCGTTCGATACTACCACGGATAGCGAAGGCGTGAGCGACAAGTCCAACGGCACCGTACAATTATCCAGCAGCCAGTTCGCTGTGGTTGAAAAGAGCCATAAATGCACCCTTGTCCCGTGGCGGCCGGTCATCAACCGCCAGCTCAGCAGCGAGGTCTGCGCGGGCAGATAGGACCGGCGCTATAGGATCAATGCTCTATTCGACCTTCCTCTCAAAAGCGTTATCTGACCATCGTTGCGTAGCGAACCGAAGTGTTTGCGGAAGCACAGTCCGGGACTGTTACTGCCATCGCCGGAAAGCGACACTTGCATTAACACCGCCAAAGCCGAATCCGTTGGAAATGGCATGTTCCATGAGAATGGGCCGCGCAGATTGGCGAACGAGGTCGATACCAGCGGCAACAGGATCGGGGGTTTCTAAATTTCTCGTTGGGGGAGCAATTTGATCGCGCAAAGCGAGCACCGTGAAGATTGCCTCAATACCGCCTGCGGCACCAAGTAGGTGCCCCGTAGCCGATTTCGTGGCGCTTACGACCACATCATGATTGCCGAACACGGATTGTATCGCGGCAATTTCTCCTCGATCTCCTACGGGGGTGGAGGTGGAATGTGCGTTCAAATGTTGAATATCGATTGGTTTCAACCCAGCACTGTGGAGTGCAATTCCCATCGCACGGGCCGCGCCTCGGCCGTCATCTGGACCGGCAGTCATATGATGTGCATCGGCGCTTGTGCCGTATCCCACCAATTCCGCTATGGGCTTGGCACCCCGAGCGAGGGCATGTTCTAATTCCTCTATGACGATCAGACCCGCCCCTTCAGACATTACGAAACCATCGCGCCCGGTGTCGAACGGCCTCGACGCCAGTTCCGGGGTAGTATTGTAGCCGGTGGATAGTGCTCGCGCGGCAGCAAATGCCCCAAGACTAACCTTATCAATGCATGCTTCTGCCCCGCCGCACAGAGCGATGTCGGCCTCGTTAGAGCGTATCAGCCGCGCGGCGTCGCCGATGGCTTGAACGCTGGCAGCGCAGGCGGTTACAGGCGTGCCAATAGGACCTGTAAATCCATGCCTGATGGTAACATGTCCTGCCGCGAGATTGGCCAGAAACGATGGCACGGTAAAGGGTGATAGCCTCCGTGCTCCCCGTGTATCCGTTATACGAACTGCTGAAGCAATTGCAGGAAATCCGCCTATACCAGAGGCAATAATTGTCGCCGTGCGCTCACGTTCGTAGTCGCACGTAGGATGCCATCCCGCCGTTTCAAGAGCCTCCATCGCGGCCGCTAGTGCGAACAGAATGAAGCGATCCATTTTTCGTTGATCCTTTGTGTCAACGATCACATCGGGATCGAAACCGGCTTCGGAATCTTCAATCAGGCTGGGAACGAGTCCTCCGATTTTCACCGGCAGGTCGCTGGAGATTTCATCGGGCAAACTCCTAATTCCTGATTTTCCTTCCAAGAGCCTTTTCCAGCTTGTTTCGGTCCCGGAACCAAGAGGGCCCACCAGACCCATGCCGGTTATAACAATTCGACGCATTTGATTATTCCGCTTTTTCTGAGTTTACCCGCTTCACACGGTTTATGACGCGCATCGTTTCTTCCGTCGCCGCTGGGCCTGCTAGAAGAACCGTGTTTTCAGGAGTGATTTTTTCTCCAGTATCCGCATCGACTATGATGGCGTTTCGTTCCCTACCGGTTTCCCTGTCGCCAAGGCGCATGGCTATTTCATTGGGCGCAAGATTCCGGTTTCCCCATGCGAACAGGGCGATTGCTACCGGATAGAAATCTCGCCCCTTGTCGGTAAGGACGTATTCAAATCGAGGCGGATGATCATTGTATCGTTGCCTTTCAAACAACCCTTCGGCTGTGAGATGTTTCAATCGCCTCGCCAAAATGTTCGTGGAAATACCGAGATTCTTCTCGAATTCATCGAATTTGCTCAACCCTTGGAAGGCGTCCCGCAGGATCAGGATGCTCCACCAGTCACCGACGCTTTCCAGCGCTCGGGCTGCGGGACATTCGGATGATAGAAAGCTTGTTCGTTGCATGGCACATCCATAATGGCGTTACTTCCATTATGCAAGTTACCTATGTGACAGCGGCGACATGACGCGAGGGCTATCCGAGGCATCCATTGCGGCGATTCGCCCGACCAGTTGAGCAGCGGCGATCACCCGGCCGGATGGCGGTGAATGCAACCCGTCCTATTTGCCGCCGATAGTATCCGGCAGCCCTCTCGCATCCGCTTTCCTGTTGCCTGTCCCGATTTTGCCTACTCTCTGATCGGCTCCGTCTCTTTTGCCGACTGGAGCCTGCATTGCGCGGAGGCCGAATCCTTTGGAGTCAGATCGCCGTAGTCTTCACCATCGTCTTGGTGATGACGTGGGCGGCGACGCAATGGGTAGCGTTTCGTCTCGGCTTCCAGCCCCAGCTTGGCAATCCGTGGTTCGAGCTGGTTGGCCTGCCGGTCTATTATCCGCCGGCCTTCTTTTGGTGGTGGTTTTCGTTCGACGCCTACGCGCCCGCGATCTTCGTCGAGGGCGGCATCATCGCCGTATCGGGCGGTTTCCTCGCCATCGCCGCCGCCATCCTCATGTCGATCATCCGGGCACGGGAGGCGCGCAACGTCGCCACCTATGGTTCGGCGCGATGGGCAGAGGATAGGGAAATCCGCACCGCCGGCCTGCTCGGTCCCGATGGCGTCCTGCTCGGCCGATACAACCGGGACTACCTGCGCCATGACGGCCCGGAGCATGTCCTATGCTTCGCCCCGACGCGTAGCGGCAAAGGCGTCGGGCTGGTGGTGCCGACGCTGCTGACATGGTCCGCATCCGCCATCGTTCACGACATAAAAGGCGAGAACTGGACGCTGACAGCGGGCTTCCGCGCGAAGCATGGCCGCGTGCTGCTGTTCGATCCGACCAACGCCAGATCGTCGGCCTACAACCCGCTGCTGGAGGTCCGGCAAGGGGAATGGGAAGTCCGCGACGTGCAGAATATCGCGGATATTCTGGTCGATCCCGAAGGCAGCTTGGACAAAAGGAACCATTGGGAAAAGACCAGTCATTCGCTGCTGGTCGGCGCGATCCTGCATATCCTCTATGCGGAGAAGGACAAGACCTTGGCGGGCGTTGCCAACTTCCTGTCCGATCCGCGTCGCCCGGTCGAGGCGACCTTGCGCGCCATGATGGATACGCCGCATCTCGGCGAGGCTGGCGTTCATCCCGTCATCGCGTCGTCGGCCCGCGAGCTGCTGAACAAGAGCGAGAACGAGCGCAGCGGCGTCCTTTCCACAGCCATGTCATTTCTCGGCCTCTACCGCGATCCCGTGGTGGCGCAGGTGACGGCACGATGCGACTGGCGCATTGCCGATCTGGTCG
Source organism: Sphingosinicella microcystinivorans (assembly GCF_027941835.1). Taxonomy (NCBI): domain Bacteria; kingdom Pseudomonadati; phylum Pseudomonadota; class Alphaproteobacteria; order Sphingomonadales; family Sphingosinicellaceae; genus Sphingosinicella; species Sphingosinicella microcystinivorans. The sequence continues at coordinate 1,297,900 of NZ_CP116005.1, forward strand.
GCAGCCGCCGGCCCGTCACGCTCTATCTGGTCGTGCCGCCGTCCGACATAAACCGCACCAAGCCGCTTATCCGCCTGATCCTCAACCAGATCGGCAGGCGGTTGACCGAGGAACTGACCACCTCCGGCAAGCGCCATCGCCTGCTGTTGATGCTGGACGAGTTTCCGGCGCTCGGCCGGCTCGACTTCTTTGAATCGGCGCTCGCCTTCATGGCGGGGTATGGAATCAAAGGCTTCCTGATCGCGCAGAGCCTCAACCAGATCGAGCGCGCCTATGGGCCGAACAACGCCATCCTCGACAACTGCCACGTCCGCGTCAGCTTCGCCACGAACGACGAGCGGACGGCCAAGCGGGTGAGCGACGCACTTGGCACCGCGACCGAGTTGCGCGATTCCACCAACTACGCCGGCCATCGCCTTGCACCGTGGTTAGGTCACTTGATGGTTTCACGGCAGGAGACGGCTCGGCCGCTGCTCACGCCGGGCGAGATCATGCAGCTTCCGCCAACCGACGAAATCGTCATGGTCGCGGGCACGCCGCCGATCCGCGCAACCAAGGCCCGCTATTTCGAGGACGCGCGGTTTCAGGAACGCATCCTGACCCCGCCCGATCTGGTCGCCGCTCCGCTGGCGCCCAGCCCATCCGCCGATGACTGGTCCGGCCGTGTGGTCGCGGCGGGAAGCCGTTCCGCAACGGTCGCCGCAGATGCGACCGAGGGCGATCCGGCCAACGCCGGCATCCGCCGCGAGCCGGAATTGCCCGAGCATGAGGAAATCGTCACCCCGCCGCCATCCCCCGAACAGGAGTTCGACATTCTGGACGACGAGCCGGATGTTGACGCGGCCAAGGCCCGCACTATCCGCCAGCGCATGAGGATGGTGGCGCGGCAGGTGGCGATGAACCCCGATGATGGAATCGAGCTTTGAGGACACGCCTATGACCACACGCACCCGCCTGAATCTCTATTTCGACCCAGCGCTCATCCCGCAGATCGAGGCGATGGCGCTGCGCCGCTCGGCGGCGCTGCGCCGCAATGTCTCGAAATCCGCCATCGTGGAGGCGGCGGTCATGTCCTACCTGTCCGGCGATGCCGACGACCAGCTTGAAGCCGCCATGTCTCGCCGCTTGGATAAACTCGGCCGCCAGATCGACACGCTCGACCTAGATCTCGCCGTCCTCGGCGAGACGGTCGCGCAGTTCATCCATTTCTGGATGACCATCACGCCGCCGCTTTCAGGAGCCGCGCAATCTGCTGCCCGCGCGAAAGGTGCGGAACGGTTTGAAGGATTCATGCAGAATCTCGGCCGGCGTCTGGCGACGGGCGACAGGTTCTTGAAGGAGATTACGAGAGATGTTGGGCCTGAAGAAGGTCTTCCGGGGTTGAACAATCATCCAACGCAGGAGCGCTGATGAAGATTATTGCACCGACTATAGTCGCTATGCGCGGCGCTAGGTTCGCCTACTTCTCTCCGTCAACGCATCAATGTTATCTAGAGCTTCCGAATTGCTGAACTACCTCTCCGGTTATCCACGCGCTATCAGGCATCAGATCAAAGTGATTTCGCCCAGGGCGTTCGAGATACCGTGCTGATGGGAAATGTGCGACGGCGGCGGCTGTTGCATTCCGAAAAAAGCACTTTTCGCCTGCATAAAGTAAAACTGGCGCAGTGAACGACTCAGAAGCCGCACCCAAGGGCGGCCATTCAGCTTCAGCGGTGCGTAATGCATGAAGTGCGTTGGTGTTGACGCGAGCAAGACGGGTGGCCATGCCGTCCGGCACATCGAACATTTGCATCCAAACAGCAAGCCAAGCTTGTGCTCCACTGGAAAATGTTTCGGCAACCATATCTGTCGCCAAATCGACTTCAGAGTGAAGCTCGAACCCCCCAAGAATCAATCCTCGATAAGCCTCTGGATTTTGAACGGCGGCAGCGAGCGCTATTTTTGCGCCGAGCGAGTATCCCCAGACTAATGGATTTACTAGATCTAGGGTGTTGATTACCGTTTCAATGTCAGAAGCCATTTTGGGCAATGCGTAAGAGGACGAATTCGTGGGGCATGTGCTTAGCCCGTGCCCGCGAGGTTCGACACATACGACATGAAATTCCTTAGCCAATCCTGAGATGTAGCCAAGTTCTAACCAGTCCTCACAGGTCATGCTGATGCCAAAGATCAGGACAAGAGGCAGGTTCGTTTCATCACCAAACGTCTCATACCTCACGAGAACGTCGTCATTTTTAACATAGGGCATGACCATCAATAACGTGCGACAAGCCTGATCGCAACTTCGGTAGCAAAAAGGAGAGGTGGAAAGGCAGCAGAATCTCGGCCGGCGTCTGGCGACCGGCGACAGGTTCCTCAAAGAGCTGTCGCGCGACCTCGACTCACTTCCCGACGATCCGTTGCCGGACGAATCCGAGAGCAACGGCGATCAAGAATAAGTATTCGGACCCGTCCTATTTACCGCCGATGGCCGCCGATTGCCGCCGCCGCTTAGATACTTGTTGAACCGGCCCAATTCCGGGCTTTCTTAATCGACCCCGATCCGGGGACCGCCTGTTGCGCCCCGCCAGAAGCCGGGGCCGACATGACCACCAACCACCACAGACAGGAAGCGATCCAGCGCGGCGCGCGCATGTTGCGCACCGCGCTCGGCCCCGCCATTGCCCGGCTGCTCGAAGACCCGGCCGTGGTCGAGGTGATGCTGAACCCGGATGGTCGCCTTTGGGTGGACCGGCTATCCGAAGGGCTTTCCGACACGGGCGAACGCCTGTCCGCCGCCGATGGCGAACGCATCGTTCGGCTAGTCGCGCATCATGTCGGCGCGGAGGTTCATGCCCGCAGCCCCCGCGTCTCGGCCGAACTGCCCGAGAGCGGGGAGCGGTTCGAGGGCCTTTTGCCGCCCGTGGTCGCCGCGCCGGCCTTCGCCATCCGTAAACCTGCCGTCGCGGTGTTCACGCTCGACGACTATGTGGCCGCCGGCATCATGTCTGCCGATCAGGCGGAAACGCTGCGCGAAGCCGTCGCATCCCGCGCCAATATCTTGGTGGCGGGCGGCACTTCCACCGGCAAGACCACGCTCACCAATGCCCTTTTGGCGGAGGTCGCCAAGGGCGCGGATCGTGTCGTCATCATCGAAGACACCCGCGAGCTGCAATGTGCCGCGCCCAATCTGGTGGCGCTGCGCACCAAGGATGGCGTCGCCAGCCTGTCGGACCTTGTGCGGTCCTCGCTGCGCCTGCGCCCCGACCGCATCCCGATTGGGGAGGTGCGCGGATCGGAAGCCCTCGACCTGCTCAAAGCATGGGGCACGGGCCATCCCGGCGGGATCGGCACCATTCACGCCGGCACCGGCATCGGCGCGCTTCGTCGCCTTGAACAGCTCATCCAAGAGGCTGTCGTCACGGTCCCGCGTGCGCTGATCGCCGAGACTATCGACCTTGTTGCCGTCCTTTCCGGGCGCGGTTCCGCGCGCCGGCTGGCCGAGCTTGCCCGCGTCGAGGGGCTGGGGCCGGACGGCGACTACCGCATCACGCATCCCATCCCTTCGGCAATCCCCACCAGCACAGGAGAATCTTCATGATCCGCACCCTTACGCGCGGCTATCGCTTCGCCGCGACCGCCGCATCTGCCCTTGTCATCAGCCTCATGCTCGCCCCGGCCGCCCATGCGTCCGGTTCGTCGATGCCGTGGGAACAGCCCTTGCAGCAAATCCTCCAGTCCATCGAGGGGCCGGTCGCCAAGATCATCGCCGTCATCATCATCATCGTGACGGGCCTGACCCTCGCGTTCGGCGATACCAGCGGCGGCTTCCGTCGCCTGATCCAGATCGTTTTCGGCCTGTCCATCGCGTTCGCCGCATCGAGCTTCTTCCTGTCTTTCTTCTCGTTCGGCGGCGGGGCGCTCGTTTGATGGCGGGCGGCCTCGAACAGCTCGACGCGGTGCCGGGCTTCACGGTCCCGGTCCATCGGGCGCTGACCGAGCATATTTTGCTCGGCGGCGCACCGCGCTCCATCGCCATCATGAACGGAACGCTGGCCGGAGCCGTGGGCCTCGGTTTGCGCCTCTGGCTGGTCGGCATCGCCATTTGGGCAATCGGCCATTTCGCAGCCGTATGGGCGGCGAAGCGCGATCCCCAATTCGTCGAGGTCGGGCGTAGGCATCTGCGCATCCCCGGCCATCTGGCGGTGTGAGGGCGCGGCCATGATGAACCTTGCCGAATACCGCAGCACCGCCACCCGACTCGCCGACTATCTGCCATGGGCCGCACTGGTCGGCTCCGGCGTCGTCTTGAACAAGGACGGCAGTTTTCAGAGGACCGCGAAGTTTCGCGGTCCCGATCTGGATTCCGCCGTCGCGGCCGAGCTGGTCGCCGTCGCCGGCCGCATCAACAACGCCGTGCGCCGTCTCGGCTCCGGCTGGAGCATCTTCGTCGAGGCACAGCGCAGCGAGGCGGCGACCTATCCCGACAGCACCTTTCCCGATGCGGCGTCGGCGCTGGTCGATGCCGAGCGCAAAGCCGGGTTCGAGGAAGCAGGCACGCATTTCGTGTCGGGCTATTTCCTCACCTTCCTCTGGCTGCCCCCGGCCGAGGAAGCCGCCCGCGCCGAAACATGGCTCTATGAGGGCCGCGAGAAAACCGGCGTGGACCCGTGGGAGCTGATGCGCGGCTTCATCGACCGCACCGACCGCGTGCTGGCTTTGCTCGACGGCTTCATGCCCGAGTGCCGTTGGATGGATGATGGCGCGACGCTGACCTATCTCCACTCCACCATCTCGACCAACCGGCATCGCGTGCGCGTGCCCGAGGTGCCCATGCACCTCGATGCGCTGCTCGCCGACCAGCCCTTGACCGGCGGGCTGGAGCCGCGCCTTGGGACCAAGCATCTGCGCGTGCTGACCATCGTGGGATTCCCGACCGCGACGACGCCGGGCCTGCTCGACGAAATGAACCGCCTGCCGTTCCCCTACAGGTGGAGCACGCGCGCGATCCTGCTCGACAAGACCGATGCGACGCGGCTGCTGACCCGCATCCGCCGCCAATGGTTTGCGAAGCGCAAGAGCATCGCCGCGATCTTGAAAGAGGTGATGACCAACGAGGCGTCCGCGCTGGTGGACACCGACGCGGCCAACAAGGCGCTCGACGCCGACATGGCCTTGCAGGAACTCGGCGCGGACGTGGCGGGCATGGCCTATGTCACGGCCACCGTCACCGTATGGGATGCCGACCCGCGCCTAGCCGACGAGAAGCTGCGCCTGGTCGAGAAGATCGTTCAGGGGCGCGACTTCACCGCCATGCCCGAGAGCGTCAACGCGGTTGACGCATGGCTCGGCAGCCTGCCCGGACACGCCTACGCCAATGTCCGCCAGCCGCCCATCAGCACATTGAATCTCGCCCACATGATCCCGCTGTCGGCGGTGTGGGCGGGGCCGGAACGGGACGAGCATTTCGGTGCGCCCCCTCTGCTCTTTGGAAAGACCGAAGGCTCAACCCCGTTCCGGTTGTCTTTGCATGTCGGCGACGTAGGGCACACCCTTGTCGTCGGCCCCACGGGCGCGGGCAAGAGCGTGCTGCTCGCCCTTATGGCCTTGCAGTTCCGGCGCTACGCCGGATCGCAGGTCTTCGCCTTCGACTTCGGCGGCAGCATCCGCGCCGCCGCGCTCGCCATGGGCGGCGACTGGCACGACCTTGGTGGCGGGCTGACAGAAGGGGCCGAGGCGTCCGTCTCGCTCCAGCCGCTCGCCCGCATCCACGACACCTATGAACGCGCATGGGCGGCGGACTGGATCGCCGCCATCCTCATGCGGGAAGGCATCGCCATCACGCCCGAGGTCAAAGAGTATCTTTGGACGGCGCTGACTTCGCTGGCCTCGGCCCCGGTCGAGGAACGCACCATCACCGGCCTTGCGGTGCTGCTGCAATCCAACGATCTGAAACAGGCGCTCCGGCCGTTCTGCGTCGGCGGTGCCTATGGCCGGCTGCTCGACGCCGAAGCCGAACATCTCGGCTCGGCGGATGTGCAGGCGTTCGAGATCGAGGGCCTTGTCGGGACTGGAGCGGCCCCGGCCGTGCTGTCCTACCTGTTCCACCGCATCGGCGACCGGCTCGACGGGCGGCCGACGCTTCTCATCATAGATGAAGGCTGGCTTGCGCTGGACGACGAGGGTTTCGCCGGCCAGCTCCGCGAATGGCTGAAAACGCTCCGCAAAAAGAACGCCAGCGTCATCTTCGCCACGCAAAGCCTGTCCGACATTGACGGCAGCAACATCGCGCCCGCGATCATCGAGAGCTGCCCGACGCGGCTTCTGCTGCCGAACGAGCGCGCCATCGAGCCGCAGATTACCGAGATTTACCGGCGTTTCGGGTTGAATGACCGGCAGATCGAAATCCTCGCACGGGCCACGCCCAAGCGCGACTACTACTGCCAGTCGAGGCGCGGCAATCGCCTGTTCGAGCTTGGCCTGTCCGAAATCGGCCTCGCGCTCTGCGCCGCATCCGCCAAATCCGACCAGACGCTCATTGCGCAGATCGTCGCCGAACACGGCCGCGACGGCTTCCTCGCCGCATGGCTACGCGCGCGCGGCGTCGAGTGGGCGGCCGACCTGATCCCCAACCTCACCAATCTTGCCGACCGGCCGGAATCCGCCGCGCCGGCCCGGCTCGATACCCACCCCACACAGGAGATTCTTCCATGACCTATCCCAAGTTTGTCGGGGCTTCGGCCCTCGCGCTGGCGCTCGCAGTGCCCGTCGCGCTGTCGCCCATGCTGGCAAGCCCGGCCCATGCACAATTCGGTTTCGGCCGGATCGTCTATGACCCGACCAACTATGCGCAAAACCTGCTTACGGCCGCGCGCACGCTGGAGCAGATCAACAACCAGATCACCAGCCTCCAGAACGAGGCGCAGATGCTCATCAATCAGGCCCGCAATCTGGCGAGCCTGCCATATTCCTCGCTCCAGCAGCTCCAGCAGAACGTGAGCCGGACGCAGCAGCTTCTTAGCCAAGCGCAGAACATCGCGTTCGAGGTCGGGCAGATCGACCAAGCGTTTCAACAGCAATACGGCAACGTCTCGCTTTCGACGACCGACGCCCAGCTTGTCGCCGATGCGCGCAGCCGGTGGGAGAACACGGTCGGCAGCTTGCAGGACGCCATGCGCGTGCAGGCGGGAGCGGTCGGCAATATCGACAGCAACCGCGCCGAAATGGCCGCGCTGGTCGGCCAGAGCCAAGGCGCGACCGGCGCGCTGCAAGCCACGCAGGCCGGCAACCAGCTTCTCGCGCTCCAGTCGCAGCAGCTTTCCGACCTGATCGCGGTCATCTCGGCGAACGGCCGCGCCGACGCGCTGACCGAAGCCGAGCGCGCGACCGCCGCCGAACAGGGCCGCATCCAGCGCGAGCGTTTCCTGACGCCCGGCAGCGGCTATCAGCCGGGTAACGCGCAGATGTTCAACAACGGCAACAACTGACCGGGAGGCTCGCCATGGACGGCAAGATGCTGGTCCGGCTCGGGGCCGTGGTGTTCGTTGCGATTGCCTTGACAGTGACCGCAATCGACATGACGCGGAAGGACGAGCCTTCCGCGTCACGGCCGGCATCGGCCCTCCAGCCCCCGGCCGATCCCCTGCGCGAAACCCTGCGCCGTTGCCAGCAGCTCGGCGAGGCGGCGGCGAGCGACACCGACTGCCTCGCCGCATGGGCTGAATCCCGCGACCGCTTCCTCGGCCGTGACCGCAGCGAGGCGCGCTGACCATGGGAAACACGGGCGTCATCGACAATTTCCTCGGCGTATTCACGCGCTACATCGACAGCGGGTTCGGGCTGTTGTCTGGCGAAGTCGCCTTCATCGCTACCACCCTGATCGTCATCGACGTGACGCTTGCCGCGCTCTTTTGGGCATGGGGCGCAGATGACGACATCATCGCTCGGCTGGTGAAGAAGACCCTTTTCGTGGGCGTCTTCGCCTACATCATCGGCAATTGGAACAACCTCGCCCGGATCGTCTTCGAGAGCTTCGCCGGCCTCGGTCTCATGGCGTCGGGCACCGGCTTTTCTGTCACCGGTCTGACGCGGCCGGGCCGCGTAGCGCAGACCGGCCTCGACGCCGGCCGCCCGCTGCTCGACTCCATTTCCGACCTGATGGGCTGGATCGCCTTCTTCGAGAACTTCATCCAGATCGCGTGCCTGCTGTTCGCATGGGCGCTCGTGGTGTTGGCCTTCTTCATCCTCGCCATCCAGCTTTTCGTGACCCTCATCGAGTTCAAGCTGACCACGCTTGCCGGCTTCGTCCTCATCCCCTTCGGCCTGTTCGGCAAGACCGCCTTCATGGCCGAGAAGGTCTTGGGCAACGTGGTGTCCTCCGGCATCAAGGTTCTGGTGCTCGCCGTCATCATCGGCATCGGCAGCACCTTGTTTTCGCAATTCACGGCCGGTTTCGGCGGGGCGACCCCGACCATCGACGACGCCATGGCGATTGTGCTGGCAGCTCTGTCGCTGCTCGGCCTCGGCATCTTCGGCCCCGGCATAGCAAACGGCATCGTTTCGGGCGGCCCGCAGCTCGGCGCGGGTGCTGCCGTGGGAACCGGGCTTGCGGTCGCAGGTGCAGCCGTCGCCGCTGGCGGCGGGGCCATGCTCGCCGCCAAAGGTGGTGCCGCTGCCCTGTCCGGCGGGGCCGCGGCCGTCCGCGGCGGCGCGGCCACCGCGGGCGCGGCGACCGCCGCCTATAGCGTCGGATCGCTTGGCCAGTCCGGCGCGGCAGGCGTCGCCTCCGGTCTCGGCGGCGTCGGCCGCGCAGCAGGTTCGGCCGCCATCTCACCCCTCAAACGCGCCGCCGCGCGGGCCAGCGAATCCGTCAAATCCAGCTTCTCCGAAGGTTCGAAGGCCGGATTCGGCGCAAGCGGCGGCAGCTCCACCATGGGAACGGTCGGCGGGAGCGATGCTGCGCCCGCATCGCCGGCACCATCCGCCGGTCCTCCGGCCTGGGCGCAGCGCATGCAGCGTTCGCAAGCCCTCAACCACGGCACGACCATGGCCGCCCATGCGGTGCGCTCCGGCGACAGCCACGGCTCCGGTTCCTCCATCAATCTTTCCGAAAGTGACCGCTCATGAGCATCTTCAAACGACCAGCAACTCATTACGGCAAGACGCCGGAACCCGAGACGCCTTATCAGCGCGCCGCGCAAGTGTGGGACGAGCGTATCGGCTCGGCCCGCGTGCAGGCGCGGAACTGGCGGCTCATGGCCTTCGGCTCGCTGATCCTCTCGGCCGGCTTCGCCTCTGCGCTGGTCTGGCAGTCCGCGCGTGGGACCGTGGTGCCTTGGGTCGTGCAGGTGGACAATCTCGGTCAGGCGCAGACCGTCGCGCCAGCCAATGCCGACTATCGCCCGACCGATCCGCAGATTGCTTTCCATCTCGGCCGCTTCATCGAACAGGTCCGCGCGATCCCGGCCGACGCGATCATCGTCCGCCAGAACTGGCTTCGCGCCTATGAATGGACCACGGATCGCGGCGCGGCGGCATTGAACGATTACGCCCGCGCCAATGACCCTTTCACCAAGGTCGGCCGCCAACAGGTCGCCGTCGAGGTGTCCAGCGTCATCCGGGCCTCGCCCAACAGCTTCCGCGTCGCGTGGACGGAAAGGCATTTCGAGAACGGCCAGCTTTCCACCACGGAACGATGGACGGCCATCCTCACTATCGTCATCCAGCCGCCGCGCGACGCCGAGCGCCTGCGCGCCAATCCGCTGGGAATCTACGTCAATGCAATTTCGTGGTCGCGGGAGATGAGCCAATGAAAACGTCAGCTTGCATCAATCACCTCGCTGATCTTTCCCTTGGAGATCATGAAGAACGAGGTGCCCGCTATCTCGATCTTCTGCCCAGCCTTCCAGCCGTTGGGCAGGTCGGCCTTGACCTTGGCGCGATAGCCGATGCGCACCGCTGCACGGTCCTCAATGGCGATGCAGTCGAGAATTGTCTGTTCTCTTTCCGCAAACAATTCAACACCCTGTTCCGCCAACGCGCGAAATGCCTCAATCCCATGCGTCTCGTTCGTCACTTCTCCGTTCGATCTGTTGATAAACCGAACGTCGCCCGACAGGCAGTCGAGCATCGCCTGAACATTCATCGTGTTGTAGGCGTCGATATACCGGGCAACAATCGTCGGGACAGTATCCATCCTGTCAGTTCCTCACTACTAATCCTAAAGCCGCTATCGTATGCTATTTTTGTGACGGTCGTGGCAATCGCTTTGACCGGCTGCGCCACCAATCGGATGCCGCAATTCAGCTATGACGCCAGCGTTCCGCCGCTGCCGACCGTGCAGGCGGCAGCAGTCGACAACACGCCCCGGCCGCTGCATGTGCCCCCGGCATGGACCGTGGCGCGGGGCGGTACGGCTGCCGGCACGCCGACCGGCCGCGTCGAGAACGCCAATGCAGCCGCCCGCGTCGAGCCGCGCCGCGAAGGCTACTACAACGCCATCCAGATATATCCGTGGTCGGAAGGCGCGCTCTATCAGGTCTATGCCGCAGTCGGGCAGATCACGACGATCGCGCTGGAGCCGGGCGAGAGCCTGACCGGCGCGGGGCCAATCGCGGCGGGCGACACCGCCCGCTGGATCATCGGCGACACGGAATCCGGTTCGGGCGCGAACCGCCGCGTCCATATCCTCGTGAAGCCGACGCGACCCGACATCGCCACCAACCTTGTCGTCACCACCGACCGGCGCACCTACATGATCGAGCTGCGCGCCCGGGAATCACTCTACATGCCCGCCGTCGCCTGGGCCTATCCCGCGACGCCCGGCCAGCGCCGCACCGTTCCGACAGCCCCGATCATCCCCGCCGAGGCGGCGCGGAACTATCGCTATGCCTTGCAGGTGCAGGGCGATAGCCCGCCATGGCGGCCCGTCTCCGTGTTCGACGATGGCCGCCGCGTCTATGTCGTCTTCCCGGCCGGGATCGTGCAGGGCGAGATGCCGCCGATCTTCGTGCTCGGCACGAATGGCGAACCGCAGATCGTCAACAGCCGAGTCCACCAGAACGTCCTGATCGTGGACCGCCTGTTCGGCGCGGCCGAGCTGCGCCTTGGCTCTGGCAGCCGCCAGCAGGTCGTCAGGATCGTCCGCACCAACCCGACGCAGGCCGCCGACGCGCAGCCCGCCAGCGCGACCGGAGGCTCCCCGTCATGACCGACAACACCATCACCGAAACCGCAGCCCCCATGCGGCTGCGCGCCGAGCCGCCGCGCGTCACCCGCCTGTCCCGCAAGATGCTGGCGGGCGTCGGCGCGGTTGCGTTGCTCGGCATCGGCGGCGCACTCATCTATGCGCTCCAGACCCGCGACGGAGGGCCGGACGGCGGCGAACTCTACTCGACCGAGAACCGGCCCACGGCGGACGGCCTCGCCGGTCTGCCAAGCGACTATAGCGGGCCGGTGCTCGGCCCCGCGCTGCCCGGAGATTTGGGCCGTCCGATCCTCGACGCGCAGAACCGAGGGCAGCCCGTCGCACCGCCTACGATGGCGACGCCCGCCGTCGATCCCGCCGAGGAACGCCGCCGCGCCGAGGAAGAAGCCGCGCGCTTAAGCAATGTGTTCTTCCAGTCCGGCCCGCGCACGGGATCGCCGGCAGGGACGGCCATGCCCAGCCTTGCCGGTCTTGGCCTCGGCGGACAGCCCGCGACGCAGGACCGGCACGCGGCTTTCCTCAACGGACCCGTGGACCGGCAGACTGTCGCGCCGGATCGCGTCGCGCCGCCGGCATCGCCCTACATCCTTCAGGCCGGGGCCGTGATTCCGGCCGCGCTCATCACCGGCATCCGCTCGGACCTGCCGGGCCAGATCACGGCGCAAGTGACCGAGAACGTCTATGACAGCCCGACCGGGTCGCTGCTCCTGATCCCGCAGGGAACGCGCATCATCGGTCAATACGATGACGGCGTGACCTTCGGCCAGCGCAGGGTGCTCTTGGTGTGGAATCGCCTGATCCTGCCGGGCGGCCGTTCCATCGTCCTTGAGCGCCTGCCGGGCGCGGACGCTTCCGGTTACGCCGGGCTTGAGGATGGCGTGGATTACCACTGGTGGGATCTGATGAAGGCCGCAGGGCTGTCCACGCTGCTCGCAGTCGGCACGGAGCTGGCGACCAGCGACGAGGACCGGCTTGTTCGAGCCATCCGCGACGGGGCGCAGGATACCGTCAATCAGGCGGGCCAGCAGATCGTGCAGCGCCAGTTGCAGGTCGCACCGACTCTCACCATCCGGCCCGGCTTCCCGGTCAGGATCATCGTCACCCGCGACCTTGTATTCGAGCCGGCAGGAGGTTGACCATGACCAAGCTGAAACTCGGCCCGCTTCCCGACGACAAGCCCGTGAAGGTGACGGTGGAGCTACCCGCGCCGCTTCACCGCGATCTGGTCGCCTATGCCGAGGTGCTGGCCCGCGAGAGCGGCCAGCCCGTCGCCGATCCCGTCAGGCTCATCGTGCCGATGCTGGAGCGGTTCATCGCAACGGATCGCGGCTTCGCCAAGGCACGGCGAGCCGCCAACTGAGTCCCATCCCGGCAGGGGTGCCGCCAGCGCATAGGCGCAAATGCGGCACGCTACAGGCCGCCGACTGCCCTCCATGGTTCGCCTAATTCCGGGGCCTTGAGCGCCTCGGATTCCAACAGAACCAAGGAGGATTCCATGTGCGCAGAGCGCCGCCGCGCCCGGAGAGGGCGACCGCGACAGTCGATCCCCGAACCACTTCCCGACGATCTTTTCGACTACGCCGACGATCCTACGCCCGACGGCCGGACGCGAGCCGGCAACATGCCACTTCTCGGCCCGGATGGGCAGAGGATGCGTGTCACCGACGACTGGCCCGAAGACATTCCCGTCACCGAAGCCGAGATTGACGTGTTCGAGCGTTGGTTCGGCGATGTGTTCGACGAACTCTTGAACCCGAGAAAGCCGAATGACAGCTTGCAATACCTATCACAAACTGATAGGAAAAAGACGTGAGCGTGGATCGTGATCCAAGCCTCGACACGCTTCTGGACCTCGACGGACAGATGCTCTTTGTCGATCCCGAGGGCGGCCATTGGGTGAAGTTCGTCGTCACCCGCGTTCCGGCCTCGCCGGAAAAGCCGCACGGCCTCGATTATTCGCTCACGCTTCACGAGCCTTCGGGCGAACGGCTGGTCGGCTTCGACAATGCCCATCCGGTCGGCCGAGGCAGGCGCGGCGCGCCGATGGACCATCGGCACCGCTTTCAGACCGTGAAGCCTTACGCCTACGAGGATGCGGCCACGCTGCTGGCCGACTTCTGGCAGGCCGTGGACGCGGTATTGAAGGAACGAGGTGCCCTATGACCACATTGAAAGTCGGGATTGCCGACTATGAAGAAATGAAGGCCCGCACCATGCGGATCGCGCGCGGCGAGGAAAAACCTGTGCCCAGCGATCCGAAGGTGTGGTTCACCTCGACCGAATCCTTTGCCAAGGTGCTGTCGGCCGGCAACCGCGAACTGCTGCGCATCATCGCCGAGAAAGCCCCGGCATCGCTGGAGGAACTGGCGGAAATCACCGGCCGGGCCGGCTCCAATCTGTCACGCACCCTGAAAACCATGGAGAACTACGGTCTTGTGCGACTCGAACCGGGGCATGGGCGTAAGCTCGCGCCCAAGGTGGTGCATGACCGCGTGGAGCTGGCGTTGCCCCTGATCGACCACCCCAAGATGAAGAAAGCTATGGGAGGCCGACCATGAACATTCACAGCCCAACCACTACCGCCCGCGCCGCGCTCTACCTGCGCGTTTCGACTGCCCGGCAGGCGGAGCATGATATTTCCATTCCCGACCAGAAGCGGCAGGGCGAAGCCTATTGCGAGCAGCGCGGCTATCAGCTCGTTGAGACTTATGTGGAACCGGGCGCAACCGCCACCAACGACAAGCGCCCCGAATTCCAGCGCATGATCGAGGCGGGCACGTCGAAGCCCGCGCCCTTCGACATTGTCGTGGTGCATAGCTTCTCGCGCTTCTTCCGCGATCACTTCGAGATGGAGTTCTACGTTCGCAAGCTGGCGAAGAACGGCGTCAAGCTCGTGTCCATCACGCAGGAAATGGGCGACGATCCCATGCACCAGATGATGCGGCAGATCATGGCGCTGTTCGACGAATACCAGTCCAAGGAGAACGCCAAGCACGTCCTGCGCGCCATGAACGAGAATGCCCGGCAGGGTTTCTGGAACGGCGCACGGCCGCCCATCGGCTATCGCATCGTCGCGGCCGAGCAGCGCGGATCGAAGATCAAGAAGAAGCTGGAGATCGACCCGCTGCACGCCGACACCGTGCGGCTGATCTATCGCCTGTTCCTCGAAGGAGACGGCACGTCCGGCGCGATGGGCGTCAAGGCCATCGCCACCTATCTCAACGAGCGCCGCTTCTTCACCCGCGACGGAGGGCGTTGGGGATTGGCGCAAATCCACGCCATCCTGACCCGCACCACCTATATCGGCGAGCACAGGTTCAACACCCGCTCGCACAAGGATCGGGAGAAGAAGCCGGAGAGCGAGGTCGCCATCATGGCGGTGCCGCCCCTAATCGAGCGCGAGACGTTCGACGCGGTGCAAGCCCGCCTCAAGTCCCGCAATCCCATGGTGACGCCTGCACGTGTCTCCAGCGGCCCGACGCTCCTGACCGGCATTTGCTTCTGCGCCAAGTGCGGGGGAGCGATGACGCTTCGCACCGGCCAAGGCAGCACGGGCGCGACATACCGCTACTATACCTGCTCGACCAAGGCCCGGCAGGGCAAGACCGGCTGCAAGGGTCGCACGATCCCCATGGACAAGCTGGACCATACGGTCGCCGATTATATCGGGGACCGCCTGCTCCTGCCCAAGCGGTTGGAAACCGTCCTTGCCAGCGTCATCGACCGCCGACAGGAACGCACCGAGCGCCGCCGCGAGCATCTTGCCGAGCTTCAAAGGCGAATCACGGAAGCCGACCAGCGGCTCGGCCGTCTCTTTGACGCCATCGAAGCCGGCATGGTGGACAAGGACGACGCCATGGCAAAGGAACGCATGGTGAGCCTCAAGGCATTGCGGGATCAAGCCGCCGCCGACGCGGAGCGCACGCAGCTCGCGCTCGATAGTTCAGGCAATCAGGGCGTCACCCCCGATATGCTCAAGGGGTTTGCCCGCAAAGCCCGTGAACGGATCAGGCTCAACGATGGCGGCTACCGCCGCGACCATCTACGCGCGCTGGCGCAGCGTGTCGAGGTTGCCGACGACGAGGTTCGCATCATGGGATCGAAGTCGGAACTGCTGCGAACGCTGGTCGCCGCTTCAAGCGTAGAAACGGCGGCGTTCGGCGTTCATAGTTCTGTTCTGAAATGGCGCGCCCGGAACGATTCGAACGTCCGACCCTCAGATTCGTAGTCTGATGCTCTATCCAGCTGAGCTACGGGCGCGCACGGGAGGGCGCTACATAGTCGCCTCCGGCATCGGGTTCAAGCCCGTGTTTGCACCCCGGTCCAAGCCGTGGTCCGGGCCGTGCCCGCGCTTGCGGCTGCGGGGCCGCCTCTCTATCGTCCCGCCGTGATGCGCTATCTGTCTTTCCCGGCTTTTCTGGCCGTTGCCCTGATGCTCGGCGCCTGCGGCGACCGCGGCGGCGAATGGCCGTCGCTGGCGCGCGTGCCGGGATCGCCGAACGTCCCCTGCGGCCCGGCCGCCGAATCGCCGCCCGCATCGCAGCCCGCGGGGCCGCGCCCCTGCGTCGCCGCACCGCCCGCGGCGGAAGCCCCTCCCGCTCCTGCACCCGCGCCCGATCTGCCCGCGCTCGAATCGCGTCTCGCGGCGGCGCGCGGTGCGTGGGCCGATCAGCTTGAGGCCGCCGAAACCGCCGTGGCGGCCGCCGCGCGCGCCGATGCGGGCGAAAGTGCATGGGCGGCGGCGGAGCTTCAGCTCAGCCGGCTCGAGCGCGCGGCCGTGCCGTTCGGGGAGATCGCCGAGGCGCTCGGAGGGTCCGAATCAAGCGCGGCGTTGCGCGCCGCGGCGGAAGCCGAAAGGGCGCGCCACCTCGCAGCGTTCGCCCGCCTGCGCGCCGCGCTGCGGCGCTAGCACGGGCCCGAAAGTCGTCCGGCGCAACTTTTTTGGCGGCATCGTACAACCTATGCGTGTTTCGTTTACCGGTTGTTTACGGTTCCGGGGCTAGACCTGTGCGTGCAGGCCGATCAGCGGCGGTTCGTCCCCCTGGTTCCTCTCCGTTCCCGCCGGGCGGCCTGCTGAAAGAAGGGCACAAAGGCCGCCCCCGCGGCGAAGTGCTCCGACGGTGTCCGAAAGGGCCGCGACGCCAAGTCCCCCGTGCGTCCGGCCTTGATCGCCGCCCGGTCCGTGCTCCCCCGCCGGGCCGGGCGGCTTTTCGTTCATCCCGGCATTGACGCCGCGCCGGCGGGTGATGCACGCTTGCAACGCAGTCGCGCCCGCGGCCGCGGCGGGGGGACCCAAAGCCGTTGCCGCGCGTTTCCTGCCGTGAGGGAACATTAATAATAATGGCGCATCGTGCCTGCCGGATGGGGGCCGAACGCGCCGAAGTGGAAAACAAGATGGCCGAAAAGGACACGGGCAGCAGAAACGACAGGGGTGCAGTCGCACGGCCCCCGGCGTGCGCCGATCTGCAAGACCCGGATTTGCAGGATCTGCTGCGGGCGCTGGATCGCCCGCTCGATCAGTCCGTGGTCGACCGGGGCCTGCTGCGTCTCGCGACCTTCGTTGCCGGGCGGCATTAGCCGCCGTTTCCGGCGCCTGTCAGCGCCGCCGCCGCGCGAGATGCGCAACCGCCAGCAGCGCGCGCGACGTCAGCAGCTCGGGGTTTGCCGCGCCCGGTGACTTGATCTGGCGCTCCGCCTCCAGCAGACGCGAAAGACCGCTCCGCAGCGCCGGCGTGTTCCATGCCGAGGCCTGCCGCGCGACCCGGTCGCGCTCCTTCCAGAAGATCGGCGGCCGCGCGGCTTCCACCGCCTCGCGCGCGCTGCGCCCGCTGTCGATGATGCGCCTCAGCTCGCCGAGCAGCGTCAATCGCCGCGCCACGGCGCGAAGCTGGGGAATCCCGACGATGCCGTTGCGGCCGAGCTTCGCCGCCTGCATCTCGGCCTCGGCGGAATCGCCGCCCGCGACCGCGTTCACCAGCGCGTCGAAATCCGCTTCAGCCATCACCGCGCCGAGTTCGGTGAGCGTGTCCATTTCGAGCGCGCGCACCCGGTCCGGCGCCGCGTCGAGGTAGAGCGCGAGCTTTTCGAGTTCGCGGGCGAGCACGCCGCGCTCCGCCCCGAACCCGGCGGCGAGCGCTTCCGCCGCCTCGCGCGAGGGCTTGAGGCCGTGCCGCGCGCAGGCGTCGATCACCATGTTCACTGCCTCGCGCGCGTCGGGCACGAAGCACTGCGCGACGATCGCAAGCGGCGACGCGCTTGCGGTCTTGACGAGCGCGGACGTCGCCTTCAGCGTCGCCGTGCCGACCATCACCACGGGATTGCCCGCGGCGGGCGCGGTCAGCAGCGCCTCGACGGCGGCGGCGCAAGTGTCGCCCGCGCCGTCGACGCGGATCAGCCGCCGGTCGCCGAACATCGAGACGGCGGCGGCCTCGTCGGCAAGGCGGGCGGGATCGCCCGCGAGCGCGGCGGGATCGAAGTCGATCCGCCCCATCGGGTCGTCGGCGGGCGCGAGCAGCACGGTGAAGCGGTCGGCGATCTCGCGCGCCTGCGCCTCGTCGGGGCCGTAGAGCAGGACCAGCCTCGTGGCGGGGTCGAAGCGCGCCTGCGCCGCGTCGATCGCCTTGCGATCGGCGGCTTTCACGCCGCCCTCACCGGGCCGCTTCGCTGCGCGCAAAGAGCGCGACGCGCGCGATGATCTGCTGGGCGATGTCCTCGGAAAGCCGTTCGAGCGCCGCGTTCTCGGCCGCGATCACCGCATATTCGGAGCTGACGATGTCGATGCCCGCGTCCGACCGCGCAGCGGCGTCGATCAGCACCGTGCCGGTCAAATCCTCGACGAGCTGCCAGCGCGCGCGCAGCTGGCGCCGTTCGCGCGAGATCGAATCGTCGCCGCGCACGCCGAAGCCGCTGATGCTGTCGTCGAGCTTCACGATCAGGCGGTAGTGGCGCTCGCCGCTCGCGTCCGGCAGGCGGTCGAGCAGCGCCTGCCGCACCAGATAGCCGGATTTCTCCGGGATCACCGGCACGTCGATCCCGGCGAGGATGGTCGCGCCCGGCCCCTTGCTGCCACCCGAATAGACCGGTTGCAGCCCGCAGCCCGCCATCAGCAGGAACAGCAGGGCGGCGGCGCGTCTCATGCGACGAGGTTCACCAGCCGGTCGGGCACCACGATCACCTTGCGCGGGCTCTTGCCGTCGAGCGCGCGCTGCACCTTCTCGCGGGTCAGCACCAGCGCTTCCATGTCCTCGCGCGCCGCGCCCTTCGGCGCTTCCACCTCGTCGCGCAGCTTGCCGTTCACCTGGATGGCGATGGTCACGGTGTCCTGCGCCAGCATGGCGGGGTCCGCCTCCGGCCACGCCGCGTCCACGGCGAGGCCCGCCTCGCCGAGCGCTTCCCGCGCCTCCTCGGCGAGGTGCGGCATGGCGGGCGAGACGAGCTGCACGAGCGTCTTCACCGCGTGGCGGCGCGCCGAGGACGGCGCGGCCTTCTCGATCGCGGCGGCAAGCTCGTAGCTCTTGGCGACGGCCTTGTTGAAGCGCAGCGCCTCGATGTCCGCGGTGATGCCGTCGATGGCGACATGCGCGGCGCGCGTCAGCGCCTCGTCCGCGCCGCCGGCATCGTCCTTCACCTCGTTCACCAGCCGCCAGACGCGCTGCACGAAGCGCCACGCGCCCTCGATGCCCGCCTCGGTCCATTGCAGGTCGCGCTCGGCCGGGGAGTCGGACAGCACGAACCAGCGCACGGCGTCCGCACCGTACTGGTCGAGGATCGGCGAGGGGTCGACGGTGTTCTTCTTCGACTTCGACATCTTCTCGACGCGGCCGACCGTCACCGGTCCCGTGGTCGCCGTTTCGACGAGGTTGCCCTCGCGCCGCTCGACCTCGCTCGGCAGCAGCCAGCGGCCGTCGGCGGCGCGGTACGTCTCGTGCGTCACCATGCCCTGCGTGAAGAGCTGCCGGAACGGTTCCTCGAGGTCGATGAGGCCGCAAGCTTTGAGCGCGCGCGTCCAGAAGCGTGCGTAGAGCAGGTGCAGGATCGCGTGCTCGACGCCGCCGATATACTGGTTCACCGGCAGCCAGCTTTCCGCCTCGGCGCGGTCGAAGGGCCTGTCCTTCGGCTGGCTGGCGAAGCGGATGAAATACCAGCTCGAATCCGCGAACGTGTCGAGCGTGTCGGTCTCGCGCCGCGCCGGCTTGCCGCATTTCGGGCAATCGGCGTTCTTCCACGTCGGATGGTGCTCCAGCGGGTTGCCCGGCGTGTCGAAGGTGACGTCGGTGGGCAGCCGCACCGGAAGCTGGTCCTCCGGCACCGGCACCACGCCGCAATCGCCGCAATGGATCACCGGTATCGGGGTACCCCAATAGCGCTGGCGCGAGACGCCCCAGTCGCGCAGGCGGAACTGCGTCGTGCCCTCGCCCCAGCCCTCCGCCTCGGCGCGCGCGATGACGGCGGCGATGGCGTCGTCCACCTCCATGCCGTCGAGGAAGCCGGAGTTCACGAGGCGCCCGGGGCCGACATAGGCCTCGTCGCCGATCGGCGCGTCCGCGTCGCCGACGACGCGCGTCACCGGAAGCTGGTATTTCCGCGCGAAATCGAGGTCGCGCTGGTCGTGCGCCGGGCAACCGAAGACGGCGCCGGTGCCGTACTCCATCAGCACGAAGTTCGCGGCGAACACCGGCAGCGTCCACGCCGGGTCGAGCGGATGCACGACGCGCAGGCCCGTGTCGTAGCCCTTCTTTTCGGCGGTCTCGATGGTCTCGGCGGACGTACCGGTCTTGCGGCACTCCTCGATGAAGGCGGCAAGGCCAGCATCCTTCGCGGCCAGCCCGGCCGCGAGCGGATGGTCGGCGGCGATGGCGGCGAAGCTCGCGCCGAACAGCGTGTCCGGGCGCGTCGTGAACACGTCGAGGCCGTCGTCGCGGCCTTCGATCGCGAAGCGGAACTTGAGGCCCCGGCTTCGGCCGATCCAGTTCTCCTGCATCAGCCGCACCTTGTCCGGCCACTGGTCGAGGCCGGAAAGCCCGTCGAGCAGGTCGTCGGCGAAGGCGGTGATCTTCAGGAACCACTGGCTGAGCAGGCGGCGCTCCACGGGCGCGCCGGAGCGCCAGCCCTTGCCGTCGATCACCTGCTCGTTGGCGAGCACGGTCATGTCGACCGGGTCCCAGTTGACGTAGCTTTCCTTGCGATAGACGAGGCCCGCCTCGTACATCTTCAGGAACAGCGCCTGCTCGTGGCCGTAGTATTCGGCGTCGCAGGTCGCGAACTCGCGGCTCCAGTCGAGCGCGAAGCCGAGGCTCCTGAACTGCTCGCGCATCGCGGCGATGTTCTGCCGCGTCCAGCTTTCGGGGTGCGTCTTCTTCTCGAAGGCGGCGTTCTCGGCGGGCATCCCGAAGGCGTCCCAGCCCATCGGGTGCAGCACCTCGAAGCCGCGCGCGCGGCGGAAGCGCGCGATCACGTCGCCCATCGTGTAGTTGCGCACGTGGCCCATGTGCAGACGCCCCGACGGATAGGGGAACATCTCCAGCACGTAGGTCTTGGGCTTTTCGGAGGCGCTGTCCGCCGCGAAGGCCTGGCGCTCTTCCCAAATGCGTTGCCAGCGGCCGTCGGCGACCGCGGGATTGAATCGCGTCATCGGCCCTCAGCCCTGATACACGGCCCTGCGCATGTCGCGGGCGCGGGCGAGGATGGTTTCCTCCAGCTTCTGTACGGTGCCGGCGCGCACCGGGGCATCCACCCAGTTGCCGCCCTGCTGCTGCTGGCGGACGGCGGCGACGCGCAGCGCGTCGGCGCGCAATTCGCGGTCGAGGATGTAGACGGTCACCTTCACGCGCTCGCCGGGCGCCTGCGGATTGGCGTACCAGTCGGTGACGATGACGCCGCCGTTCGAATCGACCTGCGCCATCGGCATGAACGCCAGCGTTTCGAGGCTCGCCCGCCAGAGGTAGGAATTGACGCCGATCGTCGTCGTCGTCGCGGCGGCGAGGTCGGCGCGCGGCGCGGCCTTCTTGCCTCCGCAGGCGGCGAGCAGGGCCAGCGCGACCGCCAGACCCATAATGCGTGCACTCGTCTTCACGTGGATTTCCGCTCCATCAGGCTTGCTCGGCGGCCGTTATAGGCAGCGCTTTCGGGGGCGCATAGCCCCTCTTCGCGTTGCATTCGCTGTTGAGATGTTGCAACAGGTTGGAACGAACCCGGCCGGTCGCCGCCGAATGAGCGATTCGGACTCGGATTCGTGCGGAGGAATCTGTAGTTCTGTCACGTAGTTGTCATAGCGACGCGACAGAAGCGTGGGGGTTATGATTCGGGTTGGGACACACGCGACGAAGGCACTGGCCGCGATTTCCGCGGGCCTGATGCTGTGCGCGCTTCCCGCCGCCGCCTCCACCAAGAAGCCGGTCGAAAAGGTCGCGGCCGACAAGGCCGCCGCCGCGACGTCTTCGGAAACGAAGCGCAAGCTGACGACGACGGCGGGCGTGGTGACTCCGCTCAAGGCCGAAACGCTCGGCTCGTTCACGCCGCCGATGCTCGACAACGCCCGCCGCGCAGGGGTTGCCGGTGCGTCGCAGGAACGCACGTTCCGCTTCACGCCT
The DNA here is from genome assembly GCF_027941835.1 of Sphingosinicella microcystinivorans. NCBI lineage: Bacteria > Pseudomonadati > Pseudomonadota > Alphaproteobacteria > Sphingomonadales > Sphingosinicellaceae > Sphingosinicella > Sphingosinicella microcystinivorans. The sequence continues at coordinate 1,319,677 of NZ_CP116005.1, forward strand.
TCGGGCAAGAGCCGCGACAGCAAGGCGCTGGCGCTGGGCGTCACGTCGCGCGTCGTCCGCGCGGCCGCGCCGGAAACCGCGCGCCCGGCCGAGACCGAAGCGGCGACCGCCTACAACTTCGACGTGTCGGTCGCGCTCAAGGGCTTCGCGCTCACCGGCGGCTACAGCAAGATCGCCAGCGTGCTCAGCGACGAGCGCGAGGGCATCGACCTCGGTCTCTCCTATCGCGGCAGCCGCTGGAAGACCGCGCTTCAGCTGAACGCCGAGCGCGATGCGGACGGCTGGGTGAACCCGCTCAGCCTCGACAAGCGCTACACGGTCGAACTCGGCGGCGCCTATGCGCTGAGCCCGCGCCTGTCGGTCATCGGCGGCGTCCGCTACCAGATGTCGGAACCGGATCCCTCGGGCCGCTACCTGCTGCGCCGCGGCGAGCGGCTCGGCACCGACGCCGAAGCCGGCGCGGTCTATCTCGGCACCTCCTTCAGCTTCTAGGACCGGTTCCGCGCGTTCCCGTCTCTCTCCGCGGGGAGAGGAGCGAACAAAATCTCATAGCCACGCGTCGATCGCGCCCCATGCCTGCGCGCCGAGCGGCTGCATCCGCGCGTAGCGCTCGCGGTTCATGCCGCCGAGCGCGGCGACGGCGATCCCCGCTCCACGCGCCATCAGCCCGAACCGGAGCGGGCCAAGCGTCCGGGCGCCGGGGTGCGAGCGTGTCGGGAACACGGGGGAGAGAAATACCAGCCGTGCACCTGCCCTTCGCGCCCGTACCAGCCCTGCGCGATCATGTGACGCTGCCGTTATGACGTCACGTGCCGGGCGTCCGCCGTCCGGCATATGGACCCCCGCCGCGCCTACGGCACGCGCGAGCCGGGCGTCGCCCGCGACGACAAGCATGTGCCCATGTCGCCGTGCCAGAGCCGCCGCGCGTTTGGCGATAGCGCGCCGGTCGGCTGCGCCGTAGTGCCTGAGCACGACGCCGCTGCCGCGCGGCAGGCGGCGGATGGCGTCCCACAGCGCCTCGCCCATGCGCGGGTCGGTGAACAGCCAGATTTCAGGCAACGTCTCGGGCAGGGGCTGGCGGGAGTGGCGGCGTCGCATCCCCCTCTCTATAGGGAAGCGCATGACCGCTGCCGAGACGCTCGCCGACATTCATGCCCGCATCGAAAAGGCCGCGAAGAGCGTGGGCCGCAAGCCGGATGTGACGCTCGTCGCCGTGTCCAAGACCTTCGCGGCCGATGATATCCGCCCGCTGCTCGAAGCGGGCCAGCGCGTGTTCGGCGAGAATCGCGTGCAGGAGGCGGCGGCGAAATGGCCCGCGCTCCGTGAAGTGTTTCCGGGCGTGGAACTGCACCTCGTCGGCCAACTCCAGTCCAACAAGGCGGCCGAGGCCGTCGCGCTGTTCGATGTCATTCATTCGCTCGACCGGCCCTCGCTCGTCGCCGCGCTCGCGAAGGCGATGGCGGCGTCGGGGCGCCGCGTGCCCTGCTTCGTGCAGGTGAATATCGGCGACGAGTCGCAGAAAGGCGGCGTGGCCATCGGCGATCTCCCGGCGCTTCTGGATGAAGCCCGCGCCGCGGACATTCCGCTCGCCGGGCTGATGTGCGTGCCGCCCGCCGACAAGGAGCCCGCGCCCTATTTCGGGCTGCTCGCGAAGCTTGCGGCCCGGCACGGGTTCGCCGGGCTCAGCATGGGCATGTCGGCCGATTTCGAGATGGCCGTCACGCTCGGCGCCACGCATGTGCGTGTCGGCTCGGCGCTGTTCGGAACGCGCGAAACCCGTTAGGCTCTCCCGCATGGGCGGAGACATCCTCATCTATGGCGCGAACGGCTACACCGGCCGTCTCGTGGTGGAACGTGCGCTCGCACGCGGATTGAGGCCGATCCTTGCGGGCCGCAATCGTCAGGCGGTCGAAGCGCTTGCCGATGAAAGCGGCCTTCCCTCGCGCGTGTTCGATCTGAGGGGCAATGTCACGGACGACCTCGGCGGCGTCGGCACGGTGCTGCACCTCGCCGGGCCGTTTTCGCGCACGTCGTCGCCGATGCTGGACGCCTGCCTCGCGGCGCGCGCGCATTACATCGACATCACCGGCGAGATCGACGTGTTCGAGGCGCTCGCGGCGCGGGACGCCGAGGCGAAGGCCGCCGGGATCGCCGTGCTGCCCGGCGCGGGGTTTGACGTCGTGCCGTCGGATTGCCTCGCCGCGCACCTGAAGCGCCGCCTGCCCGGCGCGGTCTCGCTCGATCTCGTCATCGGCGGCCTCAATGACCCGAGCCGCGGCACGACGCGCACGATGCTGGAGGGCATGGCGGCGGGCACGCGCGTTCGCGAGGGCGGCATCATCGTCGAACTCTCCGAAGTGCCGCGCGGCACCGCCGATTTCGGGCACGGATTGAAACCCACCCTCGGCGTCAGCTGGGGCGACGTTTCGACCGCGTGGCATTCCACCGGCATCCCCGACATCCGCGTCTTCTTCGAGGCGAGCCCGCCGCTCGAACGCGCCCTCGGCATCCCGCGCCCGCTGCGGGCGCTGATCGCCAGCGCGCCGGGCCGCTGGCTCGCGGGCCGCGCCATCGACCGGATGCCGCCCGGCCCCGACGCCGAAGCGCGCGGGCGGGGCCGCGCCGTCCTCGTCGGTCATGCGGCGGATGCCGAGGGGAACCGCGCCGTCAGCCAGCTCGAAACCCCGGAAGGCTACACGCTGACGGCGCTCACCGCCGTGGAGATCGCCCGCCGCGTCCACGGCGGAGAAGTGGCGGTAGGCTTCCACACGCCGTCCCGCGCCTTCGGCCCGGATTTCATCCTCGGCTTCAGCGGCGTGAAGCGCCGGGACCTGTCGTAGGAGGCGCGGACGGGGGCGGGGCGAGCGCCTCGAGAATACGGCACTCCGCGACCGTGCCGCCGCAGCACGATGTGATCAGTTCGGACAGCGCGCCTTTCAGGGCGACGAGATCGGCGATCTTGCGCTCGACCTCGGCGAGATGATCGCGGGCGAGGTCGTCGACCGTCGCGCAGTCGCGGCCGCGGTCGTCCGAGAGCTCCAGCAGCGCACGCACCTGATCGAGCGAAAAGCCGAGATCGCGCGCGCGCCGGATGAACGACAGGCGGTTGAGGTCCGGCGCGCCGTAGGCGCGGTAGTTGCCGTCCGTGCGCGGCGGCCTCGGCAGCAGGCCGATGCGCTCGTAATAGCGGATGGTCTCGACCTTCGTGTCCGTCGCTGTCGCAAGCGCGCCGATCTTCAGTCCCATGCCCTTGACCCTGTAGTGGCTACAGGGTGCATATGAGGCGCCGTGCCGGAAAAATCGAGGGTGATGCATGGCGGGCGGATGTTGCGGCGGTTGTGAGACGAAAGCGCCGGTCGAGGACAAGGCGTGGCGGCGGGTGCTCTGGATCGCGCTTGCGATCAATGCCGGCATGTTCGCGGTGGAGATCGCGGCGGGCGTCGCGGCGCACTCCGCCTCGCTGAAGGCCGATGCGCTTGATTTCCTGGGCGACAGCGCCAATTACGCGATCAGCCTCGGCGTCGCCGGCATGGCGCTCGAGTGGCGCGCCCGCGCGGCGCTGCTGAAGGGCGCGTCGCTGCTGCTGCTCGGCCTCTGGGTGCTCGGCAGCACGGTCTGGATGGCGGCGGCGGGCACGCTGCCGAAGGCGGAGACGATGGGCATCGTCGGCGTGCTCGCGCTTCTCGCCAACCTCGCCTGCGCGGTCATGCTGTGGCGGCACCGCGACGGCGACGCCAACCGCCGCTCGGTGTGGATCTGTTCGCGCAACGACGCGATCGGCAACATCGCCGTGGTGGCAGCGGCGCTCGGCGTGTTCGGCACGGGCACGGCGTGGCCCGATCTGGCGGTTGCGGCGATCCTCGCGGGGCTTGGCGTCAGCGGCGGCTGGCAGATCATCCGGCAGGCACGCGGCGAACTGAAAACCGGCAGCGCCCCTCAGGCGATCGCGATCGTATCGGCCGGTGAAAGCCGCCCGACAAGCGCCAGCAACGCATCGCGCGAAACCGCGACGCAGCCCTGCGTATAGGGCTTTTCCGCCGTGCAGTGCAGGAAGATGGCGCTGCCCATGCCCGGCACGGGCGGCGCGTCGTTGTGGCCGAGGATGACGATGAGGTCGTAAAGCCCGTCGTCGCGCCACAAATGCTCGGCCGAGAAGAGATGCGGGTGGCGTACCGGCCGGTTGTAGGCGGGGTCGCGCACGTCGTCGGACCAGCCGTCGCTTTGGTGCAGCCAGCGCCACGGCAGTGCGGTTTTCGGCGCTTGCATTCGGTCCGGCCGCACCAGCAGCGCGCGGACGGCGTAGGTGCCGCGCGGCGTCATGGCGTCACCTTCACGCTTGTCGGCGGCATCCGCGGCGCCCGCCTTGCCGATCAGGCAGGGTATGGTGTTGCCGAATGCGGTGAGCGTGCGGGCAGCTGTGTCGACGCGGATGGCGCTCAAAGCATGTGCCCGGTGCGGTCGCGCTTGGTGCGCAGGTACGCCTCGTTGTGCGCACCCTCGCCGGCCTTGAGGGGCAGCCGCTCGGCGACGCTGATCCCTTCCGCCTCCAGCCCCGCGACCTTCGCGGGGTTGTTGGTGAGCAGGCGGATGGTGCCGAAGCCGAGCGCCTTCAGCATGTTCGCGGCCAGCGCGAACTCGCGCTCGTCGATCTCGAAGCCGAGGCGCAGATTGGCGTCCACCGTGTCGAAACCCTGGTCCTGCAGCGCATAGGCGCGCAGCTTGTTGATGAGGCCGATGCCGCGCCCCTCCTGCTGGAGATAGAGCAGGATGCCGCCGCCCGATGCCGCGATGGCGTCGAGCGCGGCGTGGAGCTGGTCGCCGCAATCGCACTTCAGCGAGCCGAGCAGGTCGCCGGTGAGGCAGGAACTGTGCAGGCGCACCAGCGGCGTCGCGGCGTAGGGGTCGCCGATCAGCAGCGCGAGATGCTCCGGCCCGCCCGGCAGGCGGAAGGCGACGATCTCGGTCTTCTCGTGCGCCTTGATCGGCAGGCGCGCGCGGCTCACCAGTTTCAGCGCGCCGGTTTCGGCGAAACGCTCGATGTCGGCCGCAGCCACCGTGTCGTCCGCCTGCCCGCCCTCGATCACGAACAGCGCGGGCAGCAGCCCGGCGTGCTTGGCGAGGCTGAGCGCGGCGCGCCCGGCGCGTTCGATGCGCCCCGGCGGCAGGCTGCGGAACGGGCCTTTCATCGGCGTCGCGAGGTCGAGCACCGGGTCGGCGACCGCGCGCGCCGTATCGAGGTCGAGCCACGGCGCACGCTCGACCAGCACCGCCTGCATCCCCGCCGCCGCGAGCTGGTTGCCGAGGCCGAGGAAGGCGGCGCGCTTGTCGGTGAGCAGCACGTTCGCACGGGCCTCGCCCTCGAACGTCGCAAGCGATTCGGGATCGGCGAGTTCGATGGCGAGCACGGCGATCGCCGCCGCGCCGTCCGTCACCTGCACGGGGTGGCCGCGCCGCAGCGCGTCGATCGCGTGTTCGGCGCTTTGCGCGGCGCTCGTCAAAGCGTGAACTCCGCGACGAGCGGGATGTGGTCGGAGGGCTTCTCCCAGCTCCGCGCGGGCTCCAGCACGCGGAAGCCCGTGAGCGTGTCCTTCATCGCGGGGGAGACCCACACGTGATCGAGCCGCCGCCCGCGGTCGTTCACGGTGTGGTCCCTGTTGCGGTAGCTCCACCACGTGTAGAGCCGCCCCGGCGCGGGCACGTGCGTGCGCGCCACGTCCACCCAGTCGTGGCTCTGCATCAGGCCAGTGAGCGCCTCCACCTCGACCGGCGTGTGGCTGACGACGTCGAGCAGCGCCTTGTGGCTCCAGACGTCGCATTCCAGCGGCGCGATGTTGAAATCGCCGAGGATGATCGTGGGATCGCGCAAGCGTTCGGACCAGCGCGTCATGCGCTGCACGAAATCCAGCTTCTGCCCGAACTTCGGGTTCAGCGTGCGGTCCGGGATGTCGCCGCCCGCGGGCACGTAGACGTTTTCGAGCAGGATGCCATTCGGCAGCCGCACGCCGATGTGGCGCGCCTCGCCGTTGTCCTGCCAGTCGAACCGGCGCTCCTCGACGAGCGGCAGCTTCGAAAGGATGGCGACGCCGTGGTGCATCCGCTGGCCGTTCAGGATCACGTGCGGGTAGCCGAGTCGCTGGATCGCGGCGAGCGGGAAATCCGTGTTCTGCGCCTTGGTTTCCTGAAGGCAGATGATGTCGGGCGATTCGTCCCGCACCAGCTGCGCGATGATGGGCAGGCGGATGCGGACGGAGTTGATGTTCCAGCTGGCGATCTTGAGACGGGGCATGGCGAGCGGCTTAGCAAGGCCGAACGCCGACGCAAAGGGCTCAGAAATGCGTAGGCCCCCGCCTTCGAGGAGAAGACGGGGGCCCTTTTGCGCTCGTCACGCAAGTCGGCGGCGGGTCCGGGCAACAGGGGGCAAATCCCGAACACCAGCCGACTGAACGCAATTTAGGTGCCCGATGCTGTCGCTTCAATGAACGGGCCGTCGCTTGATCAGCAAATTCGACCGTTCCGCCTCCGAATCTCCGTTCAGCGGCTGCCGGGGCGGCTACGCGGGCGCGGGTCGCGGTAGCGGAAGGCATTGTCGTTCACGGGCACGTTGAACGCGATGTTGGTGAGATCGACGCGCGTGGTGTTGCCCTGCGCGTCGAGCACGCGCCAGCCTTTCAGCTCGAGTCCGCCGGGGGCGGCCTTGTCGCGATCGAAAAAGAGGGTGATGACGCCGTATTCGGGGTGCTTCGCGTCCTTCGCCTCCACCGTCAGCGCCTTCGGCGTCGAGGATACGATACGCGCGAAACGCGAAAGGTCGGCGTCCGCATCGAGCAGCACCGAAAGCGGCGTCTGCTTGATCGGATAACGCGAGACCTGCGCCACCTGATAGTCGATCATGGTGAGGTTGCGCCCGTCCGCCACCACCAGCAACGGCACCTCCTTCTGATACTGGAAGCGCACCTTGCCCGGCCGGGCGAGTGTGAGCTTCCCGGTCGCGACCGCGCCGCTCTCGGCGGTCTGCCGGAAATCGGCGGTCATCGTGCGCGTCGCGGCGAGATGCGCGCTCACCTCGGGAATCGAGGCGGCGGCGGGGACCGCGAGGCCGAGGGTGGCGGCAAGGGCAATAAGGGCTTTTTTCATTGCGAATCCTGATAGCGCCGGCGCGCAGGCGCGGCAAATACGCGAGGATAGTGCCGCATCGCGCTTGAACCGGCGTTGAACCGGCGATGCCGTGATCAGATCCGGTTTCCGTCCGGGTCGATCAGCACTTCGCGGCGGCCGACGTGGTCGGGCGTGCCGACGTAGCCGTCCTTCTCCATGCGCTCGATGAGGCGCGCGGCGTTGTTGTAGCCGACGCGGAGCTGGCGCTGGAGATACGATGTCGAGGCCTTCTGGCTTTCCGCGACGACCTGTATGGCGCGGCGGTAGAGGCCGGCCTCGGCATCGTCCTCGTCGATCGGCAGGCCGAACTGGCCGTCCGAGCCTTCCGGCTCCTCGGTGACGGCGGCGATATATTCGGGGGCGCCCTGCTCGCGCCAGTGGATGGCGACGCGCTCCACCTCCTCGTCGGACACGAACGGCCCGTGCACGCGCGCGATCTGCTTGCCGCCGGGCATGTAGAGCATGTCGCCCTTGCCCAGAAGCTGCTCGGCGCCCTGCTCGCCGAGGATGGTGCGCGAATCGATCTTGGAGGTGACGGAGAAGCTGATGCGCGTCGGCAGGTTCGCCTTGATGACGCCGGTGATGACGTCCACCGAAGGCCGCTGCGTCGCCATGATGAGGTGGATGCCCGCCGCGCGTGCCTTCTGCGCGAGGCGCTGGATCAGGAACTCGACCTCCTTGCCCGCCGTCATCATCAGGTCGGCAAGCTCGTCGACGACGACGACGATGAGCGGCAGCGTGTCGAACTCCAGCGTCTCGGTCTCGTAGATCGGCTGGCCGGTCTCGCTGTCGTAGCCGGTGTGGACGCGCCGCACGAACGGCTCGCCCTTCGCCCGCGCCTCCTTGACGCGCGCGTTGAAGCCGGAGAGCGAGCGGACGTTGACCGACGCCATCATCCGGTAGCGGTCCTCCATCTGCTCCACCGCCCACTTGAGCGCGCGGATCGCCTTCGGCGGCTCGGTGACGACCGGGGAAAGCAGGTGGGGGATGCCGTCGTAGACGGAAAGCTCCAGCATCTTGGGGTCGATCATGATCATTTTGCACTCGCGCGGGCTGAGCCGGTAGAGCAGCGACAGGATCATGGCGTTGAGGCCCACCGACTTGCCGGAGCCGGTGGTGCCCGCGATGAGGAGGTGCGGCATCGGCGCGAGGTCGGCGACGACCGGGTCGCCCGCGATGTCCTTGCCGAGCACGATGGGCAGCGCGGCGTTCTGCGATTCGAACGCGTCCGACGACAGCATCTCCGAAAGCGACACCGTCTCGCGCTTCACGTTCGGCAGCTCGATGCCGATGACGTTGCGGCCCGGCACCACGGCGATGCGCGCGGACAGCGCCGACATCGAGCGGGCGATGTCGTCGGCAAGCCCGATCACGCGGCTCGCCTTGATGCCCGCGGCGGGTTCGAGTTCGTACATGGTGACGACCGGGCCGGGGCGCACCTCGACGATCTCGCCCTTCACGCCGAAGTCGTCGAGCACGGATTCGAGCAGGCGCGCGTTCTGCTCGAGGCTCGCGGCGTCGATCTTGCGCGCGGCGGCCTTGGGCGGCGGCGTCAGCAGCGACAGCGGCGGCAACTGGAACGAATCGCGCAGGTCGAGCCGCGATTGCTTCTCGCGCGCCTCGCGCTTCGACGGCGCGGCCTTCTTCTCGGGCGTGACGATGCGCTTGGTCGGCGCGGCCGCGGTTTCCGGTACGGTCTCGGCGTCGCGCGGCGCGTCACGGCGCGGCTGCGCGCGCGGCGCGGGGCGTGACGGCGGCGCATCGGCGCGCTCGCTGCTGCGCTCGGCGAGGCGCGCGCGAAGCGCCGCAAGATTCTCCCGGCTGATGCCGAGCGCGTAGAAGAACAGGGCGAGCGCCGCGAGGCCGAGCAGCACGCCGACCGGCGCCGTCACGGCCGCGGGATTCACGTCCGGCGGCAGGAGGCCCGTCGCGGCTTCGGGGATGCGACCGAGCAGGAGCCCCGCGATGCCTCCGGCGCCCGCGGGGAGATCGCTGAGGAAGTCGCGCCCCGGCAGCGCCAGCGCCGTTGCGGTGAGCAGCACCGCGCCGAGCGTCGCGGCAAGCTGGCGTCGCCAGCCCTCGATGCCGCGCCGCTGGATCAGCCGCACGCCGAGCAGCGCGAGGACCGGCACGAGCAGCAAGTTGGCGAGCCCCGCGAGCTGCAACAGCAGGTCAGACGCATAGGCGCCGGTATGCCCCAGCCAGTTCTGCGGTGCCGCGATCGTGGCGCGGTTGAACGAGGGGTCGCCGCTGTCGTAGCTCGCGAGCGCCAGCGCCAGCGCCAGCGCGGCCATCACCAGCACGCCGCCGCCCGCGACGACGGCCGCGCGCTCCAGCGCCGCCACCCAGCTCTGCGGCATGATCGCCGTCGATTTGCCTGCTGCCCCGCGCGCCATGACCCTTTGCCGACCCCGCCGTTACGCCCCCGTTCGCGGAACATCCCGCGAACATGCCTAAGATTGAGTCCGTGGGCCGCCGGGGTCAAGAAAAAGTCGGCCGGCGGTGAGGCCGGCCGACAGGAACGGTCCTGAAAAATCCAGGTTCCCGAGCGAGCAGAGACGCGAGATGCGTCTCGCGGGAGTCTCTTCAAATTCCATGCCAAGCGCAGAATGGCGCAGTTCCGCCGGTTTTCAGTGCAAGACTGCCCAATAAATAGGCTTCAAAAGACGTGCGCCTGAAAAACAGGCAATCTTGATGCCCTTTCGCGGCTCACGATGTGCGGCTAGGCTTCGGCCATGCGCCACACCCACGACACCATCATCATCGGCGGCGGCCTCGTCGGCATGACGACGGCGCTCGCGCTGGCAGCGTCCGGCATCCGCTCGGCCGTCATCGACAGCGCCGACCTCGAAGCGACGCTGGCCGCGGGCTTCGACGGGCGCGCGTCGGCGATCGCCAGCGCGACGTGGCGGATGCTCGCCGCGCTCGGTCTCGATACCGAACTCGCGCCGAAAGGCTGCCCGATCCGCGAGATTCGTGTGACGGACGGTCTCTCGCCGCTGCACCTCCATTTCGACGGTACCGGCGACGCGTCCGGCGAACCGCTCGGCTACATGTTCGAAAACCGCCACCTGCGCATGGCGCTGGTCGCGTCCGGTTCGGCCTCGCCGCACGTCGATGTCCGCGCGCCCGATGCGGCAGCCGAAATCGCGCGCACGGACAGCGGCGTCACCGTCCGTCTCGCGAGCGGCGGCACGCTCACCGCGCCGCTGCTCATCGCCGCGGACGGCCGCCGCTCGAAGATCCGCGAGGATGCGGGCATCCGCATCGCCGCGTGGAGCTATCACCAGACCGCGATCGTCGGCATGATCGAGCACGCGGTACCGCACGGCAACGTCGCGTTCGAGTTGTTCTATCCGGCGGGGCCGTTCGCGGTGCTGCCGATGCTGCCGGGCACGCGCTCGGCGATCGTGTGGACGGTGCGCGAGCGCGATGCCGCGGCCACGCTGGCGCTGCCGGAGCGTGCTTTCGTTGCCGAGATCGACAAGCGCATGGGCGGTTTTCTGGGGCAGGTGCGTCTCGCCGCGAAGCCCAGTTCCTTCCCGCTCGGCTTCCACCATGCCGAACGCTACACCGACCGCCGCCTGATCCTCGTAGGCGACAGCGCACACGGTATGCACCCCATCGCCGGACAGGGCCTCAATCTCGGCCTTCGCGATTCCGCCGCGCTCGCCGATGTGCTTGCCGAAGCCGTGCGGCTCGGGCTCGACCTCGGCGATCCGCAGGTGCTCGCGCGCTATCAGCGCTGGCGCGGCTTCGACAGCATGTCGGTGATGGGCGCGACGGACGTGCTCAACAAGCTGTTCGCACTTCCCGGCCGCCCCGCCGCACTGGTCCGCCGCCTCGGCCTCGCGGGCGTTCACCGCCTGCCGCCGCTGAAGCGCTTCTTCATGGCCGAAGCGCGCGGCGCCTCGGGCGATCTGCCGTCGCTGCTGCGCGGCGACCTGCCTTAACCCTCGGCCTCGCCGAGTTCCCGCGCTTCCTCGATCACCATCACCGGCACGCCGTCGCGCACCGGGTAAGCAAGCCCCGCCGCCTTGCTGACGAGTTCCTGTTTCTCGCGGTCGTAGCTGAGCGGCGCCTTGGTGAGCGGGCAGACGAGGATGGCGAGCAGCCGGGGATCGACATCGCGGCTCAATGCACCAGCCCCGATCCGTTCTCGGCGCCGGGCTGCGCCAGCGTCATCAGCGCGCAGAGCGTCGCGGCGCGGATCGGCACCGTCTTCGCCTCCAGCAGCGCCTGCTTCTCCGCCACGTCGAACGGGCAGACGGCGGCGAGCGTGTTCACCAGCGATTCGTCGTCGGCGCCGGAAACCGCTTCCCAGTCGGCGGAGAGGCCCTGCGTGTCGAGATACGTCCGCAGCGTCGTCTCGAGGTCGGCGCGCAGCACCGCCGCCATCGGCTGCGGCGCCTGAAAGTCTTCGGTAAAGCCGCTGTAGTCGGCGCGCACCTGCCGGTACGGCGTCGCGGCGTCGAGTTCCCCGGCGATGCGGAACCGCGTGACGCCGGTCAGCACGATCAGCAGGCGGCCGTTCTCCGGGTCGGTGAACTGGGTGATGCGGCCGAGCCCGCCGATCTCGAACAGGCTGCCGTCCTCCTTCGGCTGGATCATGCCGATCAGCCGGTCGCCGCCCATCGCCGCCTTCACCATGGCGAGGTAGCGCGGCTCGAAGATGTTGAGGGGCAGCTGACCGCGCGGCAGCACGATCGCGTTTTCCAGCGGGAACACCGGGATCACCTCCGGCAGCGCGCTGGCCCCGAAACCGCTCACGAGAACAGCAGCGCGGAGAGCTTGCGGCGGGTGGCGCTCACCCACGGGTCTTCAAGGCCGATCGCCTCGAACAGCTTCAGCAGCTGCGCGCGTGCCGCATTGTCGTTCCAGCCGGGCTCGCGGCGCATCACCTCGAACAGATGCTCCGCCGCCGCATCGCGCTCGCCGTTCGCCGCGAGCGCGGCGGCAAGCTCCAGCCGCTTGGCGTGGTCGTCCGGGTTCGCGGCGAGCGCGGCTTCCAGCGCGGCGACAGCGCCGGCGGGCACGCGCTTCTTCGCCATCTCGATCGCGGCGCGCACCTGCGCCAGCCCCGGCGCCTTGCTGTCGGCGGCAACGGCAGCGAGCGCCGCCTCGGCCTCGTCGATCCGGTCGAGGTTGGCGAGGGCGCGGGCAAGGCCGATCGCGTGCGCCTCCTGCTCCGGCTCTTCCGTGCGCAGCGCCGTATAGAGCTGCTCGGCCTGCGCGAAGTCGCCCGCGTCGAGCGCGGCGGCTGCGGCCTCGGCATAGGCGGCGAGCGACCGGTCATGGCCGTCCGCCGCGCTGATCGGCAGCTGCGGCAGGATCTGGTCGAGGAACTGGGCAAGCTCGCGCTCGGTGCGCGCCGGCGTCAGGTCGGCGACCGGCTGGCCCTGGAAGAACGCATAAACGGTCGGGATGGACTGGACGCGGAACTGCGAGGCGATCATCTGGTTCTTGTCGACGTCGATCTTCACCAGCTTCACGCCGCGCGGCGCATAGTCGGCCGCCACCTTTTCCAGAACGGGCGCCAGCTGTTTGCACGGGCCGCACCAGTCCGCATAGAAATCGAGGATGACGAGCGACCCCATCGAGGGCTCGATCACGTCGCGCTTGAAGGCCTCGATCGAAGCGCGCTCGGATTCGGGGGTGCTGAGAGTGGCCAAGATACGTGCCCTTTTCGAAAGACGAAGGTGGGTTCCCGGCGTTCATATGGGAAGTCCGCGCGCCCCGTCCAACCCCAATCGCGAATCCGCTTGCGCTTTTCGCCGCGCTCATGCTAGCAGCCGCGGCCTCTGGCGGAGCGAGCCTCCGCATACGTTCGAGCGGGCGTAGCTCAGGGGTAGAGCACAACCTTGCCAAGGTTGGGGTCGAGGGTTCGAATCCCTTCGCCCGCTCCAGTTTTCTCCCAGAAAACCAACGTTTTGAAGCCAAGGCCAACCGGTCTTGGCCTGGAGACAAAGGTCTCCCGCGGAGCCTCTGTCTCCACATTGTCTCCAATTTTCCGGAAGGCCGCGCGTAAGTTCGGCTGTTGCAGCGTAGGCGGATGAATTTCCGGCTCGCTGATCGATCTCGTTTATGTGCAGCGGCAGATGAGTCGGAGGGAATTCCCGGCCTGACCGAATTCAATGCGACATCTCTGTCGGCGATTTACATCGCGCGCAGGCGGTCACCGGTCGCGCTGATCTCATAAAAGCCGCTGGCAACTGTCTCGGAGATGCTGACCAGCTTGGGCCACAGGGTCAGTACCCGGGCGCATTGTCGTTCCATTGGCCATTTGGCCACGGCAGGTGCCGGAAAGAAGCCAATCAGGCCTGCATGCGAGAATATATGTCGGGACGGTCGTTTTCTGGCGATGTTGCGATCCGCAGTCAGCACGCACCAGCGTCCTTCCCGGCCAAGGAGTTCGATCCACTCCTCGTCCTTGAGGCTGCCCGTCCCGAACTTGTCCTTGATATGGACGACCGTATGCATGCCGTCGAAAAACGCCCCAAGGCCCCTGCCGAGCCTTGGTGGCAGATTGTTGTCGACGAGCAGCTTCATGCCGCCTTTCGGTTGCCGATGCTCGCCTCGTAGGCGATTGCATCACGAATGAGGCGCGGCTTGATTTCATAGACCCGCGCTGCTTGCTCTACTGAGCCTTCGGCAGCGACAGCCTCGACCATCCGGGCCGTCGATATGCCGCATTCGGCCAATATCGGCTGGCCGAAGGAGCGGGTGGGATCGGCAACGACGGTTTTCTTGCCGTGAAGCAGCCACCAGCGTTCAGCCCCGCCCGGGCCAAAATCAAGATCCTGGAGGCTCGGCTCCACGACCCGCTTGAAGACGCCCTGGCTTTTCCTGAGATCGATGAACTCCGGTTCATCGAGATCCCGGGTTATCTCGAGAAAGATTGTCTTCCCATCGGTCCTGAAGGCCTTGGTCGAGAAGGGTCGCTCGTCGCCGACAATCTCCCGGGCCCGTTCAATGCACTTTCTGATCGTTGGAAGGCCAATACGCTGTTTGCGTAGTGCATAAACGATCCGCGCCTCGACCAGATCGCGGAAACCCAGGAGGACGCCGTCTTCGTCAGGCTCATACTGGGGATGCCAGAGCGCGGGTTCCGGCTTGCTGTCATGCTGATAGCCCAGCAACCAGCGACGAAGCGTGGATTGGCTCATCCCGACCATCCGGGCGGCCTCGAGTGCCGTATAGGCCCCAATTCCATAATCCACGCTATCCATGTCGCTCTATAATCATAACCGGTGAGCAAGGGGCAAAGGAATTCGTCGATGAGTGGAAGCCGCGACATTGCTGCCGCGGCGAGTATTTCGGCCATGGCATCAACATCCATCGTTTGCAGTGCATCCGTTGACGCTGTGGCAGAAGACGACATGGGGATTGCAATACCGGAAGGGGGAAAGCCTTCCCCTCGGTCGGAGACGCTGCGCTGTCCCGACCTACCCCATCTGCGGGGGCACCCCGCAACGCCCCTGGAAACGGAGCGGGGCTGATGACGCGCTCTATCCCGCAGGTCCTGACGGACCTGCTCCTGAGGGCGCGGTAGCTTTATCTATCGGGCCCCGCACGCACTCTGACCCGGCGCGAATGGCAGCAATGGCAGCCTGTGAACGCCGACCGGCCCCGCCGTTCGGTCTGCCAGGCATCTGGCAAGCCATTTCCCGCCTCTGTCAGGGTGCGCTCTTTCTGTTCGGGCGATCTCGCTGGCCGCTCGCGCGATGGCTGGCAACGGTGTTGGAGAGTGAGAGCCTGGCGGCTTCGGCCGTGACGGTGCCGAAGCCAGAGGGAGTGGCCCCCGGCCGGTCCGTCCGAGGAGACAGGCCATGGCATCTTTCCGCGCACGTAGCGCTTCCGTAACCGAGCGGACCGACCTCTATCAGGACATCACTGACCGGATTATCATTCAGCTCGAGCAGGGGCGCGTGCCCTGGGTGCAGCCGTGGGATTCGGCCGCAGCAGCCCTTGACCTGCCGGTCAATGCCAGCACTCGCGCGCGCTACAGCGGGATCAACATCCTGATCCTGTGGAGCGCGATGATCGAACGCGGCTTCACCACCAACCGCTTCCTCACCTTCCGCCAAGCGCTGGAGCTTGGCGGTAATGTCCGCAAGGGCGAGCGGGGCATGACCGTGGTCTATGCCCATCGCTACACGCCGCAGCAGGAGCGCGAACGGGCCCGCGAGGAAGACCGGATGCCCGGAACGATCCCGTTCCTGAAGCGCTACACGGTCTTTTCGACCGACCAGTGCGAAGGCCTGCCCGAGGACTTGAGCGCGCCGATCGAGCCGGTCGACCGCTCGCTGATCCTGCCCGAGGCCGACGCCCTGATCCGCGCCACCGGCGCCGATATTCGCATCGTGGGCGGTGAGGCCTTCTACGTGCCTTCGCGCGACTACATCCAGATTCCGCGCCCCGAGGCCTTCCCCGACCCGATCAACTGGCACCGCACGGCCTTTCATGAACTGGGGCACTGGACGGGGCATCCGAGCCGGCTCTCCCGCGTTCAGTCCGGCCGGTTTGGCTCGCCTGAATATGGCCGGGAGGAACTGTGCGCGGAGATGACGAGCGCCTTCGTCTGCGCGGCGCTGGGGATCGAGCCCAGCGTGCGCCATGCCGACTACCTCGGTTCGTGGCTGGCGATCCTGCGGGAGGACAACCGCGCCATCGTGCGGGCCGCAAGTGCCGCCTCAAAGGCCGCAGACTTCCTCCTCGCCTTCGCACGGGCGGAAGAGGCGGCGCCCGACCTCGCCCGGGGGGCCTGAGGTCTCCGCGCGGGCCATGGGCGGGATCGGGGCAAGGGCGTCGCTGCCTCCGGGCAGGCGGCGCCCGCCCCATAGAGGGAAAGGGAAGCCGGGGGCTTCGTGACGGGCCAGGGGCTGGGAGAGAGGCTCCCGGCGGTCCGCCACCGGAGACCTGACATGGCAAGTGCTGCTTCCAAGATCATCCTGTCGCAGTCGCGCGACATTCCCTTCAACCAGCTGGTCCTGAGCCAGGCCAATGTCCGGCGGGTCAAGACCGGCGTCTCGATCGAGGCGCTGGCCGAGGACATCGCCCGGCGCACCCTGCTCCAGAGCCTCAATGTCCGCCCCCAGCTTGACGATGACGGCAAGGAAACCGGCCTGTTCGAAGTGCCTGCGGGCGGCCGCCGCTTCCGCGCCCTCGAGTTGCTGGTGAAGCAGAAGCGCATGGCGAAAACCCAGCCCGTCCCTTGCGTGGTGCGCGAGGGCAGCGACATTTCTGCGGAAGAAGACTCGCTGGCGGAAAACACCCACCGCGAACAGCTGCACCCCCTCGACCAGTTTCGCGCCATGCAGGTGCTGAGCGATCAGGGCCTGGGGCTCGAGGACATCGCCGCCCATTTCATGGTGACGTCGGCTGTCGTGCGCCAGCGGCTCAAGCTCGCCTCGGTCTCGCCCCGGCTGCACGCGATCTATGCCGATGACGGGATGACCCTCGATCAGCTGATGGCCTTCTCGGTCTGCGAGGATCACGAACGGCAGGAGCAGGTCTGGGAGATGCTGGCGCACAGCTTCAACCGTTCGCCCGCTTATATCCGCTCGCGCCTGACCGAAGATACCGTGCGCGCCTCCGACAAGCGGGTCCGCTTCGTCACGCTCGATGCCTATGAGGCCGCAGGCGGCAGCGTCATGCGCGACCTGTTCGAGGATGACCACGGGGGCTGGCTGCAGGACGTGCACCTGCTCGACACGCTGGTCGCCGACCGCTTGCAGGCAGAGGCGGCAAAGCTCGAAGCCGAAGGCTGGAAATGGGCGGCGACGGCAGTCGATTTTCCCTGGGGTTACCGCGACGGCATGCGCGTCATCACCGGCACGGCCGCCGAGCTCACCCAGGAAGAACAGGCCCGGGTCGAAGCCTTGCAAGCCGAAGCTGCGGGTATCGAGAACGACTACGAGGGTGTCTCCGAGATCCCGGATGAGGTCGAACAGCGGCTGACCGCGATCGACCAGGAGCTGGCGCTGCTGCTGGAACGCTCGCCGGTATTTGCACCCGAGGACATGGCGATGGCTGGGGTATTCATCAGCATCGATGTCGACGGATCGCTCCATGTCGAACGCGGCTTCGTGCGCGCCGAGGATGAGCCGAAGCCTGACTCGGACATGCCGGATGACGGCGGGTATGCTGGCGGCGAAGATGGGCACGATGCCGGAAGCGTCGATGCCGATCGGCCCTTTGGCGGCGAACCGTCGCAGGGCAGCGAACCTTCCGGCGAGCCCGAAGAAGACGAGAGCAGCATCAAACCGCTGCCCGACAAGCTCGTCTGCGAACTGACCGCCGAGCGCACGCTGGCGTTGCAGGATGCGGTTGCGAACCGCCCTGACGTGGCCTTTGCCGTCGTCCTCCATGCCATGGTCCTCCAGACGTTCTACCATGGAGCGCGGGAAAGCTGTCTCGGCGTGGCGGTGCATCGCACCGGCTTCCCGCACCAGGCGCCGGGCATGGCGGATTCGACGAGCGCCCGCGCGATCATCGCGCGGCATGACCAGTGGAAGGCCAAACTGCCCGAGCACGACATCGATCTTTGGGCAGCTCTTCTGTCCATGACCGGCGCCGACCAGGCAACCCTGTTCGCCCATTGCGCCGCTTTCGGCATCAATGCGCAGTGGGAACCGGCCAGCCGCTACGATGGCAGGGTTTCCGCCCACACGGTGGCGCGGCGCATCGAGCATGCCCATGTCCTCGCCCGCGCAGTCGATCTCGACATGGTGGCCGCAGGCTGGAAGCCCGGCGTCGAGAACTACCTCGGCCGGGTGACCAAGCCGCACATCCTTGCTGCGGTGACCGAAGCCCGGGGCGAGGAGACCGCAGCGCTGATCGATCACCTCAAGAAAGGCGACATGGCCCGCGAGGCAGCCCGCCTGCTCGAGGACAGCGCATGGCTGCCCGAACCGCTGCGCACGCCGGGCATCGCCGATCTTGTCGATCTTGGCGCAGTCAGCACCGCAGCGAGTGACGACCTGCCAGCCTTCCTCACCGGCGACGGGGAGCCCGAGGACGGTGAAGACGGCAGCTTCGACGCGTGGGCCATCGCGGCCGAGTGACCCCCGAGGGCCGGGATGTGCCTGCTCGCGTCCCGGCCACTTCCCATCCCCTTTCCGGCGCGCGCGCGATGACGCCGCAGCGCCCCGATCACAGGACCAGACTGATGAATGCCCATGACCTTTTCGACACCGCGCCGCTTGGCAGCCTGATAAGCTTTGCCAATGACCAGCCCCGACCGCCCGAGCGCTTCCGGCGCAAACTGGCTGCCTGGCGTACCTGGAACGGCGCTGGCCGGCTTGTCGCCATCTACCCGCGCCGCCTGATAGGCAGCAGCTTCCAGTCCGCTGGGTTCGTGCTGAAGATCGGCGAATACGGCTCCGAAGGCGTGACGATCCTCACCGTCAGCCGCCATTTCGAGCTCACCTGTCCGCTCGACTTCGCCATCCTTGAGCGCCCGCGCCCCGGCATGGTTCGGGTCCTGACCGAATGGAACAGCAAGGTCGAGCTTCAGCATCTGGCCGAAGACCTGCCCTCAGCCCACGAATGGCTGGCACGCCACCGCTATTCGAACGCTTTCCTCAGCATTGCCGCAGCGGACGAAACGGGCGGACTTGGCGCCCTACGGAGGGCAGCGTGAAGACGCCCAGGACAAATCCCGCACCGGTGTTCGGCAGAACCGCCGGAGGTCTGCTCGCCGCAAGCCTAGAGGATCATTCCTGGATCGCAGTTCCTGTCCGGACCGGCCTGCGCATCGCCAATGCCTGGCGGCTCAAGAAGACGATGGCCGACTGGACCGAGGAGGACTTCTGGGGTTCGTGCGGCATCGTTGCCGACGAGGCCGCATTCCGGGATCACGTTGCCGAGATTGCCGAGCACCACCGCGAATTGCGGGGTCTTCCCCGTCCGACCATGATCCCACGCCGGTCGACGCCGTGGGGTCCGGCCCAGCAATCCTGCCGCTATGGTGAGGGGATCAGTTGCCACTCCACCGCCGGGCATGGCGGCTTCCATCTCGACGATCTACGCAATGCCGCGGTTCATCCGCTGCTGCGGCATGCCAATGGCTGGTACGAAGAGGACTGCGACTGGGCCAAGGTAGCCTTCACCTTCCCGCGCCTGTTCACTACGCGGGAGCGACGGATCGCGGCTGAAAGCCTGATCGCCTATTATCCGGACGCCTGGGAGGCGATCCACGACATCGAGCTTGCCCCCGGCCAGTCACGCGTCAAGGACGAGCGCCGTTTCCGCGAGGTCCATGCGGCCAACTGGATCGTCATCTCGGCAGTGCGGTCGGACAGCCATCCGGGAATGGTCGACTGTGTCGCGACGATGGGCGGTGCGCGCGGAGCAGTGCCTGTCCGACACTACCGGGTGCCGGTCGGCGAATACGCTCCCGGCGCGTTCGGCTTTGTCATCGATCCGGACCGCCACGAACAGGTGGAGCCTTCAGCCCTCAGCGCCTGACCGCCAGCATACGGGAACAACAGCGCTGCCGGACCGGCCCGCTTCCGCGCATTCCCGCACGGAGGCGGGCCTTTTCGCATGTCCGCCTGCACGGCGGACCAGAGAGGACGAGGCTGGCCGGGACGCAAGCGAGCCCGGGCAGGATCGAGGGAGATCGTGCCGGGCCGCAACCTTCAGTCCGGAGTTCCCTGTCATGTCTCTTCTGCCCGTTTCCGCCTCGGCCTTGCCGCGCGCCGCGCATGCAAGGCCCCCCGCCGCCGCAGACAGCGAGCCCAGTCGCCTGATCACGGCAGCTACCGCGCTCCTTCCCCTGCTGGTGCGGGGCGAGCGCATTGCCACCGCGCGGTTGCGCCGGGTCATGGAGGAAGCCTTCGGCGGCAGCGATGCCGAGGGGCGCTGGAGCTGGAAGCTTGCCTATGAAGCCTGCGAAGCGGCCCAGGTCCTGTTCCTGCGCCGCTATGGCGCAGCCCTGCTGAGGCGGCCGGGCGGAGCACAGGCATTGCTCGCCGCCATCCAACGCTTGGCCGACCTGCTTCCGACCCAGACCCGGCGATCGGAAGACGGACAGGCCTTTCAGCAGTTCTCCACGCCCCTGCCGCTGGGGCTAGTTGCCGCCGTCGCAGCCCGGATCACGCCCAGTGACCTGGTTCTCGAACCATCGGCAGGAACCGGCATGCTGGCGATCCTCGCCGAGATCATGGGCGCCCGTTTGCACCTTAACGAGCTGGCCGATGGCCGGGCTGACCTGTTGTCCGGACTGTTTGCGACCCTGCCGGTCACGCGCCACGACGCTGCCCAGATCGACGATTTTCTGGAGCTCGACCTGTCACCGAGCCTCGTGCTGATGAACCCGCCGTTCTCGGCAGCGGTCCACGTCAAGGGCCGGGTCCGCGATGCAGCCTTGCGCCACATGCGCTCGGCGTTTGCGCGGCTTGCCCCCGGCGGGCGGCTTGTCGCCATCACCGGCGCGAACTGCTCGCCCCATGATCCTGCCTGGCAGGACGCCTTTGCTGAACTCCAGCAGGCAGGCACTCTCGTCTTTACCGCCGCGATTGCCGGCAAGGTGTTCGCGCCCCACGGCACCGCGATTGCCACGCGCCTGACCGTGATCGACAAGCTGCCTGCTGCCGATCCGCTTGCTTTCCCTGAGCCGCGCGGGATGGCCCCGGACGTTGCCAGCCTGCTCGACTGGATCCTCGCCGACCTGTCGCCCCGGCCGGACTGCACGCCGTCTGTTCCCGTCCACATCGTCGGGCCCCAGGATGGACGCGCCACCGGGATGCAGCATGGCCGTCCTGCCGTGGTCGCGGTCCCGCTGAAGGGCAATGTCCCGTCGCTCGAAGGGATCGAGCTCGAGTATGAGACGCTCGAAAGCGCCCCAGCAGACACCGTCCAGCTGGGCGAGGCAATCTACGAGCCTTACACGCTCCAGTCGCTCCGCATCCCGGGCGCAGTTCCCCATCCGACGCCGCTGGTCCAGTCGGCGGCCATGGCCTCGGTAGCACCGCCGCCACCCAACTATCGTCCGCATGTCCCGGCGAGACTGGTCGCCGATGGCATGCTGTCTGACACACAGCTCGAATCAGTGATCTATGCCGGGGAAGCCCATGCCGGATTTCTGTCCGGAGCCTGGGCAGTGGATGCGACGTTCGATGTCCTGTCGGCCGCGAGCGAGGAGCAGGAGGGCGCCGTCCGCTTCCGGCGGGGCTGGTTCCTCGGTGATGGCACCGGCGCGGGCAAAGGCCGCCAGGTCGCCGGGATCATCCTCGACAACTGGCTCAAGGGTCGCCGCCGCGCGTTATGGATTTCGGTGTCGGACCGGTTGTTGGAAGACGCGCAGCGCGACTGGGCGGCCCTCGGCCAGGAGCGCCTGCCGGTCACGCCGCTGTCGCGTTTCCGGCAGGGTAGCCCGATCCGCCTTGCCGAAGGCATCCTGTTTACGACCTATGCGACCCTCCGTTCGCAGGAACGCGAAGGCAAGGCCTCGCGCCTGGCGCAGATTGTCGAATGGCTCGGCTGCGATTTTGACGGGGTCATCGTGTTTGACGAAGCCCATGCCATGGCCAATGCCGCCGGCGGCAAGGGCAGTCGGGGCGAACAGACGCCCTCCCAGCAGGGCCGGGCGGGCCTGCGCCTCCAGCATGCCTTGCCCTCGGCACGAGTGGTCTATGTCTCGGCGACCGGGGCGACCACGGTCCAGAACCTGGCCTATGCCCAGAGGCTCGGACTGTGGAGCGGTGAAGACTTCCCCTTCGCGACGCGCGGCGAATTCGTGGCGGCGATCGAGAACGGCGGGGTCGCGGCAATGGAAGTGCTGGCCCGCGATCTCAAGGCGCTCGGGCTGTATGCCTCGCGTTCGCTGTCGTTCGACGGGGTCGAATATGACATGCTCGAACACGCGCTGACGGGCGAGCAGGTGCGGATCTACGATGCCTATGCCGCCGCCTTCCAGGTCATTCACAATCACCTCGATGCAGCCCTTGCCGCAGCCAACGTCACTTCGGCGACCGGCACGCTCAACGCCCAGGCCAAGTCGGCCGCCCGCTCGGCGTTCGAAAGCGCGAAGCAGCGCTTCTTCAACCACCTGATCACCGCGATGCAGTGTCCGAGCGTCATTGCCGCGATCGAGCAGGATCTGGACGCCGGACATGCCGCCGTCGTGCAGATCGTCTCGACCGGGGAAGCCCTTATGGAGCGCCGTCTGGCGGACATTCCGACCGAGGAGTGGAACGACGTCCGCGTCGACATCACGCCTCGCGAATATGTTCTGTCGTACCTCGAGCACAGCTTCCCAGTGCAGTTGTTCGAGCCCTACAGCGATGAGGAGGGGAACCTGTCATCGCGCCCGGTCTGGAAGGATGGGCAGCCGGTTCTCTGCCGCGAGGCGGTCGCACGCCGCCAGCAGATGATCGAGCATCTGGCCGCCTTGCCGCCGGTGCCTGCCGCGCTCGACCAGATCCTTCATCATTTTGGCACGGATGTGGTCGCCGAAGTGACCGGCCGCGCACGACGCATTGTCGCGCACCGCGATGGAAGCGGGCAGGTCCGCTTTGCCGTCGAGACCCGTCCCACGTCCGCCAACCTCGCCGAGACCCAAGCCTTCATGGACGATGCCAAGCGGATCCTCATCTTCTCCGACGCCGGGGGCACGGGGCGTTCCTACCATGCCGATCTGGGAGCCCGGAACCGCCGGCTGCGGGTCCACTATCTGCTCGAAGCCGGATGGAAGGCCGACAATGCCATCCAGGGCTTCGGGCGGACCAACCGCACCAACCAGGCGCAGCCGCCGCGGTTTCGTCCAGTGACGACCGATGTGAAGGCGCAGAAGCGCTTTATCTCGACCATCGCCCGGCGGCTCGACAGCCTTGGCGCCATCACCCGCGGCCAGCGACAGACGGGCGGGCAGAACATGTTCCGGCCCGGGGACAATCTGGAATCGCACTATGCGCGCGACGCCCTGCGCCAGCTTTATGCCCTGATTGCCGCCGGCAAGGTTGAAGGCTGCAGTCTCCAGCAGTTCGAGCAGGCGACCGGGCTATCGATCATTGAAGCCGAAGGCGGCGGGCTGCGCGACGAGCTTCCGCCGATCACGACCTTCCTCAACCGCATGCTGGCCCTGACGATTGCGCTGCAGGACATTCTCTTCACCGCGTTCGAAGACCTGCTCTCCCGCCGGATCGAAGGCGCGATGGCCAGCGGCACTTATGAAATCGGCCTAGAGACCCTGCGCGCAGAGAGCTTCGCGCTGACCTCACGCCGGACCATCTATACCCATCCCGGCACCGGCGCCGTGACCGACCTGCTGACCATCACCCGCAAGGATCGCACTCGGACGGTTACGCTGGATGAAGCACTTGAGCTTGCCGGACGCAGCCAGGGACGGCTGCTCTTCAACCAGCGCTCGGGCCGCGCGGCGGTCGAGATGCCCGCGCGCAGCATGATGCGCGACGACGGTTCGGTCGAAGCCCGCATTCGACTGGTGCGCCCGGGCGAGGCCAGCACGGTGCCGGTTGAGGCCATGGCGGCAAGCCACTGGGAGCCTGCCGACGAAACAGCGTTCAGGACAGCCTGGACGGCCGAACTGGCGACGATCCCGGAGTTTGAAACCAGCACCCTGCACATGGTCAGCGGTCTGTTGCTGCCGATCTGGAAGCAGCTGCCCGACGAAAGCACCCGGGTATACCGGCTCCAGACCGATGACGGGCAGCGCTTTGTCGGGCGCAAGGTCTCGCCAGCATGGGTCGCCGCGATCATCGAGGAAGAGGCACCGGCACTCGCGCCCGATGCCGCCTTTGCCATGCTCATGTCCGGAGAAGCGGCGTTGCAACTGCGCGAAGGGCAGACCCTCCAGCAGGTCCGCGCCATGGGTACTCCGCGCATCGAGCTTGCGGGTTTCAGCGATCTGGCGCTCGACCGGCTGAAGGCGATCGGGCTCATCTCCGAAATCGTCTCGTGGAAGCTGCGCCTGTTCGTGCCGACCGGCAGCGACGGCCCCGCCATCCTCGCCCGGCTGCTCGAGCGCTATCCTCTCGAGCGCATCCTGCCCCGCCGCGAGAGCGCCAGGGTAGCCTGACCGCGCCGATTTGCCGGTCCCGGGCCGCGCATCGCATCCTTACCCCTTCTCTGTTCGGCAGGAGCTTTGCCTCATGAATGCCACCGAATTATCCCGCCGCCTTGGCCAGCAGGCCGAGGCGGTATGCCGCCGCTATCTGTCGAACGGGTGCAGGGAGGGGCGTTACTGGCTGGTCGGCAATGTCGACAACGCACCGGGGCGCAGTCTTTATGTCCGCTTGGTCGATGGCGAGAAAGGCCCAGCCGGTAAATGGACCGATGCTGCCACCGGCGATCATGGCGACCTGCTCGACATTATCGGTCACTCGGTTCGGGCCGCCGGCATGCGGGAGGCCCTGAGCGAGGCCCGTCGCTTTCTCTCCCTCCCGGAAGCTCCAGCCCCTGCGCCGCGATCGCGTCCTTTAGGGCTCAGTTGCATCAGTTCAGGCCAGCGGGACGCCGCCTTGCGGCTTTGGTCGGGCAGCCATCCGACCGCGGGCACTCTCGCGCAAGCTTACCTCCAGTCCCGGGGCCTTGAAGCAGGTGCGGACCTCACGGCCTTGCGGTTCCATCCCGGTTGTCATTACCGGCCGTCCCGTGACGATCCGTCTGACACGCCGACGCGTTGGCCAGCCCTGATTGCTGCGGTCACCGACAATGCAGGTGCGATCACCGGCGTTCATCGCACCTGGCTCGACCCGTCCGGTAAGGACAAGGCGCCTGTTGCCAATCCGCGAAAGACCATGGGCGCCATTCTCGGCCATGCCGTCCGCTTTGGCGTGCCGTCGGAGCGAATGATCATCGGCGAAGGCATCGAGACCATGCTTTCCCTGCGAGCATGTCTTCTGGCCATGCCTCTCGCGGCCTGTACGTCGTCCGCGCACCTGGCAGCCTTCCTGTTCCCGGCAGGCGTAAACCGCCTCTATGTCGCCCGCGATCGCGACACGGCCGGCGAGGCAGCTTTTGCCGCCATCGTCGACCGCTGCGCCACGTCGGGCATCGAGGTGATCCCACTCATGCCGATCTTGGGCGACTTCAACGACGACCTGCGACAATGCTCCCGCGAGGCTATGGCGGCCAACCTTGCCCGGCAGCTCGGTAGCGGGGACGAAGCCTTGCTGCGCAAGGCGTGAGACCGGGAAGAGAAGCAAGCGGTCCGGGTGATCGGGCTGTCCTGTTGGTGCTTCTGTCAGTCATCTGCCGGATCGTTCGGCCTTCCTTCCTGCGATGCGCGTCTGCGCCGGCCTGTCCGGCGGAGCAACGGCGCCGCCCGGGCTATTTTCCGTCGGCGGGCCGGGGGCCCGCCTTTACATCGCGAAGCAAAATAGCCCGGGCTTTGCCGTCCTGCGCTGATCGCTGCGGCCGTCCGCTTCGCTCCCGGTGCGCCGCCGGTCTGGCCGTCACCAGAGGACGCGCGAAGGAAGGCCGGGAGAACGCCCGGCTCCGCTATCAGGAGCGCACCCCATGCAAGACTATGACGATCACGAACCCGAACACGCATCTTCCCCCACGGCGCACTTGCTCGAAGAACTCAGCCTCTATGGCTACCGCCCCTTCTCGGACGAGGCCGACCCCAGGCCGCTGCCCGAAGAGCGGATCGCGTCCGGTGCGATCGCCGACATGTTCGACGCCCTGATCGCCACCATGCTCGACACCCGTCTCGAGCCTGACCTTGAGGAACTGTGCTGGTCGACCGTCAACATCTTCCACCGCGCCACCGGCCGCGTGCAGCGCGAACTTGATGACAACGAGGATGCCCAGCGCCGCAGCCAGGGTGAACAGGATGGCTCGGAAGTCCGCTCGGTCGAACTTGAACGGCTCCTGCGCGAAGGCCTGTCGCTGATCGAACGCCGCAATGCCCTGGAATTCATGCGCGAAGCCGCCAGTGACCAGTACGAACGACACTTCCGCAAGCCCTGGACGCCGCGCACCGGATCACTCGTCCACCACAAGACCCTGACGGCCGCGATGATCGACAGCCGCGACTTCCTCGCCGCCAAGCGCAAGGCCGAGATCGAGCCGCTGCTGCCAACCGGAACCCGCGTCGCTTTCACGGCTGGCCCTGACTACACCGACCACAAGCGGATCTGGGACGTGCTCGACCGAGTTCACGCCAAATATCCCGACATGGTCCTGTTCCACGGCGGCAACCCGACCGGGGGCGAACACATCGCGATGCTCTGGGCCCGCAACCGCAAGGTCCAGCATGTTGCCTTCCGGCCCGAGTGGGAACGCTACCGCAAAGCCGCCCCGTTTCGCCGCAACGATGCCATGCTCGAGGCCATGCCAAAGGCGGTGATCGCCTGCCCCGGCAACGGGATCAACGCCAACCTCGTCGACAAGGCGCGCAAGCTGGGGCTCAAGGTCTGGAAGGTGGGCGCAAGCGGCAGCTGAGCGCCCATTTCGACAACGGCCGCCAAGCCTGAAGGTCCTTGCCGCAGTGTCCCTGCGGTCCAGGCCGCCTAACGAAAATTGATAGGTATCTCGAACGTCAGCTGCGTATCCGCGATGCCGGTCGGAGCACGTGGGAAAGGCGCCGCCTGACGCACGGATCGAAGCGCGATCTTGTCGAGCTGAATCAGGCCGCTGGTTCGCGAAACGGCAGATTCGATGAGCGCGCCGTCGGGTGTAAGGCGGAACCGTATCATGGCAGTTCCGCGCATGGTGACACCACGGGGCCGATGCGCATCGATCTGTCGCCAAAGCGCGGCTCGGTAGAGCTCGAGTGCAGATTCCCGTTCGGCCGCAGTCGAAAGCCTTTCTGGAGCCGGACCCGAAATGCTCATTTCGGCAGGTTTCACGGATTCGGACGCCGCGGGGACAGGGGCAGACGAGCCTGGCGCCGATGACGTTTCTGCGCCTGGCGCTCTGGTCGGCCGACGTTCCGCTGGTTCTGGGAGGTGCGATGATGGAGCCGGCAGAGTGGCGGGCGTCGGCTCTGCCCTTTCCTCTCGCATCGCCACGGGCGGTATCACTGCCAGGGTCACGACGGTTAGAGCCGCCCCCCGATCCTTGGCATTATCGGGCCTGAAATCGAGGATGCTGGCAAGAGTTGCGGCCACAAGCAGATGCAAGATTGTCGTCGCGCACAGGGCAATCAGGCGGGCACCCTTCAGGCAGTCAGGCAGGGCCATCGGGTGATGACCCTGCGATGCCCCATCTGGTTGCCCGCCTGTGTTCATGCTCAGAAGCTGGCGCTGAGGCCAAAGTTTACCGAACGCCCACGACCGGGCACCGGCCGCAGCACACCGGTCGCCTTGTAATCGCCCAGCGATACGCCGCCGAGCGGCAGGTTGTAGCCCTTGTCGAACAGGTTTTCCGCCTCGACGCTCAGTTTTACCGGCCCAAGGTTGTAGGCAAGGCGCAGGTTGACGAGGGCGTAAGCGCTGGTCACCGGTTCGTTGCGGGTGGCGTCCACACGGGTTTTTTCTGCCACCCATTCGAGGTCGACGCCCGCTTCGACCGGCCCCTGGCGGTGGTCGAGCGCGACCTTAACGTTCAAGGGCATCTGATGGTAGAGCGGTGCATTATCGGAGAGGTTCTGGCCGCGCACCCAGGACAGCGACCCGCTGAGGCGTGTCCCGGCATCCTTGCCGCCATCCCAAAGCTCCACCTGACCAGACACGTCCACCCCGACAAATTCAGCCTTCTGGTTTGCGAACTGCAGTTGGACAAAAGGCATCGGCAGGCCCGACATCGGGTGCGTCAGATTCTTCACGAACGCGGCGTCGATGTAGTCATTGACGTGGGTGTAATACGGTGAAACCCGCAGTGACCAGGTATCGTCCGTTCCCTTGAACTCGATTGCCGCACTGACCGTATCGGCGCGTTCCGGCTTCAGGTTCAAATTGCCAACATAGCCGTTGCCATCGCCATACCAGCCGATCATCCGGCTCGCCATGGTCCCGCGCCCCCAGGTATAGCGTTCATAGATATTGGGCGAACGAGCCTTGTGCGCATAGCCAAGCTCGATCGCGACCCCTGAAGTGGGCGCATAGCTTAGCAGCGCGGATGCGCTCCAGTTGTTGTCGGTGCGTTTGTGTCCCACCGCGTTGAAAGCATCCGCCGCCGTGGCGTCGGGCATGTTCATCATTGATGTGGAATAGGGCTGGACCTGCCCGGTATTCATGCGGACATGGTCAAGCCGCGCGCCGATCACGCTGGATAGCGTGTCGCTCCAGTGGGCTTCCCACTCGGCAAACCCGCCGATGCGGTCGCGCGTGCCGCCATTGATGTTCACGAAGGTGTTTGGCCCCATCATCATGTTGCCGGCTACCGGTGGCCAGTAGTCGTTCAGCCACTGGTGGTGGTATTCGCCGCCGAAGCGCAGCTTGTCACGCGCGGATACCGGCAGTTCGAGCTTGAGCGCGGTGCTGAAGGTATGGACCTCGGTGATCATCGGCATGGCGCCGGGGAGCTTGTCCTCCAGGAAGTTCATCTCGTGGTCGGTATCGCGGTAATCAGCCGTGAACTTCACCGAGCCCCAGTCGAATTCTCCGTCATAACCGGCGTTGAGGAACCACGACTTGTTGGAGACCATGTCCATCGCCTGGTTGGCGAAGCCTTCATAGGGCGAAAAGTGGTAGCCACCCTTCAGCTTGAACAGCCCGGCATCGTTCTGAAACGCGAGGGCGAGGGCATGGTCGGTCTTGGCGTATTCGGTCGAGCGGACCCGCCCGAGATCGCCACCGGCCTTGTATTGCTGTGCCTGGGTATAGGAGCCGGTGTAGGTTGCACTGAGGTTGGCGCTCGCCACCGTCAGCAGCGCCGAGCCGCCAAAACCATCGCCGTTGGAACGATAGAACGCGGAAACCTCACCAGTCACCAGCGTGGTGCCGTCGCTAGCGAAGCGGGGAGCTACGCTCTCGACCGAGATGATCCCGCCGATGTTGTCGCCGCCCATGCTGACCGGCGCCACGCCCGGCACGACCCGGATCGATTCGATCGTCTGCGGAACCGTATAGGACAGCGGCGAATTCATGTCGTTGGGGCAGGACAGATCGATCGGCGCGCCATCAACCGTAATGCGCAGTCGCTGCTCGGACAGACCGCGCAGAGCCGGCATCGAGGAGAACCCGCCGCCCGAATTGGCGCTGACACCGGGCAACTGGCGCAGCAGATCGCCGGTATCGCTTGTCGCGTTGTGGCGGCGCTTGATGTCCTCGCGTGTCAATTCTCGTCCTGTCACCGGAGCAGTGCCCACGCTATCGGCCGCATTTGCGGCATCTGCATCGACCGGGGGCAGTTGCGTGATTTCCTGTGCGTGCGCGGCAAACGGCAGCAGGGTGGATGAGGCGGCGAGCAGAACGCGCAGCGAGACAATTTTCGAATTCATGGAATGCCTTTCCTGGAGTGATGCTTGAAAGTTCGAAGGTCGGTTCAGCCGATCAGGCGCTTGAGCTTGGCAAGCGCCGTCGCGTCGGGCTCGTGGGCGTCGATCGTGCCCGAGAACTCGCCTCTGGCGGTCATCAGGTAGATCGCGGCAGTATGATCGATGGTATAGTCGCCGCCCGGCTGCGGGACTTTGGCGGAGTAGACCCCATACCCCTTCTTGATCTGGGCCAGCTGGGCTTCGGTGCCGGTCAGCCCGATGATCGGGGTGCCGAACAGCGCCACATAGTTTCCAATATCAGCCGGCTTGTCGTGGCCGGGGTCGACCGAGACGAAGACGATATTGAACTTTGCGCCATCCGGGCCGAGTTGTTTCCGGAGCCGTGCCATGCGGGCAAGACTGGTCGGGCATACATCGGGGCAACGGGTGAAGCCGAAGAAGATGGCATAGGGTTTACCCGCTAACGTCTTGTCGGTGACGCTCGATCCATCCGGGGCGGTCAGAACAAACGGACCGCCGAACGCACTGGCATATTGGCTGGCTGGATCGCCGGGAGGATGGCCGCGATCATAGATCACGGCCAGTGCGATCAATACGCTCACACCTGCAGCCACCCACAGGCCTGCGCGCAGCCGCGCCAGTCCCTTGCGCCCGGCTTTCTGCTCAGTGCCCTGCATGGCCACTGTCCATCGAGCCCGAGGAGGTCACGGGCAGAACCGAGACTTGCACTGTCACGCTGCCTGCGCGCTGGAAACGCAGCGTTACGGGAAAGCGCTCGCCTTGGCGCAGCTGGCGCTTCAGCCCCATGAACATGATGTGATAGCTGCCGGGCTTGAGTTCGAGCGTGCCTCTAGCTGGCACGGCGATGCCACCCTCGACCCGGCGCATGCGCATGATGCCGCCATCCATGGTCATGGTATGGAGTTGCACTTCGGCGGCCACAGGGCTGGTGCCGGACAGGAGGCGGTCCGCTGCGGCTCCGCGGTTGGAGATGGTCATGAACCCGCCGCCCACGGACTGCCCGGCTGCCGTCTCGCGCGACCAGGCATGATGAACAGCAAGGCCCTCGGACTGGTTGGCTTGCGCCAGGGCGGAGGTGCCCAGGGCAGCCAATGCAGCCATCGGAACGAGAATTCTGGACTGAAGGAACATCATGGATTGCACTCCTGTGCGACAGAGCCGGCAGGTATTTCCTGTGCGGCGAGAGAGTGGGTGGGTTCGATGAAACCAAAGCCGAGCGCGGTGTCGGCAAGGCGCAACGCGGCGCAAAGAACGATTGCCTTCCACACCTTGAGGCGGAATCGCTTCAAGCTCTGGTGGCGTTGGTCGGAAACGGCGAGGATGCTCATGGCTCAGCACCCCCGTGTCTGCGCGAGGGCCGCAGCTACCAGCGGGGCAACGGCGCGGCGTTCATCAAGGCTGAGGCAGCGCCCGAATTCGATCGAGCCATCCCGGCCCCGCAGGAACAGGCGCAATTCGGATGGACTGCGGCCCTCTGCGGCAAGCCGCATCCAGAATGAGGGCAGTTCGACCTGCTGCCCGGCGCTATCACGATGCCGCACCCTGCCTTCGGCAAGTTCGAGCGTTTCGCTGGCAGGCCGGGACTTGCCATGCCTTTCGAGCGCGAACGTCAGACCCGCAAGGGCAAGGATCGAGAAGGCAGGGACGAGCCAGTGACCTTTTAGCGCGGGCGCGATGCTGGTAACCAAAAACAGCAGGGCAATGACACTGAAACAGACCCGCGCTTCCTGCGTCAGGTGCGAGCGGTTCTCCTGCATGTGCAGGATGAGGGGCCTGGAAGTGCCCCGTTCGGGCACTGCAACCAGCTTTTCAGGCTGGGGCGCCCAGGGCCGCTGCGATGAACGGCACAACAGTTCGTACATGGAAATGTGCTCCGGCTAAGCCGGTGCACGCGCAAAATGGGCGCAGGACCGGCCGGTCCGACAAATCGGTTCAGATTGTCAGACGAGAGCCGGCGGTCCGCGCAGCGGCGGACGGAGATGGAATACGCGCTCAGGATGGGCTGTGCGGGTCGGCACAAAGCCCAGAGCCAGGATGAAGGCCAGCGCCAGCGCCAGCAATGCCGGATCGGCACCCGACATCGACGCCATGGACAGCGAGGTGAAGGGACATTCGCCCTTGCCCTGCTTGCCGCTTGAGTCGCTGCCGCCATCCTTCATCGGGATGGCGATCTGCTTGACCGCGTGATTGCCAAAGGCGTCATCGCAGATCTGCACTGTCAGAAACTTGGAGTTCTGGCCGATCATGAAGCCTGTCGGGACGATTGCCTTCATGCACAGCGTCGCCAGCACCAGCACGATAGCCAGAGCTCGATGTCGCAGGAAAAAGGCGCGAACAAGATTCATGTCGGGCCGCCCTATGCGATCATCGGTTATTTGTCATCCCCGGACCGCTTCGCCAAAAAGCGGGCAGTATCCGCCGGGCCGGTATTGTCCGGGTCAAGGAAGTCGAGCGCGACGATGGCCGGATCGAAGTGGAAGGCTATGACGCGAAGGGACGCGAAATCGAACTCGTCATGGATGCTGCCGGCAAGCGGTGCTCGCAACCCGGGTCGATCATCGCTGGGATGACTGACGGCAACGAGCCCATTCGCCCGCAGACGGCCTGGCGAATGGGCATTGCGCCTGTGGTCAAAACGCCTCCCGGCCCTCCGCAATGTTCAGCAATTCCGAAAACACGAATGTTGCGGGTGCCCGCCCGGAGGCGGGCACCAGTTCTCGCAGCAAGCCGTTGTCGCGCAGGTCGCGGATAATCTTGCGGGCGGTCGCCGGCGGGATCTGGGCCGAGGCGATGAAGTCCGGTGTCTGAAAGATCGGGCGCTGGAAGATCCAGTCCAAAGCTCGCACGGCATATTGCGAGTGAGTGATCTCGACCACCCAATCGCGCTTGTCCTGATGTAGCGCCAGAATCGCCTGGGCCTTCTGGGTGTTGGCTTCTGCCTGGGCGATGATGCCGCGCAGGAAGAAGGCCACCCATCCGCTCCAATCGTCGTCGCGGGAAACGGCCAGCATCCGGTCGTAATACTCGTCCCGATTGGCTTCGAGGTATTCCGACAGGTAGAAATTGGGGCGCGACAACAGCCCATGGGCATAGAGGAACAGCGGGATGATCAATCGCCCGATGCGCCCGTTGCCATCGAGGAAGGGGTGGATCGATTCAAACTCGGCATGAACGATAGCCAGTTGCACCAGCCTATCCGGCGCATCGGCATGAATATAGGCTTCCCAGCCCGCCATTGCGTCCTCGATGCGATCGGCACCTGGCGGTACGAAGCGTGCCTGTTCGATGGTGCAACCGTCCGGACCGATCCAGTTGGGGATGCGGCGGTATTCGCCCGGATCCTTGTGACGGCCGCGCACACCATCCATCAAAACCCGATGCGTGGCCTTGATCAGGCGTTGCGACAGCGGAAGCTCCGCCATCAGGCTGTCCGCCTCGCGCAGGGCGGCGCGATAGTTCAGCACTTCGCGTGCGTCGGCTTTCTTGGGCGTGCTCTCGTCAAACAGATGCCCTTGCGCCTCGAACTCCAGAACCTCGCCAAGCGTTACCTGCGTTCCCTCAATTTTGCTGGAGAGCACGGCTTCGCGAGCCGTCAACGGCGAAAGCAGAATGTCGGGATTGGGAATGCTGGAGAGGACGCCCTCATAGCGCGCAATGGCGGCATTGGCTGGCCCGACCAGCGGAAACAGCGCGCCCAGATCAAGCGTTGCGGGCGGGAAACGTCCTTCGTGATAGACAACAGGCAATGGCGTCTCCGTCAGGCGGGCGTAGGCTAGTGCGCACGAATCACAACGCGCTTTGATGATCGTCTATCAACAGCTATACCATTTGATGATCGCAAAGTAGGGTTTTGCCTACATCAAACACCTTTGATGTTCACAGACGATCACCAAAGGCTTCACACGTATCGGATCAGGCCGGTTCCATCGCAAGATGGTGACACGCCTCGAAGAGGAGACCCGGATCGGCAAAGGCGGGACCCTGGCGGCGCAGCTGTCGCGGCTCGACCTGATCGTGCTCGACGAGCTCGGTTATCTGCCGTTCGCCCGCTCGGGAGGGCAGTTGCTGTTCCACCTCATCAGCAAGCTTTATGAGCGGACCAGCGTCATCATCACCACGAACCTCGCCTTCGGCGAATGGCCGACCGTGTTCGGCGATCCCAAGATGACCACGGCGCTGCTCGACCGCGTCACCCACCACTGCGATATCGTCGAGACGGGCAACGACAGCTGGCGCTTCAAAAACCGCAGCTGACAGCCACCTTCGGCGCCTTCAAAAATCTATCTTGCGCTGCGCGCGCCTCCGGTCGGGCTACGCCCGCCCTCCGCCGCACGCAGCGCAAGGCCATCTTCAACAAACCAGCATCATATTATCCGAAAAGGGGGTCCCTCTTCGACGCCGATCGGGGGTCCCTTTTGAACGCCGTTTGACACTTTGGGGGAAGCGCCAACCACTACAATGCCGTCTGTTGCGGTTGCATCGGTGGGAGCTAGGGCAACATCTGCCCCATACTGGCTATTCAGCGGGACCGGGAAGGCAGACGAAGCTGCCTCCGGCCATGACGTGACATTATCGTATTCCATGAACAGCGGACGTCTCAGGCAGCGATGCTTGCAATGAAGGCTTCGACCTCTCCCGCAACATAGCGGGGACAGGAGCCGATATAGCGCGGGTCTAGTGCAAGAATATGGGGCAGGCCGTGCTTTCGCTTGTGGCGCTGTGTTGTGTTGCTGCGAAAATAAGACGGGGAGAGTCGTAAAACCTCCCTACCCTATACCAACATTATACCAAAAAATGGGAGATTTGTCAAGAAAAATGTTGCATAATGCTAAATATATTGCTATATTCATGCAGTGCGACGGTTTTTCTATTGATAAAGACCTGTCAAGGGGCGTGACCTTCCGGGGCTGCCAAGTCGCCCGAGCGTGCCGCTTCTATCTCGCCGTCTTCCTCAATAGCATCGGCGGCCTCTTTAGGCTTTTTCCTCTTCACTATTGGGGTGCTGAATGCCTTTGCGGCCTCCATGTCTCCTAGATCCACGGCATAGTGTTTGGCCAGCATTGCCGTGCCGGAATGGCCAAGTCTTCCTGCCACTGTTCGAGGGTCGATATTGCGCTGTAGGAGCAGCGTAGCATGTGTACGCCTCAAGTCGTGCAGGCGAATATCCCGCAAGCCTGTTGCCCTCCACAAGCCCGTCAGGGAGCGTTTGAGCGTCGTCAGAGACACCGGGAACAAACGGTTATCACCTTCCACCCGATCCAAAGCACGCAGCGCCGGAAGGATTGTCAGCATTTCCTCTGTGCATGTTACGGTTCGGGGCTTGCCCGTCTTGGTGTTGATAACCTCGATGACTGTAGTTTCGCCGTTGATCTTCCGCACATTATCCCACGTTAGATTGAGGATTTCGGCCCGCCGCATACCGGAGTTGTAGGCCCAAACAACGTAGTGGCGTAGCCATCCCCTGATCTGCTGCGGTGTACGCTCCTTGTTCTCTTCCTGATCCTGTTCGATCTTGTCCACCGCTTTCAGGATAACTTCCCATTCCTCGTCGGTAACAAATCGCTGCCTTGGCTCGACGCCTTTGATCCGGTCGGCCCTATCAGTGGGGTTCTTCTCAATAACGCCGCTCCGAACGGCATCATTCATAATGGCATTGAATGTAGACAACTGCCTCTGAACAGTTGCTGGTTTCAGTTTGGCGCTTTGCTTCCCAATCCAGCGGTTCACGTCTGCAATGGTAATGACGTTCAAAGCCTTTTTCCCGAACGTAGGGCCAAGGGCAGAATTGATATGTCCTTTGGTTACGCCATAGCCCTTCATTGTCGGCTTTTTCCGTTCAAGCCATTCTGAGGCGTATTTGGCAAAGGTATCGACCTCCACAGCCTCCAAAGGTTCACCACGATCAGCCAGACCTTGCAACCGATCCCGCTCTGCTACGAGTTGCGACCAGTCCCAGGACGAGCGCTTGCCTAGTTTATGTTCGACAGGTCCGCCAACCGGGATTGTGCGCCCGTTGTATGTGCCCCCGCGTGGCAGTGTGATCTTGACCCAGACGGTTGTGACGGTCGCGCCTTTGTATATGCCAATGCCGTCGCAATAAGCGGGACGCTTGGTCTTTTTCGAAGATAGTGAAGCCTCAAACCGCTCAAAGTTGTCGAAACGGCCAGGGCGACCAACCGGACGTTTAACTACTACCATCGCTCCTCTTCCTTTCGCCAAGCCTATACGGCATATGCCAGTGGGGAATCTAGTGGGGTGCATTAAAAATCACCGGGAAAAGGGGGTGATTCTATGCCCCACTCGATCCCCACTCGGAACGTTTATAAATCCATGAATGCGTCTATAGCAGTATAAACACTGGATTTTTAGAAAGGGCGGAAGTCCGGCAACGGCAATAACATCCAAGATGCCGGATAACGTGTGGTACTTACGTTGCCAAGGTTGGGGTCGAGGGTTCGAATCCCTTCGCCCGCTCCAGATTTTTCCGCATTGGTAGACATGTTTGCAGCCAACCGCGACGGACTGGCTGGCTCTTGGCCGTTTGTCGCCGAGCTGCAATTTTTCGGGCATTTTTCTGTCACGCAAACGACGCCTGCGCGTAACCGCGTGCCCCTAAGCGGTCGCCGCAAGGGGCGGCATCGGGACTGCCCCCGCACAAAGGGGTATTCCATGTCGCACCGAATCCGCGCTCGCCGCAGCCGCCTCGTGGCTGCGTTCTTCGCCGTAACCTCGCTTTCCTCACCCGCCTTCGCCGGCACGCTCGTCGGCAGCGTCGTCGACGCAGGCGGCGTTCGCGGCCTTCAGGGCGCCGAGGTGGAGCTCGTCGAGCTGGGCCGCCGCACGTCGGCGGGGCCGGACGGCAGCTTCCGGTTCGCGGACGTGCCCTCGGGCCGCTACACGCTGCGCGCCGTCTATGCGGGCGCGGATGAAAGCCGCACCCCGGTGAGCGTGACGGAGGACGGCATCACGCGTGTCGATGTTGCGCTCAGCGCGGGCGACGACAGCCTCATCCTCGTCATCGGCCAGCAGGCGAACCTCGGCAGCTCGATCGCGCGGCAGCGCGCGGCGGACGGCGTCGCGTCCGTGCTCACGCGCGACGCGGTCGGCCAGTTCCCGGACCAGAACGTCGCGGAATCGCTGCGCCGCCTGCCGGGCGTCAACATCCTCAACGACCAGGGCGAGGGCCGTTTCGTTTCGGTGCGCGGCCTCGATCCCGAACTCAACGCCGCGTCGCTGAACGGCACTCGCCTGCCCGCGCCGGAATCGGACGTGCGTTCGGTCGCGCTCGATGTCATCTCCAGCGACCTCATCGAATCCATCGAGGTGAA
This sequence comes from Sphingosinicella microcystinivorans, assembly GCF_027941835.1. Taxonomy (NCBI): domain Bacteria; kingdom Pseudomonadati; phylum Pseudomonadota; class Alphaproteobacteria; order Sphingomonadales; family Sphingosinicellaceae; genus Sphingosinicella; species Sphingosinicella microcystinivorans. Next base: position 1,356,535 of record NZ_CP116005.1, read on the forward strand.
GAAGTCGCTGACGCCGGACATGGACGGCGACACCATCGGCGCCTCCATCGAGATCAACACGACGAGCGCGTTCGCGCGCAAGAAGGACCTGCTGAAGCTGAGCGCGGAAGGCAGCTACAACGATCTCACCGATCACCTCTCGCCCAAGGGCGCGATCGATTTCTCGGCGAAGCTCAGTGACAATGTCGGCGTCGCGGGCGGCATCTCCTACTACAAGCGCAAGTTCGCGACCGACAACATGGAGATGGACGGCTGGGACGAGGACGACGGCGTCGTCTATGCCGATACGCTCGAATACCGCGACTACGACGTGGAGCGCGAACGCATCAGCGCTTCGCTCTCCTTCGACTTCAAGGCGGGCGAAAGCACCACGCTTTACGTGCGCGGCCTCTACAGCCAGTTCGACGATCAGGAATATCGCCGCCGCCTGATCTTCGAGATGGACGAATCCCCCTCGTCCGGCACGGGCACCACGGCGGAGTTCCTCTCCGACGGCGGCGAGATCAGCGTGCAGCGCGATCTCAAGGACCGGTTCGAAACGCAGAAGATCCGCTCGCTGACGCTCGGCGGCGAGACCGAGACGGGACCGTGGAAGCTCGTCTATTCGGGAAGCTGGGCGAAATCGAGCGAGCGCGAAAAGGGCTCGATCGACCCGGTGGTGTTCGAACGCCAGTTCGAGGACGAAGGCGAGTTCGGTGTCAGCTTCGATTACAGCAAGCCGAAGCTCACGAGCTACGCGATCACTGCCGGAAACGACCTGTTCCTCGACCCTGGCGAATATGAGTTCGACGCGCTGGAGCGCACCACGCTCAGCAATTCGCAGGATGAGGAATGGACGCTGAAGGCGGACGTCTCGCGCGTGTTCGCGCTGGGTGGCGGCGAGTTCACCGTGCAGGGCGGCGTGAAGTCGCGCTGGCGCGAGAAATTCTACAACGGCCAGTTCGACATCTACGACGGCTTCGACGGCGATCTGACGCTCGCGGATGTCCTCGGACCGCAGGACTACGGCCTTGCCGTCATCGATCCGGTGCCGGCGAAGAAGTCGTTCCGCAAGTTCTTCAACGCCAACCGCGACGCGTTCGAACGCGATCCGTTCGATACCGCGCAGGCATCCGCCGAGGAGGATTACAGCGTCGACGAGGACATCCTTGCGGCCTATCTGCTCGGCCGCTGGGACAGCAGCACGCTCAGGGTCATCGGCGGCGTGCGCATGGAGCGCACGAAGAACCGCATGACCGGAAACGTCGTCACGCTGGTCGAGGAAGGCGGCGAATTCGGCGGTGTCGAGGTGGAGGAGGACACGGTCTTCATCACGCCGCAGAGCTTCAGCCGTAGCTACACGGACTGGCTGCCGAGCCTCACCGTGCGCTACGAGCCAGTGCCGAACCTCGTGCTGCGCGCGGCAGGCTACAAGAACCTCATGCGTCCGAAACTGTCGAGCCTCGCGCCGCGCGCGGTCATCGAGGACAACGAGGGCGAATTCGGCAATCCCGACCTCAAGCCCTACCGGGCGTGGAATGCCGATCTTTCGGTCGAATATTATTTCGGCCGCAACGCCGCGGTCTCCGCGGGCGTCTTCTACAAGGACGTCAAGAACTACATCATCGAATACACGGTCGACGGCGGCGACACGGGCATTCCCTACAACGGCGAGCTGCTCGACGAAGCGACAACGTGGATCAACGGCGACACCGCCAAGATCCGCGGCTTCGAATTCAGCTACAATCAGGCGTTCGATTTCCTGCCTGCACCGTTCGACGGCCTGCTCGCGCAGTTCAACTACACCTACACGGACGCCAAGGGCCGGGTGACGACGGACGGCGATCTCGGCGATCTGCGCAGGGTCGGCCTGCCCGCGTCGGCGAAGCACACGTTCAACGCCGTGCTCGGCTATGAAAAGGGTCCGATCAGCCTGCGCGTCGCGGGCGCCTATCGCAGCAAGTATCTCGACGAGCTGAACGACGAGGCCGACCAGGACCGCTATGTCGCCAGCCACTTCCAGCTCGATCTCAGCGCCAAGTACAAGGTCACCGAGAACATCCAGATCTTCGGCGAATGGGTGAACGTCACCGACGAACCCTATTTCGCTTACCAGAACTTCGGCGGTTCACGGCGTCTGCTGCAGTACGAGGAGTATAGCTGGACGGCGAAGTTCGGCGTGAAGGCCACGTTCTGATGCTGCGCCTTGCCGCGCTCCTGCTCGCGGCGGCGACACCCGCCGCCGCTGGGCAGGCGGTTCCGATTCCCCGTTCGCCCGGCCTCCCCTACGCGGCGAAAACCCTGCCCGACCGCATCGTGCTGACCGCCGGTGCGGACCCGTCGCGCGAGATGGCGGTCGCGTTCCGCACCGATACGGCGCAGGCCACGGCCGAGGCGGAGATCGCGCCCGCGATCGACGGACCGTCGCTCGGCGCGCGTGCCGTCAGGGTCGTCGGCAGCAATTCGGAAATCGAGAACGAGAACGGCAAGGCGCTTTATCATCAGGTGCGCTTCACCGGGCTCGAGCCGGGGCGGGCCTACGTCTACCGCGTGAAGGGCAGTGCGGGCTGGAGCGAATGGCTCCAGTTCCGCACCGCGAGCGCGGAGGCGCAGCCGTTCCGCTTCCTCTATTTCGGCGACACCCAGAACAATATCCTCAGCATCGCCTCGCGCGTGATCCGGCAGGCGTTCCACGCGACGGCGAGCCCAGCGCTCGTCGTCCACGCCGGCGATCTCGTCGCGCAGCGCGACAATCTCGCGCATGACGACGAGTGGGGCGAGTGGACCGAGGCGGGCGGCTATAATTACAGCATCGTCCCGCAGCTCCCGGCCACCGGCAACCACGAATATGTCGACAACGAGCTGCCGGACGGCACCGAGCAATATGTGCTCGGGCCGCACTGGCCGCGCCAGTTCGTGCTGCCTGGAAACGGCGCCGAGGCGGCGAAGGCGACGACCTATTTCGTCGATTATCAGGGCGTGCGCTTCATCATCCTCGACGGCACCGCCGCGCTGGAACTCGGCGCGCTCGAAAGCCAGACGCGCTGGCTGGACGCGACGCTCGCAGCGAGCAAGGCGCGCTGGAACGTCGTGCTCTTCCACCAGCCGATCTTCACCTGCGCGCGGCCGAACGACACCGCAAAGCTGAAGGCGGCATGGAAGCCGGTGTTCGAGGCGCGGAAGGTGGACCTCGTGCTGCAGGGCCATGACCATTGCTACAGCCGCCTCACCGCGGAGGGCGGCAAGACCGTCTCCGCGAAGGCGCGCGCCGACGGCAAGGTGCAGGGGCCGGTGTATCTCGTGTCCGTCACGGGCTCCAAGATGTACGGCCTCAACGACCGCGCGGGCACGCAGCCCGACCGCGTCGCGGAGGACACCGAACTCTATCAGGTCGTCGACGTGGCGGCGGACAGGCTCCAGTTCCGTACCTATACGGCGAGCGGCCGCCTCTACGACGGCTTCGACCTCATCCGCCACGCGGACGGCAACCGCCTCGTCGAGATTCCCGAGGCCGCCGGTCCCGTGCGCCGCTGCGCGGGACAGACGGGACCGGACGGCGTACCCTGCACGGCAAACGCCAAGGACTGATTGATGAAGACGCTTTTCACCGCCCTTCCGCTCGTCCTGCTCGCCGCCTGCGCCGCGCAGGAGGCCGACCTGCCGCAGGGCACCGCCGCGCGCGGCGACCCTGCGAAGGCGGTGCCCGCGGCGGTGGAGACGGTCGTCGCCACCGATCCCGCCGTCGATGCCGACGATCCCGCGCTCTGGGCCGATCCGCGCGATCCGTCGCGCGCTGTGCTCTTCGGCACGGACAAGAGCGATGGCCTTTATGTTCACGATATAGACGGCGAGGTTCGCCAGTTCCTTCCGGACGGTCCGCTCAACAACGTCGACCTCCGCACCGGCTTCACGGTGGAGGGCAAGGACTATGTCCTCGTCACCGCGACCGAACGTGAGAACTTCACGCTCATTGCGTACCTCTTCGATCCGGACACGCTGGAGACGCGGCGCTACGGCGTGCTGCCGCTCGATATGGGTGAACCCTACGGCTATTGCATGGGGAAGCTCGGCGGCGATTTCTACCTGATCCCCAACAACAAGGCGGGCGAGATCCGCGCGCTGCGCCTTGCGAACGGCGCGCCGCTTTCCGAGGCGAAACACGCCTACAGCTTCAAGGTCGGCAGCCAGCCCGAGGGCTGCGTCGTCGATGACGAGACCGGACGGCTTTATCTGGGCGAGGAGGACGTCGCGATCTGGCGCTTCGACCTGAAGCCGGGCGCGAGCGCCGAGGGCATCAAGGTCGCCGCCGTGGACGGCGAGCGCCTCACCGCCGATGTCGAGGGCATCTCGATCCTGCGCGATCGCGGCGCGAAATACCTGATCGCCTCCAGCCAGGGCGACGCCACCTACCCCGTCTGGCGGATCGAGGGCGACGGCTACACCTACAAGGGCCGCTTCGCCGTGGAAGGCGGCACGATCGACAACGTGACCGGCACCGACGGCCTCGACGCGTGGAGCGGCCCGATCGGTCCCTTCCCCGAAGGCGCCATCGCGATGCACGACACCGACGACGGCGGCGGGCAGCAGAACTTCAAGATCGTCGACTGGCGCGAGGTGCGCCGGGCGCTGTCGCTACCCTGATCGCAACCGTCTGCCGCAAGGCTGCGTGCGCCTGTCGCGATGGCCCTTGCATCCATTTCGCTTGCGGTGCGTTCGCGGCAACGCAATGAAAACACGGATGAACCCTGATCGAAACGCACGCTGGTCGCGGCGCGAAGCAATGGCGGGCCTCGCCGCGTTCGGCCTGCTGCCCGCGCTTCCTGCGCTCGCCGCGCCCCGCCTCGGCCGTGCCGAAGCCTTCTCGTGGGAGGGGCTGAAACGGCAGGCGATGGCGCTGTCCGGGCGGCCGTTCGTGCCGCTTGCCCGCGTCGAGGCGGCCGCGGCGGTCGACTACGACGCGCTGAACGCCGTCCGCTACCGCGATTCCGCGGCGCTCTGGCCGGATCGGCCGGGGCAATCGGTGCGCCTGTTCCCGCTCGGGAAATATGCGCGCGAGCCCATCGCGATCCACGTCGTCGAGGCAGGACGCGCACGCGCGCTTCGCTATTCGCCCGATCTCTACGAGATGCCGGAGGACAGCCCGGCGCGCGCGCTGACGACGGAGAACGGCGGTTTCGCGGGCTTCCGCGTCATGAACCCCGGCGACATCGGCGACTGGCTCGCCTTTCAGGGCGCGTCCTATTTCCGCACCGCGGGCCCGCTTCATCAATACGGCCTCTCCGCGCGCGGCCTCGCCATCGACACGGGGCTTTCGACACCGGAGGAATTCCCGGTGTTCCGCGCCTTCTGGCTGGAGCCGGGCGAGGACGCCTTCACCGTCTACGCGCTTCTCGACGGGCCGCGCGTCGCGGGCGCCTACCGCTTCGTGAACCGCGTCCTCAAGGACGAGATGGTGCAGGAGGTGACGCTCTCCATTCGCCTGCGCGCCGATGTCGAACGCCTCGGCTTCGCGCCGATGACGAGCATGTACTGGTACGGTGAGACCGAGCCCGGCCCGCGCCGCGACTGGCGGCCGGAAATCCATGATTCCGACGGGCTTCTCATCGCCAACGGCGCGGGCGAGCGGCTGTGGCGGCCGCTCGTCAACCCGCCCCGCACCGCGCTCAATACCTTCCTAGACCGCAATCCGCGCGGTTTCGGCCTGTTCCAGCGCGACCGGAATTACGACAATTACGAGGACGACGGCGTCTTCTACCACAAGCGCCCCTCGCTCTGGGCCGAGCCGGTCGGCGACTGGGGCGAGGGCACCGTCGATCTCGTCGAGATCCCGACGAGAGGAGAGACGGACGACAATATCGTCGCCTTCTGGCAGCCGAAGGCCCCGGCGCGCGCGGGCGCGCGCTACGACATGGCCTATCGCCTGCGCTGGCTCGGCGGCGAGCCGGACGCATCGCCGCTCGCGCGCGTCATCGGCACCTATCGCGGCCTCGGCGGGCGCCCCGGCCATCCCGCGCAGGAGGATGTCGTCAAGCTCGTCGTCGATTTCGAAGGCGAAGGGCTGAAGGGCCGCGCGCACGGCGATGTCACGGCCGACGTTTCGGTCACGAACGGCGAGATCCTGATGCAGGCCGCCTATCCGGTCGCCGGTCGCCCGACTCGCTGGCGGCTGATGATCGACGTCGCGCCTCGAAACGGCGCCGAAACGGACCTTCGGGGGGCGCTCGTCTGCTGCGGCGCACAACTCACCGAAACGTGGCTATATCAAATACCTGCAATGGGGAACTGATCGGTGCGGCAGGCATTTGCTGACGGGCCGGACGATGCTGCTGAGACGGCAAGCCGGGAATGAAACCAGGGTCGATATTGCACATATGCGACATGAAGTTCTGCTGGCTGAGGGCGCGTCCGGTGGCTACGACGCGGTCTCCTTCGAAATCCTCCATCGGCGCACGGACAGCCTTCCGCCCGAGGCGCCGCTTGCCATGCCGCTGCAGGACTGGCGCGCGTGCGCGCCTGCGCCGCTGCGCTCCGAAACCGCGCCGCGCGGCATTGCGCTGCGCCGTTTCCTGCTGATCCTCGCGACGCTGCTCATCGCGCTCGCGGGCGGCGCCGAAATGGCGCGCGCCGCCGCGCCCGGCGGCTTCGCGCTGGGCGAGCTGCTGCTCATCGCGCTGTTCGTGCCGCTCTTCGCGTGGATCGGCTTCGGCTTCCTCACCGCGCTCGCCGGCTTCGTTCGCCTGCTTCGCAAGGCGCGCGATTTCGATCTCGTCGACGAGGCCGTGCCGGAAGGGCGCACCGCCGTCCTCGTCCCCGTCTACAACGAGGACGTCGCCGCCGTGTTCGGCCGCATCCGCGCGATGGCCTGCTCGCTCGCACGCGAGGGCCGCGCGCGCGATTTCGACATCTTCGTGCTGAGCGATTCGAGCCCCGAGAACGGCCGCGCGGAGTACGCTGCCTTCCTGTCGCTCAGGCCCACGCTCGCCCCCCGCCTCTTCTATCGCCGCCGCGAAAAGAACATCGAGCGCAAGCCCGGCAACATCGCCGACTGGGTGCGCCGCTTCGGCGGCGCCTACGACTACATGCTCGTGCTCGACGCCGACAGCCTGATGGACGGCCGCACGATGGCGCGCATGGCCGCCACGATGGACCGGAACCCCGGCGTCGGCCTTATCCAGACGGTGCCGGACGTCATCAATGCCCGCACGCTCTTCGCGCGCTGGCAGCAGTTCTCCGGCCGCCTCTACGGGCCGGTGGCGACGGCGGGCATGATCTGGTGGTCGGGCAGCGAGGCGACCTTCTGGGGCCACAACGCGATTCTGCGCACGCACGCCTTCGCCGAAAGCTGCGGCCTTGCCGCGCTTCCCGGCGCCGCGCCCTTCGGCGGGGCGATCATGAGCCACGACATGGTGGAGGCGGCGCTGCTCCGCCGCCGCGGCTGGGCGGTGCACATGGTCGCCGCGCCGGGCAGCACGGAGGAGTTCCCGCCCAGCATCGTCGATTTCGCGAAGCGCGACCGCCGCTGGTGCCAGGGCAATCTCCAGCATCTCCGGATTCTCGGCAGCGCGGGGTTCCACTGGGTGAACCGGCTCCAGCTGCTGATGGGCGGCTCGGCCTACCTCACCTCGCCCTTGTGGCTGCTGCTCATCGTCGCGGGCGTCGTGCACCACGTCACGCTCGGCGCGGGAGGCGCCGCCGCGCCCTCGCCGTGGCTGCTCGGCGTCACGCTGGCGCTGCTGTTCGGTCCGAAGCTGCTCGGGCTCGCCTGGACGCTGGTGGACCGCCGCCGCCGCGCCGCGCTCGGCGCCGTGCGGCGGATCGCGGCGGGCATCCTCGTCGACGTGCCGCTCTCGGCGCTCGTCGCGCCCCTGATGATGCTCACGCAGACGCTGAACCTCGCCGACATCCTGATGGGCCGCAGCAGCGGCTGGTCGCCGCAGCGCCGCGAGACGGACGGCATCGCGCCCGGCGAGGCGCTGCGCCACTATCGCCCGCACCTGCTGCTCGGCGCTGCCATGCTGGCGTTCGCGGCGCTCGGCGCGGGATCGTCGCTGTGGCTGCTGCCGGTCGCCGCCGGTCTCGTGCTCAGCCCGTGGATCGAGATGGCGACGGCGCGGCAATCCGCGCTGCCGGGTCTGTTCGGTGTCGCGGACAGGCCGGTGCAGGCGGTCGCGGCCGGGGCCGCTAGCGGGCCCGTTCCGTTTCGCGCTCCGCCATCGGCCTTGGCCGCGTGACCACGAAGAGCGCCGAGGCGATCAGCCCGGCGGCGGCAAGTCCGCGCCACAGCGGCGCGGGGTTCCCCGTCAGGTGGAAGACGGCGTAGCCGACGGCCATGCCGGTGCACGCCGCGATCTTCGCGCGCGTGCCGATCGCGCCCTCGCGCCGCCATGCGATCACCGGCGGCCCCAGCTTCGGGTGGGCGAGGATCTTCGCCTCCAGCCGCGCCGACGACCGACCGAAGCAATAGGCGGCGATGATGATGAAGATGGTGGTGGGAAGCAGCGGCAGGAACGCCCCGACGATGCCGAGCGCCAGCGAGACGAAGCCGAGCGCAAGGTAAAGGTGGCAAGTCATGCCCCGGTTATGGCCGCCCGCGCCGCTGCCGTCGATACGCTATCGACACTCATTCGCGTTCTGGCGCCGCCCGAGGGGCTTGACGCGATGCACGCGCTCATGATTTAGTCTGTTCGCTAACAGACAAACAGAGGGTTCGTGAACGAGGTTTTCGACGCGCTGGCGCATCCGATCCGCAGGCAGGTGCTCGAGATGCTGAAGACGGGCGGCAAGTCCGCCGGGGAGCTTGCCGATGCGTTTCCAGTGTCGAAGCCCACGATGTCCGCGCACTTCGCGAAGCTGAAATCGGCGGGGCTCATTCAGGGCGAAAGCCGCGGCGGCGGCATCGTCTACACGCTCAACCTGTCGGCGGTGGAAGAGGTCGTGATGGCCTTCATGGGCCGGCTCGGTGTCGGGGAAGCAGGGAAAGGAACGGCGGAATGCGCGAGCACGCACTGATCGTCATGTCATGGGTCACGGTGGCGTTTCTGGCCGCAATCGCGACGATCGCGCTCGCGCTGCTGCCGGAAGGCACGCGGCTTCCCGTGCACTGGAACCTTGCGGGAGAAGCGGACCGCCATGCCGGCGCCGCCTTCGCGCTGTTCACGCCCGTGGCGATGTGCGCCGGGCTGTCGCTGCTTTTCGCGGTCCTGCCGCGCATCGAGCCGCTTCAGAACCGCATGGAGGGCAGCGCGGCGCTGTACCGCGTGACGTGGATCGCCCTGCTGGCCGTCATGGTCATGGTCCAGCTTCTGGTCGCGGCCCCCGCTTTCGGCTGGGCGATTCCGATGACGCTGCCGTTCGTGGCCGTCGGCCTGCTGCTCATCGTCATCGGCAACGTGCTGCCGAAATCGCGCCCCGGCTTCTTCGTCGGCATCCGCACGCCGTGGGCGCTGCTCGACACCGACAACTGGATCGCTACGCACCGTCTCGGCGCATGGACCATGATGGCGGGCGGCGCGGCGCTGCTGCTCGTCGGCCTGCTGCCGCTCACGCCCGCCGCGCGCGGTGCGCTCGTCGTCGGCGCCCTGCTCGTCAGCACGGTCCCGCCCGTCTTCTACTCCTGGCTGCTCTGGCACCGCCGCACGGGGCGCTGACGCCGGTGTTCCGAGCCGCTCGACTCTCCGGCTGCGGGGCGCATCCGAGGAACGTGCGGATTCTACCGGGCTCGCGGGATCTTCATTAGCGCGACACGCGTGCCGTGCGTCCCTCTGCCCCTCCCCTTATGCCGCTGCGCCGAACCGTTTCGCATAGCGCGCCGCGATGGCGTCCACCGGCATCATCATGAACACGTCGACGGTGTTGAACTGCCGGTCGATGAAGGCGCCGCTGCCCACCATCGCGCCGACGCGCAGGTAGCCCTTGATGAGCGGCGGCAGCGCGCGCCACGCCGCCTTGGGGTCGTAGCCGCCGATCGGCAGGCGCGCCATGTCGGTGAAGTGGCGGACGTGGGCGCTCACGCGCCGGTCCTGCGGGGCGAGGTGGTTGTGGTGGAGATAGGCGAGCGCGGCGGCGTGTGCGTCCGGGTCGGTGCCGGGGAAGCTCGCGCAGCCGAACATGTGGCCGATGCGACGCTGCATCAGGTAATCGCCGATGCCGCGCCAGAGCAGCTGAATGGTCGCCGTGTCGCGGTATTCCGGCGCGACGCACGAGCGTCCGAGCTCCAGGAGCTCGCCGCCGTGCCGCGCCGCGTGCGCCTCGAGCGGGACGAGGTCGTATTCGGAGGCGCTGTAGAAGCCGCCGTGCCGTGCCGCGACGCTCTGGCGGAGCAGCCGGTAGGTGCCGACGACGCGCGCGCCGTCCGCGCCGGTCTCCTCGACGAGCAGGTGGTCGCAGAACCGGTCGTAGGGATCGACGTCAAGGCCCGCCGCCGCGCCGCCCGGCACTGCGCCCATGTCGCGGAAGAAGACCTGATAGCGCAGCGCCTGCGCGGCGCGCACGTCGGCCTCGCTGTCTGCAAGCCGGATGCTCAAGGATATGTCGCGGGCCGTGTTTTCGATGAGACGCATGGCGGTTCCCCCGGGGATTGTGACCGCTCGCGGATGTCGCACGCGTGTGTTGCGGGCGCGCGTCGCTCTTGCGACAGAAATGCGTCAGCCGAGCCGGGCGCGCAGCGCCGCGAAGGCGCGCGCGTGCAGCGGCTCGCTGGCGATGTTGGAAGGAAGCGGCGTCGAGGCGAGGCGGATGATGGCGAGATCGCTTTCCGGCTCGATGTGCAGGCGCTGGCCGTAGACGCCCATCGCCATCAGCGCGGGCGGCGGCGCGTGGTCCACCCACCAGAAGCCGCGATAGGAATGATCGGGCCGCATGTTCGCCGCGCCGGCCGCGAACAGCGCGCGGTCGCCGCCGGCGATCAGCGCCTCCGCAACCGGGCCGCCCGCCATCAGGAAGCGCGCCAGCCGGGCGAGGTCGCGCGCCGTGGCGTTGAGGCCCGATCCGGCGATCTCGTGGCCGCCGGTGTCGAGGAGGAAGTGCGCGGGGTCGCCGCAGCCCGCGGGTTTCCACACATGCTCCGCGACAAGGCGCGCGAGCGAACGCCCGGTCGCGCGGCGCAGCACCCATGCGGCGGCGTCCGCGATCGGCGTGCGGTAGCGGAAGGCGGTGCCCGGCGCGGCCTCGCGGCGGGTGAGCGCCGCAAGCGCGGGCAGCGTGCCGCCCTTTGCCACGTCCGGCATCCAGTAGCTCGCCGAATAGCGGTGCACGTCGGAATCGAGGTTGGCGTAGTCCTCGTCGAAGCCGATGCCGTCGGTCATGTCGAGGAGCTGGCGCAGCGTCGTGCCCGCGAAGGCGCTTGCGCCGAGTTCCGGCACCGCCTCGACGGTAGCGAGGTCCGCCGCGACCGCGCCGCCTGCGATCAGCGTTTCCGCAAGCAGCCCGACGATGGACTTGGTGACGGAGAACAGGTGGTGGGGCGTCGCTGCCGTCATGCCGTTGCGGTAGGTCTCGTAAACGATAACGCCCCGGTGCAGCACGATCATCGCATCCGTGTAGGTGGATGCGACATAGGTCTCCCAGTCCAGCGCTTCGCCGTTCTCGCCCGCGAAGCGCAGCGCCGAGAGACCGGCCGGCCGTTCGGGAAGCGGCGCCGGCCTGTCCGCGCCCGCGAGCGGCACGGACGGCACCAGCCGCCGCGTGTGCTGGAACGCCCAGCGGTTGAACGGCCACGTCCGCCAGTTGGCGCCGGTCACGCGGCGGTCCTCGGGAATATCCGCGTCGATGCCGAGCCCGGCCTCGCGCCAGTCGATCGGCGGCGGCAGCGTCATCGCGTCAGGCGGCGTCCGCGCCCAGCTTTCGCATCAGCGCCAGCGCCCCGGTGCGGTTCCCGGCATTGCCCTCGACATTGCCGACCAGGGTCTCCCGGATCGGCCCGATGCCGACGAAGCGCAGGATGTTGCTGCGCAGGCTCTTGAGGCTGTGGGCGCGGTACACCCAGCGGTAGAACAGCGCGGGCATTCCCATCGTCACGACGATGCGCGCGGACTTGCCCTTCAGCAGGCCCCCGTGCGGTTTGCGCGGACCGGTGGGGAACGCGAAGCCGGGCCGGAACACCTGCTCGAGGAACGCCTTCAGCAGCGCGGGCACGTCGCCGAGCCACAGCGGGAACAGGATCACCAGATGATCGGCGCGGGCGATCATCGCCTGCGCGTCCCGGATGGCGGGAGAGGCCTCGCCCTCCTCCCAGTCCGCGCGCGTGCGCAGCACGGGAACGTCGAGCCCCGACAGCGCCAGCCGCTCGACGGCATGGCCCGCGCCCGCGGCGCTCTCCGCATAGGTATCGGCGAGCGCATGGCAGAAGCGCACCGGATCGGGGTCCGGGTGCGCGTCGATGACGAGGATGCGCGCCACCCGCGCCTCAGCACTCGACGACGTTGACGGCAAGCCCGCCGAGGCTGGTTTCCTTGTACTGCGAGCGCATGTCCTCGCCCGTCTGCCGCATCGTCTCGATCACCGCGTCGAGGCTCACGACATGCTGGCCGTCGCCGTGCAGCGCGAGGTACGCGGCGTTGATCGCCTTGATCGCGCCCATCGTGTTGCGCTCGATGCAGGGGATCTGCACGAGCCCGCCGATGGGGTCGCAGGTGAGGCCGAGGTTGTGCTCCATGCCGATCTCGGCGGCGTTCTCGATCTGGCGGTTGCTGCCGCCGAGCGCCGCGACGAGGCCGCCCGCCGCCATCGAGCAGGCGACGCCCACCTCGCCCTGGCAGCCCATCTCGGCCGCCGAGATCGAGGCGCGCTTCTTGTAGAGGATGCCGATCGCGGCGGCGGTGGCGAGCAGCGTTCGGCTGCCCGCAGGCGTCGGCGCGCCGGTGAACACCTCGTAGTATTTGAGCACGGCGGGCAGCACGCCCGCGGCGCCGTTCGTCGGCGCGGTGACGACGCGGCTCCCGGCGGCGTTCTCCTCGTTCACCGCGAGCGCCCACAGGCTCACCCATTCGAACACGGTCGAGGGGTCGAGGCGCGGCCCGCGCGCGCTGAGCGCGCGCTGGATGTCGTTCGCGCGGCGCTTCACCTTGAGCCCGCCGGGAAGCACGCCCACCGACTGGCAGCCGCGCTCGATGCAGCCGAGCATCGCGGCGCGCACGCTGTCGAGGAAGCTCTCCGTCTCCTCGCGGCTGCGCCACGCGAGTTCGTTCTCCAGCAGCATGTCGCCGAACGAGAGGCCGGTCGCCTCGCCGAGCCGCAGCAGGTCGGCGGCGGACTCGAACGGATGCGGCAGGCGGATGTTGACGCGCGGCGCACTCTCGCCCTCGCGCAGGATCGCGCCGCCGCCGATCGAGAAATAGGTCGCCATCCACGTTTCGCCGCCCTCGTAATGCGCCTCGAAGCGCACCGCGTTCGGATGGCCGGGCAGGAACTCGCCCATGCGGAAGCGCAGGTGGTCGGCCTCGCGGAACGTCACCTTGCGCCCGCCCGCCAGCGGCAACTTGTCCTCGCCGCGGATCTGCGCGAGCATCGCCGGGGCGGCGTCGGGATCGAGGCTCTCCGGCGTGTTCCCGGCAAGGCCGAGGATGATCGCCGTGTCGGTGGCGTGCCCGCGCCCGGTGAGCGCCAGCGAGCCGTAGACGTCGCAGGCGACCGCGCGCACCTTGCCGCGCTTCACCGCGGCCTCGGCGAAGGCGAGCGCCGCGCGCATCGGCCCCACCGTGTGCGAACTCGACGGCCCGATGCCGATCGTGAACACCTCGGTCACGCTGATCGGCCGCTCGGCCATCGCCTTGCGCGCGGCGCTCATCGTCGCCGTGCTCGCCACCGCCTGTTCGAGTGTCATGCGCCTCTCGGTCCCTCGTTCAACCCCGGGGTCCTTTTAGGCGCAAACGCGCCCGGCCGCTACCGGCGGCAGGGCCGGATTTTCACACCGCGGCAAGCGTGTCGCGCTTGATCCTCTTGGCAAGCGACCATTTGTGGACCTCGGTGGGTCCGTCATAGATGCGGAAGGCGCGGATTTCGCGGAATACCTGCTCGACGATGGTGTCGCCCGACACGCCCATGCCGCCCATCACCTGCACTGAGCGGTCGGCGACGCGCATCAGCGCCTCGGACACCGCGACCTTCGTCATCGAGCTTTCCACCGTGCCGAGCGCGCCAGTGTCGAGCACGTCGGCGCACCAGTCGATCATCAACTCGGCCTGCTTCAGGTCGATGAGGTTCTCGGCGAGCATGAAGCCGACGCCCTCGTGGTCGACGAGCAGCTTGCCGAACGCCTGCCGCCTGCACGCATAGGCGCTCGCGATCTCGTTGGCGCGCGCCGCCGCACCCCACCAGCGCATGCAGTGCGAAAGCCGCGCGGGGCTGAGGCGCACCTGCGCGTATTTGAAGCCCTCGCCGCTCGCCCCGAGCATCTGGTCGGCGGGCACGCGCAGGTTGTCGATGGCGACGACGGCATGGCCGCCGGGCATCGAGGAATCGATCGTGTCGAGCACGCGCTCGATGCGGATGGCAGGGTCGGGCAGGTCGACGAGGAACATGCAGGCGCCCCCGGTTCCGTCAGTGGCCTCGGACTTCGCCATGACGATGCCGACCTTGGCGCCTTCCGCACCCGTGATGAACGCCTTGCGGCCGTTTATCACCCAGTGGTTGCCGTCCTGCCGGCAGGTCGTCCGCATCATCGAGGGGTCGGAACCCGCGCCGCCCTCGTCGGCCGGCTCGGTCATGAAGAACGCCGAGCGCGCCTCGCCCGAAACCAGCGGCGCAAGGAAACGCGCCTTCTGCTCGGGGCTGCCGACCTTGCCGAGCAGGTACATGTTGCCCTCGTCCGGCGCCATCGTGTTCACCGCGACCGGGCCCAGCGGCGACAGGCCGGACGCTTTCAGCACCGTCGCCGTGCCGCGCTGATCGAGATGCGACCCGTCCGCGAAGATGTGCGGCGTCATCACGCCCGCCGCGCGCGCCTTCTCCCGAAGCTCGCGCACCAGATCCTCCGAAGGGCCGTGCGGCCCGAGGCGCGGATCGTGCTCGTAAGGCGCGACCACCTCGCGGACGAACGCTTCGACGCGGGCGGCGATGGCGGCGGCGGTTTCGGACATCGGCAAATCCCCATTCTCGTTGCTTGGTTGATGAGCCTGCTAAGCGAATGCGGCCTGCGAGGAAATGCCTGATCGTGCCCCCTAGCGCCGGCGGAGGATGTGCGGCGCCGCGAGCGGCCAGAGAATATTGACTGCGAGGCCCCCCATCACCAGCGTTGCCGCCAGCAGCTTCCAGCCCGGTAGCCCCTCGTTCAGCAGGATCGCCGACGACGCCATGCCGAACACGGGGACGAGCAGCGCGCTCGGCGTGATCGTCGCCGCCGGATGCCGCGCGAGCAGCCAGCCCCACGCGGCATAGCCGAACAGCGTGTTGCCCACCGATTGCCAGAGCACCGCCGCCCACGTCGCGGTATCCGCCCGCGCCAGCGCCGCGCCGATCGACGCCGGGCCTTCGAACAGCAGCGAGCCGATGATGAGGGGCGGCACCGAGAACAGGCTCGACCAGACGACGAAGCCGAGCATGTCGGAAACGCCGCTCGTCCGCGCGACATGGTTGCCGATCGCCCAGCTCATCGCGGCGACGAGCACGAGGACGAGGCCGAGCGGCGTCGTGCTGCCGTCCGTGTGGGCGAGAATCACGCCGATCCCGGCGGTCGCGAGCAGCAGCGCGGCGATCTGGAAGGGCCGCAGCCTCTCCCGCGCGAAATACATGGCGAGCCCGATCGTGAAGAACACCTGCGACTGCACGACGAGCGAGGCGAGCCCCGGCGAGATGTCGCTGCGCATCGCGATGTAGAGCAGGCCGAACTGCCCGAAGCCGATCAGCACGCCGTAGGCGGCGAGCGCCTGCCAGCGCACATCGGGGCGGCGGATGAAGAGCGCCGCCGGCAGGAAGGCGAAGGTGAAACGCAGCGCCGCGAACAGCAGCGGCGGCAGGTCGTCGAGCGCGACCCGGATCACCACGAAGTTCGTACCCCACACCGCGACGACCGCGAGCGCCAGCAGCAGGTGGAGCGGCGGAATGCGGCCGGACGTGGCTGGCGGAGATTCGGCGTCGCTCATGAAGTCCTCTATACGGAGACGGCGCCCGGCTGACAGGCCCCGGCGAATGCACAACAGGCCTGCACGCCGGGCATGGCGTCCTTAGCCCTGGATCGGGGAATGGCGCAGCCGCAGGATGCGAACCCGCGACCTCTGCCATCCGTGCGCCAACGAGCGTAAGCCTCTAGGTTCCTTGATGATTTCCATGCTCCAGGATTTGTTCCTCTTTAGCTCCGCGGGCAATAAGGCTAGGGTGACGGCCGTCTAGGATTTTACCGTGTGAGATTTCCCCTGATGACTTCCTCCGCCCCCGTGCTTGCCAGGTACCAGGATGTAAGCGAGGCGAAGGCCGGGGGAGCAACGTATACGCCGCAGCTTCTGTCGGATTTTGTAGCCGGGCAGATTCTGGCAGTCGCGAATCTGGGTGCCTCGCGTCCGCTTCGGGTCCTCGATCCTGCGATCGGGCATGGGGAGTTGCTGGTTAGCCTCCTCTCTCGTTTGGAAGGCAACGTAGAAGTTTTCGGTTACGAGACCGATCCGGCGGCATTGCAGGTGGCCCGGGAGAGGCTGACGGGCTTGTTTCCCGATGCGACGCTGAATCTCTCGCTCGGCAGCTTCCTGGACCATGTGCTCGATGACCACTCCGGCGGTCCGTTCCCCACCGGCGAGCGCTATGACCTGATCATTGCGAATCCCCCTTACGTCCGAACCCAGATCATCGGCGCCGACAAGGCGCAACGCCTCGCCGAACAGTTCGGGTTGACCGGGCGTGTCGACCTCTATTTCGCATTTCTGCTCGGCATGGCGCGGGTCCTTCGGGAAGGCGGCACGTGCGGCATCATCGTCTCGAACCGTTTCATGACCACCAAGTCTGGTGCGACGGTGCGCGAGGCGCTTGCCCGCAAGCTCGATCTCAAGCGCATATTCGACCTGGGCGACACCAAGCTTTTCGACGCAGCGGTCTTGCCTGCCGTAATTATTGCAAACGGCCCCATGGCGGGCTCGGCTACCTCCGAGGCCCCCCGGTTCACGACCATTTACGAGGCGAAAGGGAAAGCACCTTTGGCCACGGCGGAGAATGCGATTGCGGCTCTGGGCTTGTCCGGTGCCGTCGGGCTTTCCGACGGTCGGGTATTCGACGTGCAGCATGGGATGCTCCAGACAACCGCCGATGGGAGCGACGTTTGGCGGCTGGGTTCAGCCGGGGTCACTGCGTGGCTGGATGCCGTGGAAGCGAAGGCATGGGCTTGTTTTCGCGACATCGGCAAGGTTCGCGTCGGGGTGAAGACCACTGCGGACAAGATCTTCATTCGGCGGGAATGGAAAGACGAGCTCGAGCTCTTGCGGCCGCTGACGACACACAAAATCGCCCGGCGGTTTCGCGCCGATGTCCGTTCGGAGAAGATACGAATCCTCTATCCCCATGATACTGTCGACGGACGCCGGACAGCCGTTGATCTTGAGAAGTATCCCGCCAGCCGGGCATATCTCGAAGAACACCGGGAGAAGCTCGAGGGGCGGACATATGTGATCGAAGGCGGCCGGAAGTGGTATGAGATTTGGGTGCCGCAAAACCCGTCCGACTGGTCCGGGCCCAAGCTCGTCTTTCGGGACATTTCCGAGCGACCGACTTTCTGGATCGACGTAGACGACACGATCGTCAACGGAGACTGCTACTGGCTGAAGCCCAGGCAGGGAATGGAAGGTGTCCTGTGGCTCGTCCTTGCCGTGGCGAACTCGACGTTCATAGAGCGCTTCTACGACACGCGGTTCAACAACAAGCTCTACGCCGGCCGCCGCCGTTTCATCACGCAGTACGTCGATGCGTTTCCTGTTCCCGATCCGAACACCGACATAGGGCAGGAGATTATCGAGAAAACGAGGCGTCTGTTTGACCGCGTCGGCGAGGATGACGCCCCCGCGCTGGAGCGGGAGTTGGATGGCCTCGTCTGGCGCGCCTTCGGGCTGTTACCGGAAGAAATCTGACGGCAGGGGGATTTGGAGCTTCTTGTTGAGCACCTTGCCTTGGAATTGAGGAAAGCGGCTGAAGAAGCTTTCGCCCGGCGTGAGATAGAAACGGGTCAAGGTGACGGTGACACCGTCTGTCTGCGCGTAAAAAATCGCATAGCGAACATCGCAATGACGTATCTGCCGACCTGCGATTTGCGGCACGTCCAGAGCCGCTTCACTGTCGGGACAGACCAGCCCCAGATCGATAGTCGGAGAGGTCTGCAACTTGACCTCGAGGAGCTGTTGGCGAACGTCCGGGAAGCGCCCGTCATCTCGATAGTCGGCAAAGCCAAGTTCTCGGCAAACCAGTTCGTGCAGGGCGGCCCCGCGATTGCGCACCTGATTGAGGATCAGCGTGCAATAGGCACCCCCTTCGTGGGGTGATCGGCGTGCAAAAAGGACCCCTTCATCCCGGGGATTTAGTCGGCCGACTGGTTTTGATCAGTTGGCGAGAACGGGATGTTGATCGTGGAGACAGTGGTTCGGATTCGGCGTGAGCATGCAGCGGGTAAGGCGATCAAGGCGATCGCTCGTGACCTTCGTTTGTCGCGGAAGGTCGTCCGCAAAGCGATCCGGTCGCCGGAGGCGGCGTTCAACTATCAGCGCAAAGTCCAGCCGCTGCCGCGGATCGGTCCTTATCAGGATCGTCTCGATGCGCTGCTTGAGGAGAACGAAGGTCGCGGCCGCCGCGATCGGCTACGGATGACGCGTATCCATGACCTGCTGGTGCGCGAGGGGTTCGATGGATCCTATGATGCGGTGCGCCGCTATGCGGCGCGCTGGCGTGCTGCGCGGCGGAAGGATGCTGGCGAAGGCGCACCGGCGTTCATCCCGATGACCTTCCAGCCGGGTGAGGCCTACCAGTTCGACTGGAGCCACGAGGATGTGGAGATCGCCGGCAAGCCGATGCGGGTGAAGGTGGCGCATATGCGTCTCTGCGACTCGCGCGCACCCTATGTCCGAGCCTATCCGCGCGAGGGCCAGGAGATGCTGTTCGATGCCCATGCCCGGGCGTTCGCGTTCTTCGGCGGTGTGCCGCGACGCGGTATCTACGATAATATGAAGACGGCGGTGACGGCCGTGTTCACCGGCAAGGAGCGTGTGTTCAACCGCCGCTTCCTGATCATGACCGATCATTACATGGTCGAGCCGACCGCCTGCTCGCCGGCGGCGGGATGGGAGAAGGGCCAGGTCGAGCAGCAGGTCCAGACGATCCGAGGCCGCTTCTTCCAGCCGCGACTCCGGTTCGCCAGCCTGGCCGAGCTCAACGGGTGGCTGGAGGCCGAGTGCCGGCGCTGGGCCGAGCATCATGCCCATCCCGAACGCGGGGATATTACCGTCGCCGAGGCGCTGGATATGGAGCGACCGGCCCTGCAGCCGATCCTGGCACCGTTCGACGGCTTCCATGAGAGCGAGCATGCCGTCACCGGCACCTGCCTCATCAGCTTCGATCGCAACCGCTACTCGGTCATGTCGACGGCCGCACGCCGGACCGTTCAGGTGCGCTCCTATGCCGATCGCATCGTCATACGCTGCGGCGATGCGATCGTCGGGGAGCATGAGCGCCACTTCGGTCGGAACCGCACGATATACGATCCCTGGCATTATCTGCCGGTCCTCGCGCACAAGCCCGGCGCGCTGCGTAACGGCGCACCGTTCCAGGACTGGGATCTGCCGCCCGCCCTGCACCGATTACGGCGAAGGCTCGGCACCGGGGACGAGGCCGATCGCAGGTTCGTGCGGGTCCTCTCGGCGGTGCTCACCGATGGCCTGGAGCCGGTAGAGGCTGCCGTGCGCGAAGCGTTGGCGAACGGAACGGCCAGCGACGAGCTGATCCTCAACATCCTCTCCCGGCGCCGCGAGCCGGCGACACCCCACAGCATCGTCACTTCGGAAGACCGGATGCTGCAGCATCCTCCGCTCGCCGACTGTGCCCGCTATGATCTGCTGCGAGGCTATGATGCAGCGGCATGATATGATCGACACGATGCGCGGCCTCGGACTCAAGGGCATGGCGGCGGCGTTCGACGAGGCGGTCACCACCGGCCTCCAGCGCAAGCGCACCACCATGGAGATACTGACCGACCTGCTCCGTGCTGAGGCGACCCACCGGGATGCAGCCTCCATCCGCTATCGGATGACGGCTGCGAGGCTGCCCGTGGTGAAGGACCTGGAGCGGTTCAGCTTCGAGGGCACACCGATCAATGAGGAGATGATCCGCTCCCTTCACGATGGCTCCTTCCTCCCGCCTCGCCGCAATATCGTGCTGGTCGGCGGCACGGGGACAGGCAAGACCCACCTCGCCATCGCGATCACCGCCAATGTCGTGCGAAGGGGCGCTCGCGCCCGCTACTTCAACACCGTCGATCTGGTGACACGCCTCGAAGAGGAGACCCGGATCGGCAAAGGCGGGACCCTGGCGGCGCAGCTGTCGCGGCTCGACCTGATCGTGCTCGACGAGCTCGGTTATCTGCCGTTCGCCCGCTCGGGAGGGCAGTTGCTGTTCCACCTCATCAGCAAGCTTTATGAGCGGACCAGCGTCATCATCACCACGAACCTCGCCTTCGGCGAATGGCCGACCGTGTTCGGCGATCCCAAGATGACCACGGCGCTGCTCGACCGCGTCACCCACCACTGCGATATCGTCGAGACGGGCAACGACAGCTGGCGCTTCAAAAACCGCAGCTGACAGCCACCTTCGGCGCCTTCAAAAATCTATCTTGCGCTGCGCGCGCCTCCGGTCGGGCTACGCCCGCCCTCCGCCGCACGCAGCGCAAGGCCATCTTCAACAAACCAGCATCATATTATCCGAAAAGGGGGTCCCTCTTCGACGCCGATCGGGGGTCCCTTTTGAACGCCGTTTGACACACCGAAAGCTCGCCGCCTAATATCAACCCCAAGACGAGGCTCGCACTCCGATAATTTACGCCGCGAGTTGCGCCAAATGTTCTGACGACGGACACCCTGGAGAATGCCGGATGGACCAGAATTTGAATGCTTCTTCGGGATCCATTTGAGCAGGGTCTCGGATAATTGACCTCAAAATCGGACCGGAGCGCTCCCAAGGACCCAGCCTGGCTGATCGCCAGCAAGTTGAAGCCGTCAGCCTCTGCCGGTCATTTGGTCAAGCGCTCGGCCTTGTTGGAAAAATTGAATGCCGCCCTAGGCGTCCGCCTAACACTGGTCCGCGCTCCGGCTGGGTTTGGCAAGACGACCTTGCTCCAGCAATTTTATGCGAGGCTGAGCGAGGAGGGAATTGCGGTCTGCTGGCTGACGCTGGACGAGGAGGACGGGAAGGGCGGACAGTTTCTCGCCTACCTGTCCGGGGCGCTCGTCCGGGCGGGAATATTGGAGGGCATACCTTCGCCGGTAGCGATCGATGATGCCAATACCCCGCCGGATCGATCGATCCTATCGTCGCTGCTCAACCAGCTAGCCGCGACCGATCGGGACATCGTCTTGATCCTGGACGATTATCACCGGGTGCAATCGGCGGAGGTCGATTCCCAATTCGGCTTCTTCATTCGGCACCTTTCGGCCAACGTGCACCTTATCGTGTCATCCCGGGAAACGCCGGGTTTCGAATGGACGTCATGCCGTACGAACGGTGGCTTGCTCGACATTGGCTCAAGCCATCTCCAATTCGCGCTGGAAGAGACCGGAGCTCTGGTGAACGGCCAGCAGCAGAAACAAAATGCGGCATGCCTGTCCGACGTTCAGGTCGAGAGGTTATTCCTGCTCACCGAAGGTTGGGTGATGGGAATCCAGTTGGCTTCGGCTTGGCTCACCAACGTTTCCTTCGATCCATCGCGGCTCGACGACTATTCCGGGCAGTCGGCAGAGGTAGCCGATTATCTAGCCGAACAGGTGTACCGACATTTGCCGGCCACCATTCAGGATTTCCTCGTCAAGACGTCCGTCCTCGAACGGTTCAACGGAGACCTCTGCAACGAGATTTGCGACTTCACGGAGAGCTGGCGTATCATTGAGGAATTGGAGTGCCGCAACTTGTTCATCTTCTTCCTGGACAAGGATCGTGAGTGGGCCCGCTACCACCAGCTCTTTTCGGACTTTCTGCAGCGCAAGCTTCGGAGAAACGGCCACGGAAGCGTCGAGGCGATTCATCGCAAGGCGGCAGAATGGTTCCTGCAGCAGGGTGACATTACCGGGGCCATTCATCACGCCCTCAACGCCAATGACGCCGATAATTGTGCGAGCATCATTGACCGCGCAGGGGGATGGCGGCTGGCGATCAACGGTTATGCGGGTCGGTTGAGGCATGCTTTCGCGAAGATACCCGATGATGTCCTGAAGCTTTATCCCAGGGCTTGGCTCGCCCACATATTGCTGAGCGGAAAGGCCGGTGGCCAAATCGAGGCGCGCGCTAAGCTCCAGGCGCTTCAGGTCGAGATCGAAGGTTCCCCAGCCTTGCAGGAGCTTGGGGATGAGCTCATCGCCGTCAAATTCCTGCTCTTCGCCTTCGAAGACCGCCTTCACGACGCGGTCGTGCTTCGCGACCTGGAAAGGGCGGTGGAGAAGATCGGTGCCTCGAAGGACCTGATTGCGGGCATCCTCGGCAACCAATTATGTGCTCTTTACGTCACCACGGGCAGGTTCACGGAGTGCCTGGCCGTAGGCGCGCGCGCGGAACAGCATGTGCGCGTTGCCGGCAATGCTTATTCGGAGCTTTTTGTCGGAATGCACATGGCGCAGGCCCATCTCGGCCAGGGTAACCTCGACGAAGCCGACACGGCCTATCGCGACGTCTACCAGCGTCTTCATGCGTCGTTCCGGATGGACGACGATCTAGTCGGAACGCTGCAGACTTTGCTCGCCGAAACCGCCTATGAGCGGGATAATCTTCTGGAAGCGCAAGCCTTTCTCGAGCAGTCACTTCCTTCGTTGGAGCGGATCGGAGGCTGGTTCGACGTATTTGCGGCCGGTTACGGGACCGCTGCGTCTCTCGCGCACGCCAGGCATGACATCGGCGCGGCGATGGCCGTCCTCGATCGCGCGGAGGAGCTTGCCAAGCGTGGCGGCTTTGCGCGGCTGCCGCAGTTCGTCGTGGCCCAGCGCGTGCGGGAACTGACGCTGGCCGGCCAGATCGATTTGGCCGACAAATTCGCGGAAAGGCTCGACGCTATCCCTGCTCCGGGACTCTCCGGCAGTGCGGATATGGTTAGCTGGCGCCTGCAGGAGGCCGTCTTCACCGCCCTGGCCAGGCTCGAAATAGCCAAAGGCAATCCCGATCTGGCGCTCTCCTTGCTGCAGCGGTTGCGCGCCCAGGCGGAACGCGAGCGGCATGTTCGCACTTTGATCAAGCTCGATCTGCTGCAAGCCATGGCCCAGGACTTGGCGGGTCGGCGCGCCATGGCGATGGCCAGCCTCGAATCCTGTCTCGATCGCGCGGCACCTTTGGGTTTCCTCAGGACGTTGCTGGACGAAGGCGAGCCGATGAAAAGGCTGCTTGGGCTTTTTGATGCCAGCAGGCGGGCATCACCGGTTGTGAGGACCTATGTGGCGCGGCTCAGGGATGATGATAACCGTCCCCGAGTGCCGCTGACGGCGCGCGAGACGCAAATATTGGCCCTGTTGGTTGCCGGCTATTCGACCAAGGAAATGGCCTATGACCTCAATCTGGGCATGAACACGATCAAGTATCATCGTCGCAACGTATTCGATAAATTGGGCGTTCGGTCCCGGTCCGAAGCCATTGCTGTGGCACGGCAGCGCGGCGGACTGCCCATCGCTTCGGGCGGAGGTTCGAAAGCGGT
This sequence comes from Sphingosinicella microcystinivorans, assembly GCF_027941835.1. Lineage (NCBI taxonomy): Bacteria > Pseudomonadati > Pseudomonadota > Alphaproteobacteria > Sphingomonadales > Sphingosinicellaceae > Sphingosinicella > Sphingosinicella microcystinivorans. The sequence continues at coordinate 1,380,353 of NZ_CP116005.1, forward strand.
CCCCTCCATCGACTAACGCCTCGGATCCGTGTGGCGGCCAGTTTGAGGTGGCCCAGCCGCCCGACCCCACCCTTTTTCTCGATTCAGCTAAAAGCGCCCCACCCTTTTTGGCCAATAGTGCGGCCCACTCTCCGAGCGCACATTCCATTTCAGACGCGAGGGTCACCAGCCTCGTCGCGGACAGGGAATTAGGACCGCCCGGTTCCTGCCCAGTCTCATGACATTTGGGAGAACGATCTTGAACTCATTATCAAGCGCCCCGTCCGATCCAGTCCACGGCGCTCATGCTGGAGCATGGTCGTCGCCCTGTTGGACACGCTCCGCCTGCTCCGCTCTCGCCTTGGTTCTGGGCCTCGCCCATCCAAGTGTCGTCCAGGCCCAGGAAGTTTCGAGCGAGACGGCCGCCCAGGCCGAGAATGACTCGAAATCGTCGCCCAGCGTCGAGAAAGGCGGGCTGGAAGAGATTGTCGTCACCGCCACCAAGACTGGCGTGACCCGGCTTCAGGAAACGCCCATTTCGATCACCGCTTTCGCGGCGGAAGCGCTCGAGCGCTCCAATCTGGAAAGCATAAAGGATATAGGCGCGCTGGTGCCGGGCCTCAGCGTTGCCAACAACGCATCCTACGCCCAGCTCTATATTCGCGGGATAGGCACCAACAACGTCTTCACCGGGTCGGACCCGAGCGTAACCGTCCATCTTGACGGCGTCTACCTGGCCCGGCCCACGATGATCTTCACGGATTTCGTCGACGTCGATCGCATCGAAGTGCTCCGCGGACCGCAGGGTACGCTTTACGGGCGCAACTCGGCCGGGGGCACGATCAACATCATCTCCAAACTACCCACGAACAACTTCGGGCTGAAACTGACCGCCGGCTATGGAAGCTATGACCGCCTCCGGCTCTCGGGAAGCGTCAGTGGTCCGATTGTCCAGGATAAGGTGATGGCCAGCCTCGCCGCAATCCATACAAGAAGCGACGGCTATGTTAACAATATCAATACCGAGCCGGGGTCGCGCGATCTTAACAATGAAAATAGCTATGCGGTGCGCGGCACCTTGCTTTTCGCCCTCGGCGACCGGACGGACTTGGTTCTGACCGGCGACTATAATTATTACAAGACGCGGGGCAATGCGATGAAGCCCCTTTTCGTGGACCCGCTCGGCAATCCGGTGCCGATCCCGCCGGGCGTGCCGGTACCGCAGAGGATCGACGATCCTTGGACGCTGAACGTGCCGAACGCGGCGCAAAAGGTGAGCAATGAAGGCTATGGTTTCTCCGCCAAGCTCACGCATGAGATTGCGGACCGTCTCTCGTTGACTTCGATCACGGCCTTTAGGGGCGCCGATTCCGCCATCGACCATACCGAGTCCGACTGGACCGAAGTGTATGCGCTTTCGACCGATCTGATCGCGGATCGGCAGGACCAATTCACCCAGGAACTGCAGCTCAATGCCCGGCTCGGCGCGCTTCAACTTATGACCGGTCTTTTCTATTTCCACGAAAAAGACGAGATGGAGATAGCCGCATTTCTGCCGCTGACCGGCACATTGTTCTACGGCACGTCGGATCTCAGGACCAGCGGCCACGCGCTCGCCAAGACGAATGCCTACGCTGCTTTCGGCCAGGCGACCTACGCGATTACGGACCGCCTGTCGGCAACCGCGGGCATTCGCTACAGCTACGAAAAGAAGTCCATGCGGTCTTCGAATGTCATCCTCGCCAATGGCATGAATGTCGGCTTTGGCGACTTCACTTTTAGCGGCTCGAAAAGCTGGGAGGCTTGGACCCCCAAGATCGGGCTGGATTATCGCGTCACGGACGATGTGCTGATTTATGCTACGGCGTCCAAGGGCTTCAAGAGCGGTGGTTTCAACTGGTCGGCCGCCCAGCCCGCCTTCGGCCCCGAAAATCTGTGGGCCTATGAAGCGGGGGTGAAATCCGAATTTGCCGACCGCAGGGTGCGCGTGAACGCCAGCGGATTCTATTATGATTATACGGATCTTCAGGTCCAGCTTTTCGAGAATCTACCGGGGCAGGCGCCGGCGACTATTCTGGCCAATGCGTCCAGCTCCAAGATCAAGGGATTCGAGCTCGAAACCCAGATCGTGCCCGTTTCCGGGCTGATCCTGTCGGGGTCCCTTGCCTATCTCGACGCCACTTATGGCGATTTCATCACGGCGCGCAGCCTCACCCCGAGCATTCCGGTCGACGTTTCCGGCAATCGCCTCAACAGTGCACCAAAGTGGATGTATAGCCTTTCCGCCGAATATAGCCGTGGACTCGCCAGTATCGGCACGGTCACCGCGCACGTCGATTATAAATGGCAGGACGACGTGTTCTTCTCCCAGTTCAACGATCCAGTCATCGGGCAACGCGCTTATGGCCTGCTTGGGGCTAATATCAGCCTGCTGAGCGTCGACGAGCGCTGGCGGCTCACACTTTGGGGGCGGAACCTGACCAAAAAGGCCTATTACACCACTGCTTCGGATTATTCACCGTTCGGAAGTCTTGGACATATCAATCCGCCAAGGACGATCGAAGTGAGCCTGACCTTCAAATATTGAGTGAGGGGCGCCGCATCTTCCGCAAGGCCCGGTGCCCCAGCCCCCCAGCCCAGCTTTCGAGACGATTCAAAGGCCGCCCCACTCCCTGCCAGTCGCGGGGGTCGGGATTTCTGCGCCCTTTGCCAACGGACAATAGCGGAGCGCTTCCCATGAGAATCACCGATTTAAACGAGCACGTGATCGACGACAAAGCGATGATCGAACTCACCGCCGCGCGCGTAAAGGGCCTGATGGCGCGCGATGGCATGGATGCCTTGGTGGTGATCTCGCCCGACAGCTTTCGTTATTTGACCGGCCTGCCGATGATTCATTCGCTCTATATGGCGTCGGTCAATGCGGCAATACTCCACGGGGGCGCCGATCTTCCAGCAATTCTGGGCTTCGAAGGCTTCGGAAGCAAGATGCAGGCTCGCGCGCCCTGGTTCAACGATGTTGCGGATCTTCCTTTCCAAGGCACGGGCGAAGGTATGCAGCCGTTCGTTCTCGGCAGCTGGCCCGATATCTTCGCGACGAAAATCCGTGATCTCAAATTGGATGAGGCTGTGATCGCGGTCGACCCGACAATGCCTTATGCGCTGAAGGAGGGAATTGCGGCGAAGCTGCCGAATTGCCGCTTGGTCGATGCCGGCAAGCTGCTCCGCGAAGCGCGAATGGTTAAGAACGCGGAAGAGATCAAGGCCCTGAGGAGCGCCTGCCTTCTTTCCGAAATTGCCATCGAAGCCGGCATAGACGTGGTCCGAGCCGGAGCCGACGAACGCGCCATCGCAGCTGCGATCGAATATTCCTTCCGCATCAATGGCGCGGAAAATCCTGGTTTTACACCCTTGATCATGTCGGGGATGCACGCGCTCACCCCTTATTCCAATCCATCACAAAAGGTAGTTCGCAATGGCGAGCTAGTGCGGATCGACATCGGCTGTTGCTCCCATGGCTATAATAGCTGCTTCGGCCGCACCGTCGTGGTTGGCAATCCCCACCCAGACGTGCTCGTCGCTTACGAGGCAGTCAAAGCGGCCATCTTGGCGGGGATCGCCGCCGTCGGTCCCGGCACGACGAACGTCGCCGTTCACGCCGCCATGGCCGACGCCATGAAGGAAAGCTCTGCCGGCCGGCACCTCCTGGCAGATTATGGCGGCCATGGGCTGGGCACCGGCCTTCATGAGGATCCGATGATCGGCGCCGAAGGCACGGTCGAAAAGATCGTGCTCGAAGCCGGCATGTGCATAGCCCTGGAGCCTTCGATCATCCTTCCGGACCATGGCTGGCTCGGAGTCGAGGACAATGTCGTCGTCTCCGAGAATGGCTGCGAAGTGTTGACCCGCACGGCGTTCGATCTGGGCCTCGCACCGTCCTTCACTTCCCAGCGCCGGAGGCCATCATGACCGTGAACATTTGCCTGCTGGTTCCGATTAATATCGAGGGCCTGAGAAAGATTGAAAGCGTCAGCGGGCTCGCGCCTCCGGGAGTGTCGATCATTGTCCGCCACCTCGACCATACCGGACCGACCCCGGACGGTTTCATCGACGACCTGGGCGCCACGCAGGAGATGGTTCGCCTTGCCCCGGAACTCCAACGCGGCGGCATCGACGCGATTGTGATCGATTGCATGGGCGATACCGGGCTCGACGAAGTGCGCAAGTCGGTGACGATCCCGGTGCTAGGTCCGTCGCAGACCGCCATGCATTTCGCCGCGATGCTGAGTCGAAGATATTCGATCATCAGCCCGCTCGCCGAACATTATGACCAGTTCCATGCGCTCGCCGTGCGCTACAATGTCGACCACAAGATCGGCCCCGCACAGGTGATCGGCGTGCCCGTGCTCGAAGGCGCCGACAAGCCCGATCTCGTCAAACGCAAAGCGGTCGAAGCCGCTGGCCGGGCGATTAGCGAAGATGGTGCCGAAGCAGTCATTCTGGGCTGTACTTTGATGTCCGGCATGGCCCCCTCAATTAAGGCGTCACTCGAGCAAGAGGGACATCGCGGCGTCCGGATCATCGACCCGATAGACCTCGCGATCAGCACCGCCAATTCCCTGGTCCACTGCGCGCTTGACTGATCGGAACGGGCCGAAACCATTACGAATAGAAACGAAAAGGACAAGTTGATGAAAGCAGTGGTGGTAACCGCTTATGGCACAACCGAAGTTCTGGAATATCAGGACGTTCCGAAGCCCTCACCCAAAGCGGGCGAACTGCTCATACGCGTGAAGGCGAGCGCGGTCGGTTTCGGTGACACGAAGGTGCGATCAGGCGCCTATGACGACAAAGAAGGCTTCCACGGCCCCAAGCCACCCGTCATCCTCGGGTTCCAGGCCAGTGGCATTGTCGAAGGCGCTGGCGCCGGCGTCGATCAGGCGTGGATCGGCCGCAACGTCGTCTGCAACGCGATCAACACCAATGCGGAGTATATCGTCTGTCCGGTCGGCGACGTCGCCCGCATGCCGGACGGAGTCCCGTTCGACGTCGCCACCCTGATCCCGAACTTTTACCTGACGGCCTATCACGTCCTCGAGACGGCGATCGACCACAAGCCCGGCCAGGTCGTGATCATGTACGCGCCCGCCGGCGGCGTTGGCACCGCGCTCGTCCAACTCGGCAAGCTCGCGGGCCTTCGCATCATCGCAGTCACAAGCAGCCCCGAAAAATGCAGGTTCGCGCTGGAGCAGGGGGCGGAGCATGCGATCGACATGAACCGTGAAAATGTCGTCGAGCAAGTCGGGAAACTGACCGGCGGCAAGGGCGTCGACATCATCTTCAATTCCATTCTCGGCGAAAGCGTTCTCGACGATATCGACATGCTCGCGCCTTACGGGAAATTATTGATCTACGGCGAGGCGCAGGGCCTGCCCCAGGGCGACATATTCCGCAAATGGTACAATCACGGGCTACAGCACAGCACGTCTATCGTCTCGTTCAGCCTGTTCACTGTGATGAACTGGCAGCCGGAACTCATCCCCCAGTCTATGGAGGCGCTCCTCCAGCTGGTGGCTGAGAAGAAGATCGCGCCGCAGATCTACGCCAAGTTCCCGCTAACCGACGTCGCCAAGGCGCACGACCTTTTCGAAAGCCGGGCGGTGATGGGGAATGTCGTCATCGAGCCTTAGCGGATTCTTGCCCGTCCATTTTCCTGGCGCCGCCGCGTGCGTCGCGTTCGTCCATCGAAGGAGTTTAGCATGACTGCGCCCAATCGTCGGCCCGGCCTATATGCCATCCAGACGGATCTCGGTCTTCCCGACCTCGATCCGGCAGAGCCGCTCACCTTCCCGCTTCCGGAATATGCGGCGCGAAGGGAGCGGTTTCGTAAGGCGATGGCCGCGCGTAATCTGGACGTGCTGCTCGTCTATTCGATCCACAGCCAATTCTATCTTTACGGCTACGACATGTCGGCAGGCGCGACCATGCCTTATGCGGTGATTATTGCGGACGCGGATGGAGCGCCCACCGCCTTCCTGCGCAATACTCTGGTGCCGCCAGTCAGCCGCAACCCCTTGCTTCCAGACATAAGAAGCTATGATGAGCCGTTTCACGACGACAATGCATTTCAAACGGTCAAATTGCTCGGAGAGCTGGGTTTGCTGACGGGCAAGCGTATCGGGATCGAGACTCGGTGCCATCAACTGAGTGCTCACAATTATCACCTCATTCGCGAAGAGATCGAAAAAGGGGGTGGCATAGTCGTCGATGCGTCCGACTTGGTGCCCGAGCTTCGCTTCGTGAAATCGCCCGCTGAAGTCGATATGATGCGTTCCGCGGGTAAGCTCTACGACGTTTTCATGGGAACGGCGTTGGCGGCGATGAAGCCGGGCGTTCGGGAAAGCGACGTCAATGCCGAGGGTTTGTATGCTGTCCATTCGGCGGGCGGCGACGACGTCGCCCAACCGCTCATCATCATGCCCAACGCGCTTTCCAAATTGCATTGGTTGCCCCCCTCGCGGCGCCGGCTTGTCGCCGGGGATTCCTACTTCGTGGAGGCTGCAGGATGCTATAATCGCTACCACGCAGTCGGCGGCCGAACCATGTTTTGCGGGGACGAAGCCCCCCAGCATGTCGCCGACGCCTATGCGCGCGCTTGGGAAGCGATGGACATTACGCGCGACCTGTTGAAGCCTGGCGCCGTCGCCGAGGATATAGCGCGCGCTGTTATGGCGAAGCGCGACATCCAGCCCCATGAAGCTTTCTATGCCGCCTACAGTATAGGCATAGGCTTTCGTTACCAATGGCATGAAGATCTCATGCTGCGGATCGGCGATCAGCATGTGCTTCAGCCCGGCATGACGCTCAGCGTGTTCGGCTTCGGCACGGTCGGCGAATGTTTTGCAGTCGCCGCGGAGCCGGTCGTCATCACTGAGACTGGGTACGAGGATCTCTCGGCAATTCCACGCGGGAATTTGCAAGTGACCGGATAGCCGGAAGCCGATTTACCCAATTTCAACCATCACGGATCGGAACCGTTCTCATGTCTCAACGCAAGCTCCGGCTCGGCATCGATGTCGGCGGCACCAACACGGATGCCGCATTGATGTGCGGCAAGGACGTAGTCGCCACCGGCAAAAGCTTTACCACCTCTGACGTCAGGTCCGGCGTGATCAGTGTTGTCACTGAGATCCTCGCCCAAGGAGGCTATCGCGGATCGGACATCGAAGCGGTGATGATCGGAACGACGCAATTCGTGAATGCGTTCGTCCAGCGAAGCGACCTGTCGCCGGTGGCGATATTCCGAGTGGCTCTTCCCAAGGCCGACGGCGTGCCGCCGCTGGCCGGATGGCCGGATGATGCCGCCCGCGCCGTAGGCTCACATATCTACATGGTTGGGGGCGGCGCCTTTTACACCGGCAAGGACTTTGCGCCGCTCGATCGGGAAGCGCTCCGGCTAGCAGCGCGCGACGCCCGCCAGAAGGGTCTGGAAGCAGTCGCCGTATCTGCCATTTTCTCACCCTTGAGGCCGGATATCGAGGAGGAGGCCGCTGCGGTCATTCAAGCGGAAATGCCTGACGCGCGAATAACGCTTTCGTCGCAGGTTGGCGGAGTCGGGCTGGTGGATCGCGAAAATGCTACGATCATCAACGCCACGCTCGGCGCCTTGTCGGTCAAGGTCGTCCGGTCGCTGGTTCAGGCCTTCGCCGATCTTGGCATCCATGTTCCAATCTATATCAGTCAGAATGACGGTACGCTGATATCGACCGAGATGGCCGAGCGTTATCCCATCATGACCTGCTCGGCCGGGCCGACGAACAGCATAAGGGGCGCGGCCTTTTTGACCGGCCTCGATGAAGCGATCGTCGCGGATATCGGCGGCACCACCACCGACATCGGATTCCTGCTGCGCGGCTTCCCCCGCGAAACCACGGCGGCCAATCTGATCGGCGGCGTCCGCACCAATTTCCGTATGCCAGACACGCTTTCGATCGGCCTTGGCGGTGGCAGCATCGTTCGGATCTCCGACGCCGGCGTCAGCCTCGGGCCTGACTCGGTCGGCTATCGCCTCAAGGAGCTTGGCCGCGTGTTCGGTGGACCGACTGTCACGGCGACGGACATCGCCGTTCGCGCCGGACAGGCCCGGATCGGTGACGCGGCGGCCCTGTCCGACCTGCCGGACTCGACTGTCGAGGCCGCGCTGAGCGTGATACATACGATGATCGAAGATGCCATCGACCAAGTGAAAACAAGTCCTCATCCGCTTCCGCTGGTGCTGGTCGGTGGCGGAAGCATTTTGGTTTCGCGCCCGATCAAGGGCGCGTCGGAGGTCCTGCGGCCGGCTCATGCGGAAGTGGCCAATGCCGTGGGGGCTGCGATCGCCCTCGTCAGTGGGCGCGTCGACAAGATGTTCGATGTGGACAAGTTGGGGCGCGAGGGCGCCCTTGCCCAGGCGAAGGAAGAGGCGGTGAGTGCCGCAGTTCGTGCCGGTGCCCAGGCCGGCGCCGTCGAGATTATCGACATCTCCGAAATGCCGATGACGCATATGCGCACAGGATGCGTTCAGATGCGCGTCCGCGCGGCCGGGCCTCTCGCCGCGCTCAATTGATCTATCTCACCAAATCATAGGGAACAGGCCATCATGCTTACGGTCGATACCGTGCAGGACATTCAGGACATCGCCCGCGGGGCGGTGGTGCTTGGCACAGGCGGGGGCGGCGACCCTTATGTTGGGGAATTGTTTCTGCGCGCCCAGATCGCGCAGGGGCGCTTCGCCAAGGTAATAACCTCCGACGAAGTAGCGGATGATGCTTTCGTGTTGTCGATCGCTGGCATCGGCGCGCCTTCGGTGATGGTCGAAAATCTCGTCAGCGAAATCATGCTGCAGAAGCTGCTCAAGCGTTGCGAAGAATATTATGGCCGCAGCGTCGATGCCTTGATCAGCGCCGAGATTGGCGGAATTAACTCGATGTTCCCGCTCGCTCTGTCCGCGATCAGCGGCATTCCTGTCGTCGACGCCGACGGCGTGGGCCGGGCAATTCCGCGGATCGAAATGACCAACTTCAGTATCGATGGCTGCAAGGCAACTCCAGCCGTGCTGATGGACGAATCCGGTAATATCGTCATGATCGAAGCGGTCGATGATCGCACCGCAGAAGATATTTGCCGCGTCGTCACCGGCGTACTCGGGGCTGCCGTCTTCGGCGCGCTCTATCCAATGACGGGCAAGGAAATGAAAGCCTGCGCGGTACATCGAACCCTCACCCAGGCGTTCGGAATCGGCAGGTGCATTCGCGAAAGTCGCGAGAGCAGCGGCGAAATCTTCGCGAATCTGATCGATTATCTCAATAGCTGGGACGACAGGCTCGCAACCATATTGTTCGACGGCAAGATCGTCGACGTCAGCCACGAGACCCGCGACGGCTGGCATTGGGGCAAGGTGGTGCTGAACGGACTTTCCGACAGCAGCGACGAATTCACCGTCGAGATCCAGAACGAATTCATCGTTGCACGGCATAATGGCCGGACCGTGACGGTCGTCCCGGATTTGATCTCGATTCTGGACCGGGAATCCGGTGAGCCGTTGACCGGAGAGATGTTGACCTATGGTCAGCGCGTGAAGGTTCTCGGCTATGCCGCGGACCCTATCTTGCGGCGACCGGAAAGTCTGGAGGTGCTCGGGCCTCGTGCGTTCGGTCTCTCCGAGGATTTCTCGGCCATCGAGACCCTGGTGTCGGCTCCCGCATAGTCCGCGCCCGCAGCCGCAAAGCCGGCCTTCGCAAATTCAATTCCTTCGCAATTCAGCGCGGCAAATGGGAAGGGCGCTCTGCTGATGCCCTTGTCAGAAAAACGCTTCGAGCTGCTCGCCGCGCAGCTTAGCCAACAGGATTGCTGAAACGGCCTCGCGCGCCCATCCACCCTTCAACACAGGAGGCCAGATCGCATGGTTGCGACGATCGATCCCTTTCACTCGATTGCGATCAGTAAAACCGCACACGCACTCGCCGTAGCCGGCCGCTCGGTCATCCATATGGAGTTCGGGCAACCATCGACCGGCGCCCCAAGCGCTGCGATCCGGCGTGCGCATGAGGTGCTCGATCAAGACCCGATGGGCTATTGGGAAAGTCCCCGCCTCAAGGAACGCATCGCGCAGCACTACGGCGAGACATATGGGGTGGAGGTCACTCCCGATCAGGTCGTGCTTACCTGCGGGGCCTCACCCGCTCTCGTCCTCGCGCTCTCGTCACTTTTCCAACCCGGCGATCGCATTGCCTTCGCCAGGCCTGGCTATGTCGCTTATCGGAACACGGCGAAGGCGCTCTATCTCGACGTCGTCGAGATCGGCTGCGGCCCCGACCAGCGTTTCCAGCTGAGCGCTGCGGCGATCGAAGCGCTCGATCCGGCGCCTGCCGGAATCATCATCGCCAGCCCTGCAAATCCAACAGGGACGATCATCCCCCCGAACGAACTCGCGGCGATCGTCGCGGTGTGTCGGCGGCGCGGCATCCATATCGTCTCTGACGAGATCTACCACGGCCTCAGCTACGCCGGAGAGACGCAGTCCATCCTGAACTTCGACAGGGACGCGATCGTCGTCAACAGCTTCTCCAAATATTTCAGCATGGCGGGTTGGCGGCTGGGCTGGCTCGTCGTGCCCCCGCATCTGATCGAAGTTGCGCGGGCGCGCATGGGCAATCTCTTCCTCACGCCGCCATCGCTTGCGCAGCACGCCGGGCTCGCCGCATTCGACTGCGTCGACGAGCTCGAAGGTCATGTCAGGGTCTACGAGCGCAATCGCGGGATCATGCTCGAGGCGCTGCCGGCGATGGGGCTCCGCGAGATCGCGCCGCCTAACGGTGCCTTCTACATCTACGCCGACGTCGGGCGGCTGACGTCCGCCAGTCTCGCCTTTTGCCAAGAGCTCCTCGCCGACACCGGCGTTGCAACTGCGCCGGGGCTCGATTTCGATCCCGTTGACGGCGGGAGGTTCATTCGCTTCAGCTTTGCCGTCTCGACCGACCGCGTCCAGACCGCCATCGAACGCATGGTTCCCTGGTTCGCGGAGAAAGACCGCGTCAGCCGGCAACCGCCCCTGGAGACGTAACCGGGGATCGCGCGTGACCATCGCCGCACGACAAAGATCCTGCGACGACTTGGTCGCGAGAAAATAAAGAGCGGACGAGAGCGCCCTTGCCCGCGCGCGATATGGCTGCAGCCTGCTTAGAGCGGTTTTCGACCGTTTTGAATCGCTGAGGGGTTTCCCTCTGGTCTGATTTGTGATTCAGAATCTGTGCTGGTGAAGGAGGCCGGCATGGATGGGTCACGCTCTGTCGATGGATTTGCGCACGCGGCTTCTGGCGGCGATTGATGGCGGGCTGAGTTGCCGAGGAGCGGCGGCGCGCTTTGGGGTTGCGCCATCGACAGCCATTCGCTGGCAGGCGCAGCGTCTGGAAACCGGCAGCTTCGCTCCCAAGCCGCAAGGCGGCGACATGCGATCCCGCCGAGTGGAGGAGCGGGCGGTCGACATTCTGGCCTTGTGGGAGGCGCGCAAGGACATCTCGCTCGAAGAGCTGCGCATTGCCTTGTCCGAAGCGGGCCTGACAGTGTCGGTTGCCGGACTGCACCGCTTCTTCGCGCGGCGGGGCATGACGCGCAAAAAAAGACTGGGTGTCAATCGGCGCGGAGCCGGGGACCGGGATCGGCGTGCAATGGGGGACCATGGAGATTGGGCGCAATCATGCCGTGGGGTGACGGCGGAGGGCGTTGCCCGGAGGCGTCGCCCCACGGCATGCTGGTCTCTTTTTCGCCGGCCTGAGGCTCAGCTGCGGTTTTTGAAGCGCCAGCTGTCGTTGCCGGTCTCGATAATATCGCAATGATGGGTCAGCCGGTCGAGCAGGGCCGTGGTCATCTTGGCGTCGCCAAACACGGTGGGCCATTCGCCGAAGGCGAGGTTGGTGGTGACGATGATTGTGCGCTCGTAGAGCCGGCTGACAAGGTGGAACAGCAGCTGGCCCCCGGTACGGGCGAACGGCAGATATCCCAGTTCGTCGAGGATCAGCAGGTCGAGCCGCGAGAGATGTTCGGCGAGCTTGCCGGTCCGACCTTGGTGCGTCTCCAGCTCCAGCAGGTTCACCAGGTCAATGGTGTTGTAGAACCGGACGCGAGCGCCGCTACGGATGCAGTTGCGAGCAATGGCGATGCTGAGGTGGGTCTTTCCCGATCCCGTGCCACCTACAGCCACGATGTTGCGCTTGCTGGCGAGGAAGCTGCCGGTGGCAAGGTCGCGCACCAACCCTTCGTTGATCGGCGTTCCGGTAAACTCGAAGCCGTCGAGCTCGCGGGCGAGCGGCAGCTTGGAAGCGGTCATCTGGTACTTGATGGAACGGGCGTGCTTCTCGGCGATCTCAGCCTTCAGCAGGTCGCCAACGACGTGCTGGACTGGGTGCTGACGCTTGCCTGCATCCCCTTTACCTTGTGGGCATCGACCTCTCCGTCGCTGGTGACGGCCTCGATTACCCAAAGCCAATCGGTCTCCGGGTGCCAGAGGAGAACGTCCGGCATCGGGTCCGCCAGCGTGAGCTCGGCCCCGGCGGCCTGCATCTTCGCGCGCTCCTCGTCGCTTATCCGGTCCCCGTCGCTGTCGTCGACATAGAGGACCTCGTACCCCTCGAGGAAGCGGGGTGCGTAGTGCTCGACACAGTCGTTGATGAGCGCTGCGTGTCCGGTGTCGGACGCCGTCTTCGCGGCCTCGGCCATCTTGGCCTGAAATGCGAGCCGCTCCCGAGCGGCCTCTCCGGCGGCCCACGCCTCGAGCTTCTCTTCCCACTCCCCGTCCGGCGCGGTGAGTATCCCCCGGAAGGCTCCCTCGAGCCGATAGGACGAGTTGGGGCTCTTCGCCTTAGTGTGCCCAGGCACAAATTCGCTGCCCTCGAGCGTGACGGCCTCGATGCCTCCGAGATCGCGGAGCGGTTTGATCCAGTCCTATCCAAAGCTCAAACCCATCCGAAACGGTTCCTTTCTCGTCGCCGAGAAGCGAAGCTAACCTGAAAATGGCGCGCAACGCTGCCAGCGTTTGTCGATGTCGGAAGCGTTCTAGCTAAATTTGTATTGTGGTGCGCTCCCCGGCAGCGCCTCCCGGTCAGTGGCTTCTCTAGCGGCGAGGCCGTATCCATTAGCAAGAATTGTGGCTTATCCGATTCGCTGGCAGCCTCCGGTCATTCAAGAATTGATGCCATTTCAGGCTGTAGCCTCGAGGCTGTCGGGCGACCGCATTTCACCGCGATTGCTCGCATTGGGATGGCCGCGTTCTGATGAATGCGATGGAATCTCTTCACCAGCAGGAGTGTAGAGAGGCGCTTCGAACTTCATGTCGAGCGCCGGGTCGATCACGATGATGCGCTTACGTGCGCGATAGAACTGCCAGCGCGTTTCCAGTGTCGCAACATGATGCAGTGCGCTCCCCATAGCAGCTTTTATCGCCGCTTTATTGCCGCCTTCCGCGAAGCTGAAAACCGCAGAACATCTGTCTAGCAGAGCCGCGATGCGCCTGTTCTGTTGCTGCCTGTGTATACCACCGCCCCGAGCATGCGGCGCCACGTACCCAGAATAGATACTCGCCGCGTCCGGCGGATAGAAGATCTTTTGGTCTACGTAGGGCATATAGCTTTCAGAGGTGGGCATTCCAAAGCTCCATGAAATGAGCTTTCCATCTCGTACAAGCGTTACCGCGATACCGCCGCGGGCTAGGCATCCTCGCTTTCGGGGTTTTCCGCCAGCAAACGGCTGCTCTTTCAGCGTCATGGCTTAGCCTCCCCCAGCTATTAGAAATCTGCTCAATATGCGTCGGGGCACGGATGTCCAGAAAAATGAGTCTTATAAGTCGTGGGCCAATTAGTCTCATGGACTGATCGTGCCCGTCGATGGACATCCGCAAGCGCATAGGTTGGAATCTCAGACGCCTGCGCAAGGAACGTGATATTACGCAGGAAGACTTTGCGACCGACTCTGGGTTCGATCGGGGTTACCTCAGTGGTGTTGAGCGGGGTGTCCGCAATCCTTCTGCCCTTGTGATCGAAAGGATCGCAAAAGCGTTGGAGGTCGATGTTATCGAGCTGCTCGACGCGGAAAAGGCCAAGGCGTTTTCCAAAACGAAAGCCTCATAACCCGTACAGAATTTGACCATTCTGCGCTGGTTTCGGGCGTTGACGGTGTGGATCACGATTGTGATGTAGAGGAGTCTGCTCCGAGCACTATTTTCTTGTAATCTTTATTGCCCCGGGGCGGCTTTCACCTACGATTTTTGTCATCGATAACAACGGGATGACAAAAGGCGTGAGTAAAATAACCCTGAAGGAAAGAGCAGAAATCAGCGCCGAGCTGATCGGCGACGGTTTCCTGGAAGTGGCGCGGCAGCTGCGTGAGGCACAAGACGTCGACCCGGGCCTGTTCCGGGAAATCGCCAAGCATCTCGGCATCGGCCGCCGCAAGGCCTTTGCATTGGCGCAATTCGACCGCAGGTTCCATGACCTCGGTGTCGAGAGGGGCAGGCTCCGCCGGATCGGCTGGTCGAAGCTGGTGGTCGCGGCGCCCTATGTCACCGCCGACACGGTGGAAGATATCCTGAGCCTGGCAGAAACCTGCTCTGCATACGCTCTCAAACGTCATCTGCGCGGCGAAACGGTGCACGCGGGCGGACGCTGCGTGCTGCTCTACTTCTCAAGCGAACAATATGCCGTGTTCGAGGCGGCAGTGCTTGCCCATGGCGGCATCAGCCAGGGGCGCGGACTTTGCGGAACGGAAGCAGCACTGACACTGGCTCTCGGCAAGACCGTAAAGGGCGGCAAGTAAACGATTGGATACGGCCTGATCCAGGATGAGACCGACGGCGTATCGCCGGGATAGGAGCCGTGCGAGCGCGTCAATAGCAACTCCTTGTAGACATTTGTGCAAACCGGCGCTGGCTACCGGTGGTACAGATGACAGACCGGAGCTTAACTTTATTGTTTTCATCCGGTGACTGAGAATGATTTTGCGAACTACCCCGCACCGCCGATGGCGAGTCGCGACGGGTGGTTCGGGTCGCGGTCAAGTCCGAAGCCCATAGCACTGTCGGCTGTTCAGGTCGACCTGCGGTATCACCTGTCGTCTCTCCTCCGGCTGTCGGGGGCCACCCCGCAGGAGACTCCAGATGACGAAAATTCGTATCAAGCCCGGCCACAAACCACCCAGCCCGAATATGCCACAAGCCCTTTCCGCGCCGGGCAAACCCAGACCTGGGAAGGCCTTCCACACGGTCGCCGATCTTGCAGAGCGGTGGACCATGTCACAGCGCAATATCCGTCGTTTGATCGAGAACGGGGAGCTTTCCGTCCACCGTTTCGGCAGGTCGGTGCGCGTGTCGGCCGCCAACGTCGCGCTGTTCGAGGCGCGCTGCGCGGACGTCATCTGATGTCCGCTTCCGTCCAGGAATCCGGAGCCCGATCAAGAGCTTGGTGAATCTCTGAGGTCCAATTTTCAACAAATATGAGGTGCCGGGACATCACCAATCCGGACCCCGGTCCACACCAGTCATCACCCGTCCACAACACGCATGAAGGAGGGTTTCACAATGCCAGCGCCAAGCGCCCCAACTTTGACTCTTCGCCTGCTCGCCGAGCTGATCGCGAGCATGGAAGAAATCTCGTTGTCAAACCGGCGAGAGTTACGTTCCGCCATCAACAGCTTCGCGAAAGTGTGCAGCCTCACGCCCGGTGACATCGTCGCCGACCCCGGCACCATCCGCACATTGGCAGCCAAGGCTCCTTGGCAGCTTGCCGGATACAAGAAGGCGAGCTGGGCGAACATCATGTATCGTGTCAGACGGGCACTGGAGATCGGTGGCATAAAGGTCCACCGCCGGCGTCGGAACTTCAAGCCGGATGCCACATGGCAGGACGAGCTCGCGCCGCTTTGCAGGCGAGACCATGACGAACTGCATCGTTTCGCCGGCTGGTGCTCGGTGCATCAGATCGGGCCGGATGCTGTCACGCCCGGGACGTTCGACCGTTACTATGCGTATCTTGAAGAGCAGATGACTCAGCGCAACCCGCGCGAGCGGGCGCACGTGGCCCGCAGGGCATGGAACAGGGCGATCGCCACGGCAGGTTCACCGTTCGTGTCAAACGGCGTTCAAAAGGGACCCCCGATCGGCGTCGAAGAGGGACCCCCTTTTCGGATAATATGATGCTGGTTTGTTGAAGATGGCCTTGCGCTGCGTGCGGCGGAGGGCGGGCGTAGCCCGACCGGAGGCGCGCGCAGCGCAAGATAGATTTTTGAAGGCGCCGAAGGTGGCTGTCAGCTGCGGTTTTTGAAGCGCCAGCTGTCGTTGCCCGTCTCGACGATATCGCAGTGGTGGGTGACGCGGTCGAGCAGCGCCGTGGTCATCTTGGGATCGCCGAACACGGTCGGCCATTCGCCGAAGGCGAGGTTCGTGGTGATGATGACGCTGGTCCGCTCATAAAGCTTGCTGATGAGGTGGAACAGCAACTGCCCTCCCGAGCGGGCGAACGGCAGATAACCGAGCTCGTCGAGCACGATCAGGTCGAGCCGCGACAGCTGCGCCGCCAGGGTCCCGCCTTTGCCGATCCGGGTCTCCTCTTCGAGGCGTGTCACCAGATCGACGGTGTTGAAGTAGCGGGCGCGAGCGCCCCTTCGCACGACATTGGCGGTGATCGCGATGGCGAGGTGGGTCTTGCCTGTCCCCGTGCCGCCGACCAGCACGATATTGCGGCGAGGCGGGAGGAAGGAGCCATCGTGAAGGGAGCGGATCATCTCCTCATTGATCGGTGTGCCCTCGAAGCTGAACCGCTCCAGGTCCTTCACCACGGGCAGCCTCGCAGCCGTCATCCGATAGCGGATGGAGGCTGCATCCCGGTGGGTCGCCTCAGCACGGAGCAGGTCGGTCAGTATCTCCATGGTGGTGCGCTTGCGCTGGAGGCCGGTGGTGACCGCCTCGTCGAACGCCGCCGCCATGCCCTTGAGTCCGAGGCCGCGCATCGTGTCGATCATATCATGCCGCTGCATCATAGCCTCGCAGCAGATCATAGCGGGCACAGTCGGCGAGCGGAGGATGCTGCAGCATCCGGTCTTCCGAAGTGACGATGCTGTGGGGTGTCGCCGGCTCGCGGCGCCGGGAGAGGATGTTGAGGATCAGCTCGTCGCTGGCCGTTCCGTTCGCCAACGCTTCGCGCACGGCAGCCTCTACCGGCTCCAGGCCATCGGTGAGCACCGCCGAGAGGACCCGCACGAACCTGCGATCGGCCTCGTCCCCGGTGCCGAGCCTTCGCCGTAATCGGTGCAGGGCGGGCGGCAGATCCCAGTCCTGGAACGGTGCGCCGTTACGCAGCGCGCCGGGCTTGTGCGCGAGGACCGGCAGATAATGCCAGGGATCGTATATCGTGCGGTTCCGACCGAAGTGGCGCTCATGCTCCCCGACGATCGCATCGCCGCAGCGTATGACGATGCGATCGGCATAGGAGCGCACCTGAACGGTCCGGCGTGCGGCCGTCGACATGACCGAGTAGCGGTTGCGATCGAAGCTGATGAGGCAGGTGCCGGTGACGGCATGCTCGCTCTCATGGAAGCCGTCGAACGGTGCCAGGATCGGCTGCAGGGCCGGTCGCTCCATATCCAGCGCCTCGGCGACGGTAATATCCCCGCGTTCGGGATGGGCATGATGCTCGGCCCAGCGCCGGCACTCGGCCTCCAGCCACCCGTTGAGCTCGGCCAGGCTGGCGAACCGGAGTCGCGGCTGGAAGAAGCGGCCTCGGATCGTCTGGACCTGCTGCTCGACCTGGCCCTTCTCCCATCCCGCCGCCGGCGAGCAGGCGGTCGGCTCGACCATGTAATGATCGGTCATGATCAGGAAGCGGCGGTTGAACACACGCTCCTTGCCGGTGAACACGGCCGTCACCGCCGTCTTCATATTATCGTAGATACCGCGTCGCGGCACACCGCCGAAGAACGCGAACGCCCGGGCATGGGCATCGAACAGCATCTCCTGGCCCTCGCGCGGATAGGCTCGGACATAGGGTGCGCGCGAGTCGCAGAGACGCATATGCGCCACCTTCACCCGCATCGGCTTGCCGGCGATCTCCACATCCTCGTGGCTCCAGTCGAACTGGTAGGCCTCACCCGGCTGGAAGGTCATCGGGATGAACGCCGGTGCGCCTTCGCCAGCATCCTTCCGCCGCGCAGCACGCCAGCGCGCCGCATAGCGGCGCACCGCATCATAGGATCCATCGAACCCCTCGCGCACCAGCAGGTCATGGATACGCGTCATCCGTAGCCGATCGCGGCGGCCGCGACCTTCGTTCTCCTCAAGCAGCGCATCGAGACGATCCTGATAAGGACCGATCCGCGGCAGCGGCTGGACTTTGCGCTGATAGTTGAACGCCGCCTCCGGCGACCGGATCGCTTTGCGGACGACCTTCCGCGACAAACGAAGGTCACGAGCGATCGCCTTGATCGCCTTACCCGCTGCATGCTCACGCCGAATCCGAACCACTGTCTCCACGATCAACATCCCGTTCTCGCCAACTGATCAAAACCAGTCGGCCGACTAAATCCCCGGGATGAAGGGGTCCTTTTTGCACGCCGATCACCCCACGAAGGGGGTGCCTATTGCACGCTGATCCTCAACCGTTCGTGCGTATCCCGGCGCCGGAACCCATCGGCAAGCGCGCCGTGCAGTGGACCGACTTTCCGCAGTCTCTCCAGGACGAAATCGCTGTCTACAGTAAACGGGCCCTGGAACAGGTTGAGTTCGATGACGATCGCCGCCCGATCAAACCCGTCACGCTCGACAATTATCTGACTCGGTTGCGCGTGCTGCTTTCAGCATTGGTGGACGACGGTGTCCCCGCGGGCCATTTCACATCGCTTCAGACGGTGATCGACCCTGATATGCTCAGGCGCGGGCTCGAAGCGCGGCTGGGAGCAAGAAAGCTCGATGATCGGGCGCGCAAGGACATGCACGGCATGATAGTCGCCGCGCTCAGCATCGCCCATCACCTGAAGACCGGCGATGACCAGCGTAACCGGATCCGCAAGCTGGAAAAGAAGGTCCGTTTTACGGCCACCGGCATGTGCGAGAAGAACAGAGAACGGCTGGCACCGTTGCTCGACCCCAGGGTCCGCAGGCGGCTGCTCAATCTTCCCTATGTAGTTGCCGATGAGCTTAGCGGAATCCTGGAGCCCACCGTCAGACAGGCCCAGCGCATGCAGATGGCGGCCGGGCTTGGCGTACTCCTTCAGGTTCCGATGCGTGTCCGCAACCTTGCAGAGCTCGATTTCTGCAAGGACATCCTGCCGCCCATCGCCGGAAAGATCGGTAAATGGCGCATCGCGGTCGCCGCCGATGATGTGAAGAACAAGGTTCCCATCGATGCCGAGTTTGATAACGCTCTTGGCAGGCTGCTCGATCGCTATGTGAATGTCTTCCGTCCCGTGCTCCTGAACGGAAATGCCACCACCAGTCTATTCATTGGCCAGTCGGGCACGCCCAAGGGGCCATCCGCTCTGTCGAAGCAGTTGGCCGCGTTCGTCAGGCGCGAGGTCGGCGTCACCATTCATTCCCATCTGCTTCGGCATTTTGCCGCCCATCTCTGGCTCATAGCTCATCCGGGCGACTACGAGACTGCGCGCCGCCTGCTGGGCCACAAGAAGATCCAGACGACCATTCAGTTCTACCAGGGCCTGGAGAACGACAATGCGTTCGCCCGCTACGATGCTCTTCTCGATCACATGCGGAGGGATGACGGTGCCGGCTCCTCTCATTGGGAGGACAGGCTGTGACCCGAAGGCCATTTCCATCGCTCAAGGTCGAACAATGGCCCGAGCACGACCGCAGGCTCTGGCAGAAGGCGCATCTGGCAAGCGGCCCGTTCGATGACGATGGACTGGCCGCGCGCTGGCGCCCGGCCACACTCAGGGGCTGTGAGCGGGGCTATGGCGTCTGGCTTCGCTGGCTTGAGGATGCTGGGCAACTCGATCCCGCGCTGCACCCTTGCGACCGCATCTCCCGGAAGCGGATCAAGGCCTTCCTTGACAGCTACAGGGTAGGCCGGGCCGAATCTACGGTGGCCGGAACGATGCGCGATATCGCCTATGTGCTGCGTGCCTGTGCGCCGCCGGATGGCGTCGACTGGCTCACGAAACTCGCCCACAGGATGGTGAACACAGCAAGGCCGAGCCGTCCCAAGCTGCCCCGCATGGCCAGGGTGAAGGACATTATTGACCTTTCCGACAGCCTGATGAACGAAGGGCTGGAGAAACTCCGCAACGGGAAACGCAGCGGAGCGCCGCTTTACCGCGACGGCCTGATCATCGGCCTGCTGATCAGCCGCCCCTGGCGACGGTGCAATCTTGCCGATCTCCGGCTCGGCCGGAGCGTGTTCGTCGACGATCTCGGGGCGCGTGTCAGCATCCCCAAAGAGGAAACGAAGAAGGGCGTCGCGTTCCATGGCTATATACCCAAACGGCTTGAGCCGGCACTGTTCACCTATCTGGATATGGTCCGCCCGGTCCTTCTGAAAGGCGCCGCAGACAATGACGGCTGGCTGTGGATCGGCAGCAGAGGCAGGCGGTTGCCAGCCAACGACATTTCTATCCGTGTGACCCGTACCACGCGCAAGCACTTCGGCCGGGATCTCTCGCCGCACCTGTTCCGCGACTGCGCCGCCACCGAAGTCGCACTCGAAGACCCGGCACATATCGGCATCACCAAGGCCATACTCGGTCATGCGACGCTCACCTCCAGCCAGAAATTCTACAACCAGGCGACGAGCTTTACTGCCTTCTCCCGTTACCGGGATGTCATCCGGAGGTTTCGGGATGAGGGGTGATACGCAGTTAATTGCACAAGATGTAGGTCGCGGCCCGATAGGTCCGGTCCGGGCCGGTTCATCGAGCGTACCGGCTTCACGCATGACCTCTGGTTGCGGATCTCCAGCACGCATAGACAATTGGGGATGGACGCCCAGCCTTCCTCCTGCCCCGCACCGAAGCGGACAAACCGGATCATTATCCGGCGCAGAGCAGCTGTGTCTTCGCCGACGTACGGCGCCCCGGCCAACGGTCAGCGGACACTCGCCAGCGACCTTCCCCCCATCATGCCGGTGCTGCGCGAGGAGGTTGCGATCCTGCGAGCCCACCTGGGAAGGGAGATCGACGCGATCCTTTTCGGCGAGAAGTGATCGATCATGACCCGTGCAGCGATCTACGTGCGCGTATCGACAGCACGGCAAGCAGAACGGGACCTGTCGATTCCAGACCAGATCCTCCAGTGTCGCGTATGGTGCGAGCGTCAGGACATCGAGGTTGTGAGGACCTTTTCCGAGCCGGGAGCTTCGGCTCTTGATGAGGATCGGCCAGTTTTCCAGGAGTTGATCCACACGGCCAAACGGGCGGACCATCCCTTCGATCTCGTGGTCGTCCATTCGCTGAGTCGCTTCAGCCGAGATTCGCTGCATTCCGAGCTTTACATCAGGGAACTCAGAAAGGCCGGGGTCGAACTTGTCTCTATTACGCAGGAAGTCGGTCAGGACCCTACCGGGGAGATGTTCCGCAAACTGCTCAACATTTTCGACGAGCATCAGAGCCGAGAGACGGCCAAGCACGTCCACCGTGCAATGCTGGAGAATGCGCGGCAGGGTTTCTGGAACGGCTCACGGCCACCCTATGGCTATGGCGTCGAAATCATCGAGCGGCGAGGCAACAAGGACAAGAAAGTGCTGGTGATCGATGAGGCCGAGGCCCGCGTCGTCCGCATGATCTTTTACATGGCCTCCGGTACCGAAGGCCGCCCCATGGGCGTGAAGGCTATCGCCGCCTGGCTCAACGAACGCGGCATATTGCGGCGCGGCCGCCGATTCGGCACTGGGGGTGTTCATGCCATCCTGACGGCGAGCACATATCATGGTCTGCATCACTTCAACCGCACCGACAGTCGCAACCGTCGATCCAGACCACCGTCCGAGTGGGTTCCGTTCGAGGTGCCCGCGATCATCGATGAAAAGACCTTCAATGCCGTGCAGGCCTTACTCCAAAGCCGCGCTCCAAAGCGTGTGGCACCGCGTGTCGTCAATTCTCCGACCCTGCTCGCAGGTGTTGCCCGTTGTGGTCATTGTGGCGCCGCCCTTATCCAAAACACCGGTAAGGGCGGGCAATATCGGTATTACTGCTGCTCAACCCGCCTGAAGGAAGGCGCACTTGGCTGCCGGGGGTTACGCATACCGATGGACAAGCTGGACGGGATCGTCATCGGCGAGGTGACCAAGCAGATATTGCAGCCTGATCACCTCGTTGCCCTGCTGGATGAATATCTGCGCACGGCAATCGAACGCGAGGACCGCAACCGTGATCGGCTTCGTCAAATGCGCCAGGACCACAAGGAGGCCGAGGCGGGCATCACCCGACTGCTGGGACTGGTCGAAAAGGGGCTGATGGACGCCGAGGACGCCTCAATGCGTGAGCGGCTGGTCAATCTACGGTTCCGGCGGGACGAACTGGCCGACCAGATTTCTGATCTGACCCGCCGACTGGCAAATGCCGAGCCCGTCATTACCCCGGAAAAGGTCGAGAAGTTGGCTCTCCTCCTCCGCGAGAAGCTGCATCACGGTCCACCCGATCTACGTCAGGCATATGCCCGTCTGCTGCTCAGCGAGGTTCGCGTCGATGATCGGGAAATCCGCATCAGCGGCTCAAAGGCCGCGCTGGCCCGGAGTGCTGCTGGAGGCGTGGCCAAGGCCGCCCCTGCAGTTCTCTCTTTTGTTCGAGAATGGTGCACCCGAGAGGATTCGAACCTCTGGCCTCTGCCTTCGGAGGGCAGCGCTCTATCCAGCTGAGCTACGGGTGCCGGTTGCCGTTTCGGCGGGCACGCTTAACAAAGCGCGGGCGTGCAGGCCAGCGGGAAAAGCGCGCGTGGCCTATTCGCCCTTGATCGGCGTGTGGGGCACGAACGTTCCGAGCCCGCAGCTGGCGCCGAGCCGAGGTCCGCCGCCCTGCTGCACCACCGTGATGATGTCGGTCGAGCAGAGCTGCGACAGCGACGTCGCGTAGGTGAAGGCTTCCTCGAAGCCGAGCGAGGGGCACGGGTGCGGTAGCGTGTTCCGAAGGACACGGCCGTCGCGCATGTGGAAGTCGATGGTCGAATCGTCGACGACCTTCGTGTTCCTGATCGCGGCGAGGCCGACGCAGCGTTCGCCGATCGCGGCCTCCGGCGCAGGCGCTGCGGCGGGTTCCGCGGGGGGCTCGGGCGCCGAGCAGGCAGCGAGCGCCAGCGCGGCGGCGAGCGCGGCGCTGAGGGAGGGGCTGGACAGTGTCATGGGGGAAGTCTCCGCGCAGGGTGACTTGCCGGACCGCCCCCCACAAGGCGGGTTCGCGGTCCGGCGGTACGCAAACGCTACAATGTCACGATGTGAACCGTTCATAGCGCCTGCATCTGAACGCGAAGTGAATCGCGTATCGCTGTCATGCTCATGCCGCCGTCTTCGCCTCGTATTCGCATTCGTTCACCACCGGGCAGCGCCAGCATTCGGGTCTGCGGGCCTTGCAGATGTGGCGGCCGAGCAGGATGAGCCAGTGGTGCGCGTGGCGGCGGTAGGGCTTCGGAATCGCCGTCTCCAGCTTCAGCTCGACGGCGAGCGGCGTCTTGCCCGGCGCGAGCCCGGTACGGTTGGAGACGCGGAAGACGTGCGTGTCGACCGCGAAGGTTTCCTCCCCGAAGGCGACGTTGAGCACCACGTTCGCCGTCTTGCGGCCGACGCCGGGCAGCGCCTCCAGGCTCGCCCGGTCGTGGGGAACCCTGCCGCCATGCTTTTCGAGCAGGATCCCGGAAAGCGCGATCACGTTCGCGGCCTTGGCGTTGTAGAGGCCGATCGTCCTGATGTGCTGCTTCAGGCCCGCCTCGCCGAGCGCGACCATCGCGGCCGGGTCCCGGACCTGCTGAAACAACGCCTTCGTGGCCTTGTTGACGCCCGCGTCGGTCGCCTGCGCGGAAAGCACGACGGCGACGAGCAGCGTGTAGTCGTTCACATAGTCGAGCTCGGTTTCGGGCGCGGGGTCCGCTTCGGCGAGATGGTCGAAAAATCGCTTGATCGTCTGCGGCTTCATGCCTCCTCGCCTACCGCACCCGCCCGCGTATTGGTAGAGTGGAAGCCCCATGACGACGCTCGACCTGAAGCTGATGCCTCCGCCGCCGCTCGGCGCGCGTCCGGCGCTGTGGATCGTCGGCGGCACCGGGCTTGTCATGCTGCTCGCCTCGGCGCGCTTCATCGTGCTCGGCGCGTGGCCGATCCTGCCGTTCGTGGTCGTCGACCTTGCGCTGCTCGTCTGGGCGTTCCGCGCGGCGGCGCGTGCCTCCCGCGCCTACGAGCGCG
This sequence comes from Sphingosinicella microcystinivorans, assembly GCF_027941835.1. Lineage (NCBI taxonomy): Bacteria > Pseudomonadati > Pseudomonadota > Alphaproteobacteria > Sphingomonadales > Sphingosinicellaceae > Sphingosinicella > Sphingosinicella microcystinivorans. The sequence continues at coordinate 1,404,748 of NZ_CP116005.1, forward strand.
TGCGGCTCGATGCCTCGGGGCTGCTCTACAGCCGTGTCGCGGCGGACGGCAGCGCGCGCGAGTTCCGGCTGGAGCCGCTGTTCACCCGCGTCGAGCTGGAGGCGCTGAGCCCGCCCGAAAACCGGCTCTGGCTCGGCGAGCGCGGCCACCGGCTTCTCGTCGGCCGCTTCCTCAGCCCGCGCGAGCGGCAGGAGGTCTATGCCGTGCTGAAGCGCGCGCTGGCCCGTTAAGCTATTGATGCTAAAGCCCGAGCACCTCGTTCATCGTGTAGCGCCCGGCGGGCTTGCCGGCGAGCCACAGCGCTGCGCGCACGGCGCCGCGCGCGAAGATCTCGCGCGATTCGGCGCGGTGGCCGAGCTCGATGCGCTCGCCGTCCGCGGCCAGGATCACCATGTGGTCGCCCGCCACCGATCCGCCGCGCAGCGACGCGAAGCCGATCTCGCCGACCTTGCGGGCTGCGTTTGCGCCCGCCCGGCCGTTTACGGCGGCGCTTGCCAGTTTCACGGCCCGGCCCGCCGCGGCGGCCTCGCCGAGCATCAGCGCGGTGCCGGAGGGCGCATCGACCTTGTGGCGATGGTGCATCTCGGCGATCTCGATGTCCCAGTCGTCGCCGAGGCGGCTTGCGGTCTCCCTGACCAGCGCGGCGAGCATGGTGACGCCGAGGCTGGTGTTCGCGGTCTGCAGCACCGGAATCGTCTTCGCCGCCTCGTCGATCAGCCTGTGGTGCTTCGGCGTGAGGCCCGTGGTGCCGATCACGATGCCGCACGCCGCGTCGCACGCGGCGGTGAGATTCTCCTCCAGCGCATCCGGCGTCGTGAAGTCGACGAGCACGTCGGCGCTGTGCGCGAGCGCCAGCGTGTTCGCGCAGATGACGAGGCTGGGGGCGATGCTGCGGCCCATCGCCGGATGGCCGGGCTTCTCGGCGGCCCCGGCCAGCACGGCCTCTTTCGTGTCGAGCACGCGCGCGATGATGCTCTGCCCCATGCGCCCGCCCGCGCCGAGGACGCCGATCCGTGCCACACCGCCACGCTTCGCCATAACTCTTGAACCCCTTGAACGCCGATGCGAAGGCGTATCTCTGGCCAATCGGGGAGCGGTGCGCAAGGTCATGCGAGGGACGGGGTTTCAAAGCATCGTCGTGCTCACGGGCGCGGGCATTTCGGCGGAAAGCGGCGTGCCCACCTTCCGCGGGCCGGACGGCCTGTGGGAAGGCCACCGCATCGAGGACGTGGCGACGCCGCAGGCGTTCCACCGCGATCCGGCGCTGGTGCAGGCGTTCTACGACGCCCGCCGCGCTGCGCTCGCCCGTGTCGAGCCGAACGCCGCGCACCGCGCGCTGGCGTGGCTCGATGCGGAATGGCCGGGCGACCTGCTGATTGTTACGCAGAACGTCGACGACCTTCACGAGCGCGCGGGCGCGGCGCGCATGGTGCACATGCACGGCGAGCTGAAGCGCGCCTTCTGCCTCGCCTGCGGCGAGCGGCAGGCGGCGCCGGACACGCTGTCGGACGGCCCGGCGTGCGCCCGCTGCGGCGCGCACGGGCGGCTTCGGCCCGACATCGTCTGGTTCGGTGAGATGCCCTATCACATGGACCGGATCGAGGCGGCGCTCGCCGCGTGCGACCTGTTCGTCTCGATCGGCACCTCGGGCGCGGTCTATCCGGCGGCGGGGTTCGTGCAGGGCGCGCGGCACTACGGCGCGCATACGCTGGAGATCAACCTCGAGCCGTCCGAGGGCACGCATGTCTTCCACGAGGCGCGCCACGGCCGCGCGGGCGACCTCGTGCCGCTCTGGGTCGGCGCGCTTCTAGAGGGCTGATTCCTCGATCCGGTGCATGTCCTCGTCGGAGAGGCCGAAATGGTGCCCCACCTCGTGCACCAGCACGTGCGTCACGATATGCTCGAGGCTCTCCTCGCCCTCCGCCCACAGGTCGAGGATCGGGCGCCGGTAGAGATAGACGGTATCGGGGAGCGCCCCAGAAACATCCACGGAGCGTCCCACCGCGTGGCCCTGATAGAGGCCGAGCAGGTCGAACTCGCTCTCCAGCTCCATGTCGCGGCACACGTCCTCGTCGGGAAAGTCCTCGATGCGCAGCACCACCGCGCCGAGGTGGGTCTGGAACAGTACGGGCAGCCGCGCGATGGCGGCGCGCGCCAGCGCCTCGATGTCATCGAGCGACGGCGCAAAGGTTTGACGGACGGCCATGCCCCACGACATAGGAGGATGCGCCCCGCCGCGCCAGCAGGAGGACAGCGATGGTGAAGAAACTTTCGGATTCCGAGCGCGCGGCGCTGCTTCCGGCCCTGCCTGCGTGGACGCTCGACGAAGCGCGCGACGGCATCGCCCGCAGCTTCCGCTTCCGCGATTTCGTCGAGGCGTTCGGCTTCATGAGCCGGGTGGCGCTCCTTGCCGAGAAGGCGGACCACCACCCGGAATGGTCAAACGTGTGGAACCGCGTCGACATCCTGCTCACCACGCACGACGCGGGCGGACTCTCGATGCGCGACATCGAGATGGCGCGGGCGATCGACGCGCTCTGAGGGTGCTGTTTCGCGGGCGCTATTTCGCCAGCGCGATCGCCTGCCCGCGCACCGGCTCGCCGTCCCGCACCGGTCGTCCGTCGACGAGCATGTCGCGGAAGTTCGCCGGAAGGCCGGTGCCGGCATCGGCGAAGGTCGCGCCCGTCTGCAGGTGGAAATGGATGTGCGGTTCGGACGTGCGGCCGCTGTTGCCGCAGAGGCCGAGCGCCTGCCCCGCCTTCACCGTGTCGCCTGTCTTCACCTTCGTCGATCCGCGTTGCAGGTGCGCGACGAGCGAGTGCCGATCGGGTCCGTGGCGGACGATCACGTGGTTGCCCGCCGCTTCCTTCGCGCCGAGGTCGCCGATCGGCATGTCGGGCAGCCCGTCGACGGCCTCGGTGACGACGCCGTCCGCCACCGCAAGCACCGGCTCGCCCCAGCAGTAGTAGGACGCGTGCTCATTCGCGGGGCCGGAGAAGCTCTTGCCGTCCTTCACCACCAGCAGGTCGAACGCATAGGTCTGCGCGGGGGCCACCATGTGGTAGTTGCGGGCGAGGTTGCGCCCGCCCCAGAAGGTGAACCACGTCCCCGCGCGCGGCGTCGCGAACGGCGGGCGGACGGGCACGCCGGTGCCCGCGGCGGGTGCGGGCGGCGGCGGAGACGACGGCTGCACAGTCGCGGCCGCCACCGTGCCCTTGTCGTCCCACACGATCGTGGTCATGGCGGCGGGCGCGCGTTCATAGGCGGCGAGGCGCTGGTAGAAGGTCAGGCCGTTGACGGTCATCTCGACCTCGTCGAACACGTTCGTCTGCTTGCCCATCTGCGCATCGACCGCAGCCGAGAAGGCGGCCGGACCGCCCCCTGCGTCGATCTTCGCCTTGAGGTCGGGAGATGCCGCCGCGGCAAGCGCGGCCACGCTTTCGGCGGAGGACCAGTCGGAGACGGCGCGTCCCCGCTCGGTGATGGAGCCCGTTTGCCCGGCGCTCGCCGCTGCGCTGACGGTGACGGCCATCACGGCCGCGATCATGGAATAGTGCAAGATAACGCTCCTTCTGCTTGTCGGTCGGTCAGCCCCGGTCGTGGCTTTCGAGTTCGGCGGAGATCGTCTGTGCGCCGCGCCGGTTCAGACGGACGACCCAGCCCATGAGCAGCGCCGTTGCCGCCGCCAGGGCGATCACGAGCGGGCGGTCGCCGGGCGCGACCTTCAGCAATGCGCTCGTGTAGATCGTGATCATGCCGGGCAGGAACGGCGCGATGTACCAGCGCGCAACGGACGCGAGCGCCTCGCATTCCCGCCGCAGGCCGTCGCGATAGGCGTCGATGCTCGGCCGGGCGCCGTCGATCGCCGGCCGCGCGCCGGTGCGCCGGTGAAGCTGCCACACCGCCGCGCCGCCGCCGATCCCCAGCAGGATCAACCCGATCGTGCCCGCGCCGAACGCGCCGAGCCGTATGTCGAGGAGGACGAGTCCCGCGACGGCGACGAACATCATCGCCGCGGTCAGATATTCGATGCGGTTGCGCCTGCGCACGCGGCGTTCGAGTGCGGCGTGCCGCCGGTGGATCTCGTCCGCGGGCAGCGTGCGCGGCCGCACGGCCTGCGCCTTCCACAGCGCGCCCATGTTGTTCGTATCGGTCATGGCCGGTTCCCTTCCGCGAATTGCCGGGCGAGCAGCGCCTTGATGCGGTGGATGCGCGTGGCGACGGCCCCGGGCGTCAGGCCGGTGATCTCGGCGCTCGCGGCGGCGTCGACCTCTTCGAGGTGCAGCAGCAGCACCTGCCGGTCGATCGGCCGCAGCCGCCAGATCAGGGCGTAAAGCCGGTCCAGTGTTGCGGCGGCGTCGGCGCTGTCCTCAGGCCCCGCACGGCTGTCGGCGATGTCGACGGTATCGAGATCGACGAAGGCGGCCGGCTTCGCGCGCACCGCGCGATGCACGTGCCGCGCGCCCACATTGTGCGCGATGCGATGCACCCATGTCGCAAGGCTGCACTGGTTCGCGAAGGTCGCGAAGCTGCGCCACAGCTGGAGATGAATCTCCTGCTCCGGATCCTCGCGCAGCGCCGGGTCCGCCTCATAACCCGCCGAAAGCCGCGCGATCATGCCGCCATGCGCCGCCGCTGCGTCCGCATACAGCGCGTCCTGCCGCTCGCTCTGGCCTTCGGGGCCGCTCATTCCCGCACTCCGCGCATTGCTCGTGGAGGGACAGTCGCAGCGATGCGGGATTTCTTACAAAGGAATTCGGGCGGCAGTCGGAGGCGCCGGTCCTTCTATTCCGTCATACCGGCGCAGGCCGGGATGACGGTGAGGGGACAAACGTGGTCTGCCCGGCTCCGAGCTTTTCCTAAACCGCCGCTTTCAGCGCATCCACCAGATCGGTCTTCTCCCACGGGAAGAAGTCGCCCTCGGGCTTGCGCCCGAAGTGCCCGTAGGCGGCGGTCTTGCTGTAGATCGGCTTGTTGAGGCCGAGGTGTTCGCGGATGCCCTTCGGCGTCAGGCGCACGAGCTCCGGGATCACCGTTTCCAGCTTCGCCTCGTCCACCGTGCCCGTGCCGTGCAGGTCGACGTAGAGCGACAGCGGCTCGGCGACGCCGATCGCGTAGGAAAGCTGGATCGTGCAGCGCTTGGCCAATCCCGCCGCGACGATGTTCTTCGCAAGGTAGCGCGCGATGTAGGCCGCCGAGCGGTCCACCTTCGTCGGGTCCTTGCCGCTGAACGCGCCGCCGCCGTGGGGGGAGGCGCCGCCGTAGGTGTCGACGATGATCTTGCGGCCCGTCAGCCCTGCGTCGCCGTCCGGCCCGCCGATCTCGAAGCGGCCGGTGGGGTTCACGTGGATCGCCGTCCTGTCGGTCACGAAGCCGTCCGGCAGCACGTCCCGGAACACGCCCATTACGTAGTCGCGCAGAACCTTGTACTTGTCGGGATCGCCCTCGCCGCCGTGCCAGAAATAGCCCGGCGCGTGCTGGGTCGAAACGACGAGCGCCGTCGCCTCCACCGGCACCCCGCCCGCGTAGCGCAGCGTCACCTGGCTCTTGCTGTCCGGCTCAAGGAACGGCGCCGCGCCGGAATGGCGGTCCGCCGCCAGCCGCGCGAGGATCTTGTGGCTGTAGTCGAGCGTCGCGGGCATCAGGTCGGGCGTCTCGTCGGTCGCGTAGCCGAACATGATGCCCTGGTCGCCTGCGCCCTCGTCCTTGTTGCCCGCCTCGTCGACGCCCTGCGCGATGTGCGCGGACTGGCCGTGGAGGTTGTTCTCGAAGCGCAGCTGCTCCCAGTGGAAGCCGTCCTGCGCGTAGCCGATGCGCTTCACCGTCTCGCGCACGGTCTTCTCGATCTCGTCGAGCGCGCCCGGCGCCCACGCGCCGTTCTCATAGACGCCCTTGCAGCGGATCTCTCCCGCCAGCACCACGAGCTGCGTCGTCGTCAGCGTCTCGCAGGCGATGCGCGCTTCGGGGTCTTTCGAAAGGAACAGGTCGACGATCGCGTCCGAGATCTGGTCGGCGACCTTGTCGGGGTGGCCTTCCGAAACCGATTCGGACGTGAAGAGGTAGTCGCTGCGCGCCATGCGTCTTTCCTGAAATAGTCGACGGACCGTCCCGCTCTAGCGTCGCCGCGTGCCCCGCGCAAGCGGACATAAAGAATCGTTTATATCTGTTCGGCCCGGCTTCGCACGTAGTCGAGCGCTTCCGCGCGCGCCGCGTCGTCGGGCAGCGACTTGAAGGCGGCGATCAGCGCGCGGGTCTGGTCGTGCGCCGTGGGCCCCGCGTCATAGGCGGCGGCCGGTTCGGCGAGGCCCGGCGTCCGCGGCGCGTCCAGTCCTGCGAAGAACCAGTCGACGCCCGTGCCGAGCCGCCCGGCGATCTCGAAGAGCTTGCTGGCGCTGATGCGGTTGCTGCCGTTCTCGTACTTCTGCACCTGCTGCGCGCTGACGCCGAGGTCGGCGCCGAGTTCGGCCTGCGTCAGCCTGAGCGCCGTGCGGCTTTCGCGCAGGCGCCTGCCCACGTGAAGGTCGACGGGATGGACGGCTTCGCTCGGCATAGCTCCGGGACGGGACGAAATACAACCATAGCGGGTGTATTTGTATCCGTTCCGGGGCGCAAGGCGTCAGCGTCTGCGGGCGAGGCTCCAGCCGAGAAGCGCGAGCAGCGCCGCGAGCAGCAGCGGCAGGATGCGGCCGGCATGGCTGAACAGCGTCGGCGGGTTCGCCTCCGGGAGCCGCGCGTCGATCACGCCCGCCTGCCCGCGCGGCATGGCGGCGGTGACGCGGCCGTTCGCGTCGATCACGGCGCTGATTCCCGTGGGCGTGGAGCGCGCCATCGGCAGGCCTTCCTCGATGCTGCGCAGCCGTGCCTGCGCGAGGTGCATCTCGGCGCCCGCGCCCGCGAACCACGCGTCGTTGGAGACGTTGAGCAGCCACGCCGGGCGATACCCGGCCTCGGTCACGCGGCCGTCGAAGATCACTTCGTAGCAGATCAGCGGCCCGACCGCCGGGACGCCGCCGGGCAGCGGCAGCGTGCGCGGGCCCGGCCCCGGCCAGAAATCGAGCGCGCCGGGGGCGAGCCGGTCGAGCCCGATGGCGTTCAGCAGCGTCCGCGCGGGCAGGAACTCGCCGAACGGCACCAGCCGCTTCTTGTCGTAGCGCGCGAGGATGCCGCCTTCGGTGTCGAGCGCGAACAGGCTGTTGTGCGCGGCGATCGCGGTGCCGTCGTCCTCGCGGATCGCCTTCAGCGCGCCGAGCAGCATCAGGTCGCCGGGTCCCAGATGCGCGCCGAGCCTGCGGCGCATCGACGGCATTTCGTCGAGGAGATCGGGGATGGCCGCTTCGGGCCAGATCAGCACGCGCGGGCTCGCTGTCGGCGCGGGCGAAAGGTCGAGATACTTGGCGACGGCGCGCTCGACGCCGTCCTCGGACCATTTCTCGTCCTGCCCGATGTCGGCCTGCACGATGTTGAGGCGCGTGGTCGTAAGCCCGGTCGGCGTCCGCAGCGGCATCAGCCCCGCCAGCGCCGCCGCCGCCGTCAGGCCGAGGATCGCGCCGCCCGTGCGCCATTGCCGTTCGCCGAGCGCATAAAGCGCGCCCGACGCCAGCACGATCACCGCGGAAAGCCCGAGCGCGCCGACGAGCGCCGCGCCCTGCCCCAGCCCCGCCATCGGCAGCGCGACAGCGCCCAGCGGATTCCACGGGAAGCCCGAGAACAGCACGCCGCGCAGGGCTTCCGCGAGCGTCCAGCAGCCCGCGAAGCCCAACACCAGCGCCAGCCCCGCGGGCGCGATCCGCCGTGCCGCCAGCGCCGCCACGGCCGGGAAAACCGCGAGATAGGCGGAGAGCAGCACCACGCCGATCCATCCCGTCCACGCGGGCATGTCCTGCTGGTATTGGAACGCCTGCGCGATCCAGTGCGTGCCGAGCAGGAAGTGCCCGAATCCGAACGCCCACCCCGCCCTCGCCGCCTGCCGCCGGCTTGCGGCCGCGGCGGTTTCGCGGATCAGCCAGCCGATCCCGATCAGCGTCAGCGGCCACAGGTTCCACGGCGCGAAGCCGAGGCTGCTCGCGATGCCTGCGATGAACAGAAGGCCGAGGCGCGCCCGGCCCGCAGGGACCGTCACGCCCCGCTGGCCGCGGCCGGAACCGCCGGCGGCGGATACGCGCGCACGCGCTCGATCTTGCGCTCGTCCCCGGCGGTTACCTCGAACGACCAGCCGCCCGGATGCTCCACGATCTCGCCGATCACCGGGATGTGGCCCGCCAGCATGAAGACGAGGCCGCCGACCGTGTCGACGTCGCCGTCCGCCGCTTCCGAGAGCGGCGCGCCCGTCGCCGTTTCCAGCGCCTCGATGTCGACGCGCGCGTCCACCGCGAAGCCGCCGTCCGGCAGCGGCGTGATCGCCTCGGCCTCTTCCTCGTCGTGCTCGTCGGCGATGTCGCCGACGATCTCCTCGACGAGGTCCTCGATGGTGACGAGCCCGTCGGTGCCACCGTACTCGTCGACGACGATCGCCATGTGCGTGCGCCCCTGCCGCATCCGCGCGAGCAGATCGAGCACGCGCATCGCGGGCGGCACGAACAGCACCGGGCGCAGCAGGCTCTCCGCCGCCACGTTGGCGCTGCGCCCCTCGCCCGCGATCACGGCGTAGACGTCCTTCACGTGAATCATGCCGATCACATCGTCGAGCGATTCGCGGAAAACCGGCAGGCGGCTGTGCCCGGCATCGACGAACGCCGCGACCAGCGTCTGGAAACTGTCCTCCACGTCGCAGGCGATGATGTCGCCGCGCGGCACCATCACGTCGCCGACGCGCCGCTCGCCGAAATCGAGCAGATTCCGCAGCATCAGGCGCTCTGTCTGGGAAAGATCGTCGCCTTCGGGGGTGTCGTCGGCGTGGTCCTCGAGGGCTTCCTCGATGCTCTCGCGCAGCGTCGCTTCGCCGCCGCGGCCGAAGATCAGGCTCCGCAAGGCGCGGAGAAGGGGTCGGAACGGCTGGTCGCCGCTGCTACTCGGAGGTTCGTCGCTCATCGTTTCCGAACCGTCATGCCTCGCCGGCGTAGGGGTTGGCAATCCCCAGCGACCCGAGCGCGCGGTGTTCCATCTCCTCCATCGCCTCGGCTTCGGCGTCATGCTCGTGGTCGTAGCCGACGAGATGCAGGAGCCCGTGGACGATGAGATGCGTCGCGTGATCGGCGATGCCGATGCCGCGCTCGGCGGCTTCGCGCGCCACGACGCCGTCGGCGAGCACGATGTCGCCGAGCAGCACCTCGCCGTCGTCGCTGTTGGAAAGGCCCTCCAGCAGGTCGGGCTGCACCATCGGGAACGACAGCACGTTCGTGGGCTTGTCCTTGCCGCGATACTGCGCGTTCAGCGTCTTCACCTCGGCATCGTCGGTCAGGCGAATCGAAACCTCGCAGCAGAAGCTCGCGTCGATCAGGCCCGCATAGGGCGTCTCGGCGAGCGCGGCGCGGCAGGCGGTTTCGGCGAGCGCTGTCCAGTCGGCATCCGGCCATGCGCCGCCCGCGATGCTCGCGGCGACGTCAAGCATCGGGGCCTTCGTAGGCCTCCACGATGCGGCCGACGATCGGATGGCGCACCACGTCGCCTGCGCCGAAGCGCACCACGGCGATGCCCTCGATGCCCTCGAGGCGCTGCGTGGCGTCGTGAAGTCCGGAGCGGCCGGGGTTGGGCAGGTCGACCTGCTTCGGGTCGCCGCAGATCACCATGCGGCTGCCCTGCCCGAAGCGGGTGAGGAACATCTTCATCTGCTCGGGCGTGGTGTTCTGCGCCTCGTCGAGGATGACGAAGGCATTGGCGAGCGTGCGCCCGCGCATGAAGGCGATGGGCGCGATCTCGATCTCGCCGCTGGCGATGCGCCGCTCCACCTGTTCGGACGGCAGCATGTCGTAGAGCGCGTCGTAGAGCGGCCGGAGGTAGGGATCGACCTTCTCGCGCATGTCGCCGGGGAGGAAGCCGAGCCGCTCGCCCGCCTCCACCGCCGGGCGCGACAGGATCAGCCGGTCGACCGAGCCCGCGATGAGCTGGCTCACCGCCTGCGCCACCGCCACATAGGTCTTGCCCGTGCCCGCCGGTCCCAATGCGAAGATGATGTCCTGCCGGCTGAGCGCCTCCATGTAGCGAAGCTGCGTCGGCGAGCGCGGCACGATGGTCTTGCGCCGCGTGCGGATGATGACCGGCGAGGCGCCGCCGTCCTCGGCGCGGACGAGGCCTTCGAGCGACGGGTCCTGCGACAGCGCGAGCGCGCCCTCCACGTCGCCGACATCGACGCTCTGGCCGAGCGCGAGGCGATTGTAGAGGCCGGTCAGCACGTCGCGCGCCCGCGCCGCGGCGTGGGCCTCGCCCTCGATCGAAAGCCGGTTGCCGCGCGCGGCGATATAGACGCCGAGCCGGTTCTCGATGGCGATCAGGTTCTGGTCGTACTGGCCGAACAGCGCGCCGAGCAGTTCGGCGCGGTTGAAATCGAGTTCGAGCCGGACGCGGTCGTTCGCGGCGGGCGGGGAGAGCGGAGCGGATTTTCTGGCCATCGTCAGGCAGCTTCGGCGAACGCGATGCGTCCTGCAAGACTGTTCGCGAAGGCGCCTTCGATCTCCACCGTCACGATGTCTCCGATGCTCGCGCCGCGCGCGTCGACGTATACGGATTGCAGCCACGGCGACTTGCCGATGAGCTGCCCCACGTGCTTGCCGGGGCGTTCCAGCAGGATGGGCATGGTGCGGCCGAGCGCGGCGCGGTTGAACGCCAGCTGCTGTTCCTGCACCAGCGCCTGCAGCCGGTGCAGCCGGTCCGACTTCACGTCCTCGCCGATCTGTCCGCCCATCTCCGCCGCCGGGGTGCCGGGGCGCGCCGAATATTTGAACGAATAGGCCTGCGCGTAGTTCGCCGCGCGGATGATCGCGAGCGTCTCCTCGAACTCGGCCTCGGTCTCGCCGGGAAAGCCGACGATGAAGTCGCCGGAGATCGCCATGTCGGCGCGCGCGGCGCGCAGCTTCTCGATGATGGCGAGATAGGTCTCGGCCGTGTGCGAGCGGTTCATCGCCTTCAGCACACGGTTGGAGCCGGACTGCACGGGGAGGTGCAGGTAGGGCATCAGTTTGGGCGTGGCGCCGTGCGCGTCGATCAGCGCGTCCGTCATGTCGGCGGGATGGCTCGTCGTGTAGCGGATGCGGGCGATCCCCTCGATCGCCGCGACCTCGGCGATGAGCGCCGCGAAGTCGGTGCCGTCGTGGCGATAGGCGTTGACGTTCTGCCCGAGCAGCACGATCTCGCGCGCGCCCTCGCCCGCGAGGCGGCGGGCCTCTTCAAGGATTGCTGCCGCGGGCCGCGAAACCTCGGCGCCGCGCGTGTAGGGCACGACGCAGTAGGTGCAGAACTTGTCGCAGCCCTCCTGGATCGTCAGGAACGACGAGGGCGCGGCCTTGCGGCGCTTGCCGAGCGCCTCGAACTTCTCCAGCGTCGGCAGGTCGGTCTCGACCGGGCGCTCCTTCGCCCGCGCGATCAGGTCCGGCAGCCGGTGATAGGCCTGCGGCCCCACGACGACATCGACCGCGGGCGCGCGGCGCACGATCTCGGCGCCTTCCGCCTGCGCCACGCAGCCCGCGACCGCGACGACCGGCTTCGGCCCCTCGCGGTGCTTCAGCCGTCCGATCTCCGAATAGACCTTCTCGCTGGCGCGTTCGCGGATGTGGCAGGTGTTGAGCACGACGATATCGGCGTCCTCCGCCGAGGCCGCCGGCGTGTGGCCTTCCGCCTCCAGCAGCTCCGCCATGCGCTCGCTGTCGTAGACGTTCATCTGGCAGCCGAACGTCTTGACGAAATAGGAACGGGAATCGCGCACCGGCGTGCCTTCGGCTCGCGTCAATTCGCGGGCGTGGTCTTGCGCGCCCGGCCGTAGAGCTCCAGCCGGTGATCGACCAGCTCGAAGCCGAGGCGGTCGGCGATCGCGCGCTGCAGCTCTTCGAGCGCGTCGTCGTGGAACTCGATGACGGCGCCGGTCTCCACGTCGATCAGGTGATCGTGATGCTCCTCGGGCGTCGGCTCATAGCGCGAGCGGCCGTCGCGGAAATCGTGACGTTCGAGGATGCCGGCCTCCTCGAAGAGGCGCACCGTGCGATAGACCGTGGCGATGGAAATGCCGGCATCGATCGCCGATGCCCGCCGATACAGCTCCTCGACATCGGGATGGTCGTCCGCATCGGAGAGCACCCGCGCGATCACGCGGCGCTGTTCGGTGATGCGCAGGCCGCGCTCGGCGCAAATGGCTTCGATGTCGATCTTGGTCATGGGCGGAGTGTAGGCACGGAAACAGGGACGGACAAGTCCGTCCCTGCGCGTCCCTGATGCCTTCGCGCGTTTGGCGCGGGCTACTTGCGTTTGCCGGCGCGCTTGGTGCCGAGGCCGATCTTCTTGGCGAGCGCCTGGCGCTGCAAGGCGTAGTTGGGGGCGACCATCGGATAGTCGGCGGGAAGGTTCCACTTCGCGCGATACTCGTCCGGCGTCATGTTGTAGTGCGTCATCAGGTGGCGTTTCAGCATTTTCAGCTTCTTGCCGTCCTCCAGACAGATGATGAAGTCGGGCTTCACCGATGCGCGGACCGAAACCGCAGGTTCCTGGCGCGGCTTTGCAGGCTCCACCGCCCCACCAAGCTTCGCGAGCGTCGAATAGACGTTCTCGATCACGTTCGGCAGGTCCGAAACCGCCACCGTATTGTTTGCGACATGCGACGACACGATGTCCGCCGTGAGCGCAAGTAGCTCCTGATGATTTTCGCTTTGTTCGTTCATAAGACCTGTTGACCCCGACTGTTTTGTTGTTGGACTGCCGAACTTATGTAGCGTCCGAATGATTTTCGCAAGATTTAACGTATTTTACGAACAGTCGAAATATCTACAGTGACAGCGCCATGGTCATCGCATCGAAGCGCAAGTGATTTTCGCCGGAATAATAATCTTTTCTCTGTCCGACACAGATAAACCCCTGGCGTTCATAAAGCCCGCGCGCGGCATTGTTGCCGGCGCGGACTTCCAGGAACATGCGCCGGGCGCCGGATTGTTTCGCAAGATCAACGGATCGTTTCAACAGTTCCGTTCCGATACCCTGCCCGCAGCGCGGCGGATCGACGGCGATCAGCAGAAGCTCGCAGTCCTCGCCCGCGAAGCGCGTCAGCGTGAAGCCGGCGGGCGCCGCGTCCGCAACCGCCATTTCGGAGCGCGTGCCCGGCATCGTCAGCGTGCCGAGCAGCTGGCTGCCGTTCCAGCCCTCGCCGTAGCGCGGATCGAAGGCGCGCGACATCAGCACCGCGAGCGCGGGCACGTCGTCGATCGTGACGGTGCGGAAATGCCTCATGCTGGTAGCTTCGCATCGGGTGCGCGCACGTAAAGCGGCGTCGGCGGCAAGGTGCGGAGCGAAGGCGGCAACAGCCTCACGTCGCGCGCGTCGGGCGGCGTGTCCGAAAGGACGGCGGCGGGGCTGCCCGCATCCTTCAGCAGCGGCGCGCCCGTTCCCGCCAGCGGGCCTGCGCACGCCGCGGCAGCGGCGGCGACCGGCAGCGCCGCGACCGGCGCTGCCGCTTGCAGGTCCCGGCCGAACGCCTGCACGAACACCTCGCCGCGCCCGGCGTCCAGCACGGCCGTGAGATGCGGGGCGTCGCTCGCGGCGAAGGCGCGCGCGGCAAGCAGCGTCATCGACGAAAAGCCGTGGACCGGCACGTCCCAGACGAGCCCGAAGCCCCGCGCGGCGGCGATGCCGACGCGAAGCCCGGTGAAGCTCCCCGGACCCACGTCGACCGCGATGGCGCGCGGGCGCGCGCCGGATTCGGCGAGCACGGCCTCGACGAGCGGCACGAGCCGCTCGGAATGGCCGCGGCCGATGATCTCGTGCCGCGCCGCGACGATGGCCGTCCCGTCGATCAGCGCGACCGAACAGGCGGCGGTGCCGGTTTCGATCGCGAGCAGCATCAGACGATGGACGCGGCCTCTTCGAACGACAGGCGCGGGCTGCGCGGGAACAGGTTCTTCTCGGTGCCGTAGCCGATCGAGCAGATGAAGTTCGTCTCGATGTCGGTGCCCGCGAAGAAGGCGGCGTCGACCTTCGCCTTGTCGAAGCCCGACATCGGGCCGCAATTGAGCCCGATCGCGCGCGCCGCGATGATGAAATACGCGCCCTGCAGCGAGGAGTTGCGGAACGCGGTTTCACGGACGAGGGCGTCGTTGCTGGTGAACCAGCTGCGCGCGTCGGTGTGCGGGAACAGCTTCGGCAGCTGGTCGTAGAACTTCATGTCCATGCCGATGATGGCGGTGACGGGCGCCTGCCGGATCTTCGGCGCGTTGCTGCCCGAAGCGCAGGCGGCGAGCTTCTCGCGCGCTTCCGGGCTTTTCGCGAACACGATCCGCGCGGGCTCGCAGTTCGCCGAGGTCGGCCCCATGCGCATCAGGTCGTAGACGGCGCGCAGCTGCACGTCGGAAACCGGGCGGTCGGACCAGTCGTTGTGCGTCCTCGCGCTGCGGAAGATGAGGTCGAGGTCGCGGTCGCTCAGCAGATGATCGGTCATGGGGACTCCCTGTTCTGTCGCCGGGCCGGTCAGACGGCGCGGACGTCCGTGACTTCCGGCACATAGTATTTCAGAAGGTTTTCGATGCCGTTCTTGAGCGTCGCCGTCGACGAGGGGCAGCCCGAGCAGGCGCCCTGCATCTGGAGGTAGACGACGCCTTCCCTGAAGCCCTTGTAGATGATGTCGCCGCCGTCGTTGGCGACCGCGGGCCGGATGCGCGTTTCCAGCAGGTCCCTGATCTGCGCGACGATGTCCGCAGTCTCCGGATCGTCCTCGACCTCGACCTCGGTTTCGGCGGCGCCGGTTTCATTCAGGAGCGGCGCGCCGCTCGCGAAATGGTCGACGATGATGCCGAGCACCTGCGGCTTCAGCTCGCGCCATTCGCTGCCGCCCTCGGCGCGCGTCACGGAGATGAAGTCGCTGCCGAGGAACACGCCCGTGACGTCGCCGAGCGCGAAGAGCGCGCTTGCCAGCGGCGATGCCTCCGCGGCCTCGGGCGATCCGAAATCGACGGTTCCCGAAGGCATCACGGTGCGCCCGGGAAGGAACTTCACGGTCGCGGGGTTGGGTGTGGCCTGGGTCTCGATGAACATGGCGGTTGTCCTGACTGCTGCCCGCCCCATGTGGCGTGCCTTGCCCGCCGGATCAAGCCAGACGGTCGATTGCTTCCGGATCGAGCCCGCCGGGCACGATGACCACCACGCAGGGGAGGTTGCCGGCGCGCTCGCCGGAGAAATGGCTGACGAGCGGCCCCGGCGCGCCCTTCGCGGCGGCGCCGAGGATCAGCGCGTGGACCTTGTTCTCCGTCAGGATCCGGCCGACTTCGTCGACCGCCTTGCCCTCGCGGATCACCAGCGCCGGGCGCTGCCCCGAAAGCGTCATCACCTCGTCGGCCTTGCGGCTGAGCAGGGCCTCGGCGGCCTCCTGGGCTTCGGCGGCGATCATGTCCTGAAGCCCGCCGGAGAGCAGGAACTCGGGCTTGGGAACGATATTCACGAGCATGATGTTGCCGCCGGTCATCTTCGCGCGGATGGCGGCATAGCGCATGGCCAGCGCCGATTCGTCGGTGTCGTCGACGACGACGAGATAGTTGGGCGTCCCCGTCCCTAGGGCCGTCCCCGGGGCCGTCATCGGGCGAGGCCTGCCGCGAGTGTGCGCAGCGATTCGCGTGCGCGCATCAGGAAATAGCCCTGCTCGACGAGATCCTGCCGGCCGACGCCGAAGGCGGGGCGCTTTCCGGCGACGGCATCGAGCGCTTCGGTCGTCTCGGCCCATGTCGCGGCGAGCTGCCGCTGGCCGATCGTCGTGCCGAAATCCTCGCGCAGTCCGCGCATCAGCATGGCGGCCGCATAGGCGCCGCCGCGGACCTCGTTGAACTGCGCGTCGGCGCTGCCGACGCGGCTGTCGTCGATCATGCGGTCGACCGCGCCCGCTTCTTCCGCGAGCGCGGCGCTGAGGCCGAGCAGCGCGAGCCGCAGCTCGCGGGCGTCGCCCTCGCCCGGCGCCGCGCTTTCCGCGACCGCGCGGTTGTAGCGCGCCAGCGCCTCGATCGCGTCGCGGTAGCGGCTTTCGGCGGAGCCGCCGATGAAGGGAAAGTCGCCGTGCAGCCAGCCGCGATCGGGCGGCGTCTTCAGCGCCTCCGCCGCCTCGCTGAGTTCGGGGTCGCCGCCGACGCCCTGATCGAAGCTGGTGACGAACGCGCTGATCGCGGAGTGCTGCCCGCGCTGGAAGGCGGGCATGTCCTCGAGCAGGCCGGTGGGGCGGAGCAGGCTGTCGTTGGGCGTCCAGCCCTTGTCCAGCGCCTGATCGAGCAGCATTGCGGCCGTCGCCACCGCAACGCTTCCGCCCGGCGGCAACACGGTGGTTCCGGGACGCACGGTGAGATCGGCCCGCGTGTCAGACAGCAGGCTGCCGATGACGCCCCAGTAGAGGATCGCGGCGAAGAACGCGCCGAGGATCATCAGCATCCAGCGCGGCATCGCGGCGATGCGTCCGGCGAGGCCGGTGCCGTCGGTTTCGGCACCGGCGGCGGTGACGGGGTTCACCGTCTGGCGGCGGAAGATGTCGAATATACCCACGCGCTGTTCTTAGAGCATCGTGCGCGAAAGTGGGAACCGGTTTTGCGCGTGGGGCGATGCGGCACGAAAGGCCGAAGCGCGCGACGAGGCGGCAGGGAAGCCCCCGCCGCCCTCGCGAACCGTCAGTAGCCGCTCTTCTTCTGGTCGACCTTCACGCGCACGGTCTGCCCGGAATTGCCCGGGAAGCCCTGGAACATCGCCTCGACGAGGTTGGGCACGAGCTTGGTGAGGTCGGACGAGCGCGTCGTCGCCTCGGCACGGCCCTCGAACACCGGCGCGCCGTTCTTGCGGACGATGTCCATGTCGAGGAACGAGCGGTAGACGGTGTAGCTGTAAACCTCGGCGCCGCCGTAGCCGGGGCCCCAGAACGGATCGTAGAACGAGCCCCAGTAATAGGGGTGGTAGCGGTAGCGGCTGTAGTAGGGCCAGCCCCAGCCACCCCATCCGTAACCCGCGCCGAAGCCGGTGTAGCGGGTGTCGATCTTCTCGCGGCCGTCGTTGACGCCGTAGTCGAGCTTGACGACGAGCGTCGCGGCCTCGGGCGAGGCGGCGCGCTGATAGCCCTGCTGGACGAGCTTGTTCTCGACGTAGGACGCGTATTGCGCGAACTCGAGGCCGCCCGAGCGGGCCGGGTCGCGGGCCTCGATCGCGAAGCTCTCGCCCGACGGCGCCGGCAGGCGCTGGAAGCGGGAAACGTCGGCAGTGAAGGGCGTCGTGCAGGCGGCGACCAGCGCCAGCAGCCCCAGCGACAACAGGATCTTCGGCAGTTTCATGCTATTCACCTACGGGCTTTCTCGTTCGCACCTTCGCCATGCTTATATAATGCATGTGCGCGGCTGAACGATCCCTGAATTTTCAAAGTCCTCAGCCGGGGAAGCCACCAAGGAATCCGACGGTCCGTTTCACCTCCGCGAGCACCGGCGCCGCGATGGCGTCGGCACGCGCCGCGCCCTTCGCCAGCACGGCGTCGAGATGGCCGGGATCGGCGCAAAGCTCGCGGAAACGCGCGGCGATCGGCGCCAGCACGCTCACCGTGAGGTCGGCGAGCGCGGGCTTGAACGCGCCGAAGCCCTTGCCCTCGAACTCCGCGAGCACCGCCTCGGCGCTCGTTCCCGCAAGCGCCGCGTAGATCGAGACGAGGTTCCGCGCCTCGGGCCGCGACTCGAGTCCCACGACGTCGCCCGGCAGCGGCTCGGGGTCGGTCTTCGCCTTCCTGATCTTCTGCGCGATGGCGTCGGCGTCGTCGGCGAGGTTGATGCGGCTCATGTCCGAGGGATCGGATTTCGACATCTTCGCGGTGCCGTCGCGCAGCGACATCACGCGCGTCGCCGGGCCCTGGATCACGGGCTCGGGAAGCGGGAACAGCTGCACGCCGTAGTCGGTGTTGAACTTCTGCGCGATGTCGCGGGAGAGTTCGAGATGCTGCTTCTGGTCCTCGCCCACCGGCACGTGCGTCGCCTTGTAGCCGAGGATGTCGGCCGCCTGCAGCACAGGATAGCCGAACAGCCCGACGGAGGCGCCTTCGCGGTCCTTGCCCGACTTCTCCTTGAACTGCGTCATGCGCTGCATCCAGCCCATGCGCGCGGTGCACATCAGGATCCAGCACAGCTCGGCGTGCATGTGCACCTGGCTCTGGTTGAACAGCACGGCGCGCTCGGGGTCGATGCCACTCGCGAGCAGCGCGGCGGCCATCTCGTGGATGCCCCGGCGCAGCGCCTCCGGCTCCTGCCACAGCGTGATCGCGTGCAGGTCCACGATGCAATAGACGCATTCGTGCCGGTGCTGCATGTCCACCCAGTTGCGGATGGCGCCGAGGTAGTTGCCGAGGTGCAGGTTGCCGGTCGGCTGGATGCCGGAAAAGACGCGCGGTTGGAAAGTCTGTGTCATAGCGCGCCGCCGTTAGGCCCCGCGCGGCATGAAGGTCAAGCGATGTTGCTCAGGCGCTGTTGCCGCGCCGGAGCTTGGCGAGGTGTTCGTGGTGGAAGCCGCCGATCGCCCAGAGCGTCCCGAAATAAAGGCCCGCCCCGGTCACGACGACCGCCGTCAGCGCGCCCGCGCGCGCCAGCGCGCCGCCGGTGAAGGCGGACCCGAGCGCGCCCGTCACCCACCAGAGCCCGGCGGCCATCACGAGCGCGGCGAGAAGCTGCTTGCCGACGCGCAGGAGCACCGCGCCCGTCAGCGTGAAGTGCCCGCGCCGGTGGAGGATCGTGTAGAGCAGCACACAGTTGAACCAGCTCGAAACGGCGGTCGCCGCCGCAAGCCCCACGATTCCGAAGCGGTCGATGACGAGCAGGATCACGGCGACGTTGAAGGTGAGCGCCGCCGCGGCGGTCTTCACCGGCGTCTTCGTGTCGCCGCGCGCGAAGAAGCCGGGCGTCAGCACCTTGATCAGCACATAGGCGGGCAGACCGGCGACGAGCGCCACCAGCACGCCCGAGGTGACGGAAACATGCGCCGCCGTGAACCGGCCGCCGAGGAAGATCGCCTCCACGATCGGGTGCGCGGCAACGGCGAGCGCCACGGCGGCGGGCAGCGTCAGCAGCATCGAAAGCTCGACCGCCGTGCCTTGCAGCTTCTGCGCGCCATCCGCGTCCGCGCGCGCGATGAGGCGGCTGAGCGCGGGCAGGATCGCGGTGCCGAGCGCGATGCCGACGACGCCGAGCGGCAACTGGTTCAGCCGGTCGGCGTAGTTCAGGAAGCTCATCGCGCCCTCCTCGAGCCGGGTCGCGAAGAACGTGTCGATGAGCTGGGAGAGCTGGTAGATGCCCGCGCCGAACGTCGCGGGCACGATGATGCGGCCGAGTTCCCGCACCTTGGGGTCGAGTCGCGGCCAGCGGAGACGCAGCGTCAGCCCGGCCCGGCGCACCGCCCACAGTAGCCACACGAACTGCACGATGCCCGCCACCGTCACCGAAACCGCGAGCGCCCGCGCCGTCTCTGCGCTGTCGCCCGTGGTGCTGCCGAAGAACAGCACGCCGATGATGAGGCAGAGGTTGAGCAGGATCGGCGCGGCGGCGGCGGCGGCGAACTTCGACATGGAATTGAGCACGCCCGAGAGCAGCGACACGAGGCTGATGAGCAGCAGGTAGGGAAAGGCGATTCGGGTCAGCTCGACGGTCAGCTCGAACTTGCCCGGCACGTCCTTGTAGGCGCTCGCCATCAGCCAGACGACGCCGGGCATGAAGATCTCGAACAGCGCCGTGAACAGCAGCAGCACGGGCAGGAACACGGACAGCACGTTCGCCGAGAAGCGCTCCGCGGCCTTCATGCCGCCGGGGCCGTGCAGTTCCTTGCTGAACATCGGCACGTAGGCGGCACTAAACGCGCCTTCCGCGAACAGGCGGCGGAAGATGTTCGGCAGCTTGAACGCCACGAAGAAGGCGTCCGCGCCCGCGCCCGCGCCGAGCAGGCGCGAAAGCAGCATGTCGCGGGCAAAGCCGAAGACGCGGCTGACGAGGGTCAGCCCTCCGATGACGCCGACGCTCTTGACGAGCGACATGGGCGCTGCCTCCCGCGAGGCCTCAGGCGTGCCCGATCTCGCCGGACTGGCCTGCCTCTTCCGCCTGCTGCTGGCGGGCGAAATAGAGCTGCGCGAAGTCGATCGGGTCGAGCATCAGCGGCGGGAAGCCGCCGTCACGCGTCGCGTCCGCGAAGATGCGGCGGGCGAACGGGAACAGCTGGCGCGGCGCCTCGACGACGAGGAACAGCTCGAGGTGCTCCTGCGGCACGTTCTGGAGGCCGAACAGGCCGCCGTAGAGAAGCTCGGTGATGAAGGCGGTCTTGCCGGTCTCGAAGGTCGCGTTCGCGGAGAGCTTCAGCTCCACCTCGTAGACGTTCTCGCCCTGCTGGCGGACGCCGACGTTGACGTTGATCTCGATCTTCGGCTGGCCCGCGCCCTGCTGCAGCGACTGCGGCGCGCCGGGGTTCTCGAACGACAGGTCCTTCACGTACTGCGCGAGGATGCTAACCTGCGGCAGGGCTTCCGCCGGGGCTTCGCCGCCGTTGCCGTTGATGTAGCCTTCGTCGCCCGTTTCGTTCTCGGCCATGATGCAGGTCTCAATTCTGTTGAATGCTGGAATATCGCGCGCTCGCTAGCAGGCGCATGGAACCGGCGCAAGGCGGCGCTGTTCCTTGTATGCGGCGGAGAATAGCCTATCTTAACGGAAAACAGGTTAAGCTGCGTGGACGGGGCCGCACGGCGCTGTTAAGCAAATGCGGTTGAAAGGACGCTTGAAGGTAGAGAATCATGGGCGACAGCAGCGGACTGATCGAGATCGTCGTTCTGGCGATGCTCGCGGGGTTCATCGCCCTTCGGCTCGTCAGCGTGCTCGGCCGCCGCACCGGCCACGAGGAGCCCGCGGGCGAAATCGTCCGCCGCAGCCCCGCCGAGCAGCAGACGCCGCCGCGCGCGGGCAGCTACGACCTGCCGCCCGCCGCGCCGCTCGACCTTCCCGCCGACATGTCGCCCGCGCTGAAGGAATCGCTGAACGCGATCGCCGCGGCCGATCCCTCCTTCGATCCGTCGCGCTTCGCCGAGGGCGCCAAGGCCGCCTATCGCATGATCCTCGAAGCCTTCTGGAAGGGCGACGTCGCGGCGCTGCGCGATCTCGTTTCCGACGACATCGCCGACCAGTTCGCCGAGGCGATCGCCGCGCGCGAGGCGGAAGGGCTGACGCTCGACAATCGCCTCGTGTCGCTGGAAAAGGTGGAGATCGTCGCCGCGCAGCTTCGCGGCGCGATGGCCGAGGTGACGCTGCGCTTCGACGCCGATCTCGTCGCCATCACGCGCGACAAGGCGGGCAGCGTCGTCAGCGGCTCGCTGTCGGACGCGGTGCAGTCGCACGACGTCTGGACGTTCAGCCGCCACACCGGCGCCGCCGACCCCAACTGGCTGCTCATCGACACCGACGAGGACGCCTGATCGCGGCGTCCTTGCGACGAATGCGGATTCCCGCCGCGACCGAAATCCGCTAGCCCTGCGCTCCGATCAAGGTTTGCCGGAGTTCCGCGTGCGTCATCGCCTTTTCCCCATGCTGTTCCTGCTCGCGGTCGCCGCGTGCGCGTCGCCGCGCGCCGTCACGACGCCTGCCGCACCGGTGTCGCCGGGTGCGCAGCCTGCGCCGACGGCACCCGCAGGGCCCGCGACGGCGGCGGCGCTCGGCGCCGTGCCCGCCACGTTCGCCGAGATTCCCGGCTGGGAAACCAACGACTTCGCCGCCACCCTCGCCGCGTTCCGCAAGTCCTGCCGCGCCGTCACGCGCCGCACGGACCTCTCCGGGCTCACCATCGCGTCCGACTGGGAAACCGCCTGCAACCTCGTTCCCGCCGCCACCGACGCGCGCGCCTTCTTCGAGGTGAACTTCACGCCTGTCCGCGTCGGCACCGGCGCGGCGTTCGTCACCGGCTACTACGAGCCGGAGATCGCGGGATCGCGCACGCGCGGCCCCGGCTATCTGGTGCCGATCTACGGGCTTCCCGACGACCTCGTGCGCGTCGACCAGCCCGATCCGGCCAACCCTGCCCAGATGAAGAAGGCCACCGGCCGCATCGACGAGACCGGCGCCTACCAGCTCTACTGGTCGCGCGAGGACATCGACAACGGCGCGCTGTTCGACCGCAACCTCGAGATCGCGTGGGCGGCGGACGAGGTGGAGTTCTTCTTCCTCCAGATCCAGGGCTCGGGGCGCCTGCGCCTGCCGGACGGCAGCGTCATGCGCATCGGCTACGCGGGCCAGAACGGCCGCGAGTATGTTGGCATCGGGCGGCGGCTCCGGGACATGAACGTGCTCGCCCCCGGCGAGGCCTCGATGCAGGGCATCATGCGCTGGCTGCGCGCCAACCCCGAAGACGGCCGCAAGCTGATGCACGAGAACAAAAGCTACATCTTCTTCAAGGAACTGACCGGCGAAGGTCCGCTCGGCGCGATGGGCACGCCGGTGACGCCGGAGCGCAGCCTCGCCGCCGATCCGATGTTCGTGCCCCTGGGGGCGCCCGTCTGGCTCTCCACGCGCTACACGGATGTCGATCGCGGCATGAAGCCGTTCGCGGCGCTGATGGTGGCGCAGGACACCGGCGGCGCCATCAAGGGCGCGAACCGCTTCGACCTGTTCTGGGGCGCGGGCGAGCGGGCGCGCACCATCGCCGGCGGGCTTTCCAGCGAGGGCGCGGCCTTCATCCTGCTGCCGAAGGCGGCGGCGGCGCGTCTCACCCGTGGCGCGGCGGCCTGAACCGCCTTCGGACGCGGACGCCGCGCCCGATGACGTACTCTGGGCGAAGGTCACGGCGTCCGTCCGCCCGCTGAGATCGCGCGGCCCCCTGCCGCCGGAGCCGCCGCGGCTGCGCGTGCAGGTCCGCCCGCAGCCGGTCGAAGCCCCTGAACTCTCGCGCCAGCGCGCCGCCGCCGCGCCGGAAGCCGCCTCGCTCGACGGCGGCTGGGACCGCCGCATCCGCAAGGGCAATATCGAGGCGGAGCGCACCGTCGATCTGCATGGCCACACGCAGGACGAGGCCTACGAAGCCCTCGCCGGGGCGTTGCAGCGCGCATGGCGGGACGATGTGCGCACGCTGCTCGTCATCACCGGCAAGACCCGCCCCGCCGGCAAGGACGGGCGTCCGCGCGGCGTCATCGCCGCGAACTTCTCCCGCTGGGCGGCGACCCCGGCGCTCCGGCCCTTCATCGCCGCCATCCGCCCCGCGCACCCGCGCCACGGCGGCAGCGGCGCGTGGTACGTGATCCTGCGGCGCAAGCGGTAGCTGTACCGTCGTTGCCGCGAGTGGCATGATCGGGAACAGGAATCAGGGGAGACCGCCGATGACCTCGAAGACGTTCGCGTTGCTCGCCGCTGCGCTGCTCCTGCCCGCGCTGCCTGTCCATGCCGCGCCCGCCGCCGTTGCGGCCGCAGTCGCCGCGAAGGACCGCCCGGAAGCCGAGGTGAAGCTCGACGAGAGCCGCAAGCCTGCCGAGGTCCTGAAGTTCCTCGGCCTCGAGCGCGGCGACCGGGCGTTCGATTTCCTCGCCGGGCGCGGCTATTACAGCGAGATCATGGCGCGCGCGGTCGGGCCGAAGGGCGCCGTCGTCGCGTGGAACCCGCCCGGCATCGCCGCAAGCGATCAGGCGAAGGCGGCGTGGGACGGCATCCGCAGCCGCGTGAAGAACGCCTCGGCGTTCGCGGTGCCGCTGCCGAACCTCGCGCTCGCGCCCGCCAGCTTCGATTTCGCGCTGCTGCACCTCGTCTATCACGACACCTATTGGGAAAGCGCCGAATACGGCTTCGCGCGCGTCGAGCCCGCGGAGGTGCTCGCGAAGCTCTACGGCGCCATGAAGCCGGGCGGCATCGTCGGCGTCATCGACCACGTCGGCCCCGCGGGCGCCGACGTGCGCGCCGAGGCGGACAAGACGCACCGCATCGACCCCGCCGTGATCCGCGCGGATTTCGAGCGCGCCGGTTTTGCTTTCGAAGGCGAATCGGATGTGCTGCGCGTGCCGGGCGACGACCTGTCGAAGTCGGTGTTCGATCCCGCCGTGCGCGGCAAGACGGACCGCGTCGTCTACAGGTTCAGCAAGCCGGAGCACGCCCCGAAGGATGATCTCGCGATGGCCTGCGACGTGGAGAAGGCGCAACGGTTCATCGGCCAGACCGCCGACGAGGCGACGATCGGGAAGATGAAGGCGGCAACCGGCGCCCGCACCGCGCGCGTCGTGCCGCCGAACGGCGCGGTGACGATGGACTTCCGGCCGGACCGGCTGACCATTTCGACCGACGAAGGCGGCAACATCACCCGCGTTTCGTGCGGCTGAGGACCATCTAGAGAATGTACTTCGACAGATCGTTGTCGCGCGCGATGTCGGAAAGCTGCGCGTCCACGTAGGCCGCGTCGATCCTCACCGCCGAGCCGCCGCGCTCGGAGGCGTCGAAGCTGATCTCCTCGAGCAGCTTCTCGAGCACCGTCTGGAGCCGCCGCGCGCCGATGTTCTCGATGCGGTCGTTCACCTGCGCCGCGATCCGCGCTATGGCGTCGATGGCGTCGTCGGTGAAGTCGAGGTTCACGCCCTCCGTGCCGATCAGCGCCGCGTACTGCTTCACCAGCGAGGCTTCGGTGTCCGTCAGGATGCGGCGGAAATCCGCTTCCGTCAGGCCCTTGAGCTCGACGCGGATCGGCAGGCGGCCCTGAAGCTCCGGCAGCAGGTCCGAGGGCTTGGCGACATGGAACGCGCCCGAGGCGATGAACAGGATATGGTCCGTCTTCACCGGGCCGTACTTGGTGGCGACCGTCGTGCCCTCGATCAGCGGCAAGAGGTCGCGCTGCACGCCTTCGCGCGAGACGGAGCCGCCGCGCACGTCGGAAACGGCGATCTTGTCGATCTCGTCGAGGAACACGATGCCGTTCTGCTCGGCCGCCTGGATCGCCTCGCGGTTCACCTCCTCCTGGTCGAGGCGCTTGTCGGACTCCTCGTTGACGAGCGCTTCCCACGCCTGCCGCACCTTCAGCTTGCGCTTCCTGGTGCGCTGGCCGCCCAGCTTGCCGAACATGCCGCCGAGGTCGATCATGCCGACCTGCCCGGCCATGCCGGGGATCTCGAAGGGCATCTGCGGGGCCTCGTCGACCTCGATCTCGATCTCCTTGTCGGAAAGCTCGCCCGCGATCAGCTTCTCGCGGAAGCGGTCGCGCGTGGCGCCGCTCGCGTCCTTGCCGACGAGCGCGTCGAGCACGCGCGCCTCGGCGGCCTGCTCGGCCTGATCGCGCACGCCCTTGCGCTTCGTCTCGCGGACGAGGCGGATGGCTTCCTCGACGAGATCGCGCACGATTTGCTCGACGTCGCGGCCGACATAGCCGACCTCGGTGAACTTGGTCGCCTCCACCTTCAGGAACGGCGCCTCGGCGAGCTTCGCGAGGCGGCGGCTGATCTCGGTCTTGCCGCAGCCGGTCGGCCCGATCATCAGGATGTTCTTGGGGCTCACCTCGTCGCGCATGTCCTCGGGCAGCTGCTGGCGCCGCCAGCGGTTCCTGAGCGCGACGGCGACGGCGCGCTTGGCGTCGTTCTGGCCGACGATGTAGCGGTCGAGCGCCGCGACGACGGCCTTCGGCGTGAGCGCGGAGATGGCTTCGCCCGATCCTGCGGTGTTCTTGATGGGGGCTTCGACGTTCATTGGGCCGCCTCCAGCGTTTCGATGGTGAGATTGGTGTTGGTGAAGACGCAGATGTCGGCGGCGATGTTCATGGCCTTCTGCGCCACGTCGTCGGCCGAAAGCCCGTCGATGTCGATCAGCGCCCGCGCGGCGGAGAGTGCATAGTTGCCGCCCGAGCCGATCGCGGTCACATGGTGCTCGGGTTCCAGCACGTCGCCCGTGCCGGTCAGCACCAGCGTCACCTCGCGGTCGGCGACGATCATCATCGCCTCCAGCCGCCGGAGGTAGCGGTCTGTCCGCCAGTCCTTGGCGAGTTCCACCGCCGCGCGCTTCAGCTGGCCGGGGAAGCGCTCCAGCTTCGCTTCCAGCCGTTCGAAGAGCGTGAAGGCGTCGGCGGTCGCGCCGGCGAAGCCGCCGATCACGCTGCCGTCGCCGAGGCGGCGCACCTTCTTCGCGTCGCCCTTCATCACGGTGTTGCCGAGGCTGACCTGTCCGTCGCCTGCGATCACCACCTTGCCGTTCTTGCGCACGGCAAGGATGGTCGTGCCGTGCATCACCTGGTCTGCCATGATTGGAAACGTGTCTTTCGTGTGGGTGTGAGAGTGTTCGCCAACTGATATAGGGAGCGAAAACCACGCTTCAATTCCGCACCCGGGAGACCAGCATGAAGACCGCCATCGTCGCCGCACTGCTTGCGCTCGCCGCGTGCGGCGATACCGCGAAGCTGAGCGTGGAGGACGGCACCGGCCCGGACCCGAAACTTCCCGAGCCCGTGCAGACGCTCACCCCCACGGTCAACGTCGCGGACGCGAAGCCGTGGGCGCCGGGGGAGGCGCCGGTCGCCGCCGAGGGCTATTCCGTCGCGCTCTTCGCAGAGGGGCTCGATCACCCGCGCTGGCTCTACCGGCTGCCGAACGGCGACATCCTCGTCGCCGAAACCAACAAGCCGCCGCGCCCGGTCAAGGGCATCATGGGCCGTATCGAGGCGTACATCATGGGGAAGGCAGGCGCGGGCGTCGCGTCCGCCGACCGCATCACGCTGCTGCGCGACGCGGACGGCGACGGCAGCATCGACAGCCGCGGCGCGTTCCTGACCGAAGGCCTCGGCTCGCCGTTCGGCATGGCGCTGATCGGGGACCGCTTCTACGTCGGCAACTACGCCGACGTGCGGGTCTGGCCCTATGCGGAGGGTGCGACGTCGCTCGCCGGACCGGGCACGAAGCTCGTCGACCTGCCGAACAGGGGCACGCGCACCGGGCACTGGACGCGGAACCTGCTGGCGAGCCCGGACGGCGCGAGGCTTTATGTCGCGGTCGGTTCGGCCTCGAACGTCGCGGAGGAAGGCATGGAGGTCGAGGAAGGCCGCGCCGCGATCCACGAGATCGACCTCGCCACGGGCAAGTCGCGCATCTTCGCCTCCGGCCTTCGCAATCCCGTGGGCATGGACTGGAACCCGGTGACGAAGGACCTCTGGACCGCCGTCAACGAGCGCGATGCGCTCGGCAGCGACCTCGTGCCCGACTACATGACGAGCGTGAAGGACGGCGGCTTCTACGGCTGGCCCTACAGCTACTACGGCCGGAACGAGGACGCGCGCCCGGAGCCGAAGCGTCCCGATCTCGTCGCAAAGGCGATCAAGCCCGACTATGCGCTCGGGGCGCACACGGCGAGCCTCGGCCTTGCCTTCATGGCCGACGGCAGCGGCGCGTTCGTCGGTCAGCACGGCTCATGGAACCGGAAGCCCCGCTCCGGCTACAAGGTGGTCTTCGTGCCGTTTTCCGGCGGCAAGCCCGCCGGAATGCCGCGCGATATTCTCACGGGCTTCCTCGTCGGCGACAATGCGAAGGGCCGCCCGGTCGGTGTCGCGTTCGACCGCACCGGCGCGCTGCTGGTGGCGGACGACGTGGGGAGCCGCATCTGGCGCGTGACGGGGCCGGGCCTCAAGAACCTTGAGCCTGCCGGGGAAGGCGCTATAGCGCCCGAATGACCCAGCGCACCGCGAGCATCGTCCGCAAGACGAACGAGACCGACATCGCCGTCGAGGTGAACCTCGACGGCACCGGCCAGTATGAGATCGAAACCGGCGTCGGCTTCCTCGATCACATGCTGGAGCAGCTCTCGCGCCATTCGCTGATCGACGTGAAGCTCACCTGCAAGGGCGATCTCCACATCGACCAGCACCACACGGTCGAGGACTGCGGCATCGCGCTCGGCGAGGCGATCCACAAGGCGCTCGGGGAGAAGCGCGGCATCCGCCGCTACGGCGACGCGCTCTCGCCGATGGACGAGGCGCTGACCCGCGTCGCGCTCGACATCTCGGGCCGCCCGTTCCTCGTCTGGAAGGTGTCGATCCCTCAAGCACGGCTGGGCGAGATGGACACGGAGCTGTTCCCGCACTGGTTCCACAGCTTCGCGGGCAGCGTCGGCATGACGCTGCATGTCGAGCAGCTTTCGGGCGAAAATTCACATCATATTATCGAATCCTGCTTTAAGGGTCTGGCGAGAGCCTTGCGGACGGCGACGGAGATCGACCGGCGCAAGGCGGACAGCGTGCCGAGCACCAAGGGCGTTCTCGGCGGCTGACCGGAAGCTCTAGGGATCAGGCACGGCACGGTATGGCGGAACGGATTGCAGTCATCGACTACGGCGCGGGCAACCTGCGCTCGGTGGCGAAGGCGCTGGAAGCGGCTTCGAACGAGATCGGCGTCGCCGTGCAGATCGTGGTGACGGACAGCCCCTCGACGGCCTCGCAGGCGGACCGCATCGTGCTTCCGGGCGTCGGCGCCTTCGGCCAGTGCGCGACGTCGCTGCGCGCCATCGACGGCATGGAGGACGTGCTGAGCGAGGTCGTGCTCGTCAAGCAGCGCCCGTTCCTCGGTATCTGCGTCGGTATGCAGCTCCTCGCCAAGCGCGGCGAGGAAAAGGGCATCCACCAGGGTTTGGGGTGGATTCCGGGCAAGGTCGTGAAGCTCGATCCGCATGACCCGAACCTCAAGATTCCGCACATGGGCTGGTCGCCCGTGTCGATGAAGCTCGCGGGCATCAACCACGAGGCGCTGCGCCACGTCGAGGACGGCGGCGAGGCCTATTTCGTGCACAGCTTCCATTTCGAGTGCACCGATCATTCGCACCTGCTCGCCACCTGCGACTACGGCGGGCCGATCACCGCGATCATCGGGCGGGACAATATTCTCGGCGCGCAGTTCCACCCGGAAAAGAGCCAGCACTACGGTCTCTCGTTCCTCGCCGCGTTTCTGGGCTGGACGCCGTAGATTCGCTGGGGCTAATGCAGCCCCGCAATGTCCTTCACGATCTTCCCAGCCATCGACCTCAAGTCCGGTCAGGTGGTGCGCCTCGCCGAGGGCGACATGGCGCGCGCCACCATCTATTCCGATGATCCCGCCGCGCAGGCGGCTGCGTTCGCGCGGGGCGGCGCCGACTGGCTGCACGTCGTCGATCTCGACGGCGCCTTCGCGGGCCGCAGCATCAACGGCGAGGTGGTCGCGCGAATCGTCGCCGCCTTCCCCGGCAAGGTGCAGCTCGGCGGCGGCATCCGCGACATGGCGGCCGTCGACGCCTGGTTCGGGCGCGGCGTGACGCGCGCCGTCATCGGCACCGCCGCGCTCAAGGACCCCGATTTCGTGAAGGCCGCGGCTAAGGCGCATCCGGACCGGATCGTCGTCGCCGTCGATGCGAAGGGCGGCATGGTTGCCACGGAGGGCTGGGCGGAGGCGTCGGACATGCCGGTCGCCGACCTCGCGCGCCGCTTCGAGGACGCGGGCGTCGCCGCCGTGCTGTTCACCGATGTCGGCCGCGACGGGCTCCTGAAAGGCGTCAATCTCGAAGCGACGCACGCGCTCGCGAAGGCGCAGACGCTCCCCGTCATCGCCAGCGGCGGCGTCGCGGGCGAGGCGGACATCCATGCGCTGAAGGCGATCGCGGCGGACGGCATCGCGGGCGTCATCTGCGGCCGCGCCATCTACGATGGCCGTCTCGACCTCGGCCGAGCGCTCGCCATCGCCGCATGAGCGCGGTGCGCATCATCCCCTGCCTCGACGTGGCGAACGGCCGTGTCGTCAAGGGCGTCAACTTCGTCGACCTGCGCGACGCGGGCGATCCGGTCGAGGCCGCCAAGGCCTATGACGCTGCCGGAGCGGACGAGATCTGCTTCCTCGACATCACCGCGACGCACGAGGACCGCGGCACGCTGCTCGACATCGTCCAGCGCACGGCGGACCAGTGCTTCGTGCCCCTCACCGTCGGCGGCGGCGTCCGCTCGGTGGAGGACGCGCGCGCGCTGCTGCTGGCGGGCGCGGACAAGGTGGCGATCAACAGCGCCGCGGTGCGCGATCCCGATGTCGTCACCGCGCTTTCGCAGCATTTCGGTTCGCAGTGCGTCGTCGTCGCCATCGACGCGCGCCAGTC
This sequence comes from Sphingosinicella microcystinivorans, assembly GCF_027941835.1. Taxonomy (NCBI): domain Bacteria; kingdom Pseudomonadati; phylum Pseudomonadota; class Alphaproteobacteria; order Sphingomonadales; family Sphingosinicellaceae; genus Sphingosinicella; species Sphingosinicella microcystinivorans. The sequence goes on from NZ_CP116005.1 coordinate 1,434,945, forward strand.
CGGCCCCGGCCGCTGGGAGATCTTCACGCACGGCGGCCGCAAGGCGACCGGCATCGACGCGCTCGAGTTCGCGCTCACCGTCGTCGACAAGGGCGCGGGCGAGATCCTGCTCACCTCGATGGACCGCGACGGCACCAAGGCCGGCTTCGACCTCGCGCTCACCCGCACCATCGCCGATTCGGTGCCGGTGCCGGTGATCGCGAGCGGCGGCGTTGGCAACGTCGCGCATCTCGTGGAGGGCGTGCGCGAGGGCCATGCCTCCGCCGTGCTCGCCGCCTCCATCTTCCACTTCGGCGAGGTGACGATCGGCGAAGCGCGCGCGGCGATGCGCGCGGCGGGCATCAAGGTGCGAAACCGTTGACGCCCCGCGCCGCCGGCGTCAGGGTCGCGCCATGACCGCAACGCTCGACCGCCTCGCCGCCATCGTCGCCTCGCGCCGCGCTGCCGATCCGGCGGAAAGCTATGTCGCGAAGCTCTTCGCGAAGGGCCGCGGGAAGATCGCGCAGAAGGTGGGCGAGGAGGCCGTGGAAGCCGTCATCGCCGCCGTGGGGGACGATCGCGAGGGGCTGATCGGCGAAAGCGCGGACCTCCTCTTCCACCTCTCCGTGCTCTGGGCGGACATGGGCATCACGCCGGACGACATCGATGCCGAGCTCGCCCGCCGCGAGGGCGTCTCGGGCATTGCCGAGAAGGCCGCCAGAAAAACCGAAGTACCGAAAGCCGAAACATCGGGAGACTGACCGTGGGCGTCGAAACGCTGGAGCCTTACGACGACGACAACATCTTCGCGCGCATCCTGCGCGGCGAGATTCCGGCGCGGCCGGTCTACGAGGACGACCACGCCTTCGCCTTCCACGACATCAACCCGCAGGCGCCGACGCACGTGCTGGTGATCCCGAAGGGCCGCTACGTCAGCTGGGCGGATTTCGCGGAAAAGGCGCCGGATGCGGAAATCGCCGGTTTCGTGCGGGCCGTGGGCGCCGTCGCGCGCGAGCTCGGCATCGAGGAATCGGGCTATCGCCTGCTCGCCAACGCCGGTCCCGATTCGCATCAGGAGGTGCCGCATCTCCACGTGCACATCTTCGGCGGGAAAAAACTCGGGCCGATGCTCGTGACGCCCGGAAATTAGCGCCGAATCGCGCGCTTTTCATTTTGTGGTCGAGGGGAAAACCGCTAGACCACGCAACATTGTTTCAGTGTCCGGGCTGCGGCTGGGGAGCGCGGCCGTGTATCTGGGCTGTCGTATCTGGGGGGAGTTCCCGAATGATCTTTGGTCGTGTCAAATCGCTCGACGCCATTCTGGCGACGGCACAGAAGAAGTCGTTGCACCGCTCGCTCGGCGCGCTTCAGCTGACGCTTCTCGGCGTCGGCGCCATCATCGGCACGGGTATCTTCGTGCTGACGTCCGAGGCCGCGCAGAAGGCCGGCCCCGGCATGATGATCAGCTTCGTGATCGCCGGCGCGGTCTGCGTCGTCGCGGCGCTCTGCTATTCGGAAATCGCCTCGATGGTGCCCGTTTCGGGCTCCGCCTACACCTACACCTATGCCGTCATGGGCGAGCTTCTCGCCTGGATGGTCGGCTGGGCGCTGGTGCTCGAATATGCGGTGGCGGCAAGCGCGGTCTCGGTCGGCTGGTCGGGCTATTTCGTCGGACAGATCAAGGGCTGGTTCGGCATAGACCTGCCCGTCGCGCTCATTTCCGGCCCCTATGTGCCGGGTGGCATCATCAACCTTCCCGCCGTCGTCATCGCGCTCCTCGTCACCGCGCTCCTCATGATCGGCACTACGGAAAGCGCGCGCGTCAACGCCGTGCTGGTCGCGATCAAGGTCACTGCGCTCACCGCGTTCGTCGTGCTCGCGCTGCCGGTGATGCGGATGGAGAACTTCGAGCCGTTCGCCCCGCAGGGCTGGTTCGGCTCGGGCGGCGCCGGCGTCATCGGCGCGGCGGCCTCCATCTTCTTCGCCTATGTCGGCTTCGACGCCGTTTCGACGGCGGCCGAGGAAACCAAGAACCCGCAGCGCAACGTGCCGATCGGGCTCATCGGCTCGCTCGCGATCTGCACGGTCTTCTACATGCTCGTCGCCGCGGGCGCGATCGGTTCGCCGCTCGGCTCGCAGCCCGTCACCTCCGCGATGGGGGAATGGCTGGCGCCTGGCTCCGCCGAGCTCGGCGCACGCTGCGCGACGCTGATGGCGGCGGGTCAGGAGCCCCTCGCCTGCTCGAAGGAAGCGCTTGCGCACGTGCTGCGCGAGATTGGCTATCTCAACCTCGGCAACCTCATCGGCCTCGCCGCCTTCATCGCGCTGCCGTCGGTCATCCTCGTCATGCTGTTCGGCCAGACACGCATCTTCTTCGTGATGTCGCGCGACGGCCTGCTGCCGGAGAAGCTCTCGGCGATCCATCCGAAGTGGAAGACGCCGCACGTCATCACGGTGATCACCGGTCTTGCAGTGACGTTCACGGCGGCCTTCCTGCCGGTGGGCAAGCTCGCTGACATCGCCAACGCGGGCACGCTGTTCGCATTCATGATGGTGGCGATCGCGGTGATGCTGCTCAGAAAGCGCGATCCCAGCCGCGTGCGGCCGTTCCGCACGCCGGCGCTGTGGCTGGTCGGTCCGCTCACCGTCATCGGCTGCCTGTCGCTGTATTTCGCGCTGCCGTTCGATGCGAAGATCGTGCTGCCGCTCTGGGGCGGTGTCGGCCTCCTGCTCTACTTCGCCTACGGCTACCGCAAGAGCCATGTCGGCCGCGGCCTCATCGAGGTGCACGAGGCGGATAGCGACGCGCCGCCGCAGCCGGTGCCCCCGATGCCGGGCGCGCCGACCCCCGGCGGCAAGCAGGCCTGAAACGGATCGGCCCGGTTCTGAGCGAACCGGGCCGAACTGTTTTCAGCCCAGCCGCTTGCTGACCAGCGCGGCGAGGTCGGCCTCGGGGCGTGCGCCGATGTGGCTGATGATCTCGGCGGCGGCGACGGCGCCCATCACGGCGCAATCGACGAGCGCGCGGCCTTCCGAGAAGCCCGCGAGGAAGCCCCCCGCGAACAGGTCGCCCGCGCCCGTGGTATCGACGACGCGCGTGGCGGCTTCGGCCGGGATCACGATGGCCTCGTCCTTCGTCAGCACGATCGCGCCCTTCTCGGAGCGCGTGACGACGCTCACCTCGCAGGCGCCGCGCTGCGCCGCGACGGCGGCGTCGAAATCCTGCGTTTCGTAGAGGCTCTTCAGCTCGTTCTCGTTGGCGAACAGGATGTCGACGCCGCCGCGCGCGAGCCGCAGGAAGTCGGCGCGGTGCCGCTCCACGCAGAACACGTCCGAAAGCGTGAAGGAGACGCGCCGGCCGTTCGCGTGCGCCACCTCGCAGGCCTTCGCCATCGCCGCGCGCGGGTCGGCGGCGTCCCACAGATAGCCTTCGAGGTAGGTGAGCGGGCTCGCCGCGATCAGGCGGTAATCGACGTCCGCCTCGCTCAGCATGGCGCTGGTGCCGAGGAAGGTGTTCATCGTGCGCTGGGCGTCGGGCGTCACCACGATCAGGCAGCGCCCGGTCGGCGTGCCGTCGGCCGCATAGGCGGTCGTGAAATCGACGCCGGAGGCGCGGATGTCGTGCGCGAACACCTCGCCGAGCTGGTCGTTCGAGACGCGCCCGATGAAATTCACCCGCCGGCCCAATGCCGCCATGCCCACGGCGGCGTTGGAGCCCGAACCGCCCGACACCTCGCGCCCCGGCCCCATGCGGCCGTAGAGGCGCTGCGCCTCCGCCGTGTCGATCAGGTGCATCGAGCCCTTCTGGAGGCCGTTCTCGGCGAGGAAGGCGTCGTCGGCGGACGCGATCACGTCGACAAGGGCGTTGCCGATCACGACGATGTCGTAGGCGCTGGTCATCGGGGCTGTTTCACCTGCGAAGGAAGGGGAGAAAGCCGTCCCCCTAGAGCATTTTCCGGTCAGGTGGAATCACCTGGCGTCCCGGGAAATGCGGAAAAGGCAAGGACCGGCCCATGCGCCCCGGCGCCGTGACCTCAACCGTTTGCGGGTCGTGTCCCGGTTCGAATCTCTGTTTTCGGCCCATGCCGGCACAGGACGGCTGGTCGGCGTGGATCAGGCGCGCGCCTGATGTTCCTTCCGCGCCGCCGCCCAGACTTCGCGGGCGGCATCGGCATTCATCGCGGCAATGACAAGACCGATGGCGAGGTCCGGCCACGCCGAACGCCACAGGAAGCCGGTCACGGGCCCCGCGATCACGATCGCGATATTTGCGAGCGCATCATTCCGCGCGGAGAGGAAAGCCGCCTTGGCGAGGCTCCCGCCCCGATGTCTGTGAGCGACCAGCATGAACGCACACGTCACGTTGACCACAAGCGCTCCGAGGCCGGCGAGGGACAGCGCAAAGGGTTGCGGCGGCACGGGGGCGAGAAACTTGTCGAACGCCGTCCAGAGGGTCGCCAGACCCGGAACGAGAAGGATGAGCGCCAATGCCATGCCGACACGGGCGCGGCTGCGGGCGGACCATGCCACCGCGAAGAAGATCAGCGCGTTGACGGATGCGTCTTCGAGAAAATCCACGCTGTCCGCGAACAGGGAAACGGAGCCAATGACGCGGGCGACAGTGAACTCGATCGCAAAATAGGCGAGATTGAGCAGCGCGACGACGAGGACCGTGCGGCGAAAGCCGGAGGCTGTTTCGGCGTTCACAGGACACCCCTGCCGTCCAACACGCGGACCAGCCGAAGCCCCGCGAACAATGCCCCGACAGAGAGCGATACCGAAGCCGACACGTAGATTGCCGCAAGCAGCGGCTGGCCCCGCTCCCAAAGCAGGGCCGTCTCCAATGAGAATGCCGAGAAGGTCGTGAACCCGCCGATGACGCCGGTCGTCAGGAACAGGCGGGCGGGCTGGGGCAGCCCGCTCTTCAGCGCCCAATATTCGGCGACGATCCCCATCACGAGGGACCCGGTGATGTTGATGAAGAGCGTCGCGACGGGAAAGCCCGGGCCGAACCACTTCAGGGCCAGCAGACCGACACCGTGGCGCGCCATGCCGCCAATCCCCGATCCGACGAATACCAGCAGAAAACCCACGCAAGCCTCCTTCTGCGCCCAGGGCGCGAAAGCAGGCGTCATCAGCAACAGCGCGGTTTTGAGGGAGACACCATTCCCTTGGGCAGCCGGATAGCAATTCGCGCCACGTCCCGCAAGCGACGCCCCCTCTTTTGCGGGCGGCGCAGTGGATGCTAGGCTCCGTGCCCTCGGTCTCGCTCGGGATGATGGACGTTGATGCAAGGGAAATCCGCTTTCATCCCGGGTGCAGCCGAGGGACGCACGGCACGGCCGTCACCCGGCGGGCGAACACCATGATCGCCGAACTGCCGCGCGCCCTCGCCCAGCTTGCCGACCGGCGCTTCGTCGCCGTGTTCCTGAAGTCGGTCGCGCTCACGCTCCTCATCCTCGCGGGGCTGTGGTTCGGGCTCGATGCGTGGCTCAGCGGCGGCAGCGCGCCGCCGCTGCCCGTCTGGATGCAGCGCTTCTGGACCGATGCGGCGGACTGGGCGGCGCTGCCCATCGTCGTCATCGGCGGCTGGTTCCTGTTTCCCGGCATCGCCACCGGCGTCATGGGCCTGTTCCTCGACGATGTCGTCGATGCCGTGGAGGATCGCCACTATCCCCGCGCGATGGCGCAGCGCCGGGTGCCGCTCGCCGAGGCCGGGCTGCTCGCGCTCGGCTCCGCGGCGCGTGTCGTGCTCTGGAACCTCGCGCTGGCGCCCGTCTATCTGCTGCTGCTGTTCACGGCGGTGGGGCCGCTCATCCTGTTCACCGCCGTCAACGGCTGGCTGATGGGGCGCGACCTTCTGGAGATGGTCGCCGTCCGCCACATGCCGCGCGCCGAGGCGTCGGCGCTGATCGCGTCAAACCGTGCGCTGCGGCTGCGGCTCGGGCTCACTGCGGCGCCCCTGTTCCTCGTCCCCGTCCTCAACCTGTTCGCGCCGATCATCGCCGCCGCGCTCGCCGCGCACGCGTTCCAGGTCCTCGGCAAGCGCTAGGCGGCCCCAGTCCGCCGCCTCGCGCACGAGGTCGGAGGCATCCGCGCGCAGCCGCTCCAGCACTGGCGCCGCGCTTGCCGACCCGCTGTTGCCGAGTGCGATGGCGACGTTGCGGACGAAGCGGTCGCGCCCCACGCGCTTGATGGGCGATCCCGCGAACACCTGCCGGAACCCGGCGTCGTCGAGCGCGGCAAGCTCGGCGAGACGCGGCGCGGTCAGTTCGGCGCGGGGCTGGAAGGCCGCCTCGGCGGAGGCTTTCGCGAAGCGGTTCCACGGGCAGACGGCGAGGCAATCGTCGCAGCCGTAGATGCGGTTGCCGATGGCGCGGCGGAATTCGTGCGGGATCGGGCCCTTCAGCTCGATGGTGAGGTAGGAGATGCAGCGCCGCGCATCGAGGCTGTAGGGGCCGGTGAACGCCGCCGTCGGGCAGGCGCGCTGGCAGGCGTCGCACGAGCCGCAGCGGTCGGCGTGCGGCGCGTCCGGGGGCAATTCCAGCGTCGTGTAGATCGCGCCGAGGAACAGCCAGCTGCCGTGCTCGCGGCTCACGAGGTTGGTGTGCTTGCCCTGCCAGCCGATCCCGGCGGCGGCGGCGAGCGGCTTTTCCATCACCGGCGCGGTGTCCACGAACACCTTCACCTCGCCTTCGCCCGCGGCTTCCAGCAGCCGGCGCGCCAGCGCCTTCAGCCGCGCCTTGATCGTGTCGTGATAGTCCTGCCCCTGCGCGTAGACGGAGATGACGCCGATGTCGGGATGATCGGCGTGGCGCAGCGGATCGAGGCCGGGCGCGTAGCTCATGCCCAGCATGATCACGGACTTCACGTCGTCCCACAGCGCGCGCGGGCTTTCGCGGCGATCGGCCTTTTCCGCCATCCACAGCATGTCGCCGTGGCAGCCGTCCGCGATCCACGCCTTCAGCCGCGCGCCTGCCGCCGGGGCCGCGTCGGCGGGCGCGACGCCGAGCGCGGAAAAGCCCAGCTCCGCCGCCTTCGCCTTGAGGTCCTTCAAGATTTTGTTCGTATCCACCATCTATTCATAGCATCGTCGCGGGTCTGCGTGTGAAGGATCGGGGTCTTGGACTACGCCATCGAAGTTGAAAACCTGTCCAAGCGCTTCGGCGACAAGCAGGCGGTGGCGGGCGTCGACCTTCGCGTGCCCACGGGCGCGATCTACGGCTTCCTCGGCCAGAACGGCGCGGGCAAGACGACGACGCTGCGGATGCTGCTCGGCATCCTCGAGCCCGACGGCGGGCATCGCCGCCTGCTCGGCTCGGACCGGCCGCTCTCCGTCGCCGCGCGTGTCGGCTATCTGCCCGAGGAGCGCGGCCTCTACCCGGCGATGACGGCGCGGGAAGCCATAGCCTATGTCGGCGCACTGCGCGGCATGACGCTCGGCGCGGCGCGCGCGGGGGCCGATGCGCTGCTCGCCGCGCACGGCCTCGGCCACGAGGCGAACGCGCGCATCCGCACCTTCTCGAAGGGCATGGCGCAGAAGGTGCAGCTTCTCGCCACCTTCGTGAACCGGCCCGACCTCATCGTGCTCGACGAGCCCTTCTCGGGCCTCGACCCCGTCAACCAGCAGGACCTCGAGGCGATGATCCACGCCGAGCGCGCGCGCGGCGCGACCATCCTGTTCTCGACGCACGTGATGGCGCACGCCGAGCGCATGTGCGACGGCCTCGTCATCATCGCGAACGGGCGCACCTGCTTTTCGGGCAGCGTCGACGCGGCGCGGGCGCGCCTGCCCTCCCGCGTCGTTCTCGTCACCGAGCGCCCGCTCGCCGATCTTCACGCGCTGCTGCCGCCGGACAGCACGGCCGAGGCCGTGCCGGGCGGGGGGAGCCGCTACCGCTTTCCGCTGCCGGCCGGCGGCATCGAGCCGCTGCTCGCGCGCCTCATCGAGACGGGGAGCGGCATCCGCGACATGCACATCGAGCGCCCGACGCTGCACGACGCCTTCGTCGCCATCGTCGGCGAGGCGGACGCGCCCACTGAGGCGCGCGAGGCCGCATGATCCGCGCGACGTTCGTCATCGCCCGCCGCGACATCATGGCGACGATCCTGTCGCGGGGCTTCCTCATCTGGCTTGCGATGCCGGTCATCGGCCTTGCCTTCGCGGTGTTCGCGTCGGTCGTCGGCGGACCGCGCGAGGCGGCATCGGCGCCGCAGGCGGTCGCGGTGATCGACCCGGCCGGCGACTTCGCGCCGTGGGTGCAGGCGGTGGCGGCGCGCGAGCGCACGCGGACGGCCTACGAGCGGCTTCGCGCCGGCCATGCCGACACGGCGGCGTTCGCAAGGCCCGCCGCGCTGCTCACCGATGCCGAGCTCGATGCGCTGGCGAAGCGCGAGGATGTCGCCGCCGTCGCCGCGCTCGGGGCGCCGTCGTTCGTCCACGTCAGCGCCGGGGCGGACCCGGAGGCGCAGGCGCGCCGGCTGTTGTCCGGCAAGAGCCGGTTCGCCGCCGCGCTCGTCGCCGCGCCGGACGGGCTCACGCTGTTCACCGCCGGCAAGGCCCCGGCCACCGAGCGCATCCGCACGCTCGCCGGGCTTGCCTGGACGAAGCGCGCGCTCGCGGCGGACGGTCTCGCCCCGCGCATCGAGGCGGTGCGTGCGGCGCAGCCGGACGTCGCCGTCACCGTCCTCGACGAAGGCGCGCAGCCTGCCGGGCGGCGCGGCGCGCCGGTGCTCTCCACGGGCGCGGCGACCGTGCTCTTCGCGCTCATCTCGCTGCTCGCGGGCGCGCTCCTCTCCAACATGGTCGAGGAGAAGTCGAACAAGATCATCGAGGTGCTGGTCGCCGCCGTGCCGGTTCCTGCCATCTACGCGGGCAAGCTCATCGCCATGCTCGCCGTGTCGCTGATCGGCATCGCCGTGTGGGGCCTGCTGTTCGGCGGCGGCCTCATGCTCGCGGCGGCGCAGATGCCCGCCGGGCTGATCCCGACGCCGCCGCGCGGCTGGCCGGAGCTGCTGGCGCTCGGCATCGCCTATTTTTCCTGCGCCTATCTCATCTACGGCGCGATCTACCTCGGCATCGGTAGCCTCTGCTCGACGATCCGCGAGGTGCAGACGCTGTCGATGCCCGTCACCATCCTGCAGATGGTGATCCTGATCTCGACGCTCGGCGCGCTCGCGAATCCCGGCGGCCTCTGGCACGGCTTCGTGTCGTGGTTCCCGCTGTCGGCGCCCTACATGATGCTGGGCCGCGCAGCGGCCGATACGGGCCTCGGCCTGCATCTCGCGTCGATCGCCTGGCAGCTCGCCTTCGCGGCGCTGGTGATCGCGCTCGCCGCGCGGCTGTTCCGCTACGGCGTGCTGCGTTCAGGCCCGCCGCCCGGCCTCCGCCAGCTTGCGGGCCTGAAGCCGCGCGCTGCTTAACGCGGCGCCATGCGGATGCCGCCGTCGAGGCGCACGTCCTCGCCGTTGAAATAGCCGATGGTGATCATCGCGAGCGCGAGCTTCGCATATTCCTCCGGCTCGCCGAGGCGCTTGGGGAACGGCACGGAGGCGGCGAGCGCCGCCTTCACGTTGTCGGGCGCGGCCTGCATCAGCGGCGTATTGAAGATGCCGGGCAGGATCGTGTTGACGCGGATGCCCTCGCTCATCAGGTCGCGCGCGACGGGGAGCGTCATGCCGACGACGCCGCCCTTGGAGGCCGAATAGGCGGCCTGCCCCATCTGGCCATCTTCGGCAGCCACGGACGCGGTGTTGACGATGGCGCCGCGCTCGCCGTCTTCCAGCGGATCGAGCGTCAGCATTCCGGCCGCCGACTTCGCGATGCAGCGGAACGTGCCGACGAGGTTGATCTGGATGACCTTGTTGAAGGCGTCGAGCGGGAAGTGCTTGATCGCGCCGGTGGCCTTGTCGCGGCCCGCGGTCTTGATGGCGTTGCCGACGCCCGCGCAGTTCACGAGGATGCGCTCCTGCCCGTGCGCGGCGCGCGCCCTGGCGAAGCCCGCGTCGACCGATTCGTCGCTCGTCACGTCGACATTACAGAAGATGCCGCCGATCTCGGCGGCGACCGCCTCGCCCTTCTCGGCGTTCATGTCGAAGATGGCGACCTTCGCGCCTTCCTTGGCGAGCGCGCGGGCCGTCGCCGCGCCGAGGCCGGAGGCCGCGCCCGTCACGACCGCTGCCGTTCCTGCAAGCTTCATTCCTGATCTCCCGTGTGAAAAACTGCCTGTCGCGCGCCTTCCTAATCGAAGCGGCGGCGGGAGCAACCTCTCCACATGCGAAGGTTCAGTCGAGCGGCGGCGTGCTTGCGGGACCCCGCCGGGCAAGCACCGCCTCGCGGTAGGCGAGATAGATGGCGCTGCCGAGGATGAGTGCGCCGCCCAGCAGCGTGATGCCGTCCACGGTCTCGCCGAACAGCCATGTGCCGATGGCGACGGTGAGGCCGAAGCGCACGAAATCGTAGGGCATCACGGCGGTCGCCTCTGCGATGGCGAAGGCGCGCGTCGTGGCGATCTGCGCGATGAGCGTGCCCGCGCCGATGCCGAGGATGTAGAGCCACGACAGTCCCGACGGTGTCGTCCAGAACGCGAGGGCGACGAGGAATGTCGGCAGCACCGGCAGCGCGAAGCTCCAGAACACCACCGCCAGTGGGCGGGCGATCCCCACGAGCCGCTTGATGGCGATGATCGAGAAAGCGATCGCACCGGCCGCGATGACGGCCGAGACGATGCCGGGCGTCAGCGGCTGCGCGCCGGGCCGCAGCACGACGAGCACGCCCGCGAAGCCCGCGAGCAAGGCGCCGATCCGCCGCGCGCGCAGCGTCTCGCCCAGGAACAGCGCCGCGCCGGCGGTCGCGAAGATCGGTGCGGCGAAGGTGATCGCCTGCACCGTGGCGAGCGGTGCGTTCGCCACGGCGTAGAAGACCGTGAACATGCCGATCACGCCGCTCGTCGCGCGCACGGCATGGCTTTTCCATTGGCGCGGCGATGCGATCGAGGGATCGCGCAGGATGATCGGCAGGATCAGCAGCAGCCCGGCGAGGTTGCGCCAGAAGACGAGCGCGAACGGATGGATGGTCTCGCTCGCCAGCCGGATGAAGACCCACGCCGCGCAGAAGCCCACGGCGGCGACGAGAATCCATGCCGCGCCCGCGAGCGGCCGGTTTGCGGAAGCGGCGCTACTTGTAGAGGGCGTCAAGTCGCTCCCCGTAGACCTGCTTCAGCACGTGCCGCCGGATCTTCATCGACGGCGTCATCTGCTCGTTCTCCACGGTGAACGCCTCGTCGGCGACGATCACGCGCCGCACCTTCTCGATCACCGAGAGCTGGGCGTTCACGCGGTCCACCGCCGCGGCGATGGCGCGGTGGAACTCGGGGATGCCTTTCAACATCGCGAGATCGCCGGAATGGCCGTTCGCCGCGGCCCATTCGGCCGACCATTCGGGGTCCGGCACCACGAGGCCCACGAGGTGCGGCCGCTTGTCGCCGTAGACCATCGCCTGCAGGATTTCGGGTTGCAGCGTCAGCATCCCCTCGACGCGTTGCGGCGCGACATTGTCGCCCTTGTCGTTGACGATGATGTCCTTCTTGCGGTCGGTGATGACGATGTGGCCGTCCGCGTCGATATGGCCGATGTCGCCCGTGTGCAGCCAGCCGTCCTTCAGCACGCGCTCGGTTTCCGCCGGGTTCTGCCAGTAGCCGTGCATCACGAGTTCGCCGCGCACCAGGATCTCGCCGTCCTCGGCGATGCGGACCTCGACGCCCTTCAGCGCGGGGCCGACGCTGTGCATCTTCAGCTTCGCGCGCGGACGGTTGCAGGAGATCACCGGCGCCGCCTCGGTCTGGCCGTAGCCTTGCAGCAGCGTGACGCCGAGCGCGGCGAAGAAGATGCCGACCTCGGGATTGAGCGGCGCGCCGCCCGCCACCATCGCCTTCAGCCGTCCGCCGAGGCGGCCCTGCACCTTCTTGCGGATCGTGCGGTCGAGCAGCAGGTCGAGCGGCTTGTCGGTGAGCGGCAGCCGCCCCTTCTCGTAGCGCTTGCGCCCCAGTTTCAGCGCTTGCTCCAGCATCCACGCCGCCGCGCCGCCCTGCTTCTCGATCGCCTTCGACATGCGCTGGCGCAGCACCTCGAACAGGCGCGGCACCACCACCATGATCGTCGGGCGCGTCTCCTCGATGTTGGACGCGAGCTTCTCGAGGCCTTCCGAATAATAGATCTCGCCGCCGAGCGCGATGGGCAGGAACTGGCCGCCGGTGTGCTCGTAGGCGTGGCTCAGCGGCAGGAACGACAGGAAGGTCTCGGTGCCCTTCGGGAAGTCGTTCCAGAGGATGTCCTCGCAGCCCGAGAGGTTGCAGAGGATCGCGCCGTGATGCTGGCAGACGCCGCGCGGCGCGCCGCCGGTGCCGCTCGTGTAGATGATGCACGCCATGTCGCCGCGCTGCATGGTCGCGCCCGCGCGCACGGCGGCGACGTCGCCCGTGTGCGCCGCCATCAACGCCGACCAGTCGATGAGTTCGGCGCCGCTCGCCTGCCCGATGCGCAGCGTCTCCATGCCGATCACCTGGCGGCAGTTCGTGGAGCGGTAGACGGCGGGGAGCAGCACCTTGGCGAGCTTCGCGTTGGAGACGATCGCCGCCTTCGCGCCGCTGTTCTCGAGGATGTGCAGATGGTCGCGCTCGGTGTTCGTCGTGTAGGTCGGCACGGTGATCGCGCCCGCCGCCATGATGGCGAGGTCGGCGATGCACCATTCGGGCCGGTTCTCGCTCACCAGCACGACGCGGTCGCCCTTGCCGATGCCGCGCGCATTGAGCGCCGTCGCCAGCGTCGCCACCTGCTGCGCCGCCTCGGCCCATGTCGTCGCCCGCCACGCGCCGCCCACCTTGGCGTGCAGCATGGCGCGCTTGCCGCGCCGTTCCGCCTGGTTGAAGAACATCTCGACGAGGTTCGGCCAGGTTTCAGCCGTTTGCCCTGCCGTTTTCATCGGTTCGTCTCCTCCCCGGATCGGCCTCGCGCCGCCCTAAAGGCCGGCGACCGCGCCTTCGCTGCGCGGGTCGGCGCCGCCGATCCATCCCCTTGATTTTCGTTCTATGCCGTTCGCCTTCAGCGGCAGTTTCGCCGCGGTCGGCGCGTGCCCCTTTTCGGTCAGCGCCGGGATCATCGCTTCCAGCCGCGATCCCGCCTCGATGGTGACGCGGTTCCCCGGCGCGTAGATCTGCGGCAGCGCGATCGCGTCCTCCACGTCCATCTCCCAGTCGAGCACGCCGACCAGCGCCTTCGCCACCTGCGCGATGATCGTCGATCCGCCCGCCGCGCCGATCGCCAGCAAGGGCTTCCCGGAAGGGTCGTAGACGATGGTGGGCGCCATGGAGCTGCGCGGACGCTTGCCGGGCTGCACGCGGTTCGGCGCGGGCTTGCCGTCCGCCTCGGGCAGCATCGAGAAGTCGGTCAGCTCGTTGTTGAGGAAGAAGCCGTTGACGGTGAGGCCGCTGCCCCACGTGCCCTCGATGGTGGACGTGTAGCTCGCGACGTCGCCCTGCCGGTCGGCGGCGGCGAAATGCGAGGTGGAGGGCACTTCCCCGTCCGGGACGCGCGCCACGTCGCCCGCGCCCGGCGGGGTTCCGGCCTCGACGCGCTCCGCCGCCCTCGCCGGGTCGATCAGCGCGCCGCGCGCCGAGAGATAGGCGGGATCGACGAGGCCCGCGGTCGGCACGGGGACGAAATCGGGGTCGCCGAGGTACGCCTCGCGGTCGGCATAGGCGAGCCTCATGCTTTCGGCGATCAGGTGCCAGCTTTCCGGGCTGTTCGGGCCGAGCGCCCTGAGGTCGAAGCGTTCGAGCTGCTTCAGGATGGCGAGCACGGTGGTGCCGCCCGAGGACGGCGGCGCCATGCCGCAGACGCGCCATGTCCGGTAGGCGCCGCACACGGGGTCGCGCCACACGGCCTTGTAGCTCCCGAGATCGCCGACCGTCATCGCCTGCGGGTTCTTCGGCGCGCTCGCCACGGCGTTCACCAGCCGCGCCGCCTCCGCCCCGCGGTAGAAGGCGTCGGGGCCGTCCTTCGCGAGCTTTTCGAAAAAGCGGGCGAGCATGGGGTTGCGGATCGTCTCGCCGGCAAGGCGCGGCGTGTCGTCGGCATGGAAGAAGGTCGCCTTCGCCCATTCGGTCATGCCCGCGTGCTGCGGCCGCGCCGCCAGCATCTCGTGCAGCCGCGGGCTCATCTCGAAGCCGTCGCGCGCCAGCCGGATCGCCGGTTCGAACAGCTTCGCCCACGGCAGGCGGCCGAAGCGCGCGTGCGCCATCGCCATCAGCCGGATGTTGCCGGGCACGCCGACGCTCTTGCCGCCGGGCACGGCCTCGCGGAACGGCATCGGCGTGCCGTCGGCCTGAAGGAACATGGTCGGCGTTGCCGCCTTCGGCGCCGTTTCGCGGCCGTCGATCGTGTAGAGCCTGCCGCTTTCGGCGTCGTGGTAGAGCAGGAAGCCGCCGCCGCCGATGCCCGACGACTGCGGCTCCACCACGGTCAGCGCCAGCATGGTGGCGAGCGCGGCGTCCGCGGCGCTGCCGCCAGCCGCCAGCATCGCCTTGCCCGCGTCTGCCGCCAGCGGGTGCGCCGCGGAGACGAGGCTGCTGTAGACGGGGCTGTCGTCGTCGAACGCCGGCGGCGGCAGCGCGGCGGACGGCGCGGGCGCCTGCGCGGCGCAGGCGGCGAGACCCAGGAAAAGCGCGCCTGTCGCGGCGCGGGCGATCGGATGTGTGAGCACGCTGACGTCATAGGACGCCGGGCCGCGCCGGGGCAAGGTTTCTAGGCGTCGGCGCCCACGGCCTGCGAGACGCGCTCGAAGCCGTCTGCCCTGAGGTGCGCGGCCAGCCCCGTCTTGATCGCGCCGACGAGGCCCGGCCCCTGATAGACGAGCGCCGTGTAGAGCTGGACGAGGCTCGCGCCCGCGCGGATCTTCCGATAGGCGTCGTCGGCGCTCGCGATGCCGCCGACGCCGATCAGCGGCACCGCGCCCACGGTCGCCTGCCGGAACGCCCGCAGCACCTCCGTCGATCGCGCCATCAGCGGCCGTCCGGACAGCCCGCCCGCTTCCGGGGCGTGCCGGCTTTTCAGCGTGTCCGGCCGCGCGATCGTGGTGTTCGAGACGACGAGGCCGTCGATCCCCGCCGCCACCACCGCGACCGCGATGTCGCCGATGTCGGCGTCGGTGACGTCGGGGGCCACTTTCAGGAAGATCGGCGTCTTGCGATGGCCGCGCGCCTCGATGACGCGGCCGAGCAGCCCTGAAAGCTCGTCCTTCGATTGCAGGGTGCGCAGGCCGGGCGTGTTGGGCGAGCTGATGTTGACGGTGATGTAGTCGACGAAGGGCGCGGCGTGCTCCACGGACAGCGCGTAATCGGCGATGCGGTCGCGCGAGTCCTTGTTGGCGCCGACGTTGAGGCCGGTCACGCCGCGCGGACCCCGGTTCCAGGCGCGTTCCTTGAACTTGTCGAGCGCCTGTTCGAGGCCGTCGTTGTTGAAGCCGAGCCGGTTGATCACCGCCTGGTCCTCGGTCAGGCGGAACATGCGCGGCTTCGGGTTGCCCGGCTGCGGCAGCGGCGTCACCGTTCCCGCCTCCACGAAGCCGAAGCCGAGCCGCAGCAGCGGGTTCAGGGCCTCGGCGTTCTTGTCGAAGCCCGCGGCGATGCCGACCGGGTTCGAAAAGCGCAGCCCCGCCACGGTGGTCCGCAGGCTGGGCGGGTCTTCGGGAAGCCGCGACGACGGCATCGCGCCGAGCATCCGTAAGGTCAGGCGGTGCGCGCGTTCGGCATCGAGCTTGAAGAGGACGGGGCGGACCAGCCCGTAAGGGATCTGCATATGACGTCAGCCTTAGCGCAGCGACGGCCCCGCGGTCAAAAGGAAGCGCGCGGGTTCCGGCGGCCGACACCCGCGGGTTTCAGGGCGCCCGGCCGCGGCGGATGCGCGACTCGGCGGCCGTGCGGAACGGCGGCGTCCGCCGAACCGCCGCCGCGCGCCCGGCGGTTGCCGCCCGCCGCCATGATCCTCCGGCATAAACCTCTGGATCGAAACACGAAGCCGGTCCGATGTCGGATTCGTACAATCCACGGCCGGGGCCGCCCGCTAGGGTCCGTCTCGCGACTCAGGGGACGTCCTTTCTTCCGGTATCCAGCAGGCCGGAACGAACACGACCCTCACTTTCCGGCCCGGGCGTTTCAATGCGCCCGGGCCTTCTTTTTTCCGGCCTTTTGTGCGGGCGCGAAGTTTTTGCGAACGGCTCACAGCATTTTGACGGGGCTTTGACGCTGCCGCCCTAAACCGGCGCTGCGACCCAAGGGTTCGTCTCCTATGCCCCCTCCGGGCATCCACGACCCCGACTGACAGGGGGGTCCGCTCCAACCCGGACCCCCCGCTTTTTGTCGGCTGCGAACTGCGACTCGCAGGGCGCGCAAAGCTTTGGTATCTGTGCCGAAACCTTCGGCTCAGGCGTGAGGCACGAAAGGTCGGTCGCGGTTCCATGTTCTCGATGCGCTACTATTCGCCCGCCCCGCCGCTTCGGCGGCTGCTGTCGAGCTATTATGTCGTCGAGGTCGGCGAGGCCCGCATCACCGACGTGATGCGCGCCGAGCTTCCCAACGTGCGCTTCGTGATTCGCGGCCGTTCCGCCCTCACCTGGCCCGACGGCAGCGTCCGCAGCGGCTATGGCGCCAGCCTGTTCGGGCCGCGCTGCCTGCCGCTCGGCATGGCGCTCGAAGGGCCGGCGCTGGTGTTCGGCGCTGGGATCATGCCCGATGGCTGGCTGCGCTGCTTCGGCGTCGATTCCGACGAGATGGCGGACGAGATGCTGCCGCTGGAGGACCTTGCCGGAAGCCGAGCGCGTTCGACGCTCTGCCGGATGCGCAACGGCGCCTCTGACGACGATCTCGTCGCCGCCGCCGACGCCTTTTTCCTGTCGCTGGCGCGGCGGTACGCGGCGCGTCAGGACCCCGGCTTCGGGATGCTGGTCGAGGATTGGCTGGTGCGCGGCAGCCCCGGCGGCATCGACGGCCTGATCGCGAACGCGGACCGCTCGGCGCGGCAGGTGGAGCGCCTGTGCCGCCGCACCTACGGCGCGCCGCCGAAGCTCTTGATGCGCAAGTACCGGGCCCTGCGCGCCGCAGTCGGGATCAGCCTCGATCCGGGCGCGCACTGGCTCGACATCGCGGGCGAGGACTTCTACGACCAGTCGCACTTCATCCGCGAGTTCCGCACGTTCGTGGGCATGACGCCCACGCAGTTCGCCGACGCCGGCGCTGCGGTAATGAGTCACAGCATCCGCCTGCGCCGCCAGCTTCCCACGCTTCCGAGGCTGTCGCTCGTCAGCTAGAGGCATCTCGCCGCTTGACTCGGGCGCCGCACCCCCCACATAAGCCGGACCGAATTCGTCTGATTTAGCGCCCGGAGTGTCCGTGATCCGCCTGACCAACCTTGCCGACTACGCGGTCGTCGTGATGACGGCGGCGGCGCGCGCGCCGGAGCGGCGCTTTTCCGCGGCCGAGCTTGCCGCCGAAACGGGCGTGCCCGCGCCCACGGCGGCGAAGCTCACGGGCATCCTCGCGCGCGCCGGGCTGCTCGAATCGGCGCGCGGCGTCACCGGCGGCGTCCAGCTCGGGCGCGATCCGGCCGGGATTAGCATCGCCGACATCGTCGAGGCCGTGGACGGCCCCATCGTCATCACCCAGTGCCTGGACAAGCCTTCGGACTGCGGGCTCGAACTGAACTGCGCGGTGCGTCCGCACTGGTCGCTCATCAACGCGCGCGTGCGCGAGGCGCTCGGCGAGATGAGCCTCGCCGCGATCGTCGCGGCCGCCGAGCGCGCGAACCAGCGTGTCGGGGAGCCCGCCTGATGGCCGTGAACGAACAGGCCCTCGCCCTCGCCGAGGAGCGCGCGAAGTACAAGTGGGGCTTCACGTCCGACGTCGAGTCCGATTTCGCGCCGAAGGGCCTCGACGAGGATACCGTCCGCTTCATCTCGATGAAGAAGGGCGAGCCCGAATGGATGCTGGAGTGGCGCCTGAAGGCCTTCCGGCTCTGGCAGGGCATGGAAAACCCGGACTGGGCGAAGCTCTCGATCCCGCCGATCGACTATCAGGACGCCTATTATTACGCCGCGCCGCGCAGGAAGCCGACGCTGAAGTCCTTGGACGAGCTCGACCCCGAGATCCTGCTCACCTACCAGAAGCTCGGCATCCCGATCGAGGAGCAGAAGGTGCTCGCGGGCGTCGAGGGCGCGCGGAAAGTGGCCGTCGACGCCGTGTTCGACAGCGTGTCCGTCGCCACCACCTTCCGCGAGGAGCTGAAGAAGGCGGGCGTCATCTTCCTGTCGATCAGCGAGGCGATCCGCGAGCATCCGGAGCTTGTCCGCAAGTATCTCGGCGCCGTGGTGCCGCAGCGCGACAACTTCTTCGCCTGCCTCAACAGCGCGGTCTTCTCGGACGGCACCTTCGTCTACGTGCCCGAAGGCGTGCGCTGCCCGATGGAGCTGTCCACCTATTTCCGCATCAACGCGGAGAACACCGGCCAGTTCGAGCGCACGCTGATCATCGCCGACAAGGGCGCCTACGTCTCCTACCTCGAAGGCTGCACCGCGCCGCAGCGCGACGAGAACCAGCTCCACGCCGCCGTCGTCGAGCTGGTCGCGCTGGAGGACGCCGAGATCAAGTATTCCACGGTGCAGAACTGGTATCCGGGCGACGCGAACGGCAAGGGCGGCATCTACAATTTCGTCACCAAGCGCGCGCACTGCCGGGGCGACCGCTCCAAGGTGTCGTGGACGCAGGTCGAGACCGGCTCGGCGATCACGTGGAAATACCCGTCCTGCGTGCTCTCGGGGAAGGACAGCGTCGGCGAGTTCTACTCGGTCGCGCTCACCAACAACTACCAGCAGGCCGACACCGGCACGAAGATGATCCACCTCGGCGCGGGCTCGCGCTCCACGATCATCTCGAAGGGCATCTCGGCAGGCAAATCGAACAACACCTACCGCGGCCTCGTCCGCGTCGGCCCCTCGGCGGAGGGCGTGCGCAACTTCACCCAGTGCGATTCGCTGCTGCTCGGCTCCGAATGCGGCGCGCACACCGTCCCCTACATCGAGGTGAAGAACCCGAGCGCGCAGATCGAGCACGAGGCGACGACGAGCAAGATCAGCGACGACCAGCTCTTCTACGCCATGCAGCGCGGCCTCGACCGCGAGGCGGCGGTGGCGCTCATCGTCAACGGCTTCGCGAAAGAGGTGCTCCAGCAGCTCCCGATGGAATTCGCCGTGGAGGCGCAGAAGCTCCTCGGCATCAGCCTTGAGGGGAGCGTGGGGTGATCAAACAGGTGATTTTCATCGCTTTCCTTGTGGTGATGGCAGGTTTCATCTGGTGGCGTTTTTACGTTTCAATGCGCGACCAAATGGCGGACGTCAGAGGTGCGATTTACGTCAGACAGGAACAGCCGCTGCTATTCTGGTTTTCGACGTCGATGATGGCAGTTGGTGCCACGCTGATTTCGTTGATCGCACTGACCCTAGGCTATGGCGCCATCTCTGGCTCTTTGGATTGAAGTTACAATGCTCAAGATTGAAAACCTCCACGCCAATGTCGGCGACAAGGAAATCCTCAAGGGCCTGACGCTCAGCGTTGGCGCGGGCGAGGTGCACGCCATCATGGGGCCGAACGGCTCGGGCAAGTCGACGCTCGGCTATGTGCTCGCGGGCCGCGAGGGCTACGAGGCGACCTCGGGCTCCGTCACCTTCAACGGCGAGGACCTGCTCGCGATGGAGCCGCATGAGCGCGCCGCCGCCGGCTTCTTCCTCGGCCTCCAGTATCCGGTCGAGATTCCCGGCGTCTCCAACCTCAATTTCCTGCGCACCGCGCTCAACGCCCAGCGCAAGCTGCGCGGCGAGGCGGACATCTCGGCCGCAGATTTCATGCGCCTCGCGCGCGCCGAGGCGGATGCCTTCGATCTCACCATGGATCACATGAAGCGCGGCGTGAACGTCGGCTTCTCGGGCGGCGAGAAGAAGCGCAACGAGATGGTGCAGATGGCGCTGCTCCAGCCGAAATTCGCGGTGCTCGACGAGACCGATTCCGGCCTCGACATCGACGCGCTGAAGACGGTCGCGAACGGCATCAATCGCTTGCGTTCGCCCGAGCGCGGCTTCCTGCTCATCACCCACTACCAGCGCCTGCTCGACTACGTGAAGCCGGACCGGGTGCACGTGCTCTCCGCCGGACGCATCGTCCGCTCGGGCGGGCCGGAACTCGCGCATGAACTGGAGCGCGAGGGCTACGGAGAGATGGCGGCGTGAACGCCCTCGCCCTCCCCACACGCCGCGACGAGGCATGGCGCTACAGCGACCTCGATGCGCTCGCCGAGGTGTGGCCGTCGGGCGTCGTCACGGAAACCATCGCGGTGCCCGCCGGGGAAAGTCTCGCCCGCACGCTCGTCGCCGATGCCGCGCAGCCGGTCTCGGTGCGCGACTTCGTGATCTCGATCGCGGACGGCGCGCGGCTCGATTTCCACATGCTCAACCTCGGCGCCCGCTACGGCCGCATCGCGCTCGACGTGACTCTCGGCGAGGGCGCGCATTTCGAGCTCGGCGCCGCGCAGGTCGCGGGCGGCAAGGCGACGCTGGAAATCGTCACCCGCGTGCGCCACGCTGCGCCCGGCGCCACCAGCCGCCAGACCGTCCGCACCGTGCTCGCGCAGCAGGCCACCGGCACCTATCTCGGGCAGATCGTCGTCGATCGCGGCGCGCAGAAGACCGATGCCGAGCAGTCGGTGAAGGCGATGCTGCTCGACCGCACCGCCACGGCGAACGCCAAGCCGGAGCTCGAGATCTACGCCGACGACGTGAAGTGCGCGCACGGCGCGACGGTCGGCGAACTTGACGCCACCCAATATTTCTACCTGACCAGCCGCGGCCTGCCCCCGGCCGAGGCGAAGCGGCTGCTCCTGCAAGCGTTCCTCGCCGATGCTTTCGTAAACTTCGCCGACACCGAAACGCTCGAAGCGGCGGCGCTCGCCGCGCTGGAGCAGATCGCATGAACGCGCTCACCCCGATCAGCGTCTCGCGCCGCGCCGACTTCCCGGGTGTCGGCGACTGGGCCTATCTCGATTCCGCCGCGACCGCGCAGAAACCGCAAGTCGTGATCGACGCCATCGCCGCCGCCTACGGCCCCGAGTACGCCACCGTGCACCGCGGCGTTTACGCGCGCTCGGCGACGATGACCGAGCGTTTCGAGGCGGCGCGCAGCACCGCCGCCCGCTTCATCAATGCCGCGAGTCCGAACGAGATCGTCTTCGTGCGCGGTGCGACCGAGGCCATCAACCTCGTTGCTCAGACGTGGGGGGCGGCGAACCTGAAAGCCGGCGACCGTATCCTGCTGTCGCGGCTGGAGCACCATTCGAACATCGTGCCGTGGCAGCTTTTGCGGGACCGCACCGGCATCGAAATCGACGTCGCGCCGCTCACCGCCGACCACCGCATCGACGAGGATGCGCTGGAGGCGATGCTCACCCCCGCGCACAGGCTCGTCGCCGTCGCGCACGTCTCGAACGTGCTCGGCTCGGTGGCGGACATCGCCCGCATCGCCCGCGCCGCGCACGGTGTCGGCGCGAAGCTGCTCGTCGACGGCTGTCAGGCAGTGCCGCGCATGGGCGTCGACGTGCAGGCGCTCGGCGCCGATTTCTACGCTTTCTCCGGTCACAAGCTCTACGGCCCCACCGGTATCGGCGTGCTGTGGACGCGCGGGGACATCCTCTCCGCGATGCCGCCGTGGCAGGGCGGCGGTTCGATGATCGAGACGGTGACGTTCGAGAAGACCACTTACGCCCCGGCGCCGACGCGCTTCGAGGCGGGGACGCCTCACATCGTCGGCGCGGTCGGCCTCGCCGCCGCGATGGATTACGTCTCCGCCATCGGTCTCGACACCATCGACGCGCACGAACGGCATCTCGCCGGCCTCGCCCGCGCGGAGCTTCGCAAGGTCAACTCGCTCAGGCTGTTCGGGCCGGACGATTCGAGCGGCATCGTCAGCTTCGCGATGGAGGGGGTTCATCCCCACGACATCGGCACCATATTGGACGAGGAAGGCGTCGCCATCAGGGCGGGGCACCACTGCGCGCAGCCGCTGATGGAAACGCTGGGCGTGCCCGCCACGGCGCGCGCCAGCTTCGGCGTCTACAGCGATGAGCGCGATGTCGAGCGTCTGCTTCGTGGCATCGCGCGTGTGAAGAGGATTTTCGGATGAGCGAGGACTCGCGCCCCTATACCGTGGAAAGCGTCGATGCGCCGCCGCCCGCGCCGGAGCGCCCCGTGCTTCAGGAGGCGCGGCGCAAAGCCGATTACCTGGAAGGGTTCCTGTCGCAGAAGCCCGCCGTGCCCGATCCGGCGAGCCCCGGCGGCGACCTCTACGATGCCGTGATCGCATCGCTGCGCGAAATCTATGATCCCGAGATTCCCGTGAACATCTACGATCTCGGCCTCGTCTACGGCGTCGACATCGTGGACGACCACGTCGTCGTCACGATGACGCTGACGACGCCGCATTGCCCGGTCGCCGAATCCATGCCTGCCGAGGTGGAAATCCGCGTCGGCAGCATCCCCGGCGTCGGCTCGGCGGAGGTGAACCTCGTCTGGGATCCGCCGTGGGACCCGCAGAAGATGTCCGACGAGGCGAAGCTGGAGCTTGGGATGTTATGACGACGACTGTCCGCGAACGCCCGGCGCCCATCGCGCTCACTGAAAACGCCCACGCACGCATCGCCGCGATGATGGCGCGCGCGCCCGAAGGGACGCTCGGCGTGCGCCTGTCGACGCCCCGGCGCGGCTGCTCGGGCCTTGCGTACAGCATCGACTACGTCACCGAGGCGAAACCGGGCGACGAAGCGATCCCGACGCCGGGTGGGACGCTTTATGTGGACGGCGGTTCGCTCCTCTACCTGATCGGCAGCCGCATGGACTGGAAGGAAGACGATTTCGCCGCCGGCTTCGTCTTCGAAAACCCCAATGCCAAGGGCAGTTGCGGCTGCGGAGAGAGCTTCACCGTCTGATGCAGTGACGGAAGCGGTGGTGGCATAGCTGGGCTTCACGCAGCCAGTGCGAAGCCCTCTGCACCGAGTTTTTTGAGTTCATCGGCCGCAGCGGCGAGCGAGTCCGTGCGCGCTTCCGGCGAGATCGCCAGACGTTCGGCGCGGACGAAAATGATGTCGGTGATGCCGATGAAGTTCAGCATGGCTTTCAGGTGCGGTTCCTGCGCGTCGAGCGCCTTGCCGTCCCCTTCGCTGTAGAAGCCGCCGCGCGTCTCGACGACGATGACGCGCTTGCCGGCAAGATGGCCGACGGGGCCTTCAGCCGTGTAGTGGAAGGTGACGCCGGCGCGCAGCACGCGGTCGAACCAGCTCTTGAGGTTCGAGGTGATGCCGAAATTGTACATCGGCGCGCCGATCACGATGACGTCCGCGGCCTGAAGCTCAGCGATCAGTTCATCGGAAAGCGCGCGTTCCGCGCTGGCTTCCGAGGTGTCGGCACCGCTGAAACCGCCGAGTGTGGCGCCGGAAAGGTGCGGCAGGGGGTTCGCGCCGACGTCGCGAACCGTGATGTTCGCGCCTGTTCCCACGGTGGCGAGGAAATCGTTGATAAGGCTCCGCGATGCCGACGCATCGCCGAGCACGCTGCTCTGCACGACAAGAATGTTCTGCATGGGTCTGGTCCTTGTTCCCGGTTGCAGACCCCTAGCTAATGTGCGACCGGTGTTGCCGATAGCGCAGCAATGCGAACACCGGAGTTGCATGAAATGGAACAGTCGAGCGACCTTTCTGATATCGCAGCACTGGTTGCGGTCGTCGAAACCGGCAGCTTCAGCCGCGCGGCGGAGCGGCTCGGCCTTTCGAAGTCGATCGTCAGCCGCCGCGTCGCGCGGCTCGAAGCGGTGCTCGGCGCGCGGCTGCTCACGCGCAGTGCACAAGGCGCGCGGCCAACGGATGTCGGCGCGGACTATTTCGGGCGCGTGCGCGAGGCGATCGCAGGCCTGGAAGCAGCGCGCGACGCCGTCGCCGCGGCGATGGCCGAGATCGCCGGGCCGATCCGCCTCTCCGCGCCGCTCTCCTTCGGCATCGCCTACCTCGCTCCCGCACTCGCCGAGTTCGCGGCCGCGCACCCGCGCGTCGAGTTCGACATCGCCTTCGATGATCGTCGCGCAGACATCATCGGCGAAGGGCTCGACCTCGCCGTCCGCATCGGCCAGCTTGCCGATTCGACGCTGATTGCGCGGAAGCTCGCACTGATCCGCGCAGTCGCCATTGCGAGCCCCGCCTATCTGGCCCGCATGGGAACGCCTTCGCATCCCCGCGAGATCGCGGATCATGATGTGCTCCTCTACGCGAACGTCGCGCCGTCGGAGTCATGGCGCTTCGACGTGGGCGGGCGCAGCGAATATGTGAAGGGCCGCGCGCGGCTCCGCGCCAACAGCGGCGAGATGCTGCTTGCGGCGGCGGAGGCGGGCCTCGGCATCGCCATGCTGCCGACGTTCATCGCCTCGCCGGCAATCTCGAGCGGCGCGGTGGACGTCGTGCTCGGCGAATGGACGCGGGGCGAAACCGGACTTTACGCGGTCATGCCGCCGGGGCGCAGCGCGACCGCGCGGGTGCGGGCGCTCGTCGATTTTCTCGCCGCCCGCTTCGGCCCCGAACCGACGTGGGATCCCTGCTGGGAAGCGACGAAAGCCGCTCGCTAGAGCAGGCTGCATGATTCCGGAAGCGCGCAGCCTGCTCTATCCCTTTGTGGTCGCATCGTTCTTCGCGGAAAACCGGTTCCCACTTTTCCGCGCGATGCTCTAGCCGCGACCCTGCCCGCGCCAGCGGTGGATGGTGCGGGAGAGGATACCCGCCTCGTCGCCTTCCTCGGTCCAGAGCTGGCTGAACAGCGGATCGTCAGACGCCGGGCGAAGCTGCGGCGCGAGATCGTCGAGCCGCACGCGGATCGGGATCGAGACGCCCTCGCCGCAGATGATACATTCGCGGTTGCGGAGCGCGGGGATCGAATCGAGGAAACCGCGCGCGCCTTCGGGCATGGCATTGCGCACGTACATCTGGTCGCGCTCGTTGTTGAGGCGCATGGAGATGATCGTGCCGCACTGCGAGAGCACGCCTTCGGCAAGGTCCGACGGGCGCTGCGTGATGAGGCCGAGCGAGACGCCGTATTTACGGCCTTCCTTGGCAATGCGCTCGAGGATCTTGCGTACCGCGACGCCCTTCGTTTCGCGGTCGGACGGCACGTAGCGGTGCGCCTCCTCGCAGACGAGCAGGATCGGCCGCTGCGGCTCCCGCCGCGCCCAGATCGCGTAGTCGAACACCATGCGCGCGAGCACCGCGACCACCACGGTCACGATGTCGGACGGCACGCCCGACAGGTCGACGATCGAGATCGGCTTGCCCTCTGCTGGAAGCCGGAAGATCTTGGAGAGGAACGGCGCCATCGAATCCGAAACGAGCAGGCCGTTGAACATGAAATTGTAGCGCGGGTCGCTCTTCAACTCCTCGATCTTGGTCTTGAGCCGCATATAGGGCCCGAGGTCGCTCGCCTTGTCGAGCTTGCCCATCTGCGCCTGGATGGCGCCGAGCAGGTCCGAAAGCAGGTAGGGCACGGGCGAATCGACCGTCATCTTGCCGAGCGATTCGGCGATGCGGCTCTTGGAGCGGGCGGCGAGCAGGCACTTGGCCAGCACGTCCATGTCCTTCTCGCGCTCCGAACCGTCGGTGGTGATGAAGACCTCGCAGTGCTCCTCGAAGTTCATCAACCAGTAGGGGAGGTTGAGGTTGTCGACGTTGAAGATCATGCCGTTCGAGCTGAACGCGGCGGCATATTCGCCGTGCGGATCGAGCATCATGATGTGGCCCCTCGGCGCCTTCTCAACGATGCGGTGCAGGATCAGCGCGGCGCTCGTCGATTTGCCGGTACCGGTTGAGCCGAGCAGCGCGAAATGCTTGCCGAGCATCGAATCGATGAGCAGCGCGCCGCGCACGTCCTCCGTGGGATACACGGTGCCGATCTCGATGTGCGGCCGGTCCTCCGCCGCGAACACCAGCACGAGGTCGGCGCGCGAGACGGTGAACACATCGTCGCCCGGCACCGGATAGCGCGTCACGCCGCGGCGGAACGCCTTCATCGAACCGGTGGCGGGGTCCTCGGGCCCTTCGCCGAGGAAGTCGACGTGCGAGAGGATGACATCGTTCGCCTCGTCCATGCGCATGTCGCGCACGTTGCCGAGCAGCCAGAGGTCGCCGACGCGCATCTTCACCTGGCTGCCCACCTGCCCCGACATGGCGACGGTTGCGTCCTCGTGGCCTGCGATCGCCTTCAGCTGCGTGGGCTCGAGGCTGCAGATCGCGGAACCGCCGGCAATTTCCCGCACGCGGCCGATCACGCACGTGCTCGGCAGGCTGGCCGTCTTTTCGGGCTGCATGAAGACGTTGTGACCATCGGCCGGCGAGGGTGTTACCGGCATGAACGACTGATCCAAGACGCGCTCCTTCACTGCGATAAGGCTTTGCCGCAGAGGTCTAGCAGTGAAGGGATAAGGAAGCGTTTACCGCCGCGTGAAAAGCCCGGCGAGCCAGCCGAGCAGCAGTGCCAGCACGACCGCGAGCAGTCCGTAGGAGAAGCTGTGCTCCTCTGCGGCGACGGAGACCTGCCGCTCGAACCCCGACTTGTCGATGCTGATCTCGCGCATCGCGCTCGCCACCACCTTGCCATCGTCGATCAGGTGGATCTCGACCGTGTAGTTGCCGACGGGAACCTGGCTCGGGATCTGGATCCGGGCGCGATAGAGCACGTTTTCGGTAAGCTCGACCCCCTGCGCGTCGTCCGCATACAGGCCCTCGCGGCGGCGGAGGCTCAGGAACCCCCGCTCGAACGTGCGGATTTCAGCGGCGTCACCGGATACCGGCGAGAGCTGGAGATGCGACAGGCCCAGCTCGTAGATCGCCGCGGTCTCGTCGTCGACGAGCTCCGAGATCGGGCGCGTCGTCGCAACGCTGTAGAACGATGGCGCGGTTTCGAAGCGCACGGAGCTGGTGTTGATCCAGATGCCGGCGACACGCGCCTTGCGCCGCACCGTCAGCGCTTCCGGCGGTCCGCGCACGATCACGGCGATGTCGGGGCGCTCGTCGGGAGTCTGCCCGCCCGGGTACTGGATCGCGCCGAAAATCAGCAGCTCGGCACCGGCGAAGCTGTAGACGATGTCGATCTGGCTGTGGCTGATATCGGTGATCAGCCGCGGCGGCGCGGCCGCCGACAGCAGCAGGAGCATCAGGGGCAGGAACAGCCGCTTCATTCGGCATAGACCGAATAGAGTTCGCTCGGTGTCCAGGTGAGGCCGACGAGCAGGCGGATCGCGACCGCGATGACGAGCAGGGCAAGCGCGAAACGCAGCTTTTCAGGGGGCAGCCGCTGCGCCATGCGCGCGCCGATCTGCGCGCCGACGACGCCGCCGATGAGGAGCATCAGCGCGAGCACGATGTCCACCGTCTTCGACTGCACGGCGTGCAGCAGCGTGATGATCGACGTGGTGAACACGATCTGGAACAGCGACGTGCCGACCACCACCGACACCGACATGCCGAGCAGGTAGATCATCGCCGGCACCATGATGAAGCCGCCGCCGATACCCATGATGAAGGTGAGGATGCCGACGATCACGCCGATGCCGAACGGGGCGAGCGGCGAGATGTAGAGGCCCGACTTGTAGAAGCGCATCTTCCACGGCAGCGCCGCGATGAGCGGGATGTGGGGATGCAGCTTCACGCGGCGGATCTCGCCGGCGCGCGCGCGCCGCAGCGTCTGCCACGATTCCACGAGCATCAGCCCGCCCATCGTCGACAGGAAGACCACGTAGATCAGCGAGATGGAGATATCGATCTGGCCGATCTTCTGGAGCAGCTTGAAGAGGTAGGAGCCGATCCCGGACCCCACCACGCCGCCCGCCACGATCACTGCCCCCATCTTCGGATCGACGCCGCCGCGCCGCCAATGGGCAAGCGCGCCCGACACGCTCGATCCGGTGATCTGCGTGGCGGACGACGCCACCGCGATCGCCGGCGGAATCCCGTAGAAGATCAGCATCGGCGTGGTCAGGAATCCGCCACCGACACCGAACATGCCGGACAGGACGCCGACCAGAACGCCGAAGCCCACGATCACCAACGCATTGACGCTGAGCTCGGCGATCGGAAGGTAGATGTCCATGCTCTCCTGATTACCCAAGCCGGGAGTCGCCCGCCACCACCTTTGGCGTTTCCGGGTGGTGGGTCCCCAACAAAATTGCGATCGTGCATATCGGTGCAAGGAACGGAACGCCGTCCCTTCCGGTCGGGCCTATTCTCGCGGGCATCACCGGAAAGAGGAGCAGGACATGACCGACATCGACAGGCCAGGCGACGCGGATACATTCTGGAACGCCGTGGCGGCGCGTAATCGCGGCTACGACGGCCGCTTCGTCTATGCCGTGAAGCGCACCGGGGTCTATTGCCGCCCGTCGTGCCCGGCGCGGACGCCGAAGCGGGAGAACGTGCGCTTCTACGCGAACGGCGCGGCGGCCGAAGCGGACGGCTACAGGGCCTGTTTGCGCTGCCGTCCCGGCGCTCCGGAGGGACACGACCCCGCGGCGGACAAGATGGCGGCGCTCGCACGCTATATCGAGGCGCACGCGGACGCGCCGCTGCCGCTCGCCCGTCTGGCGGAGGTCGCCGGGCTCAGCAGCTTTCAGGTGCAGCGGACGTTCACCGCGATCATCGGCGTCAGCCCGAAGGCGTTCCAGACCGCGCTCAGGATGAAACGGCTGAAGGCCGGCCTGAAGGAGGGCGACGGCGTTGCCGGCGCGATCTTCGAGGCGGGCTTCGGGTCCACCAGCCGCGCCTACGAACGCGCCGGCGGACATCTCGGCATGACGCCCGCAGTTTACCGCGCTGGCGGCGCAGGGGAGGTAATCGCGTGGGCGTGCCGTCCCACCGGCCTTGGCCTTCTGCTGATGGCGGCGACGTCGCGCGGCGTCTGCGCGGTGGATTTCGGCGACGACGAAAATACGCTCGTGGATCGGTTGAGAGCCGAATTCCCGCGCGCCGTGATCGAGCCGTCGGATGCGGCTGCATCGCCGCAGCTCGATGCGTGGATCGACGCGCTCCGGGCGCATCTCTCGGACGGAGCGCCGCATCCCGATATCCCCGTCGATCTGCGCGGCACGGCATTCCAGATGAAGGTATGGCGCTTTCTGTTGAGCGTGCCGAGCGGCAGCGTGGTGTCCTATGCGGAGGTTGCCACCGGCATCGGCGTGCCGCGCGCGGTGCGCGCTGCGGCATCGGCTTGCGGCGCAAACAGGGTCGCCGTTCTCGTGCCCTGCCACCGCGTCCTCCGCGGCGACGGCGGGATCGGCGGCTATCGCTGGGGCGTGGAGCGGAAACGCGCCCTGCTGGCTGCGGAACGGCGGAGAGGACGAGCGGCCTGACCCGTGCGGCAACCGTCCTGCCGCGACCCTATCAGATTTTGCGTATCACAACTCCGCAAATCCTGTTAGCTTCCGGGTCGCACTCAGGGGGGAGATGGGCGGCGTGCGTATGCGCGAGCTTGAACGGCTGACGGGAGTGGGACGGGAAACCATCCGCTTCTATATCCGCGAGGGTTTGCTGCCCGAGCCGGACCGGGCGAGCGCGAACAGCGCCTTCTACAACGAAATGCATGTCGTGCGGCTGAGGGCGATCAAGCGGCTTCAGGAGGAGCGCTTCCTGCCGCTCGCGATCATTCGCACGCTGCTCGACGCGGAGGATGGCGACCGCTGGCTTCATGCCGACGCCTTTCCCGATCTCGATGCCATGTTGCGCGCCCGGCTCGATACCGGCGGCGACGGCGGGACGCTGGAAGAGCTTGCGGAACAGACCGGCCTTTCGATCGAGGAACTCGGCCGCGCGGCGGAGGAAGGCCTGCTCTGCCCCGACCTCGACGGTCGTTTCGGGCCGCGCAACCTCGCCATTGCGCGGTGCCTCAGGGAGCTGAACGCCATCGGCTTCACCGAAGCGCGCGGTTTTGTAGGTGTCGGCGCCATGTACGCACAGTTCATCGAGTGGCTCGTGGGGCAGGAGATGCGCCTGTTCTTCGAACACACCGCCGGCAAGATCGGCGACGATGAAGCGCTGGCGATGGCCGAGCGCGGCATCGCCACCGTCAACGAAATGCTGAGCCTGATGCGGACGCGGGAAATCCTCCGCCAGCTCGAAGCACGGCGCAGGATCGCCAACGACAACACATGATCCATTGGGAAGAGGGCACGTCATGGCTTTTTCGGACCTGTACCAGCTGACGCCGAGCGGCCCGAGCTGGAACATCGCGCAGGAGTTCCAGACGGTTTTCGACTTCGAATATTCCGACGACCGCGACGACCTGCTCGGCCTCTATGCCAAGGGCAAGAAGATGCAGTGGGATGCGGCCGAACGCATCGACTGGTCGCAGGATCTGGACTGGGAAAACCCGCAAGGTATGCCCGAACAGACCATCGGTATCTTCGGGTCGCCGATGTGGGAGAAGATGTCGCAGAAGGAACGCGTCGAGCTGCGCCGCAACATGCAGGCGTGGTCGGTCTCGCAGTTCCTGCACGGCGAGCAGGGCGCGCTCATCTGCTCGGCGAAGATCGTGCAGCAGGTGCCCGACCTCGAGGCGAAGTTCTACGCCTCCACGCAGACGATCGACGAGGCGCGGCACGTGGAGGCCTACAAGCGCCTCATCGAGAAGATCGGAATGAGCTATCCGATCACCGGCCCGCTCGCGACGCTGCTCGAGCAGGTGCTCGAAGACAAGCGCTGGGACATGACCTACCTCGGGATGCAGGTGGTGATCGAGGGGCTCGCGCTCGCCGCGTTCGCGGGCATCCGCGACATGTCGACCTCGCCGCTTGCGGGCGCCGTAAACGCTTACGTGATGCAGGACGAGGCGCGGCATGTCGCCTTCGGCCGACTCACCTTGCGCGAATATTATCCGCACCTTTCCGCGGCCGAGAAGAAGGAGCGAGAGGAGTTCCTCGTCGAGGCGTGCTACCACATGCGCGATCGGTTCCAGTCGCGCGAGGTCTACGAGACTCTCGGCTTCGACGCCGCCGAGTGCACGGCGTGGGCTGATGGGAGCGAAGGCACGCGCAACTTCCGCAATCACCTCTTCAACCGCATCGTCCCGGTCGTCGCCGACATCGGCCTGTGGGGCGAAACCGTGCAGCGCGGCTATGCGCAGATGGGCGTGCTCGATTACGTGAACGTCGATGTCGAGGCGCTGCAGGCGAACGACGAGAAGATCGCGCAGGATTTCGACGCCCGCCGCAAGAATATCGAGGCTGTCGCCGCGGCCGCGGCCGAATAGGTTCAGAACCGCGTGGCGATGGTGACGGCGGGGCCGCTCCCCGGCGCGGCCTCTCCGGCGATGCGGAACCTGTATTCGCCGCGAAGTTCGACCGTACCCTTGCCGATCCGCTGCGAGAGCTGTGCGCCGGGGCCGAGTTCGAGGCGCGATGCCGTCCGGGCTGTGCTGTCCTGGAGACTGCCCCACACGCCGCCGCCGAGCCCGAGACGCGTGCCCTTGCGCGCCGCGACCGGATAGAGCGCGAGCGCCTGCGCGCCCGCGAAGCCGTCTCGGCTGCGGGCGCCGACGATGCCGGCTTCGGCATAGGCGCTGAGATCGACCGGGAGCTTCGCGTCCGCCGCGTGCCACGCGCCGCCGGACACCCGGATGGCCCACGCATCGCGCGCCTCGCCGCCGATCGCGATCAGCCGCTCCGCGCCGATGGCCGGACCATCGCGGCCGAGCGGCATCCATGCCGCGCCGACCGCCGCCTGCGCGCTGCGCCGGTTGGGGTTCAGCCAGTCGTGCGCGAGCGCGATGCGGCCGAAGAGTTCGATCGGGCGCCGCGCCAGCGGATCGGGTGCGTAGCCGAAGCGGACGCCGCTCTGGCCGCCGCCGAGCAGCGGCCGGTCGCTGACGAAGCCGGCGCCGCCGCTTCGGATCAGGCTGTAGGCGTCCACGCGCCACGCCTTGCGCAGCGCCGCGAGCTCGGCCTGCCAGAGCGCGGCATTGGCATGGGCGGGATCGTCGGCGAGCGCGGCCTCGAATTGCCGGGCCGCGGTGCGGCGGTCTCCGGCCGCAAGCGCGGTATAGCCCGCCGCCGCGAAATCATACGCCGTCGGAGCCCCGCTCCGCACCGGCACCGACACGACGACCGGCGTGATTCCCGTGGCGATCACGGGCGATGCGGCGGGTCGGGGAAACGCCGTGACTGCCGGGAGTGCGCGCAGCGCCCGGCCCGGCTGAACCACGGGCATCGCGGCCTGCGAGGCTGCAACGGCGGTTCGCGTGGGGGAGACGGTTGCGAAAACACGGGTCGCTGCGGGAACAGCAGCAGGCGCAGGCCCGGCACGTGCGGCGAGCATGGCGGCAAAGGTTTCGCGCGCGGCTTCGAACCGCCACGTGGACCACAGCGCAAGCGCTGCCACCACGACACCGAAGGCGCGGACCGGACGCATCTATTCGTCCACCGCCGTTTGCGGGAAACGGTGCGCGGTCTTTTCCCAGACCGGGCGGGTCTTGCTGACGAGGCTGCGGACATAGCGCCTGCAGGCGCGGAGGGCGGCGAGGAAGTTTACGAAATTGGCGACGAAGGCGCGGGGGAGGGCGCGGAGCGCCTCGACGGGGCCATGTTGACGCCCAGTGAACAACATCCGCATGGCGAGCCGCCAGACGAGAAGCGCGGCCGTCAGCCGCAGCAGTCCGTCGAGCGCCGTGCCGCGCTCGACGACGGCGGGCAGCGCGCGCGCATCCGGCACCGTGCCCTTGAGGACGATCGCGGCGGCATAGGCGATCGCGGCGACGTAGGCGACGATCACGACGAGCGCGTTCAGCAGCGCCTTGCGGTCACGCAGCAGCATGTAGCGTGCGGCGACGCCGCCCTGCCAGCCGATGCGGTCCCAGCCGTGGAGCGCGATGCCGAGCAGCCAGCGCGACTTCTGGCGCACGGCGGCCTCAAGCGCCGCCGGGAAATGCTCGCGCGTCGTCACGTGCGCCGCGCCGCGCGTGCCCGGAATGCGCACGAACGCGGCCTTGCCGCCGCGCGCGTGGATGCGGTGGCCGAGCTCGTAGTCCTCGGTGAGCGACTCCGGGTCGAACGGCGCGCCGCCGAGCGCGTCGGCGATCCGGCCCATCATCTCCCGCTCGAAACCGCAGGCGACCCCCGCGGCGGGGACGGCCGCGCCGATCGCCTCGCGCACCACCATGTCCTTGGTGTGGCTCTCGGCGAACTCGTCGAGGTAATGCCCCGCGATCCAGCGCGAGGCCGGGTCGGCGAACGGCACGACGGGAAGCTGCACCATCGCCTTTGCCGGGATCAGGTAGTCGATGACGTCGAGCTCGCGCGCGTGCGCGACGTCCTCGGCGTCGTGCAGGACGATCGCCTTGAAGCGGACGCCGTGCGCGCGTTCGTAGCGCGCCATGCCGCGCCAGACCGCGTTCAGGCAGTCGGCCTTGGTCGTCGGGCCGGGGTGCGGCACCGTCATGGTCTCGACGCGGGGATCGCCGAGCGCGGCCACGGCGGCGTGTGTCGCCGCATCGTTCGGATAGATGCCGACGAAAACGCGGTAGTGCGGATGCCGCATCGTGCGCGTGAAGGTGGCGAGCATCGGCCCGATCACCTCGGCCTCGTCCCACGCGGGGACGAACACGGCGATGGGCGCATCGGCTGCCGGGCGCGCCGGGAGCGAACCGGCGTCGGCGCGCCGCCGGACGCGGTAGACGGTGAGGCGGCGCCAGACCTGCCGCGCGAAATAGAGGATGTCGAAAAGAAGATCGTCGAGGCTCGACACGGCAACGCCCGCCGCCGCGAGCAGCAGCAGCTCCCGCGTCAGCAGCCAGTATCCGGCCAGCCAGACGTACAAATCCCCCATGCGTGTGAACGATCCCCCCGTTCAGAAACGCAGGCGTAATGAAAGGTGTTCGCAGTGATTCTGCAAGCCTTTAATTTCTAAGGATTTGTGGCACTCGCCAAGCGGCCGCACCCGGCGTATATCTGCTTCCATGCAGCAGTATCTCGATCTTCTCGCCCGCGTCCGCCGCCACGGCACGGAGCGCGGCGACCGCACCGGCACGGGCACGCTCAGCGTCTTCGGGCACCAGATGCGCTTCGATCTCGCCGACGGTTTCCCGATGCTGACGACGAAGAAGCTGCACCTGAAATCCATCGTGCACGAGCTTCTGTGGTTCCTCTCGGGCGACACCAACATCCGCTACCTGAAGGAGAACGGCGTCTCCATCTGGGACGAGTGGGCGGACGGCGAGGGCGAGCTCGGCCCGGTCTACGGCAAGCAGTGGCGTCGCTGGGAAACGCCGGACGGGCGCGTCATCGACCAGATCGGGAACCTCGTGGAGGCGATCCGCCGCAATCCCGAATCGCGGCGGCTGATCGTCTCGGCGTGGAACGTCGCGGAGGTGGACAGCATGGCGCTGCCGCCCTGCCACTGCCTGTTCCAGTTCTACGTCGCCGAGGGGCGGCTCTCCTGCCAGCTCTACCAGCGCAGCGCCGACGTGTTCCTCGGCGTGCCGTTCAACATCGCCTCCTACGCGCTTCTCACGCAGATGATGGCGCAGGTGACGGGGCTGAAGCCCGGCGAGTTCGTCCACAGCTTCGGCGACGCGCACCTCTACCTCAACCACCTCGAACAGGCCGACCTGCAACTGACGCGGCGGCCGATGGCGCTGCCCGAGATGCGCATCAACCCGGAGGTGAAGGACATCTTCGGCTTCCGCTACGACGATTTCGAGCTCGTCGGCTACGCGGCGCACCCGCACATCAAGGCGCCGGTGGCGGTGTGACCGCGACATACCGGCCCGACATCGTCCTCGTCGTTGCGCGTGCCGACAACCGGGTGATCGGCAAGGACGGCGCCATGCCGTGGCACCTGTCCGAAGACCTGAGGCGCTTCAAGCGGATCACGGTGGGCAAGCCAGTGATCATGGGGCGCAAGACCTTCGAATCCATCGGGAAACCGCTACCCGGACGCCACAACATCGTGCTGACGCGCCAGCCCGGATGGCGGGCGGAGGGCGTCACCGTGGTGCCGAACCTCGCCGAGGCGATCGCGGCGGCGGGGCTCGATCCGCGCACGCGCGCCGACGCGATCATGGTGGTGGGCGGCGCGGACATCTACGCGCAGGCGCTGCCCTTCGCGACGCGCATCGAGCTCACCGAAATCCATGCGGCGCCGGACGGCGATACTTATTTTCCGCAGCTTGATCCGGCGCGCTGGCGTGAGACCTTCCGCGAAGCGCATCCGGCGGGGAAGACGCACCCCGCCTATGATTTCGTGACGCTGGAGGCGGTCTGATGGCGAAGGCGGCGACGGGACGGAGAACGGCGAAACGCAGGCGCTGGCCGTGGATCGTAGCGGCGCTGGCCGTCCTTGCCGCCGTGCTGTTCTTCGGGCTTGCGCCGGGCATCGCCGAGCGGTCGGTGAACCGCATCGCGGGTTCGGGCGAATGGACCGTGAGCCCCGCCGCGCAGGCGCTCCACGACCGGCTGGTGATCGCCGATCTCCACTCGGACACGCTGCTCTGGAAACGCGATCCCGAAAAACGCGCGGCGCGCGGGCACGTCGATCTGCCGCGGCTCCGCGACGGCAACGTGAAGCTGCAGGTGTTCTCGTCCGTCACCAAGACGCCGAAGAACCAGAACTACGACGCGAACGGCGGCGATACGGACAACATCACCCTGCTCGCCATCGCGCAGCTCCAGCCGCCGCGCACGTGGGATTCGCTGCTCCAGCGCTCGCTGTGGCACGCCGAGCGGATGCGCGCGGCGAAGGGCTACCGGCTGGTGCGCACGGCGCGCGACCTCGACGCGCTGCTCGGCGACAAGGCCGCGACGGGCGCGCTGCTTTCCATCGAGGGACTCCAGAACCTCGAAGGCAGGCTCGGCAACGTCGACGTGCTGTTCGACGCGGGCTACCGCATGGCGGGTCTCACGCACTTCTTCGACAACGAGCTGGCGGGCTCGATGCACGGGCTGGAGAAGGGCGGGCTGACGCCGTTCGGCCGCGACGTCATCCGCCGCATGGAGGCGAAGGGCATGGTCGTCGACCTCGCCCACGCCAGCCACGCGACCGTCGCCGAAGCACTGAAGCTTGTGACGAAGCCGGTCGTCTACAGCCACGGCGGCGTCAAGGCGACGTGCGACACCAACCGCAACCTCACCGACGAGGAGATCCGGGGGATCGCCGCGACGGGCGGCGTCGTCGGCATCGGCTTCTGGGACGCCGCCGTCTGCGCGCCGACACCGCAGGCGACGGCGCGGGCGATGCGGCACGTGCGCGATCTCGTCGGCATCGACCACGTGGCGCTCGGCTCGGACTGGGACGGCGCGACGACCGTGGGCGTCGATGCGGCGCATCTCGCCGCGGTCACGCAGGCGCTTCTCGATCAGGGCTTCACGCAAGGCGAGATCGGGAAGGCGATGGGCGGCAACGTCGTCCGCGTGCTTCGCGCCACCTTGCCGCGCCAGTGAGCTTGCCGTGATGGGCCGGGCGGGATAGCAGGGCGCGCATGGAACGCATCACGGGGGATGCGCCGCTTGCCGAAGCCCTTCGCGGCGGCGTCGCGGCGATCGGCAATTTCGACGGCTTCCACATCGGCCATCAGGCGGTGGTGGGCCGGGCGCTGGCGCGCGCGCGCGCCGAGGGGCTGCCCGCGCTCGCCCTGACGTTCGATCCGCACCCGGCGCGGCTGTTCCGCCCACAGTCGCCGCCGTTCATGCTGACGACCACGGACCAGAAGCTCGATCTCCTGGAGGCGTTCGGCATCGACGCCGCCGTGGTGCTGCGCTTCGACGTCGCCTTCGCGGCGCTGCCCGCCGAGGCGTTCGTCGCCGACGTGCTGATGGCGCGGCTCGGCCTCGTGGGGGTCGTGACGGGCGAGGACTTCACCTTCGGGCGCGGCGCGGGCGGCGACACGGCGAAGCTGCTGGAGCTGGGCGCGCCGCACGGGCTCATCGCGGAAACGGTCGCGCCGGTGCGCGACGAGGGCGCCGCGATCATCTCCTCGACGCGCGTGCGCGCCGCCTTGCAGGCGGGGCACTGCCGGGAGGCCGCGGCGCTGATGGGGCGGCCCTTTGCCATTCGCGGCACGGTGGAGCACGGCGACAAGCGCGGGCGCACCATCGACGTGCCGACGGCGAACGTGGCCATCGGCGGCGAATACGTCCGCCCCGCCTACGGCATCTACGCAGTGCGCTGCCGGCTCGAGGACGGGCGCCTTGTGGACGGCGTCGCGAACCTCGGCATCCGGCCGATGTTCACGCCGCCGAGGGAACTGCTGGAGGTCCACCTGTTCGACTACGCGGGCGACCTCTACGGGCAGGCCATCGAGACGCAGCTCATCGCGCACCTCAGGCCCGAAATGAAACTCGCCAGCCTCGAGGCGCTGAAGGCCCAGATCGCCAAGGATATCGTGGACGCGCGCGCCGCTCTCCAGCAGGGTAAACCCTGATTTTCTTCGTTTGCCGCATTTTCCGAGTCGTCAGGTGTTTCCACCTGACTTGAAAATGCTCTAGGGCGTATGCCCGATATGAGCGACGACACCCGTAAAGACTACCGCGACACCGTCTTCCTGCCGAAGACCGAATTCCCGATGAAGGCCGGACTCGCCGAGGCGGAGCCGAAGTGGCTCGCGCGCTGGCAGGGCCTCGACTTTTACAAGCGCCTTCGCGCCAAGCGGAAGGGGCGCGAGACGTTCGTCCTCCACGACGGCCCGCCCTACGCCAACGGCGACATGCACATCGGCCACGCGCTCAACCACGTGCTGAAGGACATGGTCGTCCGCACGCAGACGCTGCTGGGCAAGGATGCGCCCTACGTGCCCGGCTGGGACTGCCACGGCCTCCCCATCGAATGGAAGGTCGAGGAGGAATACCGCAAGAAGGGCAAGAACAAGGACGAGGTCGACCCCAGCGCCTTCCGCGCCGAATGCCGCGCCTACGCGCAGCACTGGGTGGACCGCCAGCGCGAGCAGCTGAAGCGCCTCGGCGTGAACGGCGACTGGGACAATCCGTACCTGACGATGGATTTCGAGGCGGAAGCGACCATCGTGGCCGAGCTGCTGAAGGTGGCGGAGAGCGGCCAGCTCTACCGCGGCGCGAAGCCGGTGATGTGGTCGCCGGTGGAAAAGACCGCGCTCGCCGAGGCGGAGGTCGAGTACGAGGACATCGTCTCCACGCAGGTGGACGTGGCGTTCGAGATCACCGAGGCGCCGAACGCGCCGGAGCTTGTCGGCGCTCATGCGGTGATCTGGACGACGACCCCGTGGACGCTGCCGGTGAACCGGGCCTTGGCGTATGGGGCGGACCTTGACTACGTGCTCGTCGAGGCTGGCGGCAAACGTCTGCTCGTTGCCGAGGCGCTGCTGGCACCGACGCTTGCACGATACGGCGCGCAGCAATCGGGTGATACGAAACCGATCAAAGGCTCCGCTCTCGCCGGTGCCGTCGCCCGCCACCCGTGGCACGATCTCGGCGGATTCTTCGCCGAGCCGCGTCCGCTGCTCGCGGGCGATTTCGTCACCACCGACACCGGCACCGGCATCGTCCACATGGCGCCGGACCACGGCGAGGACGACTTCTGGCTGTGCAAGGCGCACGGCATCGAGCCGAAGTTCGTGGTGGGGCCGGACGGCACCTATCAGGCGGACTGGCCGGTGGTCGGCGGCAACCACGTCTACAAGGTGAACGCGCCGGACGGCCCCGTCTGCGCGGCATTGAAGGACGCGGGGGCGCTGCTCGCGGCGAGCGCGGACTACACGCACTCCTACCCGCACTCGTGGCGCTCCAAGGCCAAGGTGATCTTCCGC
Source organism: Sphingosinicella microcystinivorans (assembly GCF_027941835.1). Lineage (NCBI taxonomy): Bacteria > Pseudomonadati > Pseudomonadota > Alphaproteobacteria > Sphingomonadales > Sphingosinicellaceae > Sphingosinicella > Sphingosinicella microcystinivorans. The sequence continues at coordinate 1,473,856 of NZ_CP116005.1, forward strand.
TGCACGCCGCAGTGGTTCGTGCCGATGGACCGGCCGCTCGATCCGCAGATTCCGCTCTGCAAGACGGAAGCCGACATCCGCGCGGCGCAAGGGCAGGGCAGGACGCTTCGCGAGACCGCGATGTCGGAGATCGAGCGCGTACGCTGGGTGCCCGAGCGCGGCGCGAACCGTATCGGCGCGATGGTCGCCGGGCGGCCGGACTGGGTGCTGTCGCGCCAGCGCGCGTGGGGCGTGCCGATCACGCTGTTCGTGCACCGGCAGACGGGCGAGTATCTCGTCGACGCGGAGGTCAACGCCCGCATCGTCGCGGCGGTGAGGGCCGAAGGCGTCGACGCGTGGACGGGCACCGACCCGCAGCTGTTCCTCGGGGAGCGCTACAAGGCGGACGACTACGAGCGCATCGGCGACATCCTCGACGTGTGGTTCGACTCGGGGTGCACGCACGCCTTCGTGCTCGAATCGGGGCGCTGGCCGGACCTCCGCTGGCCCGCCGACCTCTATCTCGAAGGCTCGGACCAGCACCGCGGCTGGTTCCAGTCCTCGCTGCTGCAATCCTGCGTCACGCGCGGCCGAGCGCCCTATGACGCGGTCGTCACGCACGGCTTCACGCTCGACGCGTCGGGCCGCAAGATGTCGAAGAGCCTCGGCAACACCATCGACCCGAACAAGGTGATCGGCGAAAGCGGCGCGGACGTGCTGCGGCTGTGGGCGGTGAGCGTCGACTGGCGCGAGGATCACCGCATCGGGCCGGAGATCATGCGCGGCATGACCGACGCCTACCGCAAGATCCGCAACACCTTCCGCTACCTCTTGGGCGCGCTCGACGGCTTCGGCGAGGACGAGCGCATCGCGCCTGCCGAGATGCCGGAGCTGGAACGCTGGGTGCTGCACCGCCTCGCGGAGCTCAGCGCCGAGCTGCGCGGGTGCGTGAACGACTTCGACTTCACGCGCTACGTGACGGTGCTCCAGGCGTTCTGCGTCCACGACCTCAGCGCCTTCTATTTCGACGTGCGCAAGGACAGCCTCTATTGTGACGCCGTGACGTCACCGAAACGGCGCGCCTGCCGGACCGTGCTCGACACGCTGTTCCACGCGCTCACCCGCTGGTTCGCGCCGGTGCTGGTGTTCACGGCGGAAGAGGCGTGGCAGGCCCGCTTCCCGAGCGAAGACGGCTCGGTGCACCTCCTCGACTGGCCGGAGATCGACGGGGGCTGGCTGGATGCGGCGCTCGGCGAAAAATGGGCGGCGATCCGTGCGGCGCGCGAGAGCGTGACGGAAGCGATCGAGCCGCTGCGGCGGGAAAAGACGATCCGCTCGTCGAACGAGGCGGTCGTGCGCCTGCCGGACGTGGCGGGCATCGCGGCGGCGGACTTCGCCGAGGTCTCGATCGTCAGCGCGGTCGCGTACGGCGGCGATGCGGTCGCGGTGACGCGCACCGAGGCCGGGAAGTGCGCCCGCTGCTGGCGGCATACCGGCGACGTCGATCCGGCGACCGAACTTTGCGTGCGCTGCGACGAGGTCGTGGCGTGACGGCGGCGCGGGGCTACCTGCTGGCGGCGGCGATCTTCGTCGTCGACCAGCTCGTGAAGCTCTGGATCATCGCGGGGGTCGGGCTCCAGGCGAAGGGCAGCATCAACCTGCTGCCGGTGCTCAGCCTCACGTGGGTCGAGAACCGGGGCGTCTCGATGGGGCTTTTGCAGGCGGACGGCGCCAAGGAGCGCTGGATTCTCACCGGCGTCACCGCGCTCATCGCGGCGGGCGTCGCGTGGTGGATGCGCAAGGAGACGAACCGCATCGACATCCTCGCGCTCGCGCTCGTGCTCGGCGGCGCGCTCGGCAACATCGTCGACCGGGTGCGTTTCGGCTATGTCGTCGATTTCGTGCACGTCCACGTCGGGACATGGAGCTTTTACGTCTTCAATGTCGCCGACGCGGCGATTACCATAGGGGTCGCAATCCTGCTGCTGCGCGCGTTCTTCGAGCGCAAGCCCGCGGCAGCAGAATGAAGTGGAGTTGAAAAGCATGTCTTCCCTGATGCGCGCAGCCCTCGCGGGCGTTACGGCGCTTGGCCTTTCCGCCTGCGGCAGCAGCGGCATCTTCGGGCGCGACGCGCCGGACGAGTTCGCCATCGGCCGCTCCGCGCCGCTCGTGGTGCCGCCGGACTACAACCTCGCGCCGCCGCGCCCCGGCGCGCCGCGCCCGATGGAAACCGACGCGCAGACGCAGGCGATGGAAGCGCTGTTCGGCCCCGGCGTGCGCCCGGCGCCGAAATCGGCGGGCGAGCAGAAGCTGCTCGACGACGCGGGCGCGGTGCGGCCCGACCCGTCCGCGCGCTCCACGGCGGGCGATCCCGACACGGAGGTCGTCAACAAGGGCGCGCTTCTGAAGACGATCATCGACGCGCAGCCGGGCAGCAGCGACCCGGCGACCGCAAGCGTCTCGATCGGCGGTTGACCTCTTGAAGCCCTCTCCTGAAGGGGAGGGGTTGGGGGGCGGTTTTCGCCCCGGCGCCGAGCGTGGGGATACGCCCTACCCCCGGCCGATCATGTTGCTTGTAAACCCATTGTGCGAAGGCCATTTCGACCCAGTTGCGGCCATAGGAATTGAATGCAATGTTCCGCGCTTGAATGTGGCGAAACTCTTGGAAAGTCGGCGATGAGCGCTAGGCGCTGCTGGATAGCTCTGGTCACTTTCGAGCGGCGTGGCGAACCACAAAATATTCTCCCCGAAGAGGTGCAGGGCGCATGCGGCTGGATGATCGCTATGGCTCCCGATGAAGATGCTGCTCGTGCACTGCTCATAAGGGACGTGGAATATAATGGACTGCGCGTCTTAGAAATCTCGGATGAGCAAGAGATTTTTGAGATAGGCGAGATAGAAGGCATTGATGAACACCTCGCAGCGAGCTTCACCGAGATCGAGGCAGACAGACGGACAGTCTGGGGAACCATCCACCACTACAAAGGCGAGGGCGAAGCATAACTTCCGTTTCCCACCACAAGCCGCCGACCGGCGCTTGGGTCTGCAAACTCCATAATCGCCCCTGAAGAGGAGGAGCAGGCCTCTACCCGATCTTCTTCGCGACGCCGCGGCTGAAGCTGCCGAGCACGCCGCGGCCGATGCGGCCGCCCATCGGGCCGGCGATCGCCTTGCCGATCTCGTAGCCGATCTGGCTGCCCGCGGTGCCCACGGCGCTCGACGTCGCCGAGGCGCTGCGGCGCGAAGGCTTCTTGCCTGCGAGGCTGTCGCCGAAATCGCGCGCCTTCTTGGCGACGAACGCGCCGATCACGGCGGTCGCGACCTTGCCGAGGATGCTGTTCGACCAGCTGCCGCTGCGGCCGCCCCCGGATGATCTCGCCCTCGCCTTGGTCGTCGCTTCGGCTTCGGACTCTTCCAGCGCCTTCTCGGCGCGGTCTTTCAGGATCTCGAACGCCGATTCGCGGTCGACCGTTTCCTCGTAGCGCCCGGCGAAGGGCGAGCTTGCGATCATCACCTTGCGCTCCTGCTCGGTGAGCGGCCCCAGCCGCGAGCAGGGCGGGCGGATGAAGGCGCGCTCCACCGGCGACGGCGCGCCGTCGCCGTCGAGCAGCGAGACGAGCGCCTCGCCGACCTTGAGCTCGGTGATCGCCGCGGTGACGTTGAGCCCCGGATTGATGCGGAACGTCTCGGCCGCCGCCTTGATCGCCTTCTGGTCGCGCGGCGTGAAGGCGCGGAGCGCGTGCTGGATGCGGTTGCCGAGCTGCCCGCCGACGCCTTCCGGCACGTCGATGGGATTCTGCGTGATGAAATAGACGCCGACGCCTTTCGAGCGGATCAGGCGCACCACCTGCTCGATCTTCTCGAGCAGCGCCTTCGGGGCCTCGTCGAACAGCAGATGCGCCTCGTCGAAGAAGAACACCAGCTTCGGCTTGTCGGGATCGCCGACCTCGGGCAGCGCCTCGAAGAGCTCGGAGAGCAGCCACAGCAGGAAGGTGGAATAGAGCCGCGGGCTCTGCATCAGCTTGTCGGCGGCGAGGATGTTCACCTGCCCGCGTCCGTCGTCGCCGACCCTCATGAAGTCCTTCACGTCGAGCGCGGGCTCGGCGAAGAAGCGCGCGCCGCCCTCGTTCTCCAGCACCAGAAGCTGCCGCTGGATGGCGCCGACGCTTGGGCGGGTGACGTTGCCGTAGCGTGTGCCGATCGACGCGGCATTGTCCGCCACGTAGGTCAGCATGGATTGCAGGTCCTTGAGATCGAGCAGCATGAGCTGCTCCTCGTCGGCGATGCGGAAGGCGATGGTGAGCACGCCTTCCTGCGTCTCGTTCAGCCCCATCAGGCGCGACAGCAGCAGCGGTCCCATCTCGGAGACGGTGGTGCGGACCGGGTGGCCCTGCTCGCCGAACAGGTCCCAGAACACTGCCGGAAACGCCTCGTAGGCATAATCCGTGAGGCCCATGTTCGCCGCGCGCTCCTGCAAGGCCGTGTGCGCCTTGTGCGTGGCCGAGCCCGGCATGGCGAGGCCCGCGAGGTCGCCCTTCACGTCCGCCATGAACACGGGCACGCCGATCTTCGAGAACCCCTCGGCGAGGATCTGGAGGCTCACCGTCTTGCCGGTGCCGGTGGCGCCCGCGATCAGCCCGTGCCGGTTGGCGCGTTTCAGATCGAGTTCGAGCCTCTTGTCGCCCGCCGCACCGACGAAGATCGTTCCCATCGCCAACTCCCTGTCCGCCTGCGATCAACTAAAGCATGTCGCGCAAAAAGGAAAAACCCCGGCCGCGGGCGAACCGGGGCCGGGGTTCCTGTTTCCTGCCACGCCGGGCGGACGGGTCAGCCTTCGTCCTTGCCCATCATGGCGATGCCGATGAACTGCGGCGGGCGCGAGCCGCGCTTCACGAACAGCACCACCGTGTCGCGGCCCGCCTTGCGCGCCGCGTCCACGGCGGCGGCGGCGGCGGCGGGCGTCTTCGTCGGCTGCTGGTTGATCGAGAGGATCACGTCGCCGCGTTGCAGGCCGCGCTTGGCGGCATCGCTGTTGCGGTTGAGGCTGGCGATCACGACGCCCTCGACATCGTTGTCGACGCCGAGCTGGCGGCGGACCTCCGGCGTCAGCTCGGCGAGCGTGATGCCGAGGCTGCGGCGCGCGGACGCGGCCGCATCGTTCGCGGCCTTGTCGCCCGCCGCCGGCGCATTGTCACTGCCCGCGACGGCGATTTCGGACGGCCGCTCGATGAGCGTCGCCTGCACGGTCTGGCGCTTGCCGCCCCGGTAGAGCTCGATCGGCACGCGGCTGCCGATGCCGCTGTTCGCGACGATCGACGACAGCGTGTTGTCGACGGTGACCTCCTGCCCGTTGACGCGCGTGATGACGTCGCCGGCGAGGATGCCGGCCTTCTTCGCCGGTCCGTCATTCTCGACGCTGGCGACGATCTCGCCGCGGTCCTTCTGGAGCCCGAGCGCGGAGGCGATCTCGGGCGTCACCGGCTGGATGCTGACGCCGAGGTAGCCGCGGCGCACGCGGCCGATGGAGCGCAGCTGGTCGATCACCGGCGCGGCCTGCTCGGCCGGGATCGCGAAGCCGATGCCGACGTTGCCGCCCGTGGGCGAGAAGATCGCCGTGTTCACGCCGATGACGTTGCCGTTCAGATCGAACATCGGGCCGCCGGAGTTGCCCTGGTTGATCGAGGCGTCGGTCTGGATGTAGCGGTCGTACTGCCCGGCCTGGATGTTGCGGTGGAGCGCCGAGACGATGCCCGCCGTCACCGTGCCGCCGAGGCCGAAGGGGTTGCCGATGGCGATCACCCAGTCGCCGACGCGCACGCGCTCGGACTGGCCGAAGCGCACGTAGGGCAGGTCCTTGCCCTCGATCTTGAGGAGCGCGAGATCGGAGAGCGGATCGCGGCCGACGATGCGCGCCGAATACTCGGTGCGGTCGGACAGCGTCACGGTGATCTTGTCGACCGGCTCGGCGCCGCCGCGCCCGGTGACGACGTGGTTGTTGGTGACGACGTAGCCGTCGGGCGAGATGATGAAGCCGGAACCCAGCGACTGCGCCTCGCGCGTCTCGGGCTCCTGCCCGTCCTGCTGCTGCTGCTCCTGGAAGCGGCGGAACAGCTCGTCGAGCGGCGTGCCCGGCGCGAAGCGCGGGATGCCGCGCAGGCGGCCCACCTCGATCTCCTGCGTGGTCGAGACGTTGACCACGGCGGGCTGCAGGCGGGCGGTGAGGTCGGCGAAGCTGCCCGGCGCGCCGCCGGGGGCGGCGGCCTGCGGCTGCGCGCTCAGCGGCTCCTGCGCGGCGAGCTGGGCGTGGCCCGGCTCCTGAAGGGCAAGCGTCGCGGCGCTGGCGAACAGGATGGCCGCGCCGGTGATGGCAAATGCGATACGCACGTATCTCGTCTCCTCAACTGGACGCCATGTAAGCACCGGCCGGCGTCAATACAATTCCATACCCCTGATTCCGTCTAACCGTGCATTCGCGCCGCGGCGGCGACGGCGACGCCGATCACCACCGCGCCGAGGCCGGCGATGCGAACCGCGCTTTCCCCTCGCGTGAACAGCATGGCTGCGGCCTTTCGCATCGCGTCAGGAAACAGCGCATAGGCCGCGCCTTCCAGAACGAGCGCGAGGCCGATCGCCGCGAGGAGATCGTTTCCCATACGTGTCAGCGGCCGCGGACCCCTTGGAACTCGCGCAGGAATTCGTTGTCGGGAGAGAGGACGACGCTGGCGTTTCCGTTGTTGAAGGTGGTGCGATAGGCCTGCATGGCGCGGTAGAACGCGTAGAAGTCCTGATCCTTGCCGAACGACTGCGCGTAGACGCGCGCGGCCTCCGCGTCGGCCTCGGCGCGGATGATCTGCGCCTGCTTGCGGCCCTGCGCGCGGATCGATTCGGCTTCCTGCTGGCGCGCCGTCTGCATCCGCAGGAACGCCGACTGAAGCGGATCGCCGGGCGGCAGGTCGGCGCGCTTGATGCGGACGTCGACGATCTCGGCACCGTAGCGGCTGGCCTCGCGGTTCACCGCCTCCTGGATCGTGTCCATCAGCTGGCCGCGCTCGGGGCTGAGCAGCGTCGCGAAGGTCTGGCGGCCGAGCTCGTTGCGGAGCCGCGAGCCGAGGATGCGCGAAAGCTCGTCGGCGACGCGCTCCTCCGAGCGCACCGTCTGGTACATGCGCAGCGGATCGGTGACGCGGAAACGCGCGAAGGCATCGACGACGAGGCGGAGCTGGTCGGTGGACAGCACCACCTGCTGCGGCATGTCGAGATCGCGGATGCGCTTGTCGACCCACACGACGTTCTCGATGAACGGCACCTTCAGCGCGAGGCCCGCGCCGGTGGCACCGAACGGGTCGTTGGCGTTGTAGCGGTTGACGATCCTGTCGGGCTTGCCGAGGCGCACGACGATCGCCTGCTGCGTCTCCGACACCGTGAACAGCGCGGTCGTGAGGAGGATGAGCGCGAGGAAGCCGAGCCCGACGAGCGCGATGGGGTTGCGAAGCAGGCTCATTGCGCGTCTCCCGCGACGGCGCGCCTGCGGACTTCCGGGAGCGGCAGGTAGGGCACGACGCCATCCGCCTCGATGATCGTCTTGTCCACCTTGCCGAGCACTTCTTCCATCGTCTCCAGATACATGCGCTTGCGCGTCACGGCGGGCGCGAGGCGATACTGTTCGTAGACCGCGTCGAACGCCGCCGCCTGCCCCTGCGCCAGCGCGAGAAGCTGCTGCGAATAGCGCCGCGCCTCGTTCAGATACTGCTCGGCGTTCTGCTGCGCCGCCGACACGTCCTTGAACGCGGCATCGACGGCGGCGGGCGGGTCGGCCTGCTTGATGTCGACGCCGACGATGTCGATGCCGGCCTTGTAGCTGTCCAGCATCTCCTGCGTGCGCACGCGCACCTGCTCGGCGATCTGCGCCCGCTGGGGCCCGATCGCGGCGTCGAGCTGGACGCGGCCGATCTCGGCGCGCATCGCCGATTCGGCGACCTCGCGGATCGTGGTTTCGGGCTCGGCGAGCTGGTAGAGGAACTGCACCGGGTTCTTGATCTTCCAGCGCACGGCGTAGGCGATGTCGATGATGTTCTGGTCGCCCGTCAGCATCAGGTTCTCGCTCGACGCATCGAGCGTGCCGATGTCGATGGTGGCAACCGTTTCGACCGCGGGCTTGGTCACGGTTTCGATGGGCGCGGGCAGCTTGAAGTGCATCCCCGGCCCGGTCGTGCGCGAGTAGGCGCCGAAGCGCTGCACGACGCCGCGCTGCTCCGGGATCACGCGGTAGAAGGACGTGAAGGCGATCCAGACGAGGACGATGCCGAGGATGACATAGCCCCACGGCATCGTGCCGCTCTTGGGGCCGCCGGGAAAGCCGGCGCGCAGCCGCTCCTGACTGCGGCGGATGAACTCGTCGAAATCGGGGCCGCCGCCGCCGCTCCGTCCGCCGCCGCTGCCGGAGCCGCCGCCCCAGGGGTTGCGCGGCCCGTTGCCGCTGCCGCTGCCCCACGGCCCGGGGCTGTTGCTGTTATTCTCCCAAGGCATCCGCTACCCGTCGATTGCTTCCGTGAAGCAGCCTATATACGGACGCCTCCGCGCATTTGCGAGACATGCTGACCACCGAGGAGTGAAAATGGCGGGCGAGGACCTGTTGCGCGCGGCGCTTGAACGACTGGCGGACCCCGTATCCGGCAAGGATATCGTGAGCGCGGGGCGCGTTTCGGGCATCGTGCTCAGAAGCGGGCAGGCCGGGCTGGTGCTTGCCGTCGACGGTCTTTCCGCGCACGACGCGAGGACGCTGGAAGCCCGCGTCGACGCCGCGCTGCGCGCCGTGCCGGGCGTCGGGGGCGCGCGCATCATCACCACGGCCGAACGCGGCGATGCGCCGCAGGGGCCGCACCCGACCGCGCCGGCGACGCTTCCCGAGATCCGCCACATCATCGCCGTCGGCTCCGGCAAGGGCGGTGTCGGCAAGTCGACCGTCGCCGCGAACCTCGCCGTCGCGCTCGCCGCGCAGGGGCTGAAGGTCGGGCTGCTCGACGCCGACATCTACGGGCCGTCCGTGCCCATGCTGCTGGGGCGGCAGGAGCGGCTGACGCTGCGCGAGAAGCTCATCCAGCCCGCCGAGGTGCACGGGCTGAAGGCCGTGTCGATGGGCGCGATGACCGATCCCGACCGCGCCGTCGTGTGGCGCGGGCCGATGGCGTCGAGCGCGCTGATGCAGATGCTGACGCAGACCGAGTGGGGGCCGCTCGACGTGCTCGTCGTCGACCTGCCGCCGGGCACGGGCGACATCCAGCTGACGATGGCGCAGAAGGTGCCGCTCGCCGGCGCGGTGATCGTGTCGACGCCGCAGGACCTCGCGCTCATCGACGCGAAGAAGGCGGTCGCCATGTTCGGCAAGGTCGGCGTGCCGATCCTCGGCATGATCGAGAACATGTCGACCTTCCGCTGCCCGAACTGCGGCCACGAGAGCCATATCTTCGGGCACGGCGGCGCAGAGGAAGCGGCGGCGGCGATGGGGATCGCCTTCCTCGGCGGCATCCCGCTCGAGATCGGCATCCGCGAGGCGAGCGATGCCGGGACGCCCGTGGCGCTTCGCGGCGATGCGGCGGGGAACGTGTTCCGGCACCTCGCCGTTCAGATACAGGAAGCCCTGAAGGAGAACCCCCGTGCCGCTCACGTCCGCTGAAGACATTCGCGATCTGCTCACGACCACGCGCACCATCGCGATGGTCGGCGCGTCCGACCGCCCCGACCGCGCCAGCCACGGCGTGATGGCCTATCTGCAGGGGCGCGGCTACCGCGTGATCCCGGTGAACCCGACGCTCGCGGGTACGACGCTGCACGGCGAGACCGTCCACGGCGCGCTCTCCGAGATCGGCGAGCCGGTGGACATGGTCGAGATCTTCCGGCGCTCCGACGCCGTGGGGCCGATCGTCGACGACGCCATTGCGATCGGCGCGAAGGCGGTGTGGATGCAGCTCGGCGTCATCAACGAAGACGCCGCCGCGAAGACCGAAGCGGCCGGGCTCAAGGTGGTGATGGACGATTGCCCCGCGCGGGCGATCCCGCGTCTCGGCGTGCCGAAGGTCGCCTGAGTTCAGGCCGAACCGGGATCAGGCCCCGGCCACCGTCATGCCCTCGATGCGCAGCGTGGGCGCGTTCACCGCGTAGCGGAAGACGAGATCGTCCGCCGGGGTGATGCCCAGGAACATGGACCTGAGGTTGCCCGCCACGGTGATCTCGGCGACGGGGCCCGCGATCTCGCCGTCCTCGATCAGGAAGCCCGCCGCGCCGCGGCTGTAGTCGCCGGTGACGGCGTTGACGCCCTGGCCGATGAGCTCGGTGACGAGCACGCCGCGGCGGATGTCCGCGATCAGCGCGCTGCGGCTCAGCGTGCCGGGTGCCATGTAGAGGTTCGACGTCGAGACGCCCGGCGGGCCGGAGACGCCGCGCGAGGCATGGCCGGTGGGCCGGCTTTCGAGCTGGCGCGCCGAGGCGCTGTCGAGCAGCCAGCCGGTGAGGCGGCCGCCGTCCACGAGCACGGTGCGCGCCGTCGGCAGGCCCTCGCCGTCGAACGGCCGGGAGCGCAGGCCCCGCGCGCGGAGCGGATCGTCGACGATGGAAATGCCGGGCGCGAAAACGCCCTCGCCGAGCGCGTCCTTGAGGAAGCTGGTGCCGCGCGTGATCGCCGAGCCGCTGATCGCGCCCGCGAGATGCCCGAGCAGCGAGCCCGCGACGCGCGGATCGAACACCACCGGCATGGCGCCGGTGGCGAGCTTCGCGGGCGACAGCCGCGCGACGGCGCGCTCGCCCGCAAGGCGGCCGACGGCTTCGGGCGCTTCCAGATCGGCATCGTGCCGCGCGCTGTGGTAGGCGTAATCGCGCTGCATCGTCTCGCCGGTCCCGGCGATGATCGAGGCGGAGACGCCGTAGGAACTGCCGGAGTAGGCGCCCGCGAAACCGTGCGAGGTGGCGAGCGCGTAGACGGCGCGGCCGGTGCTGGCCGAGGCGCCCTGCGAATTGCTGACGCCCTCCACGGCGCGGGCGGCATCCTCGGCCGCGAGCGCGCGGGCCCTCAGCGCCTCGACCGGGATGGCGGCGCCGTCGTCGATGTCGAGCGCGGGCCACGGCCCTTTCGCGAGCCGCTCGGCGGGGGCGAGACCGGCATAGCGGTCCTCGGGCGCCTCGCGCGCCATCGCGACCGCGCGCTCCGCAGCGGCGACGAGCGCGGCGGCGGAGAGGTCGGACGAGGAGACGTTGGCGCTCTGCCGGCCGATGAAGACCCGGATGCCGATCTCCTCGGCCTCCGAACGGCCGATGTCCTCGAGCGCGCCGAGCCGGACATGCACGCTCGACGACATGTCGCCGAAATAGATCGCGTCCGCCGCATCGGCGCCGAGCGCCTTGGCGCGGGCTATGGCGTGGTCGAGACGGTCGAGCGCGGCGTTCGGATCAAGCATGGACGCCGCGCATAGGCGCTCGGCGCGCGCGCGTCAAAGCCCGGCTTTTCAGAATCCGGCCGCGAGGCAGGCGGCGAACACGAGCGCGCCCGTCACCGTGTTCGCGCGGAACAGGCGCAGCGCGCCCGGCGTGTCGGCGCTGCGCAGCGCGCGGACCTGCCACGCCAGATGGAGCGCGGCGGGCAGGAGCGCCGCGAGGGCGAGCGGTCGTTGCGGCGCGGCGAGCAGCAGCGCGGCGGCGAGCAGGGCAACCGTGATGACGTAAAAGATCGCGACGCCCGCGCGAAGGTTGCCGCCGAGGCGCCGCGCCGAGGACTTGATGCCCGCGAGCGCGTCGTCCTCGATGTCCTGAAGCGCGTAGATCGTGTCGTAGCCGAGCGTCCAGAACAGGCCCGCCGCATAGAGGACGAGCGCCGCGGGCGGCAGACCGCCCGAGACGGCGGCGAAACCGACGAGCGCGCCCCAGTTGAAGGTGAGGCCGAGCCACGCCTGCGGCCACCACGTGATGCGCTTCATGAACGGATAGCCGGCGACGAGCAGCAGCGCGCCGAGCGCGACGACCTGCGCGAAGCCGCCGAGCCGGAGCAGGACGACGAGGCCGATCAGCGACAGGCCGACGAGCAGCGCCCACGCGGCCTTCAGGGACACGGCGCCGCTGGCGAGCGGGCGGTCGCGCGTGCGCGCGACGCTGGCGTCGAGGTCGCGGTCGACGATGTCGTTGTAGACGCAGCCCGCCGAGCGCATGACGAACGCGCCGATCAGGAACAGCAGCACGAGATACGCCTGTTGCGGAAACCCGCCCGCGAGCGCGACGCCCCACGCGCAGGGCCAGAACAGCAGCCACGCGCCGATCGGCCGGTCCGCGCGCGCCAGCCGGGCGTAGGGTTTCCATGACCGGGGCAGCGCCTCGACCCAGCTTCCGGCAACGGCGTCCGGCGTCGCGCGGTCCGCGGGCGCGGGTTCCTGCGTGGTCAGGGGCGGGGTCTCCATGCTAGCGGGGTCAGCATGGGTGAACGATCATTGTCAAGCAAAGCCGGGTCAAGCAAGGCGGGTCCGCGCCTGTTCGTGGACGCGCCGCTCGAAGCCGGGAAGACGCTGCCTTTGCCGCCTGCCGCGGGCCACTATCTGACGCGGGTCATGCGGCTGCGCGAGGGCGACGGCGTGCGCCTGTTCGACGACCGCACTGGCGAATGGCGCGCGGTGATCGCCGCCGTCGGCAAGCGCGAGGTCGTGGTGCGCGCGGAGGCGCTGCTGAGGCCGCGCGAGGTGGTTCCCGACCTCTGGCTCTGCGCCGCGCCGCTGAAGGCGGGCCGCATCGACTGGCTGGCGGAAAAGGCCTGCGAGCTTGGGGTGGCGCGGCTGGTGCCCACGGTCACGCGGCGTACCGTGGTGGGCAATCTAAAGCTGGACCGGCTGCGCGCGCACATGATCGAGGCCGCCGAGCAGTGCGAGCGCACGGCGCTGCCGGAGCTTGCCGAGCCCGTGCCGCTCGCGGCGCTGCTCGCGGACTGGCCGGAGGCGCGCGCGCTGATCTTCTGCGACGAGGAGGGCGGCGAGCCGGCGGCGAAGGCGCTGCCGGGCATTGCCGCGCCCGCCGCGATCCTGATCGGGCCGGAGGGCGGTTTCGACGATGCCGAACGCGCGGCCATACGGGCGCTTCCCCGGTGCGTGCGCGTGTCGCTCGGCCCCCGGATCCTGCGCGCGGACACGGCGGCGGCGGCGGCGGTCTCGGTCTGGCAGGCGCTTGCGGGGGATTGGCGGGGGGATTGAGCCTCGCTCATTTCCTCTCTGGCGCGCGGCCGCGAGGATCGCTAAGCGCTCGCCATGAGCACGCGCAAGGCCGGTGAAGGGGACGACCTTCCAATCGAATCAAAGGACGATCTGCTGCGCGTATTCGAGCGCGGCTGCAAACCCGCGGCGCGCTGGCGAATCGGCACCGAGCACGAGAAGTTCGTCTATCGCACGGGCGATCACCGCGCGCCGTCCTACGACGAGCCGGGCGGCATCCGCGACCTCCTGATGGCGATGACGCGCTTCGGCTGGGAGCCGGTCGAGGAGAACGGCCACGTCATCGCGCTCGCGGGCGAGGACGGCAACGTCAGCCTCGAACCGGCCGGGCAGTTCGAGCTGTCGGGCGCGCCGCTCGAGAACCTCCACCAGACCTGCGCCGAGACGGGGCGTCACCTCAAGCAGGTGCAGGAGGTCGGCAAGGAGCTCGGCCTCGGCTTCCTCGGGCTCGGCATGTGGCCGGACAAGCGCCGCGAGGACCTGCCGGTCATGCCGAAGGGGCGCTACGCGATCATGCTGCGGCACATGCCGCGCGTCGGATCGCTCGGCCTCGACATGATGCTGCGCACCTGCACCATCCAGACCAACCTCGACTATGCGAGCGAGGCGGACATGGTGAAGAAGTTCCGCGTCAGCCTTGCGCTCCAGCCGCTCGCGACGGCGCTGTTCGCGAACTCGCCGTTCACCGAAGGGAAGCCCAACGGCTTCCTCAGCTACCGCAGCCACATCTGGACGGACACCGATCCCGCGCGCACCGGGATGCTGCCGTTCGTGTTCGAGGACGGTTTCGGGTTCGAACGATGGGCGGATTACATCCTCGATGTGCCGATGTATTTCGCGGTGCGGGACGGCAAGTACGTCGATCTCGCGGGCGAGGATTTCCGCGCCTTCATGGACGGCAGGCTCGCCGCGCTGCCGGGCGAGCGCGCGACGCTCGGCGACTGGAACGACCATATCTCGACCGCCTTCCCGGAGGTGCGCCTCAAGTCCTACCTCGAGATGCGCGGCGCCGACGGCGGGCCGTGGAACCGCATCTGCGCGCTGCCCGCCTTCTGGGTGGGGCTGCTTTACGACGACGCGGCGCTCGATGCGGCGTGGGAGATGGTGAAGCACTGGACGATCGAGGATCACCACCGCATCCGCGAGGAGGTGCCGCGGCTGGGGCTTCAGGCGAAGGGGCCGCGCGGGCGCAGCTTCCAGCAGCTCGGCAAGGACATCCTCGCCCTCGCCGAGGCGGGGCTGGCTCGGCGAGCGCGGCTCAACAGCGCGGGCGACAGCGAGGCGATCTTCCTCGCGCCGCTGTTCGAGATCGTCGAAAGCGGCAAGACGCCCGCCGAGCGCCTGCTCGACGCCTGGCACGGCCGCTGGGCGGGCGACCTCTCGCAGGTCTATGCGGAAGAGAGCTTCTGACGGCAGGGTGTGCGGGGGATTCAGCCTATGCCGGACTGTAAACGGCGGCTTTCTGCGCTTCCGGTGCTCACGTACCTTGAGTACGCTGCGCGCCGGTTCTCGAAATCCACCGTTTTCGCCTCGCCCTGAACTGAACCCCCGTACACCCTTTAGATCGCGCGGCTGACGACTTCTTTCATGATCTCCGACGTGCCGCCGTAGATGCGCTGCACGCGCGCGTCGCGCCACAGGCGGGCGATCGGATACTCGTTCATGTAGCCCGCGCCGCCGTGGAGCTGGAGCGAGACGTCGCAGGCCTCCCATTGCAGCTCGGTGTGCCAGAGCTTGGCGGCGGAGGCCTCGGCGGCGGTGAGCTTGCCCTCGACGTGGCGCTTCAGCGCCCAGTCGATATGCGCCCAGCCGATCTGGAGTTTCGTCGCGAGGTCGGCGAGCGTGAACCTGGTGTTCTGGAAGTCGAACACGGTCTTGCCGAACGCCTTGCGCTCTTTCGTGAATTTCACGGCCTCGTCGAACGCGCGCTGCGCGACCGCCTGCCCGGCGAGCGCGATCTGCAGCCGCTCCTGCGGGAGCTGCTTCATCAGGTAGATGAAGCCCATGTTCTCCTCGCCGATGCAGTTGGTGATCGGCACGCGGACGTCGTTGAAGAACAGCTCGGAGGTGTCGGCCGAGTTCTGGCCGATCTTGTCGAGGTTGCGGCCGCGCGCGAAGCCCTCGCGGTCGGCCTCGACGAGGATGAGCGAGGTGCCCTTCGCGCCGAGTGCCGGGTCGGTCTTGGCGACGACGATGATGAGGTCGGCGTTCTGGCCGTTGGTGATGTAGGTCTTGGAGCCGTTCACGACATAGTGGTTGCCGTCGCGCTTCGCCGTCGTCTTCACGCCCTGGAGGTCGGAGCCCGCGCCCGGTTCCGTCATGGCGATCGCGGTGATGACCTCGCCCGAGACCATGCCGGGGAGCCAGCGGCGCTTCTGCTCCTCCGAGCCGTAATTGATCAGGTAATCGACGACGATGTCGGAGTGGAGCGTGATGCCCGCCGACGAGCCGGCGTAGCAGAGCTCCTCGCCGATGACGGCGTTGTAGCGGTAGTCGAGGCCGAGGCCGCCGTAGTCCTCCGGCACCTGCGGGCAGAGCAGCCCGGCCTCGCCGCAGGCGCGCCAGAAAGCGCGGTCGACGATGCCCTCCTCCTCCCAGCGGTCGAGGCTGGGATAGAGTTCGCGGTCGAAGAACTTGCGGACGCTGTCGCGGAAGAGGGCGTGGTCCTCGTCGAAGGCGGTGCGGCTGGCGGTGTCGAGCATGGCGGGTTCCTTTCGGCGCTGCGGTTAGCGGCGGCGGATTTCAGTGCATACTCCCTAAAGTGGCCGGACCAGCGTGACGGCGACGGCGATCCACGGCGTCTCCGACACGACGAGCTGCCGCGCGCCGGGCACCAGCGGCAGGATGGCGAGGCGCTGGCCGTCGAGGTCGACGAGGCGGCCGAACACGAAGCGCCCCGCCGGGCGGGGGACGAGCACGTCGCGGTTGCGCGCGCGCTCGAACTCGGCAGGCGCGAGCCGCTCGCACCAGATCGAATCGCCGGTGCGGTAGTCGCCGATGCCGGAGACGACCTGCACCGCGATCATCGCGCCCGAGGGACGCGGCGGCAGCAGCGTCTGCGGCATCGTCGGCGCACGCGCGCCGTCCGCGCCGAGCAGCGCGGCGACGGGCACGTCCGGCCGCTCCGGGTGGGTGACGAGCTCGGCGGCCTCGACGCCGAGCGCATCGGCGATGCGGTTCAGCCAGCCGACGGAGACGGTGCGCGTGCCGGTTTCGAGGCGGCCGATGGTTTGCGGCGTGGTGGGGGGGCGGCAGCGCTCGGCGACGTCCGCCAGCGTGAGACCCTTGCCCTTGCGGACCTCGCGGATGCGTGTGAGCATCGAATTATCCTATTCGGTTATTTTTCACTGTCCTACAGCCGGGGGGCGATGGCAAGGGCGATTCGCAAGCCGACAGCGAGGGAGACGCCGATGCCCGAGACCCGCAACCGCCTGATCGTGAACGCCATCGACAGCCCCGCGCACCGCCGCGCGGCAATGGAAGGCGCGCGCCACGCCAACCGCGCCGAGGAACCGATCGCGTGGCTGCACGCGCGCGGCAAGATCAGCGACCGCCAGTTTGAGGCGGGCGTGCGGCTGCGCCGCGACTTCATGATCGCCGCGCAGGGCCCGCGCGTGACGATGGCGTGGGACGCGGGGCCGGTGGCGAAAGGCCGCCGCGCCGCGCCGGACGCCCCCGACCCGACGACGGCGCAGATCGGCGCGAAGGCGCGCGCGGACGCGGCGCTCGCGCACGCCGGGCAGGGCCTCGCCGACGTGCTGACGCGCACCGTGTGCCTCGGCGAGGGGCTGGAAACGGCGGAGCGGGCGATGGGCTGGCCGGCGCGCGCCGGGAAGGTGGTGCTGTGCCTGGGGCTCGACCGGGTGGCCGACTACTACCGCGTCTGAGGGGCGGCCTGCGCGGCGGCGGGCGTCGAGGCGATCGCGCCGGCGTGCGGCGGAATCGCGATGGCGCCGACGGCGGCGATGAACAGGAGGCAGGCGCAGACGATGATGGTTTTCATTTTATCCTCTTTTGCCCGGCCCCGGTAAGCGCCTCTTACGCCGCATAAAATTACGATCCGATGAACGACGCACGGCGATCGACCCGCGCCTTGGCGGGGGCAAGTGGGCGAGGTCGCGCCGCAATGCAAGCCGGGTGCGACGAAAAGGCCAATAAATAACCAAACAGGATAAATAATGCTTGACCAGCGAACCGCTCTTTGCTAGGAAACGGGAACGCTGAGGAATTGCGGCTCCGGGGCTTCACCGCCTTCGGAGCCGTTTTCGCATCGGGGCTCGGCGCCTTCCGCCTGTCCTTCGAGGATGCCCGATGCCGAAGACCCCGCAGCCGCGACGCCGCGCCCGGCGCCACGACGGCTGGACGCCGAAGCGCCGCAAGACCTTCCTGGAGACGCTCGGCGAGACCGCGAACGTGCGCGCGGCGGCGTTGAAGGCGGGCAAGAGCGCCTGCGGCGTCTACGCGCTGCGCCGCCGCGACGCGGAATTCGCGCGCGCATGGGACGACGCGCTTTCGGGCGCGATGGACGAGCTGGAGGCGATCGCCCTCGACCGCGTGCGCAACGGCGTCGAAAAGACCGTGGTGCGCGGCAGCGGCACGAAGGTGACGATCCGCGAATATTCGGACCGTCTGCTGATGTTCATGCTGAGCCGCCGCAGGCCGGAGGCCTACGCGGCGAAGGCGAGACGCGCCGCATCACGCGGCCGGACGCGGCGAGCGTCCGCGTGGCGGTTGCGGGGACGGAACTGGCGGACGGCTGGGCGCTCGAAGGCGGAGCGGTGACGTTCGATGCCGCGCCCGCCGATGGCGCTGCGGTGACGGCCGGTTTCCTGTTCGACGTGCCCGTGCGTTTCGCCGAGGACAGCATCGAGGCCTCGCTTCAGGGCTGGCGCGCGGGCGAGGTGCCCTCCGCGCCGATCATCGAGGTGCGCGAGGCCTGATGCGCGACATTCCCGAAGCGCTCGCCGCCGCGCTCGAAGCGGAAACGACGAACCTCGCCTTCTGCTGGCGGATCGAGCGCGCGGACGGCGCGGCACTCGGCTTCACGTCGCACGACCGGCCGCTCGTTGTGGACGGCGTGGCCTGTTCGCCCGTGCCCGGAATGGTGCCCTCCGCGCTCGCCCATGCCGATTCCGTGGAAGGCGGCGGCATGGAGGTGTCGGGCGCGCTCGGCAGCGGGCGTATCAGGGCCGACGATATAGCAACGGGCCGCTACGACCGCGCGCGCGCCGTGCTGTCGCTCGTCGACTGGCGCGCGCCGGAGGCATCGGTGATGCTGGCGAGCGGCGAGATCGGCGACATCGTGCGCCGCGACGACCGCTTCGAGGCGGAACTGAAAAGCGCGCACGCGGACCTCGACCGCACCCCGATCGCGCTGTGTGCGCCGGAATGCCGGGCGAGGCTCGGCGACGCGCGCTGCCGCGTGGCGCTGGCGCCGCTGACGCACCTTGCGCGCGTGACGGCGGTGACGGGCGCGGCGCGCATCGGGACCGACCGCGCGCTGCCGGACGGTGCGCTCGCCTATGGACGGCTGCGGCCGCTCGCCGGCGCGCTCGCGGGGCTGGATTTCGAGGTCGTCGCCTCGGAAGGGGCAGCCGTCGACCTGCGCGAGGCCGTGGCCGCGCGGCTGGCGCCGGGCGACCTCGTCGAACTGCGGGAAGGCTGCGACCGGCGCTTCTCGACATGCCGCGACCGCTTCCGGAACAAGGACAATTTCCGCGGCGAGCCGCACGTGCCCGGCACCGATTCCGTGATCCGCTACCCAAGCCTGTAATGCCCCTTGTGACGCCCTTGCATCCCCGACATGCCGACATCGTGCAGGCGGCGCGCGCCTGCGTGGGCACGCGCTGCCGCGTGCAAGGGCGCGTGCCCGGCCTCGCGCTCGACTGCGTCGGCGTCGCCGTCGCGGCGGCGGAGGGCGCGGGCCTCGCGTTCAGCGTGCCGCACGACTATTGCCTTGCCGCCGACAATCGGGACCGGCTGACGGCGGGGCTGGCGGCGGCCGGATGCACGCCGCTGGCAGGCGATGCGCTGGCGGGCGACCTGGCGCTGATCGCGGTCGCGCCCGCGCAGCATCACCTCGCCGTCTGCTGCGGCGACACGTTCGTTCACGCCCATTTCGGCCTCGGCCGCGTCGTCGAGGCGCCGCTGCCGCCGGAATGGACGCCCGCCCGCTGGCGCTTTCCGGAGACCTGAGATCATGGCGACGCTTGTTCTGACGACCGTCGGCGCGATCGTCGGCGGGCCCATCGGCGCCGGCCTCGGCGCGATCGCAGGGAACAGCATCGACCGGATGCTGTTTGCGCCGAAGGGGCGCACGGGGCCGCGCCTCGACGATCTCACCGTGCAGAGCTCGGCCTACGGGCTGCCGCATCCGCGGCTCTACGGCACGACGCGCGCGGCCGGCAACGTGATCTGGAGCCGGGGCCTCAGGGAGACGGCGCACCGGTCCGGCGGCGGCAAGCGCTCGGGCGGGCGCACGACCACCTACAGCTATTCCGCGTCGTTCGCGGTGGCCGTCTCGGCGCGGCCGATCGCCGGGATCGGGCGGATATGGGCCGACGGCAAGCTGCTGCGCGGCGCGGGCGGGGAGATGACGGCGGAAGGAACGGTCCGCATTTACACCGGGGGCGAGACGCAGGCGCCCGATCCGCTGATCACCGCCGCCGAAGGCCCGGCGAACGCGCCCTCCTATCGCGGGCTCGCCTACGTGGTGTTCGAGGACCTGCAACTCGGCGACTTCGCGAACCGCATCCCGAACCTGTCGTTCGAGGTCGTGTCCGACGCCGCGCCGCCGACGCTGGGCGCGATCCTGAACGATCTCGCCGAGGCCGCCGGGGTCCGAATCTCGACGGGCGGCCTGTCGGCATCCCTGCCCGGCTTCGCCGCGGCGACGAACGCGCCGCTTTCGACGTGGGTCAGGTCGCTCGGCGAGCTCGGAGAGATGCGGGCGATCGCGGACCGGCACGTGCGGTTGCATGACGAAAGCACCGATACGGGCATCGTGCTCGATGACGATCTGATTGCCGAGGGCGAGAACCGACATTCGATCGCGCGCCGGAGCGGGGATGCGCCGGCGTCGGTGACATTCGGCTATCTGGACATCGCGCGCGACTATCAGGCGGGGACGCAGCGGGCGTTCAGGCCGGGGGCGCAGGGCCGCGAGGACCATAGCGAGCTTCCCGTCGCGCTTTCCGCAGGGGCGGCGAAGCGCGCGGCGCAGACCCTGCTGCAACGCTTGTGGACGCAGCGGGAAACGGCGGAGTTCAGGCTCGGCTACCGTGCGCTTTCCCTGCAGCCGGGCGACCGGCTTCGCGACCGGGACGGCCGTCGCTGGGAAATCCGCCGGACCTCGCTGGAGGCGATGACGGTCGCGTTGGAGGCGGAGCCGGTGAACCCCGATGGGGGCGTGGATGCGGCGGCGGATGCCGGGCGCGCGGAGACGGGCGGCGATGCCCCGCAGGGCGAGACGCAGTTCCATGCCTTCGAGCTGCCCCCGATCGCCGGGGATGCGCCGACGGCGCCGCGCCTGTGGATCGCCGCGGCGGGAACGGGAAGCGGCTGGCGCCGCGCCGAGATCTGGCTGAGCGGCGACGCCGGGGCGAGCTGGTCGAGCATCGGCATGGCGAGCGGCGGGGTGCCGATGGGCACGGCGCTGTCGACGTTGCCCGCGGCCGATCCGACGCGCTGGGATGAGATCGCCGCGCTCGACGTGGAGTTGCTCTCCGACGCGATGTGGCTGGAAAGCCGTCCGGCGCTGTCCGTGCTGGCGGGCGCGAATCTGGCGCTCGCGGGAGACGAGCTGATCCAGTTCCGCAGCGCTGTGCCCATCGCGCCGCGCCGGTTCCGGCTTTCCGGCCTGCTGCGCGGCCGCAAGGCGACGGAGGCGGCGATGGCGGCGCACGTGCCGGGCGAGCGCTTCGTCCTTCTGGAAACGCCGGGACTGTTTCCGATCGACCTTTCGACCGATGCCGTCGGTACGGATGTCGCCGTGCGCGTGGTGCCGCCCAATGCGAGCGTCGCCGACAGCCCGCAAACCGTTCACCGCGTGACGGGCCGCGCGCTGCAGCCGCTGTCCCCGGTGCACGGCGCGGCGCGCGTGCTTGCGGACGGCGCGGTCGCCTTTTCGTGGACCCGGCGCAGCCGGACGGGCTTCGGGTGGATCGACGGGGTCGATGCGCCGCTCGGCGAGGAGCGCGAACGCTACGCCGTCCGTTGCAGCGTCGGCGCCGCCGCCGTGGCCGACGAGGTCGGCGAAGCGGCATGGACACTGGCGGCGGGCGCGCAGACGGCGGCTTTCGGGATGCTTCCCGGGGCCGTCCATCTCGAGGTCCGCCAGCTGAGCGCCGCCGTGGGCGCCGGTGCGCCGCTGTCCGCCGATTTCATCCTGAACCGATAGGAACATCCGATGACCGTCACTGCGCGTTTGGGTCTGCCGCTGATCGCCACGGGGCAGGCCCAGAAGGAACTGACCCACAACGCCGCGATTCACGGGCTCGACCGCCTCGTTCATCTTTGCGTGGAAAGCCGGACGCTCTCGGTGCCGCCCGCACTGCCCTCGCCGGGCGCGACCTGGATCGTCGGCGAGGGCGCGACAGGTGCATGGGAAGGGCACGCGGGCGCGCTCGCGCACTGGGACGGCGCATGGGCGATCGCGGCACCGGCGGAAGGGACGCTCTGCTGGATCGCCGACGACGGCATCGTCGCCGTGTTCGGCGGCGGGGTCTGGAACGCCGATTTCCTGCCGGTCGCGGGGCTGCGGGTGGGCGGCGTACCGATGCTGGCCGCGCCCCCGGTCGCGATCGGCGCTCCGGAGGGCGGAAGCGTGATCGACACCGAGGCGCGGGCGGTTCTGGAAAGCCTGCTGGACTATCTCCGCGAACAGGGTTTGTTGACGTCATGACATCGCAAAAGAGGCCGAAATCTGCCGCAACGTGCGATATTTATGCAACATTTCAGGGCTATATTCGGTTGCGTGGGATACTTCGGTGATATAGAGCGTTCAGGCGACTTCCATGGAAGTTCGTGGAGACTGAGAAAGGGGATTTCAATGCGTAGACTCGCCGTAGTCATGGCGCTGGCCGGCACCGCTCTTGCGGGCCCGGCGCTCGCGCGCGACAAGGCCTGGTATGCAGGTATCGAGGGCGGTGCGCTGCTCATCGAGAATATTGATTTCGACGTGACCAGCCCGCAGGGCGTCGAAACCAACAACGGTGTCACCGTCAAGCACAAGATGGGCTATGACGTTGACGGAATCGTCGGCTACGATTTCGGCGGCTTCCGCACCGAATTCGAACTGGGCTTCAAGAAGGCCTCGCTCGACAAGGTGACGCTGTCCGGCGTCGGCGTGCCCGGCAGCGGTCAGGCCACCACCGGCACGTTCTCGGATGCCGGCGGCACGACCAGCGTTCTCAGCTTCATGCTGAACGGACTGCTCGACTTCGGCGACGACGACGGCTGGAACGGCTATGTCGGCGGCGGCGTCGGCATCGCGCGGGTCAAGGCCGACATCTATCAGGTCGTCGATCTGGGCACCGATTTCGTTGACGACAGCGACACGGGCTTCGCCTGGCAGCTCATCGCCGGCGTTCGCCGTGCGATCAGCAGCAATGTCGACCTCGGCATCAAGTATCGCTTCTTCAACGCGCCTTCGACGGACTACGTCGGCGTCAACGGCAGCGAATACGACGGCCGCTTCCGCAGCCACTCGCTGCTGGCGAGCGTGATCTTCAACTTCGGTGCGGAAGCGCCGCCTCCGCCGCCGCCTCCGGTCGCGGAACCGGCTCCGCCGCCTCCGCCTCCGCCGCCCCCGCCGCCTCCGCCGCCCCCGACGCCGGGACCGTTCATCGTGTTCTTCGATTGGGACAAGGCGGACATCACGGCTGATGCCGCGGACATCCTCAACCGCGCCGCGCAGGCGTACAAGGACACGGGCCAGGCCAGCGTCACGCTCGCCGGTCACGCCGACGCTTCGGGTCCGGCCGACTACAACGTCGGTCTCTCGCAGCGCCGCGCCGATGCGGTCCGTGCGTACCTCGTGGGTCAGGGCGTGCCGGAAACGGCGGTTGCGTCCGAGGCCTTCGGCGAAACCCGCCTGCTCGTTGAAACCGCCGACGGTGTGCGTGAACCGCAGAACCGCCGCGTGGAGATCAACTTCGGCGGAGCTTCGATGTAAGCTCGACGGGATACGGGGCGGCGCCAACATCGCCGCCCCGCAACCGGAAAGGGCCGCCTCTCAAAGGCGGCCCTTTTTCTGTTCGGCAAGAGGCCGGCTACTGGCCGACTTGCGACAAGATCAGACGTTGCAGCGCTTGATGGGCTTGCCGCGTTTGTCGATGCACGGATCCGGAATCGCCGGCAGAACGACGTATCCGAGCTGGTACTGACGATAGGGATCGGGCGGGGCGATGAGTGCGGCGCGCAAACGCTGAACCGCGGTAACGGCCTGCCCGCCGAGGCTGCCCGGAACCCAGGACAGGGCCTCCCGGCCCACCTCGCCGGCCGCGGCGCAGAAGCTGCGCTGGGCCTCCAGCGCCGAGAAGCTGTTGTAGACGCGCGTCGTGAAGCTGTCGAACGCCCGCGGCCCGGCCTTTCCGTCGAGCCGGCGGAAATGCTTCTCCAGCGTCTGATAGGCGCGCGTGAGCTCGGGCTGGTGCTGCTTCAGGACGTCGTTGTAGTTCCTGACGGTGGCGAGATAGGGCGAAAACTGGCACTGCAACGCCGAGACGTTGAGCCCCGCGCGCAGCAGCCAGATCGCATGGGCCGCGCTTTCCTCGGCCGTCATCGCGCGGACCGGCGGCCCGCCGAGATCGGCGGCCGCATTCGCGGAAGGCGCGGCAGCGAGACAGATGCCGAGCGCCAGAGCCGCAGACCGGATAGGCTTCACCATGATGTGCCCCAAATCAGCCGAGCACCTTGCCCAGTTGCAAGGCGACCGACATGTCGCCTTCAACCTTGAGCTTGCCCATCATGAACGCCATCTGCGGGTTGGTCTTGCCGTCCGCGATGTCGAGAAAGTCGGACATCGACACCTTGACCGCGCAATCGACCGGGAGGTCCTGATTGTCGACGACCGCCGGCGATGCCGTGTCGTCGATGCGCACGACGCCGTCGCCGCCGAAATCGAACTTCACGCTTTTCCCGAGACCGGCACTCGCGCCGACACGGCTGCGCATCGTCTCGGTGATTTCGGCAAGGCTCATGCAAATCCTCCCACAAGAAATGGCCGCGAAGGCCGAATATCAAGGCACTACTGCTGCGCGGGAGCCTCTTCGGACGCCGTGTCCGGGATCGGCGCGACATCCACCAGCGCCGGATCGGTCATCGGCTCGACGCCGCCCGCCGCCACGTCGACGGACATGGCGTCCGCCGTCGATGCGTCCGCGCCGAGGTCCGACACGGACGCATCGGCCGCGCCTTCCACGGCTGCCTTTTCACCTTCCGTCCTGGCGTCGTCGCTTTTTCCGCAGGCGGTCGCAGCCAAGGCGATTGCCACCGAGAGCCCCATAATCGTGCGTTTCGACATGCTTCCCATTGTTTTACCCCGGTATTCTGTTGTTGCTGCGGCGTTTTTCCACCGCTTCACGCGCAACGTAACCGCATTCCGGGACCGGCTCAAGGCGAGTTGGGCGCGAGCCTCGTCTGGTTGATGCGGCGTTAACCATTTTTACACCGCGGCCCGGCAGTCTCGGTTGCACGATCATCTCACGGGGGACCAGAATGTCTGTGCACGCCGGATTGCCGATACGGCTCGCCTGCTACGCTGCGGGTGCCGCGGCGCTTTCAATCGTGGGCCCCGCGCTCTGGAACGTGCCGACGCTCATCGCCGCCGCGGCTTCGGCGGCCACGGCGTTCTGCTTCGTCGTCGCCGATGTTCTCTTCTGCACGTACCGCCTTGCGCGCCGCGCGTTCGTGACGGCGGCGTACCACAAGGCCGAGGTCGAAGCGCTCGGCGCGCGTGTGGCCGCTCTCGAGGCGCTTCGCCGGACCACGCTGCCGCCGACGGCCCCCGAGCCCTGCGACGCCTCTGCGGAAACGGCGAACAACCTCCTGCAGTTCGCCGCGCATGTCAGCGCACGCTGCGGACGGCGGACGGCCCCGGAAACACACGCGGCCGATGACACGCACGATCCGATCGCCGACACGCAGATCGAGCTGCACCTGCAACCGATCGTCGGCATTTCGGATCGCCGCGTGCTGCACTACGAGGTCCTCACGCGCCTCCGGTCGCATACGGGCACGCTGATGATGCCCGCCGAGTTCCTGCCGGCCGCCCGGGCGACCGGGCGCGCCGCCGATCTCGATACGCGGCAGCTTTCCAGCATCGTCGGCCTTTGCCACCGCATCGGCGACCGGCACCCGGAAACGCGGCTGTTCTGCAACCTCTCCGGCGATTCGCTGCAGAGCGACGGCTTCCGCGCCGCGCTCGCCGCGTTCGCGAAAGCGCAAAAGGCCCTGTCGCAGCGCATCGTGTTCGAGATCGACGCGGCGACCGCCGTCGCCCTCGACACCGAAGCCGTCGCCGACCTGCGTGGCATCGAGGCGACGGGCTTCGCGTTCTCGGTCGACAAGGCGTCGCTCGGCGACCTTCCGCGCCTGCAGGGCGTGTTCCGCCGCCCGGGCTTCCTGAAGCTCGACGCCGTGATGCTGGCAGATGCCGACCCGAACGTGCTGAAGGCGCTGGCCCGCGGCGGTACGCAGGTCGTCGCGACGCATGTCGAGACCGAGCAGCAGGCGCTGTCGGTGCGCCGGTCCGGCGTCGAACTCGGCCAAGGCTTCCTGTTCGGAAAGCCGCGCCCGGCGCGCATGGACGACTACGCACGCAGCCGCGCGGCCTGAGTTCTACAGGAACGGGCAGTGCCGCCGCAGCGCGGCGTCGACGTCGGCCATCGTCGCTTCGATGCCGAGCGCGGCAAGGCTCGTGACGGGATATTCGGCAAGGCCGCAGGGCACGATGCCGGAGAAGTGCTCCAGATCGGGCGCGACGTTCAGCGAAAAGCCGTGGAAGCTGACCCAGCGGCGCACGCGCACGCCGATGGCGCCGATCTTCGCCTCGCCCGCGGGCGTATCGGTCCACACGCCGACCCGGCCGCGAACCGCGCGCGCGGAGACGCCGAAATCGGCAAGCGCCGCGATCAGCCAGCGCTCGACCGAACAGATGAAGCCCCTGAGGTCGCGGCCGCGCTGCTCCAGATCGAGCATCAGATAGCCGACGCGCTGGCCCGGCCCGTGATAGGTGTAGCGCCCGCCGCGTCCGGTGGAGAACACGGGGAAGCGCGCGGGCGCGAGCAGCTCCGCCGCGTCCGCGCTGGTACCCGCGGTGTAGACCGGCGGATGCTCGACGAGCCAGATCAACTCGCCCGCTTCGCCCGCGCGAATGTCCGCCGCGCGCTGCTCCATCGCCGCCAGCGTTCCGGCATAGTCCGCAAGGCCGCTTTCAACCCGCCACTCGGGCATCTCTTTACCCCGTTCTAACCCTATCCGGCGCATCATGCCCCAAACCCGAAGCGCAGATAGGCGGTCATGAGCGTTATCGAAAGGATCAAGGTCGAGATTTCGGTCGTGATCGGCAGCAAGCAGATGCCGATCCGCCAGCTCCTGAAGATGGGGCGCGGCGCCGTGATCGACCTCGATGCGCGCCGCGACGACCCCGTGTGGATCTACGCGAACGACGAACTGATCGCGCGCGGCGAGATCGTGCTGCTCGGTGACAGGATTGGCGTTTCGATCTCGGAGCGGGTGCGCCGTGCGGGCGGGCTCAATCTTTCTTCGTCGGTGATCTAGCCGTATCACTCTCACCTCGCCGCGTCACCCTCACCAACTTCGCCTACGCTGCCTGCGGCGGGAAGGCTTCGTATCCTCTCCCATCGAGGGAGAGGTTGGTTACAGCGCGGCGACGAATGTTCTGAGGTCGGCGAGGAACAGTTCGGGCTCCTCGAGGCTGGCGAAGTGGCCGCCGCGCGGCATCTTCGTCCAGTGGACGACGTTGTAGCCGCGCTCGGCCATCGCGCGCGGCGGGAAGGCGAGCAGGTCGTGCGGGAAGGCGGCGACGCCTGTCGGCACCTCGATGCGCCGCCCGTCCGGAATCGTGAAGCCGCCTTCGTCGAACAGGCCGCGATAGATCCACGTCGCCGTGTGGAAGCTGCGCGTCGAGAGGTAGATCATGATGTTGGTGAGCATCTGATCCATGCTGAACGGCGGCTCAGGGTTGTGCGTGCCCGCATCGCTCCAGCCGCAGAATTTCTCGGCGAGCCATGCGGCGACGCCCATCGGCGAATCCATCATCGCGTAGGCGAGGCTTTGCGGCTTGGTGCCCTGAAGCTGGAGATAGGCGGTTTCGGTGGCGCGGATCTGCAGCGCCCATTTCAGCCAGAGCTCCTCTTCCTGCGTGGTCGGCTGCATGTTCGCCGGGCGCAGGCCGAAGCCGTTCAGGTGGATCGCCGTGACGCGCGCGGAATCGAGGCCGATCCAGCCGCCGATGACGCTGCCCCAGTCGCCGCCCTGATAGATGTAGCGGTCGTAGCCGAGCAGACCCATCAGGCCGTCGTAGAGCTTCGCGACGGCGCGCGGGCCGATGGGCGATTTCGGCTTGTCCGACCACGCGTAGCCGGGGAGCGAGGGGGCGACCACGTGAAAGGCGGGTGAGCCGTCCTCGGGTTCCGCGAGCCGTTCGATGATCGCATCGAATTCGAGGATCGACCCCGGCCAGCCGTGCGCGATGAGCAGCGGCTTCGCATCGGGGCGCGAGGACCGCTTGTGGATGCAGTGCAGGCGGAAGCCCGGCAGCACCTCGGCGCGAACGTGCGGATGCCGGTTGAGGCGGGCGACGGCCGCGGGCCAGTCGAACCCGGTGAGCCAGTAGTCGCGCAGCCGTTCGAGATAGGCGCGGTTCGCGCCGTAGCGCCAGCCGGCGTCCTCGGGTTCCTCGAAGAAGCGGAAGGCCTCGACGCGGCGGCGGACCCATTCCGCCTCCTCGGCCTCGACCGGGATTTCGAACGGTTCGATCATGCCGCGAGCGCCTGCCGGGCATCCGCAAGGATCATGTCGGCGGCCTTTTCCGCGATCGCGATCGTCGGTGCGTTGGTGTTCCCTGAAATGAGCGTCGGCATCACCGAGGCGTCGACGACGCGCAGGCCGGAGACGCCGCGCACGGCAAGCCGCGTATCGACGACCGAGCGCTCGTCCGCGCCCATGCGGCAGGTGCCGATGGGGTGATAGATGGTCTCGCCCCACGCCTTCAGCGCCGTTACCACGTCCTCGCGCGCAGTGACGCCCTCGCCGGGCCAGACCTCCTTGCCGCGGAACGGCGTGAGCGCGGGCATCCGCCCGATGTTCCGCGTGATCTCGATGCCCGCGAGAATGGTTTCGAGGTCGCCCGGCGCGGAGAGGTAATTGGGGTCGATCGCCGGGTGCGCGGCGGGGCCCGCGGACTTGAGACGGATCGTGCCGCGGCTTTCGGGGCGCAACTGGCACATGTGCATGGCATAGCCGTGCTGGCGCCCGAGCGTGCCGCGGCCGTGCGGCTCGCCGAGCACGGGCATGAAGTGAATCTGGATGTCCGGCGCGGCGAGGCCGGGACGGGTGGAGAGGAACGCGCCCGCCGGGGTCGGCATGTAGGCCCCCGAGCCGTCGCGGCGCAGCATCCACTTGCCGAGCGCGATCAGCTTGTTGTGGATGCCGGCGTTCCTGTTGAGCGTGATCGGCTGCGTGCACGTCCACTGCACGAGCATGT
Organism: Sphingosinicella microcystinivorans; assembly: GCF_027941835.1. Lineage (NCBI taxonomy): Bacteria > Pseudomonadati > Pseudomonadota > Alphaproteobacteria > Sphingomonadales > Sphingosinicellaceae > Sphingosinicella > Sphingosinicella microcystinivorans. The sequence continues at coordinate 1,502,800 of NZ_CP116005.1, forward strand.
CGAGGTGGTCCTGAAGGTTGCCGCCGACATCCGGCGCGTCATGCACCACCGCGATGCCGTGTTCGGCGAGGTGCGCAGCGGGCCCGACGCCGGAGAGCATCAGCAGTTGCGGCGAATTCACGGCGCCGCCGCAGACGATCGTCTCGCGCGCTGCCACCGTCTCCGCCTTGCCGTCCTTCCGGTAGGCGATGCCGGTCGCCCGGCGGCCGTCGAACGTCACGCGCTCGACGAGCACGTCGGTGAGGACGTCGAGGTTCGGACGGTCGAGGACGGGTTTGAGATAACCCTTCGCCGCGGACCAGCGCTCGCCGTCCTTGATCGTCGAATCGTAGCGCCCTGCGCCTTCGAGCTGCGGCCCGTTGAAATCGTCGGTGACGGGATGGCCCGCTTCCGCCGCCGCCCTGATGAAGGCGTCGATGAGCGGACTCGGCAGGCAGCGGCGGCCGGTGTGGAGCGGGCCATCGCCGCCGTGGTAGTCGTCTGCGCCGCGCTCGCTCGCCTCGGAGCGGCGGAAGTAGGGCAGGATGTCGTCCCAGCCCCAGCCGGTGCAGCCCATCTGCGCCCAGCGGTCGTAGTCGCTGGCGTGGCCGCGGATATAGACCATGCCGTTGATCGACGAGGAGCCGCCGAGCACGCGCCCGCGCGGCCAGTAGAGGCGGCGGCCGTCCAGATGCTTCTGCGGTTCTGTCCAGAAGCACCAGTTGGTCTCGTGCGCGTTCTCGGGCGGGATGATCTTGGAAAGCCCGCCCGGCATGTGGATGAGGAAGGAGCTATCCTTGCCGCCGGCCTCGACGAGTAGCACGCGCGTGCCGGGGTCCGCGGACAGGCGGTTCGCGAGCACGCAGCCCGCCGAACCCGCGCCGACGACGATATAGTCGTATCCGGACATGTAAATCTCCCCCGAGTCCTGCAAGCAGCCGCAAGAGTGGCGCTGTTTCGGCGCCTGCGCAATTCTGGATAAAGCGTCAGGCTTGCCCGGCGTAGACTTCTCCAGCGGCGGCGGCGCGTTCCACGCGTGTCGCTTCGGCGTGCGGAAGCCGGCGCCAGACGAACCAGAGGCAGACGAGCGTCACCGGCGCGGCGACGAGCAGGCAGAGGATACCCGTGCCGAGGCTGCCGGTGACGAGCGACATCTTGCCCGCAAAGTAAGGCCCGAGACCGAGCCCGACGAGGGTGGTTCCGAGGAAGTAGGTCGCGGTCGCCGCGCCGCGCATCCGCGGCAGCACGAGGTTCTGGCTGGTCGCCGCGGCGATGCCCACCCAGCAGCTGTTGACGGTCGCCATCGGCGCGAACGCCAGATAGAAGATCGTGAGGCTTTCCGTCGTGTAGACGACGAGCATCAGCGGCGCAGGGATCAGCACGCCGAGCGCTGCGACGAGGATGTCGCCCGCCTGCCAGCGCGCTCTCGCCCAGTCGGCGAGGCGTCCGCCCGCGATCACGCCGATGAAGCCGCCCGCCGCGCCGACGCCGCCGATGATGAGGCCGACGATCGCCGGGTCCGCGCCGAAGGTGCGGATCGCATAGGGCGCGGACCAGAAGCTGACCGCATAGGTGACGAACGCGATCGAGCCGAAGCCGAGGATGGCGAGCAGGAACGTCGGCGTGCCCCAGATCAGCCGGTAGGTCGGAAGGTCGCGGCGCTTCAGCGACTGCGACCACGAGAAGACGGAATAGCAGCCGATGCCGATGGCGCTCCATTGCAGCATGTCGCCGGTGAGCGCGATCATCGCGGCCGCGCCGAGCACGACGGCGGCGAGCCCGGCGAGGTTGACCGCGAACGCGCGCGCGCCGCTGCGCGCGGCCTGCACCAGCGTGAACGGCGGGATGACGCTCGACAGCTCGGTGAAGAACTTCGGCCACGGCGACGGTTCGGGCGGGCTCAATATGCCCTCGGACATGCCGCGCAGCGGCTCGCGCAGGGTGAGCACCCACAGCGCCAGCAGCAGCCCCGGCAGGCCGACGGCGAGGAAAGCCGCCTGCCAGCCGACGAGGCCGAGGGGGCCGCCGCCCGGAAACGCGCTGTTCCAGCTTTGCACGATGAGCCCGCCGATGAACAGCGACAGGCCGCCGCCGATGTAGAGCCCGCTCGAATAGATGGCGAGCGCGGTGGCGCGTTTCTGCTTCGGGAAATAGTCCGAGATGATCGAGAAAGCGCAGGGACTCGCCGTCGCCTCGCCGATGCCGACGCCGATGCGCGCCGCGGCGAGCTGGCCGAAGTTCTGCGCGAAGCCGGAGAGCGCCGTCATCGCCGACCAGACCGAAAGCCCGATCGTCATCAGGCGGCCGCGATACCACATGTCCGCGAGCCGCCCGAGCGGGATGCCGAACAGCGAGTAGAACACGCCGAAGGCCGTGCCGTAGAGGAAGCCCATATCGGCGTCGGTGACGCCGAGGTCGGCCTTGATGTCCTCCGCGAGGATCGAGATGATCTGGCGGTCGACGAAGTTGAGCACGTAGACGAGCACGAGCACGCCGAGCACATACCAGGCGTAGGGCCCGCCGACCTCCCCCTTGCGCGCCTCGAGAAGCGCCGCCGCATCGTTCATCCGCCCGACCCTCTCCCCGGTTTCGAGACGCACCCCTTGCCGGAGCGTTTGCCCCGTGGCTAACACAGGGGCCCGCAATGGAAAGCATGGAAATCGCGATGACGACCTCGGTCCTGTTCGTTTGCCTAGGCAACATCTGCCGCTCGCCGCTCGCCGAGGGGGCGATGCGGCGGCTGGTGGAGATCGAGGCGGCGGCCGTCCACATCGACAGCGCGGGGACCGGCGACTGGCACATCGGCCGCGCGCCCGATCCGCGCGCGCAGGCGGAGGCGCTGCGGCAGGGGCTCGACATCTCGATGCTGCGCGCGCGGCAGGTGACGGCGGAGGACTTCCATAGCTTCGACCATATCGTTGCGATGGACGCGCAGAACCTTGCCGACCTTCTGGCGATGCAGCCGGACGGCGCGCGGGCGCGGCTGTCGCGGCTTCTCGACCATGTCGGGGGCGGCGACGTGCCCGACCCCTACTACGGCGGCGACGACGGCTTCGCCGAGACCTTCCGGCTCGTGGAGAGCGGTGCCCGCGCCCTGCTTCAGGCGATCAGCGGCCAGCGCGCGACGACATTGTAGTCCGCGCCCTCGGTGGTGAGGCGGCTTTCGAACAGGCTGATCGCGTCGACGGTGAACGACACGGGCGGGAAGCCCTCGCGCAGGAACGCGTCGAGCGGACCCGCCGTGCCGGAGAAACGCGCCAGCGTGATGTGGGGCAGATAGCTTCGCGTTTCGGGCGCGATGCCGACAAGCTGGAGCGCGCGGTCGACCTTGTTGTGCAGCGCCTTCACCGGCTCCTGCGGCTCGACGCCGACCCACAGGGTCTCGACGCGGCCCTTGCGCTCGAAAATGCCGGGGCGGCCGATGGACAGGTCGAACGCGCGCGTGCGGATCGTCGCCAGCGCCTCGGCGGCGGCATTGGCGGTGTGCGTATCGACGGTGCCGATGAAGCGCAGCGTCAGGTGGAGCTGCGCCGCGCTCTGCCAGCGTGCGCCGAGCACGCCGCCCATGCGCGCGGTGAGCGCCGCCTTCACCTGCTGCGGCAGGTCGATGCCGACGAACAGGCGGTGCACTAGCGGAGCGCCGCCTCGACGCTCGGCAATATGCCCTGCACGATCACGGCGACGCCTTTCGGATTGGGGTGCATCCCGTCGCCGAGCAGCAGCGCCTTGTTCGCGACGACGCCCTTCATGAAGAACGGGTAGAGCGGCACGGCGTGCTTCTTCGCCAGCGCCGGGTACATGCCGTTGAAGTCCGCCGCGTAGGCCTTCCCCATGTTGGGCGCGGCCAGCATCCCGGCGAGGAGCACCTTGCTGCCGCGCTTCTTGAACTCGGCGATCATCGCATCGAGGTTGGCGCGCGCCTCGGCGGGCGGCAGGCCGCGCAGCATGTCGTTGGCGCCGAGGCCGAGGATGACGAGATCGGGCTTCGCCTTGAGCCCGCCGAGCACCCACGCCGTGCGCGCCTTGCCCGCGGCGGTGGTGTCGCCGGAAACCGCGCCGCTCACCACGCGCGCGGAAATGCCCTTCGCCTTCAGCGCCTTTTCGAGCTGCGGCGCGAAGCCCTCGCCCGGCTTCAGCTGATACCCCGCCATCAGCGAATCGCCGTAGGCGACGATGACGCGCGTTTCGGCAAGCGACGGACTCGCGCCGACGAACAACAGCAGAAAAGCGGCAATCGCGGCTTGGACAAAGCGCGCGGCATCCCCATAGATACGGGACTTGCACGAACCGGACAAAGCGGATCCCCTTGAACGATATCTCCCTGTCGCCTTCCAATATCGTGATTGATGCGCGCGATGTCACCCTCACGCTCGGTGAAGGGGCGGGCGCGGTCGAAATCCTGCGCGGCGTCAGCCTGTCGGTGGCGCGCGGCGAAAGTGTCGCGATCCTCGGGCCTTCGGGGTCTGGCAAGTCCTCGCTGATGGCGGTGCTCTCCGGCCTTGAGCGCGCGAGCGGCGGCCGTATCGGCGTTGCGGGGCAGGATTTCGGCGCGTTCGACGAGGACGGGCTCGCCCGCGCGCGGCGCGGCCGCATTGGCATCGTGCTGCAGGCGTTCCACCTGCTGCCGACGATGACCGCGCTCGAGAACGTCTCGGTGCCGCTGGAGCTTGGCGGCGCCCCTGATGCCGAGGCGCGCGCCCGCGCCGAGCTGGAGGCGGTCGGCCTCGGCCACCGGCTGACGCACTACCCTTCGCAGCTTTCGGGCGGCGAGCAGCAGCGCGTCGCCATCGCGCGCGCCACCGCGCCGCGCCCCGGCATCCTCTTCGCCGACGAGCCCACCGGCAACCTCGACACTGCCACCGGCCACGAGATCGTCGAGCTGCTGTTCGAGCGGCAGCGGGCGCAGGGCACGACGCTGGTGCTGATCACCCACGACACGGAGCTTGCGGCGCGCTGCGGCCGCATCGTCGAGATGCGCGACGGCCGGATCGTGCGTGACCGCGCGGCGAGCGAGGCTGCTGCTTGAACCTCCCCCTCAAGCTGGCGCTCCGCGACCTGCGCGGCGGGCTTGCGGGCCTGCGGCTGCTTGCCGTGTGCCTGTTCCTCGGCGTCGCCGCGCTCGCGGGCGTCGGCAGCCTCTCCACCGCCATCGTCACGTCGCTCTCCGAAAAGGGCCAGTCGATCCTCGGCGGCGATGTCGAGGTGACGCTGACGCAGCGGCAGGCGAGCGACGCCGAGATGGCGGCGCTGCGCAGCTTCGGCAGCGTCGGCGAAGTGGTGCGGATGCGCGCAATGGCGAGCCGCCTCGACGGCGCCGAAAGCGTGCTCGGCGAACTCAAGGCCGTGGACGGCACCTATCCCTTCTACGGCAATGTGCGCCTCGAAAGCGGCCTGCCGCTGGCGGACGCCCTGAAGGCGAACGGCCTCGTCGTCGATCAGGCGGCGCTCGACCGGCTCGGCGCGCGTGTCGGCAACACGGTGACGATCGGCGACGCGCGCGTGGGTATCAGCGGCGTGCTCGCCGAGGAGCCGGACAAGGTCGGCGAAGGCTTCACGCTCGGGCCGACGCTGCTGATGTCGATGGAAACGCTCGGGCAAACCGGGCTTCGCCAGCCGGGGAGCCTTTATCGCACGCATTACCGCCTGAAACTGCCGTCCGATGTTTCCCCCGAATCCGTGACGGATACGCTGAACACACGCTTCCCGGACGCGGCATGGCGCATACAGGACCGCTCGAACGGCGCGCCCGGCACGCGGCGCTTCATCGAGCGGCTCGGCCAGTTCCTGACCCTCGTGGGCCTCACGGCGCTGCTCGTCGCCGGGGTCGGCGTCGGCAACGGCGTCGGCTCCTACCTCGACGGCAAGACGCGTTCGATCGCGGCGCTGAAAAGCGTCGGCGCGGATTCGCGGACGATTTTCCGCATCTACATGATCGAGGTGGGGCTGGTCGCGCTCGGCGCGGTCGTTCTGGGCGCCGCGGCGGGCGCGTTCGTGCCGGCGGTCGTGGTGGCGTTCGCGGGCGACGCGCTCCCGGTGCCGCCCGAACTCGGCCTCTATCCCCTGCCCCTCGTCACAGCGATCCTCTACGGCCTGCTTGCGGCGGCCGCTTTCGCGATCTGGCCGCTCGCGAAGGCGCGCGACGTTCCCGCCGCCCGCCTGTTCCGCGCGGGTGTCGAGCGCATCGCCCGTCCGCCGCTGGACGTCGTCCTGCTCAGCTTCGGGGCTGCGCTCGTGATCGCCGCCATCGCCGTCGCGCAGGCGCGCGAGCCGCTGTTCGCCGCCGCGTTCATCGCCGCAGCCCTCGGGCTCATGGCGCTGCTCGCGGTCCTTGCGCTCGGCATCCGCGCGCTTGCCGCGCGCCTGCCGCGCCCGAAGCAGCCGCTCCTGCGGCTCGCGTTCGGCAACCTGCACAGGCCCGGCTCGATGACGCGGCAGCTCGTGGTGGCGCTCGGCCTCGGCCTCACGCTGTTCGCGACGCTCGCCGTCATCGAAACCAACCTCTCGCGCCAGATCGACGAGGCCCTGCCGCGCGAGGCGCCGAGCCTGTTCGTCGTGGACATTCCCGCGGGCGAGGCCGACGCGTTCAGGAAAACCGTGCTGGACGCGGCGCCCGGCGCCTCGATCCGCATCGTGCCCTCGCTGCGCGGGCCGGTCGTCGCCGTGAACGGCACGCTCGTCTCGGAAATGAAGGACGTGCCCGAAGGTGCGTGGATCCTGCGCGGCGACCGGGGCCTCACCTATTCGCAGGGACTGCCGGACGGGAACCGCATCGTTTCCGGCGAATGGTGGCCGGAGGACTACGCCGGGCCGCAGCTCGTCTCGCTGGACGCGGAGGTGGGCGAGGCGCTCGGGCTCAAGGTCGGCGACACCATCACCGTCTCGGTGCTCGGCGTCGATCTTCCCGCGACCATCGCGAGCTTCCGCGAGATCAACTGGGATTCGCTCGGCTTCAACTTCGCGCTCGTCTATTCGCCCGGCCTCATCGAAAGCGCGCCGCACAGCTATATGGCGACGGTCGTCGTTTCGCCCGATGAGGTGCCCGCCGTCTCGCGCGCCGTGGTGCGGGCCTTCTCGTCCGCCTCCGTGATCCGCGTCGGCGACGTCATCGCGAACGCGGGGGCGCTGCTCGGCCAGATGTCGACGGCGGTGCGCGCCGCCGCCTCGGTCGCGATCGCGGCGGGGATCGCCGTCCTCGTCGGCGCGATCGCGGCGGCGCGGCGCGCGCGCATCTATGATTCGGTGATGCTGAAGGTGCTGGGCGCGACGCGGGGCCAGGTGCTTCTCAGCCTGCTCGCCGAATATGCGCTGCTCGCGCTCATCCTCTCGGCCATCGCCTTCGCGCTCGGCACGGCCGGCGGCTGGTACGTGGTGACGCAGGTTTTCGAGCTGGACTGGCTGCCGGTCTGGCCGCCGGTGGTCCTCACCGTCGTGCTCGGCGCGGCGGCGATTCTGCTGCTCAGCCTCGTCGGATCGTGGAGCGCGCTCGGCGCGCGTCCGGCACGTGCGCTCAGGAATTTATAGTGAATTCGTCCGGTTTTCCTTGAAGCTGCGGCAAAACCACCCGATATTGCCGGGGCAAGCCGGATGACCCGGCAAATGGGAGAGTGGATGAAATGGTGAACCAGACGGATCCTCGCCTGGCTTACGGTCGCCCGGCGACAACGGCCGAAGGTGTCGTTTTCGATGCCGGCCTTCGTAAATACATGCTGTCGGTCTACAATTACATGGCCTCCGGCGTGCTGCTTTCGGGCATCGTCGCCCTGCTGTTCGCGAACAGCGGCATGGCCGCGCAGGTCTTCGCGCAGGGCGGGCTGCTCGCTTGGGTGCTGATGCTGGCGCCGCTCGGCTTCGTGATGGTGCTGAGCTTCGGCATCAACCGCCTGTCCACCCCGGCCGCGCAGGGCGTGTTCTGGGCGTTCGCGGCGGTGATGGGCCTGTCGCTGTCGACGATCTTCCTGACCTTCACGGGCACGTCGATCGCGCGCATGTTCTTCATCACGGCGGGCGCCTTCGCGGGCCTCAGCCTGTTCGGCTACACGACGAAGAAGGACCTGTCGGGCTTCGGCACCTTCCTCGTGATGGGCCTCATCGGCCTCATCATCGCGAGCGTGGTGAACATCTTCCTCGGCTCGTCGGTGATGCAGTTCGCCATCTCGGTGATCGGCGTGCTGATCTTCGCGGGGCTCACCGCCTACGACACGCAGCGCATCAAGAACATGTACTTCCAGGTCGCGGGCAGCGACTTCGTCGGCAAGGCGGTGGTGATGGGCGCGCTGTCGCTCTACCTCGACTTCATCAACATGTTCATGTTCCTGCTGCAGCTGTTCGGCAACCGCGAGTAGCATTTTCGCAGCCACGGACTGCAAAAAGGCCCGGTGCGTTTCGACGCGCCGGGCCTTTTCTTTTGCCGCTCCGCATGGCTAGACCGTGCCCATCGAGAAGACGAAGGGGAGATCGGTATGGCGGAGACAATCGCGTTCATCGGGCTCGGCAACATGGGCTCGGGCATGGCGGCGAACCTTGCGAAGGCGGGATACGTCGTGCGCGCCTTCGATCTCAGCGCCGATGCGCTCGCGCGTGCCAAGGGCGACGGCTGCACCGTTGCGGCGAGCGCCGCCGAAGCCGTTTCGGGCGCCGACGCGGTGGTGACGATGCTGCCCGCGGGCAAGCACGTCGAGGCCGTCTACAACGGTGACGTGTTCGGTGCGGCGAAGCCGGACGCATTGTTCATGGACTGCTCGACGATCGACGTGGCGACGGCGCGCAAGGTCGTGGAGGCGGCGACCGCGAAGGGGTTCGCGATGGTCGATGCGCCGGTCTCGGGCGGCGTCGCGGCGGCCTCCGGCGGTACGCTCACCTTCATGGTCGGCGGCGCGGCTGAAGCGTTCGCGCGCGCCGAGCCGATCCTCGCGCGCATGGGCAAGGCGGTGATCCACGCGGGCGGCGCGGGCGCGGGGCAGGCCGCGAAGATCTGCAACAACATGCTGCTCGGCATCTCGATGATCGGCACGTGCGAGGCGTTCGCGCTCGCCGAGAAGCTCGGGCTCGACCCGCAGGTGTTCTTCGACATCTCCTCGAAGGCGAGCGGCCAGTGCTGGTCGATGACGAGCTATTGCCCGGTGCCCGGCCCCGTGCCCGCCGCGCCGTCCAACCGCGACTACGAGGGCGGTTTCGCCGCCGCGCTGATGCTGAAGGACCTGAAGCTGGCGATGGAGGCGGCGGCGGCGGCGAACGCCGCGACGCCGATGGGCGCGCAGGCGGAGGCGCTCTATCAGGCCTTCTCCAACCTCGGCGGCGCGGCGAAGGACTTCTCGGGGATCATCAAGCTGCTCGACGGCAGCTGGCGCGCCTGACCCGCCCGCGAGCGCGGGCGAGGCACGGTCAAAGCGTCTCGATAGCCTTCAGGAAGCGCTCCGGATTGCCGTCACGGAGTTCGTCGATGGCGGCGTCGAGTTCGTCCTCGTCGACCTTGGCGCTCGATTCGGCGGCCTCGATCCGTTCGGCGACGGCTTCCAGACGCTTTTCGATGGCCGCCTCGATGCGGTCCGCCTTGGCGTCGATCGCGTCGCCCTTCTTATCCAGAATGACCGCGGCACGATGACCCTTGTCGTCGTCCCCGAAGCCGAAGCTCGGGCCGTCGATATTGGACAGCAGCAACAGGGCGCCGAGACCGCCGAGGACGATCATCAGGTTCCGGCGGTTGACCGGCCTGTCTTCGCCTGTTTCTTCGCGCGCTGGCGGCTCGTCATGCATCGACGGTTTTCTTCCCGCCCTTCGTCTTGCCCTTCTTGGTCGCGCGCGGCTTCGGCGCCGCGGCCATGATCTCGAACGACGGCCTGTCGTCCTTGATGTGGACGACCACCTCGCCGCCGTTCACCAGCTTGCCGAACAGCAGCTCCTCGGCAAGCGGCTGCTTGATCGTCGACTGGATCAGGCGGGCGAGCGGGCGCGCGCCGTAGAGCCTGTCGTAGCCGCGCTCGATCAGCCAGCTCTTCGCCTCGTCCGAAAGCTTGATGTGGACGTCGCGGTCGGCGAGCTGGAGTTCGAGCTCGAGGATGAACTTGTCGACGACCATCGCGACGACCGGCGTCGGCAGATAGTCGAACGGCACGGTCGCATCGAGACGGTTGCGGAATTCGGGCGTGAACATGCGCTTGATGGCTTCCTCGTCCTCGCCGACGCGCACGGTGGAGCCGAAGCCGATGCCTTCCTTCGCCATGTCGGCGGCGCCCGCGTTCGTCGTCATGATGAGGATGACGTTGCGGAAATCCACCGTCTTGCCGTGGTGGTCGGTCAGCTTGCCCGCGTCCATCACCTGAAGGAGGATGTTGAACAGGTCCGGGTGCGCCTTCTCGATCTCGTCGAGCAGCAGCACCGAGTGCGGGTTCTGGTCGATGGCGTCCGTCAGCAGCCCGCCCTGATCGAAGCCGACATAGCCCGGAGGCGCGCCGATCAGGCGGCTCACCGAGTGGCGCTCCATGTATTCCGACATGTCGAAGCGGTGCAGCGGGATGCCGAGGATCGAGGCGAGCTGGCGCGCGACCTCGGTCTTGCCGACGCCGGTGGGGCCGGAGAACAGGTAGTTGCCGATCGGCTTGTTGGGCTCGCGAAGGCCCGCGCGGGACAGCTTGATCGCTGAGGACAGCGTCTCGATCGCCTTGTCCTGCCCGAACACGACGCGCTTCAGGTCCTGCTCCAGCGTCGCCAGCACCTTCTTGTCGTCGGAGGAGACCGATTTCGGCGGGATGCGCGCGATCGTCGCGACGACAGCCTCGACGTCCTTCACGCCGATCACCTTCTTGCGCCGGGCGGGCGGCAGCAGCATCTGCGAGGCGCCGACCTCGTCGATCACGTCGATCGCCTTGTCGGGCAGCTTGCGGTCGTTGATGTAGCGCGCCGACAGCTCCACCGCCGTCTTCACGGCCTCGTTGGTGTAGCGGACCTTGTGGTGCTCCTCGAAATAGGTCTTGAGGCCGAGGAGGATGCGCACGGTGTCCTCGATCGAAGGTTCCTTGACGTCGATCTTCTGGAACCGGCGCAGCAGCGCGCGGTCCTTCTCGAAGTGGTTGCGGAACTCCTTGTAGGTCGTCGAGCCGATGCAGCGGATCGCGCCGCCCGAAAGCGCCGGCTTCAGAAGGTTCGAGGCATCCATCGCGCCGCCCGAGGTGGCGCCCGCGCCGATCACGGTGTGAATCTCGTCGATGAACAGGATCGCCTCGGGCATCTTCTCGAGCTCGGTGACGACGCCCTTCAGCCGCTCCTCGAAGTCGCCGCGGTAGCGTGTGCCCGCAAGCAGCGCGCCCATGTCGAGCGCGTAGATCACCGCGTCCTTCAGCACGTCGGGCACGTCGCCCTCGACGATCTTGCGCGCGAGCCCTTCCGCGATCGCGGTCTTGCCGACGCCGGGATCGCCCACGTAGAGCGGGTTGTTCTTGGAACGGCGGCACAGGATCTGGATCGTGCGGTCGACCTCGGCGGCGCGGCCGATCAGCGGGTCGACCTTGCCGGAGAGCGCCTTGTCGTTGAGGTTCACGCAGAACTGCTTGAGCGGCGAATCCGCGGGCTTCTTGGCGTTGCCCTTGTCCTTCGCCTCCTCGGCGGGCTCGTCGGCGCCGCGCACCGCGCGCGGCTCGGAGAGCGAGGGCGACTTGGCGATGCCGTGGCTGAGATACGAGACCGCGTCGAGCCGCGTCATGTCCTGCTGCTGGAGGAAATAGACGGCGTGGCTCTCGCGTTCGGAGAACAGCGCGACGAGGACGTTCGCGCCCGTCACCTCGTCGCGGCCCGAGGACTGCACGTGCAGGATGGCGCGCTGCACGACGCGCTGGAAGCCGGCGGTGGGATTGGGATCGACCTGATCGCTGGCGCGCAGCGGCTCCAGCTCCTTGTCGAGATAGCCGGTCAGCTCCTCGCCGAGCTGGTCGAGATCGACGCCGCAGGCCTTCATCACCGCAGAGGCGTGGCTGTCGCCGATCAGCGCGAACAGCAGGTGTTCGAGCGTGGCATATTCATGCCGCCGCCGGCTCGCTTCGGCGAGGGCGTTGTGAAGCGTATGCTCGAGCTCGCGGGCAAAGGCGGGCATTCATCACTCCTGCGATGCGGCGAAACATCCGCCGCCTGATGTGAAGATCAGGGACGAATGGCAAAACATCAAGGGGGCAATGCGCGGCGGCAGCCGCTGAAACCACGTTTCCCGCGGTTCAGGCGACATTCCTGACGTCGTCGTCACGGTCGACGTCGTCGGTCACGGCCATTTCGCCGAGCTTGCGGTAGAGCGTCGAGCGGCCGATGCCGAGGCGGCGCGCCACCTCGCTCATGCGGCCCCGGCAATGGTGGATCGCCTTGCGGATGATCTCGGCCTCGAGGTCCTCGAGGCGGCGGAGCTTGCCGTCGTCCCCGAACAGGGAGACCTCGGCCGAAAGGTCGGACAGCGCAGCCCGCGCCGGTGCGGGCTGCGCCGTGCGTTTCGGCGTGGCGACGCCTGCAAGCTGCGGGAAGTCGAGGGCGGTGAGCCGCGCGCCGTCGCAGAGCACGGCGGCGCGGAACAGCGCGTTCTGGAGCTGGCGGACGTTGCCGGGCCAGTCGTAAGCCTCCAGCAGTGCCAGCGCGTCCTCGGAAAGATCGCGGGCGCTGACGCCCTCCTCGGCGCCGAGACGGCGGACGAAATGGCGGGCGAGCGCCGCGATGTCGCCGCGCCGCGCACGCAGCGGCGGAATGGTGACGGGCACGACGCCGAGCCGGTAGAACAGGTCCTCGCGGAAGCGGCCCTCGCGCACCTCCTCGGCGAGGTTGCGGTTGGTCGCGGCGATCAGCCGGACGTCGACGGTCACGTGGCCCCGGCTACCCACCGGCTCGATCTGTCCGGTTTGCAGCGCGCGCAGCAGCTTCACCTGCGCGTCGAGGGGCAGTTCGCCGATCTCGTCGAGAAACAGCGTGCCGCCGTCCGCCTCGCCGAAGCGGCCGACATGCTTTTCCACGGCGCCCGTGAACGCGCCCTTCTCGTGGCCGAACAGCACCGATTCGACGAGATTGGCGGGGATCGCCCCGCAGTTGACGATGACGAGCGGCTTGTCCTTGCGCGGCGAGGCGGTGTGGACCGCCTGCGCGACGACCTCCTTGCCGACGCCGCTTTCGCCCTCGACGAGGATCGGCACGTTCTTCTGCGCCGCCTTCTCGGCCACCGCGAGCGCGGCGCGGAAACCGGCATCGCTGCCGACGATCTCGGCGAAGCCCAAAGAGTCGGGCAGCTTTTCGGTCAGCGGGCGGAGTTCGCCGCCGGGCGCCTTGTGGTCGAGCGCGCTTGCAAGGGCGCGGGTGATGCGGTCCGGACTCGCCGGTTTCAGCAGGAAATCGCTCGCGCCCGCGCGCATCGCCTCGACGGCGGTGGAAACGCTCGAATGGGCGGTCAGCATGATGACGGGAAGCTGCGGGAATTGCGGGCGCAGTTCGCGCAAAACCTCGATGCCGGTCTTGCCCGGCATGTTGTAGTCGAGAATCACCGCGTCGATGGACTTGCCGCGCGCACCCGTCAGCAGGTCGAGCGCGGCCTGGCCATGCTCCGCCTCGAGCGTGGCGTACCCGGCCCGCGCCGCCACGGTCTCCGTGATGCGCCGCTGGCTCGTTTCGTCATCCACGATAAGGACGGTCTGTTTCGCCACGTCCCTGCTTTCGCTCGCCTAAATTGACCCGAATGTCTCGATACGGCACAGTTTCTTTCGATCGCGTTAAGATCAGCTTCTGCACGCCCGCGCATATTTTGCTTCACACCGGGGCGCGGGTCGTTATGAACGGGCCGAATTCAGGTCCGGATGGGGGACGTACATATGGCGCAGAACAGCTCGTACACCGACAAGGCGATGAAGGATCACGCCAAGACCTACGCGGGTTTCCTTGCAATGCTGAAGTATGGCACGGCCGCGATCGTGCTCGTGCTGCTCGGCATGCTCGTTTTCCTCTACAACTAGCCGTTCCGTGACACAGCCGGTTCGCATCGCGGTCCTCCTTGAGACCGCCGATTTTGAGCGCCGCGTTGCTGCAAGCCCCGAGACGGTGAAGAAGTTCATCGGTCTGGGCGCGAGCGTGGCCGTGGAAGCAGGCGCTGGCCTCGCCTCGGGGATCGCGGACGCCGACTATGCGGCGGCGGGCGCGGAGGTGGGCGACCGTGCCGCGGTGCTGAAGAACGCGGGCATCGTGCTCGGCGTGCAGGCACCGGAGCCATCGGCGCTCGCAGGGGCTGCACCCGGTGCGCTCGTGGCGGCGATGCACGCGCCCGCGGCGAACCCGGAGCGCGCGAAGGCCTATGCGGCGGCGGGCTACGAGGCGCTCGCCATGGAACTGATGCCGCGCATCACGCGCGCGCAGTCGATGGACGTGCTCTCCTCGCAGTCGAACCTGGCCGGATACAAGGCGGTGCTCGACGCTGCGGCGGAATACGGCCGCGCCTTCCCGATGATGATGACGGCGGCGGGCACGGTCTCGGCCGCGAAGGTGTTCATCATGGGCGTCGGCGTCGCGGGACTTCAGGCGATCGCGACGGCGCGGCGGCTCGGCGCGCAGGTCTCGGCGACCGACGTGCGCTCGGCGACGAAGGAGCAGATCCTCTCGCTCGGCGCGAAGCCGATCTTCGTCGAGGCCGTGAAGGGTATCGAGGGCGAGGGCTCGGGCGGCTACGCCACCGAGATGTCCGACGAATACAAGGCCGCGCAGGCCGAGCTGGTGTCGTCGCACATCGCGAAGCAGGACATCGTCATCACCACCGCGCTGATTCCGGGTCGCGCGGCGCCGCGCCTCGTCAGTGACGCGCAGATCGCCACGATGCGGCCGGGCGGCGTGATCGTCGACCTCGCGGTCGAGGCGGGCGGCAACGTGGAAGGCGCGGTGGCGGGCGAGATCGTGGTGAAGCACGGCGTCAAGATCGTCGGGCACCGGAACGTGCCGTCGCGCCTCGCCTCCGACGCCTCGCTGCTCTACGCGCGCAACCTGTTCAACTTCCTGTCCGCGTTCTGGGACAAGGAAACCAAGGCGCCCGTGCTTCCCGACGACGACGAGATCGTGAAGGGCGTGCGGCTGACCAAGGACGGCAAGGCCGTGCATCCGGTGCTGGGGGGCTAGTCACATGGACTTCATCTCGATCCTGTCGATCTTCGTGCTGGCGTGCTTCGTCGGCTACTACGTGGTCTGGTCCGTCACCCCGGCGCTGCACACGCCGCTGATGGCGGTGACGAACGCGATCTCGTCCGTCATCATCGTCGGCGCGCTCATCGCGAGCCTGTCCGCCGGTTCGGGCGTCGCCAAGTGGCTCGGCCTCGTCGCGGTGGCGCTCGCCAGCGTCAACATCTTCGGCGGCTTCGCGGTCACGCAGCGGATGCTCGCCATGTACAAGAAAAAAGAGAAGAAGGGCTAAGCACCGATGGAACACGCCGTCGCTGCGCTCCCGGCCTGGGCGCTTCTCGCCTACCTCGTTTCCGGGGTCCTCTTCATCCTCGCCCTTCGGGGCCTGTCCTCGCCCGAGACGAGCCGCGCGGGCAACCGCAACGGCATGATCGGCATGGGCATTGCCGTCGCCACGACGCTCGCCACGCACGAGATCGCCTCGCTGCCGGAGATCGCGGCCGCGATCATCCTCGGCGGCGGCATCGGCTTCGTCGTCGCGCGGCGCATCGCCATGACGGCGATGCCGCAGCTCGTCGCGGCGTTCCACAGCCTCGTCGGCATGGCTGCGGTGCTGGTGGCGGCGGCGGCGTTCCTCAACCCGCAGGCATTCGGAATCGCGGGCGCGGACGGCGAGATCTTCGCGGTCAGCCGCATCGAGATGGGGCTCGGCATCGCCATCGGCGCGATCACCTTTTCAGGCTCCGTCATCGCGTTCCTGAAGCTGAACGGCAACATGTCGGGCGCGCCGATCCTGCTGCCGCTCCGGCACGTCATCAACCTCGGCACGCTCGCGGCCATCCTCGGCCTCGTCGCCTATTTCGTCACCGACCAGAGCCCGTGGGTGTTCTGGATGGTGACGGGCCTCAGCTTCCTCATCGGCTTCCTGCTCATCATTCCGATCGGCGGCGCGGACATGCCGGTCGTCGTCTCGATGCTGAACAGCTACTCGGGCTGGGCGGCGGCGGCGATGGGCTTCACGCTGCAGAACACGGCGATGATCATCACCGGCGCGCTCGTGGGCTCCTCGGGCGCGATCCTCAGCTACATCATGTGCCGCGCGATGAACCGCAGCTTCATCAGCGTCATCGCGGGCGGCTTCGGCGCCGAAGCCGGTCCGGCAGGTGCTACCGCCGCCATCGACCGGCCGTGGAAGCGCGGCTCCGCCGAGGACGCGGCGTTCCTGATGCAGAACGCCGAAAAGGTCATCATCGTGCCGGGCTACGGCATGGCGGTGGCACAGGCGCAGCACGTGCTGCGCGAGATGGGTGACAAGCTGAAGGCGCACGGCGTCGACGTGCGCTATGCGATCCACCCTGTCGCGGGCCGTATGCCGGGGCACATGAACGTGCTGCTCGCCGAGGCGAACGTGCCTTATGACGAGGTGTTCGAGCTGGAGGACATCAACACCGATTTCGGGCAGGCCGATGTCGCCTTCGTGATCGGCGCCAACGACGTCACCAATCCGGCGGCGAAGACCGACAAGTCCTCGCCGATCTACGGTATGCCGGTGCTCGACGTCGAGAAGGCGAAGACCGTGCTGTTCATCAAGCGCTCGATGGGCGGCGTCGGCTACGCCGGCGTCGACAACGAGCTGTTCTACCGCGACAACACCATGATGCTCCTCGCCGACGCCAAGAAGATGGTCGAGGAAATCGTCAAGACAATGGATTGAGGTTGCACGCGAAACCTTAAGCGCTAGCGTGCGTTGACCTGCCGGACCGTTTCAGGGGACAGATCAGCCATGCGTGTTTCGCCGACCGCCATTCCGTTCGCCGCCCTGCTCGCCGCCGCGTGCGCGGGCAAGGCCGAGGAGCCCGCCGCCGCGCCCGCCGCGCCGCCGCCCGCTGCCTACGCGCAGCTTCTCGACAAGGACGGCGCCACCAAGGGGCGCGCCGTGCTCAGCGAGGCGAAGGGCGGCGTCGATGTCGGGCTCGTGCTGGAAGGCTGGTCGCCCGGCACCTATGCGTTCCACGTCCACGGCATCGGCCTGTGCACGCCGCCGGACTTCACGTCCGCAGGCCCCCACTTCAACCCGACCAACCAGAAGCACGGCCACCACAAGGGCGACCTGCCGAACGTCACGGTGGGCGCCGACGGCACCGCGCGCATCGAGGCCCGCATCGAAGGCGCGACGCTCTACAGCGGCGAAACGCCGATCCTCGATACCGACGGCGCGGCCGTGGTCGTCCACGCCCAGCCCGACGACGGCGTCACCGATCCGGCCGGAAATGCAGGCGCCCGCCTTGCATGTGGAGCGGTCGTCACCAAATAGCGCAGCCACAGGCTTTGGAGGCTGAAGGTGAGCGTCAACCCGCGTGCGTTCGAAGAGGTCATGTCCCGCGCCGGGTTCGACTCGCGCGATCCGCACGCCGTGCGGGCGCGCGTCGAGGCGCTGGAGGCGCTGCTCGAACGGTCGATCACGATCCCGGGTATCAACTACAAGATCGGTCTCGACGCCGTGCTCGGCCTCGTGCCGGTCGGCGGCGACATCATCGCCGGGCTGATGTCCGCCTACATCATCTGGGAAGCGCGCAACCTCGGCATGTCGCGCTGGAGCCTCGCGCGCATGGCGGGGAACACGTTGTTCGACACCGCGATCGGCTTCGTGCCGCTGCTCGGCGACGCGATGGACGTCGTGTTCCGCTCGAACACGCGCAACCTCCGCATCATCAGGAAGCACCTCGACCGGCACCACCCGAAGACGGCGGTGCTGGAAGGCACGATCACCCGCCGCGCCAGATGAGCACGCGCGCGCCGTCATCCGCGCCCGGCGCGCGGCAGGCTGCGTAGTTGTAGTCGAGGTCCATGCACAGGCGCACCTCGGTGAGCCAGCCGCGGTTGTTCCGGGCGACGGCGATGGCTTCGGACGGCAGGCTGATATTGGCCTTCACGAACGCCTCGCGCACCATGCCGGCGGTCAGCGTCTCGCCGCGGAGCCGGCGGAGGTCGGGCCGCTTCACGCCGTCCCACAGCGACTTCGCGGCGCCGAAATAGGCCTCCGCGCTCGAAAAGGCGCATGTGCCGTGCGCGGCCCACTGGTGCTGCATCAATTGGGCCGAGGGCATCATGCAATAGTGCTGGCGGACGAGCGCCTCGCCCACGGGCGGCGCGACCGTGCAGGCGCGGGGCGATGCGCCCGCCGCGCTGTCCACCCAGAGACCGTGCAGGATGAAGTCGAAGTCGTTGTCCGCGCACTGGCCCGCGTGGGCGGACGCGTCCTTGCGGAAGCGGCAGAATTCCGGCGACCACGACAGTGCGAGCACATAGGCGGCGGCGGGCGCGTCGGGTTTCGTGTCCGGCAGGCTCGCGGCGCGCGGCAGATCGAGTTTCGCGGGGATGTTGCATTCCGCCGTCGCGGTTCCGGTGGAATCGCCAGCCGATCCGCAGGCGGCGAGGCAGAGCGCGACGAGCAGGCGCTCAGGCGCTCGCAAGGTCGAGCCCGATGTCGGCGGCGGGCGCGGACTGCGTGATCCGGCCGACCGAGACGTAGGTGACGCCGGTTTCGGCGATGCCGCGGATGGTGTCGAGGTTGACGCCGCCCGAGGCCTCGATCGGCACGCGGCCCGCGACCAGCGCGACCGCCGCGCTGATGTCCGGCACGCTCATGTTGTCGAGCAGCAGGTGCGTCGCGCCCGCCGCGAGGCCGGGCTCGATCTGGTCGAGCCGGTCGACCTCCAGGATGATGCTGGCGATGCCCGCGTCCCGCGCGCGGCGGACGGCTTCGGCGACGCCGCCGGCGACGGCGACGTGGTTGTCCTTGATCATCGCGGCGTCCCACAGGCCCATGCGGTGGTTCTGCGCGCCGCCCATGCGCACCGCGTATTTTTCGAGGACGCGCAGGCCGGGGATGGTCTTGCGCGTGTCGAGCAGGATCGCGCCCGTGCCCGCGATGGCGTCGACGTAGCGGCGCGTGAGCGTCGCGATGCCGGAGAGGTGCTGGACGGTGTTGAGCGCCGAGCGTTCGGCGGTGAGCATGGCGCGGGCAAGGCCGGAGAGGCGCATCAGGTCCGTGCCCGCGGCGACGCGGTCGCCGTCTGCGGCCAGCATCTCGACCCGCACGTCCGGGTCGAGCGCGCGGAAGAAGGCGGCGGCGATGTCGAGGCCGGCGACGACGATGGCGTCGCGGCTGTCCATGACGCCGTTGAAGCGCGCATCGGCCGGGATCACGGCGGCGGAGGTGATGTCGCCCGCATCGCCGAGGTCCTCGGCCAGTGCCGCGCGCACGAAGGCGTCCGTGTCGAAGCCTGCGATACCCATGCTCATTTCCCCATCAGTTCCCGCCGCGCGAAGCTCAGCATCAGCGCGGCGCGGTAGGCGTGCCCGGCGGCGTTGGCGGTGCCGGCGTGGCCGCCTTCGATGTTTTCAAAGTAGTCGAAGAGATGGCCTTGCGCGGCGAGGCGAGCTGCAAACTTCCGGGCGTGGCCGGGGTGGACGCGGTCGTCCTTCGTCGAGGTGTAGATGATGACGGGCGGGTAGGCCGCGCCCGCGCGGAGGTTCCGGTAAGGCGAATACTTCGCGATGAAGGCGCGGTCCTCGGGTACGTCGGGATTGCCGTACTCGCCCATCCACGACGCGCCCGCGAGCAGCCTGTGGTAGCGCAGCATGTCGGCGAGCGGCACGCCCATGATGACGGCGTCGAAGAGGTCCGGCCGCTGCGTCATGGCGACGCCTACCAGCATCCCGCCCTGCGAGCGGCCCGACACGCCGAGCTTCGACGTGAGGCCGGAGCGCTTCAGGTCCTCGGCGACGGCGTAGAGATCGTCGAAGCTGTTCTGCCGCTTCTCGCGCAGCGCCGCCTCGTGCCACGCCGGGCCGTACTCGCCGCCGCCGCGGATGTTGGCGATGACGAAGCTGCCGCCGTCCTTCAGCCAGAACAGCCCGCCGGGGCCGATCTGGTAGGGGTTCTTGGTGAGGTAGGTCGGCTTCTGCGCGCTGCGGAAGCCGCCGTAGGCGTGCATGATCGTCGGCAGCGGACCCGTCGCGCCCTCCGGGCGCACGACGAAATAGGGGATGCGCGTGCCGTCCTTCGAGGTCGCGAACCGCTGCGCGACGCGGATCGCGGCGGGGTCGAAGAAGGCGCGGAGCGCGGCGACCCGCGACGGGGCGACGCCGTCCCGCACCGCCATCAGCGTCTCGGGGTTCGCGAACGTCTCGACCGTGTAGAAGGCCGTGTCGCTGCTGCCGGCGCCGCCGCCTGCCGCGGCGAGCGTCACGGCGCTGTTCGGCGGCACGGGCACGGTTTCGGCGGTCCAGCCGGTCGCGGAAGGCGTCAGCGCGATCAGCCGCCCGGCGACGTCCTCCAGCAGCGACACGTAGAGGCGGCCGCTGCCCGCCGCGACGGCCTCGATCGCCTGTCTGCCGGAAGGCACGTAGACCTGCTGGACCGCCGCCGTGCGCCCGACCGCGAGCGTCGCCGCGTCATAGGCGACGAGCGAGCCCGCGGCATAACGCTTGCCGCCGTAGGTCCAGTCCTTGTGCAGCAGCGCGACGACGCGGCTGCCGAGCATGTCCTCGATCGTCGCCGTATCCGGAAGCGGCGAACGGATCATCGTGCCGTCGAGGTTCAGGTGGAACACCTCGGCGGTCCAGAAGTCGCGATGGCGCGTGATGCGCGGCCACATGCGGCCCTCGCCCGCGCCGGCGCTCGCGTCCATGCCCATGTCGGCCCTCTTGCCCTCGGCGAGCAGCGCGGCCTCCGCCATCGGCGTGCCGCGCCGCCACAGGCGGACCTGACGCGGATAGCCGGACTCGGTGACGTCGCCGCCGTGCGCGGTGGCGATCATCAGCCGGTCGAGATCGACCCACGCGACATCCCCCTTCGCCTGCGGCGTCTCGAAGCCGCCGTCGACGAAGACGCCCGCCTCCATGTCGAACTCGCGGTAGACGAGCGCGTCCGAGCCGCCGTCGGAGAGCCCGACCATGCACCGGGCGTAGGCGGGGGCGAGACACACGGCGCCCTTCCATACCCATGTCCGGCCGTCCGCCTTCGACATGGCGTCGAGGTCGATGAGCGTGCGCCACTCCGGCTTTCCGGCGGCGAAGGCGTCGAGGTCGGCGACGCGCCACAGGCCCTGCGGGTTCTTGGCGTCGGTCCAGAGGTTCGTCACCTTGTCGCCGAGGATGGCCTCGGGCACGGCGATGCGGCTGTCGTCCTCGAGGATCGCCTGCATTTCGGTCTGGAGCGCCTTGAACGCCGGGCTCGCCGTCAGCAGGCGTTTTTCGGTGGCGGCATTCCATGCGCGCACCTGATCGAGCGCACGCGCGCCTTCGACCTCTTCGAGCCAGAGGTTGGGGTCCGGATCATCGGCCGCGTGCGCGGCGGGTGCAGTCGCCAGAGTGAAAGCCGCCATCAACAGGGTGGAAAAACGCATAGCCTCGGTTCGTCCCCAAGACGTTTGTTGCCGGACCCATCAAGTGAAACGGATTCAATGCGGGGTCAATCGGTTGACGATCGGGAGGCGGGACATACTCTCATCGTCATACCGGCGCAGGCCGGTATGACGAGTGGGGGCGGGGGCGGCGTCAGTCGCCGGTGACGCGGACGCTCGAAATGTCGCCCTGCCCGACCGTCGAGGAGGCCATCGCCAGCATCCGTTCGAGCGGCTTCAGCGCTTTCACGCGGGTCTCCTCGTCGAGCACGATCTCGGGCTTGAGATCGCGGAGCGCGAGGTAGAGCTTTTCGAGCGTGTTGAGCGCCATGAACGGGCAGTTGTTGCACGAGCAGTTCCCGTCCGCGCCGGGCGCGCCGATGAAGGTCTTGTGCGGCGCGGCCTTTTCCATCTGGTGGATGATGTGCGGCTCGGTGACGACGATGATGGTGTCCGCCGGGCTTTCGAGCGCGAACTTGAGGATCGCGCTCGTCGAGCCGACGAGATCGGCGTGGTCGAGGATGTTGCCGGGGCATTCGGGGTGCGCGGCGACCGGCGCGTCGGGGTGCTGCGCCTTCAGCTTCAGCAGCTCCTTCTCGCTGAACGCCTCGTGCACGATGCAGGCGCCCGGCCACAGCAGCATGTCGCGCCCGAACTTGCGGGAGAGGTAGCCGCCGAGGTGGCGGTCCGGCCCGAAGATGATCTTCTGCTCGGGCGGAAGCTGGCTGATGATCTTCTCGGCCGACGACGAGGTGACGATGATGTCGGAGAGCGCCTTCACCGCCGCCGAGCAGTTGATGTACGTGAGTGCGATGTGGTTCGGGTTCGCCTCGCGGAAGCGCTTGAACTGCTCGGGCGGGCAACTGTCTTCAAGGCTGCACCCGGCGTCCATGTCGGGCAGGATCACGGTCTTCTGCGGGGAAAGGATCTTCGCGGTCTCCGCCATGAAGCGCACGCCGCAGAAGGCGATGACGTCGGCGTCCGTATCGGCGGCCTTGCGCGACAGGTCGAGGCTGTCGCCGACGAAGTCGGCGATGTCCTGGATCGCGGCCTCCTGATAGTAATGCGCGAGGATCACGGCGTTGCGTTCCCGCTTCAGCCGGTCGATCTCGCTTAGCAGGTCCCTGCCCTTCGGCAATTCAGCGCGGCGTGCGTCCATTTTTCGATGCTCCTAAAGTCCGTAGCCGCTCTCGTCCGGGAAACGGACGATGACGCGGGCGTCGATTCCGGCCGCCTTCAGCGGCAGCGCGATGCCGCGCTCGACGGCGCTGCGCGCCGAGCGGCGCGCAAGCTCCCTCAGGAGCGCGGTGTCGGCCTCCTTGAGCACGGCGGTCCTGATCTTGCCGCGGTTGGCGGCGTCGATGACCTCCTCGGCGTTGCCGAGCGCCATCAGGATCGTGCCGCCGCCGTACTCGCGGATGTTCGCCATGTCGACCTGCGGCTCGTCGATCTCGATGTCGGGAAGCCGCACGGTCATGACGCGCGCGTCCGCGTCCCACGCGATGTCGTCGCGGCCGAGCTTCGAATAGTCGATGTCGTAGCGGACGGTGGCGGGGACGATCAGCGTCTTTTCCGCCGACAGGCCGAGCTTCTGGACGCGCGTCGTCACCGCAACGGTGAAACGCCCGGCGAACACGGTGAGCCTGTTCTGCGCGCGGATGGTATCGAGGCTGGCGGCGGCGACCGACTGCGCGTCGGCCGGTTTCTCGGCGCGGCCGACGAACCATACGGCGAGGGCGCCGATGATGAGCCCGGCGAGGAGCGTCAGGACGGTCTTCACGCGGCCTTCTCCCAGAGGTCTCCGGCCGCGCTGACCACGCCGCGCGTCTCGAGGTCGATGAGGTGGGCGAGCACCGAGCGGCCCGCCGCCGGGTGCAGGCGGGGATCGACGGCGGCGTACATGCTCGCGACGAGGTCGGGGATCGCCTTCGGCCCGGAGTCGAGCAGGCGCAGGATCTGCCCCTCGCGCTGGCGGCGATGCGCGATGTAGCCGCGCACCAGCCGCTGCGGCTCGGTGACGGGCTCGCCGTGCGTCGGGTAGTAGATGCGGTCGTCGCGGCCTTGCAGCAGCTTCAGGCTGTTCATGTAGTCGCGCATGTCGCCGTCCGGCGGGGTCACGACGCTCGTCGACCAGCCCATCACGTGGTCGCCGGTGAACAGCGCCTTCTCCTCGTGGAGCGCGAAGCAGAGGTGGTTCGAGGTGTGGCCGGGGGTGTGCACCGCCTCCAGCGTCCAGCCGCCGTCCGCCCACGCGCCGCCGGGGACGACCGCGCCGTGCGCGAGCACCGCGTCGGGCGCGTAGGTGGTGTCGAAGGCGGCGTCGGTGCGCGGGCCGTCGTCCTCCAGCGCCAGCGGCGCGCAGCCGAGCACGCGCGCGCCGGTTTCCGCCTTCAGCCGCACGGCGAGCGGGCTGTGGTCGCGGTGCGTGTGGGTGACGAAGATGTGGCTGATCGTCTCGCCCTTCGTGGCGGCGAGGATCGCGTCCAGATGGTCGCCCTCGTCGGGGCCGGGGTCGATCACCGCGACCTTGCCGTTCCCGACGATGTAGGTGCCCGTGCCGAGGAAGGTGAACGGACTCGGGTTCCGCGCCAGCACGCGGCGGACGAGCGGCGACACGCGCTCGCTGGCGCCGTAGGGCGCGGCGTCGATGGCAGCCTTCATGTCCATGTGCCCCATGTGGCAGCGGGAGGGGCCGCTGCCAAGGGCGGGCGTGCTACAACGGCACGATCTCGTTGAACGGCGTGTCCTTGTCCGGCCTGAGGTCGCCCGGCAGGCCGAGCACGCGCTCGGCGATGATGTTGCGCAAGATCTCGTCCGTGCCGCCCGCGATGCGGAGGCCCGCCGACCACATGTAGGCGCCTTGCAGGCGCCCAAGGTCGCCGTCCTTCGCGCCCGCCGCGAAGCCTTCGCCTTCGGCGAGGTCGAGCGCGAAGGCAGCCATGTCCTGCATGGTCCTGGCGACGACGACCTTGGCGATGGATTGCTCCGGCCCCGGCGCCTTACCCTGCGACAGCGCGGACAGCGCGCGCATCTGCGTGAGCTTCACGCCCTCGTCGGCGATGTAGCTGTCGGCGATGCGCCCACGCACGTCCATGCGCTCGATCGCCGGGCCCTGCCCGGTGTCGATGCCTCTCGCGAGGTCCATCAGCGTGCGCCAGCCGGGGGCGCTCTGCGGCTTGCCGCCGACGGCGAGGCGCTCGTTCATCAGCGTGGTGAGCGCGGCCTTCCAGCCGTCCCCCACCGCGCCCAGCCGCCATGCGTCGGGCACGCGCACGCCGTCGAAGAACACCTCGTTGAAATCGGCGCTGCCCGACATCTGCCTCAGCGGCCGCGCCTCGACGCCGGGGGCGTGCATGTCCACGATGAACATGGTGAGGCCCTTGTGCTTGGGCGCGGCGGGATCGGTGCGCGTGACGATGATGCCGTAATCGGAAAGGTGCGCGAAGGTCGTCCACACCTTCTGGCCGGTGATGATCCAGTCGTCGCCGTCGCGTACCGCCTTGGTGCGGATGCCCGCGAGGTCGGAGCCGGCGACGGGCTCGGAGAAGAGCTGGCACCAGACCTCGCTGCCGTCGAGAGCCTTCGGCACGAAGCGTTCGATCACCTCCTTCGTGCCGTGCGTGAACACGGTGGGGATGCACATGCCGAGGCCGATCGAATAGAGGCCGGTGGGCGCGGCGGAGCGGCCTTCCTCCTGCCCGAAGATGATGGCGTTCATCGGCCCGAGGCCCTGCCCGCCGAACGCCTTCGGCCATGTGAGGCCCGCGTAGCCCGCCTCGTACTTCTTCTTCTGCCAGCTCTTCTGGCGGGCGACGTACTCGTCCTGCGATTTCGGCTCGGCGAGGCCCTCGTAGGCCCTGGTGGCCTCGGCGATCCACGCGCGGGCTCTGTTGCGGTATTCGGCTTCCTGCGGAGTGTCGTTGAAATCCATGTCTCGTCTCCCTCAGGCCGCGGCGCGGTTGCGCTGCTCGAGCGCGCGCACCAGCCGGTCCGCCCAGAACGCGCGGTTGCCGAGCGCGGCGGAAATCTGCCGGGCGCGGCGGTAGTAGAACTGGCAGTCCGACTCCCACGTGAAGCCGATGCCGCCGTGAAGCTGCACGTTTTCCTCGGCGGCGAAGCGCACCGCGTCGAGGCTCGCGGCGCGCGCGGCGGCGGCGGCGTGGCGAAGCTCGTCCGCGTCCGCCGCGAAGGCCCATGCGCCGTAGAGCGCGTGCGCGCGGGCGAGCTCCAGCTTGATGTACATGTCGGCGCACTTGTGCTTGACGCCCTGATAGCGGCCAATGCGCTGGCCGAAGGCGACGCGGTCCTTCGCGTAGGCGACCGCCGTCTCCATCGCCGCCCCGGCGGTGCCGATCGCCTCGAAGGCGAGGATCACGGCGGCGCGGTCGAGGAAGCGCTGGTAGTCGGCGGGCGTGCCGAGCGGCTCGGCGGGGGTGCCGGAAAGCGTGATCGTGCCGTGCTTGCGGACGAGGTCGAGCGTCGCGGCGGGGGCGACGGCGGCGTCCTTCAGGTCGACGAGCCAGAGCGCCGGGCCGTCCTCTCCTGCGGCGGTCACGACCGCGAGGCTGGCCGCGAGCGCATCGGCGACCGGCGACTTGGCGCCGGTGAGCCTGCCGCCCTCGGCGCGCGTCGCGGGCATGGCCGCGGGCGAATTCGCGCCTTCGCCCCACGCGTGGCAGGCGATGGTGCTGCCGTCCGCGATGCCGGGCAGGTGCTTTGCCTGCTGGGCCTCGCTGCCGGCGAGTAGCAGCGCTTCCGTGGCAAGCAGCGTCGAGAGGAACGGCACGGGCGCGAGGCTGCGGCCGAATTCCTCGGCGAGCACGCAGCTTTCCTCGGGCGACAGGCCGACGCCGCCGTGCGCCTCCGGCACGCGCGCGGCGGTGAGGCCGAGGTCGACGACCTGCCGCCACAGCGCCGCGTCGTAGGGCGCGTCCGACTCCATGATGCGCCGCGCCGCCTCCGGCCCCGCGTGCGCTGCCAGCATACGCCGGGCGGACTCGCTGAGCGCCTTGGCGTCGTCCGAGAAATCGAAGTTCAAGACACCCTCCCGCAATGTTTGCACGAAGCATGTGCCGCAGAGGCCGCGCGCGCATCCCGTGACTTGTGAGAGGCGGCTATTTCCGGGCGAAAAGCGCCTCTGCGGCGGACTTGACGCTGCCGGCCTCGGCAAGGTGCGCGCGCGTCCGCCCGATCTCGGCCTCGAGCGCGGCGATGCGCGCCCCGAGTTCGTCCTGCGACAGCGGCCCGAGATCCTGCCGCGTGAGCGCGGTCAGCGGATCGTCTTTCGTTTTCGGCAGAAAATCGTCGTCCATAAGGTTAACCGGTATCTGGAGTGGCCGCGCAATCTGCGCTAGAGGGGCGCCGCGAACAAGGGGGAGGGGTGACGTCATGGCCGGGTTTCCAGTGGACATGATCGCGATAGACCCCGAAGGCCCCGGCGGGCCCGAGGTCCTCGTCCCCGTCCGCCGCCCGGTGCCCGCGCCGAAGGACGGCGAGGTGCTGGTGAAGGTCGCCGCCGCGGGCGTGAACCGGCCGGACGTGCTGCAACGCCTCGGCCTCTATCCGATGCCGCCCGGCGCGCCCTCGATCCCGGGCCTCGAGATCGCGGGCGAGATCGTCGCGGCGGGCAGCGGCGCGGGGCGCTGGCAGGTCGGCCAGCAGGTCTGTGCGCTCGTCGCGGGCGGCGGCTACGCGCAGTATTGCACGGTGCCCGAAGGCCAGTGCCTGCCGGTGCCCGAGGGGCTTTCGCTCGTGGAGGCGGCGAGCCTTCCCGAGACCTATTTCACCGTCTGGTCGAACCTCTTCGAGCGCGGCTACGGCGCGCCGGGCGAGACGGCGCTCATCCACGGCGGCACAAGCGGCATCGGCGTCACCGCGATCCTGCTCTGCAAGGCGTTCGGGCTGACCTCGATCGTCACCTGCGGCAGCGCGGAGAAATGCGCGGCGGCGCTGGCGCTCGGCGCCGATCACGCGATCGACTACAAGGCGCAGGATTTCGTCGACGAAGTGACGGCGATCACCGGCGGGCGCGGCGTCAACCTCGTGCTCGACATGGTGGGCGGAGACTATCTCGCGCGCAACGTCAAATGCCTCGGCGAAAGCGGGCGGCACGTCTCCATCGCGTTCCAGCGCGGGATGACGGGCGAGCTCGATCTCGGCGCGGTGATGCGCAAGGGGCTGATCCTGACCGGCTCGATGCTGCGTCCGCGCAGCGTCGAATACAAGTCGCTGCTCGCCGACAGCCTTGCCGCCGATGTCTGGCCGCTGTTCGCGAGCGGCGGCCTCAAGGCCGTCGTCGACCGCGTGTTCCCGCTGGAGGCCGCGGCGGACGCGCATCGCTACCTCGAATCCGGCGCGCATGTCGGCAAGGTGGTTCTGGAGATTCCGCATGGACAGGCTGACGCTGCATGAAGACCCGGTTTCGGGGAACTGCTACAAGATCCGCCTGACCGCGGCGCATCTCGGCTTTCCGCTGGAAAGAAAACTCTACGACATCCGCAAGGGCGAGACGCGCACGCCGGATTATCTCGCGACCGTGAACGCGAACGGCCGGGTGCCGGTGCTCCAGGTCGGCGAGCGATATTTGCCGGAATCGAACGCGGCGATCTTCTGGCTCGCCAAGGGGTCGGCGCTGATCCCCGCGGACCGCTGGGACGAGGCGGACATGCTGCGCTGGATGTTCTGGGAACAGTACAACCACGAGCCGAACATCGCGACGCTGCGCTTCTGGCTCGCCTATGTCGGGCGTGAGAACCTGCCGGACGCGCAGCGCGCGCAGATCGACGGCAAGCGCGCGGCCGGCGAGGCGGCGCTGAAGCTCATGGACGCGCACCTGACGCACCGCCAATGGTTCGTCGGGAACAGCCTAAGCCTCGCCGACATCGCGCTCTATGCCTACACGCACGTCTGCGAGGAAGGCGGCGCGTTCGACCTTGCCGCCTATCCGCGCGTACAGGGCTGGCTCGCGCGTGTCGCCGGGCTGCCGGGGCATATCCGGATCGAGTCCTGAAAACCGCCCGGCTGCGCGTTGCACGGATCGCTTGCGCTGCGATCCCGGCAGGCGTCAGGCCGCCAGTGTCGGAATGCGCTCGATCTCCGCGGCGATTGCCTCACCTTCGACGGCAAGATCATAGGCGGCCTGCATACGAAGCCAGAAGCCTCCGCCGTTCCCGAGCAGCTTGCCGAGCCGCAATGCAGTGTGCGGTGTGATCGGCTGACGTTCGCCGAGGATATCGTACAGCGTCGGCCGCGAAATACCGAGGAGCGACGCGATCTCCGTTTTCGACTTGCCCAGTGCGGGGAGCACGTCTTCGCGCAGGATTTCGCCGGGGTGCGTGGGACGAAGCCCCTTCATCGGCATGGCTGAACCTCCTTTCAGGTCAATGATAGTCTTCGATATCGACATCTACGGCGTCGGTGCCGTCGAAGCCGAATGTGATCCGGTAGTTTCCGCTCGCGTCGACCGCATATCGCCTGGGCTTCCCCTGCAAGCCATGAAACCGATAGCCGGGCAGGTTCATTTCCTCCGGTGTGACCGCGGCCTCGAGCGCTGCAAGAATGCGCCTGACCCGGTCTGTATTCGCAACCGGCAGTTTCGAGGCGTTCCCCTCCTCCGCAAATCTGCGGAGCGGTTTGCTGCGGTAACTCCTGATCATACGGGAATGTAAGCTATCACCTTACATGTTGCAAACGATTTGTAAGGTGTTGGCTTACAAAGACGCCATCGCCAAGGGTGGATTCCAGGGCTTGATTCCGGCGCGACTCGCGCAAAACCTTCATAATTCGGCCCGCAAAGCGTAACGCAAAGGCGCGATACGCTGGCGCGCAAGCAGCAGTCCGCCAGTGGAGGTCGACTTGAACATGTCTGCGCCGGACGACTTCGCCGAACGCGTCGCATCGCTTCGGCCGAGCGAGCCCGAGGTGCGGAGGAGCGACCGCCGCCGTTACCGCACGATCTGGATTTCGGACGTGCACCTCGGCACGCGCGGCTGCAACGCCGACCTGCTCATCGACTTCCTCGACAGCGTCGATTCCGACACGCTCTACCTCGTCGGCGACATCATCGACGGCTGGCGGCTGAAGAAGAGCTGGTACTGGCCCGCCAAGCACAACGACATCGTCTGGCGCCTGCTGAAGCGCGCCAAGCGCGGCACGCGCGTCATCTACATTCCGGGCAACCACGACGAGGTGTTCCGCCAGTTCACGGGCCTCAGCTTCGGCGGCGTCGAGATTCGCTCGAAGGCGATCCACGAGACGGCGGACGGCCGCCGCCTGCTCGTGCTGCACGGCGACGAGTTCGACGCCGTGGTGCTCTACGCGCGCTGGCTCGCGTTCCTCGGCGACGCCGCCTACGAAATGATGATGAAGCTGAACACGCTCGTCAACAAGGTGCGCGCGCGCTTCGGGATGCCCTACTGGTCGCTTTCCAAGCACGCCAAGCACAAGGTGAAGAACGCGGTGGAGTTCATCAGCCGCTTCGAGGAGGCGGTGGCGAAGGCCGCCGGCGACCGTCGGCTCGACGGCGTCGTCTGCGGCCACATCCACACGGCGGAGACGCGGCAGTTCGGCGACGTCGTCTACTACAACGACGGCGACTGGGTGGAAGGCTGCACCGCGCTCGTCGAGCACTTCACGGGCGAGATGGAGATCCTGCACTGGGCCGACGAGGTGAACGGGCGCGTGCTTCCGCTCGTGCAGGCGGACGCGGCTTGAACCGGGTGGAGCGGATGCGGCGCGGGCGCACGACCGCGATACGGGCCCAATGCGCATAGCCATCGTCACCGACGCGTGGGAGCCGCAGGTGAACGGCGTCGTGCGCACGCTCCAGATGGTGCGCGGCGAGCTGGAGCGCGCCGGGCATGACGTGCTGGTGCTTTCGCCCGATGCGTGGCCGTCGCTGCCCTGCCCCGGCTACGGCGAAATCCGGCTGGCGTTCGCTACGTCCGGGCAGGTCGGGCGGCGTCTCGGCGCGTTCGCTCCCGATGCCATCCATGTCGCCACGGAAGGCCCGCTCGGGCTCGCCGCGCGGCGCTGGTGCCTGCGCGCGCGCTTTCCGTTCACGACCGCCTATCATACGCATTTCCCGGACTACGTGTCGGCGCGCACCGGCCTTCCGGCGGCGTGGTTCTGGCGGTACGAGCGCTGGTTCCACGGCCCCGCTGCGAGCGTGCTCGCCGCGACGCCGAGCCTTCGGGAGCAGCTTGCCGCGCAGGGCATCGGCCCCACCATGCCGTTCGGGCGCGGCGTCGATCTTGCGAACTTCTCGGCGGACAGCCCGCCGCATGCCGCCTATGCGGCGCTGCCGCGGCCCATCCAGCTCTATGTCGGGCGCGTCGCGGTGGAGAAGAACATCGAGGCGTTCCTCGCCACCCGCCATCCGGGGACGCGCGTCGTCGTGGGGGACGGCCCGGCGCGAAAGCCGCTCGAACGGCGGTTCCCGGACGTGATCTTCCTCGGCGCCCTCAAGGGCGCGGCGCTCGCCGCCGCCTATGCGGGCGCGGACGTGTTCGTGTTCCCCAGCCGCACCGACACGTTCGGCATGGTGCTGATCGAGGCGCTCGCCTCCGGCCTGCCGGTGGCGGCGTATCCGGTGCAGGGGCCGATCGACATCGTGACGCCGGAGACGGGCTGCCTCGACGAGGACCTCGGCGCGGCCATCGCCGGGGCGCTCGGAAAGGATCGTGCAGCGTGCGCCGCCTATGGGCGGAGTTTCAGCTGGGAACGCGCCGCCGCCGAGTTCCGGCGCGCGCTCGTGCCGCTAAATCCCTTGATCGCGGCCTGAGGCGTGCCTATAGTTCCGACGTACCGGCCGCCCCCCAAAGGGCGGCCCTTTTCATTCGCTCTTTCGGGAAAAGGCGCATCCGTCATGGCCCAGAACTACCCGCTGATGCCGCACGCGACCGCCGCCTGGCTGGTCGACAACACCGCGCTCACCTTTTCGCAGATCGCCGATTTCTGCGGGCTGCACGTGCTCGAGGTGCAGGCGATCGCCGACGAGACGGCGTCCGCGCGGCACATCCCGCGCGATCCGGTGCGCGCCGGCGACCTGACGCAGGCCGAGCTCGACAAGGGGCAGGCCGACCCTTCCCACCGCCTCGTCCTCCAGAAGGGGCCGGAGCAGCAGCGCCGCACCAAGGGGCCGCGCTACACGCCCGTGTCGAAGCGGCAGGACAAGCCGGACGGCATCGCGTGGATCGTGCGCAACCACCCGGAGATCACCGACGCGCAGATCTCGCGCATCATCGGCACGACCAAGACGACGATCTCGGCGATCCGCGACAAGACGCACTGGAACATCCAGAACATCACGCCGAAGGACCCGGTGACGCTCGGCCTCTGCTCGCAGCGCGAGCTCGATGCGCTCGTCGCGCTCGCCGCGAAGAAGGCGGGCATCGAGCGCGTCGACGTGACCTTCGACCACGACCGCGACGAGCTTCTGGAAGAGCTCCGCAAGGAACGCGCCGAGGCCGCCCGCGCCGCGCAGGACGCGCTGGACGAAGCCGATCAGGACTGACGTTTCCGTGAGGTCGATGCGGCGTGCCGCGGGGCCTAAGCCGGTGCGGTCATGACGACAGGCACCACAGGCGGCACCGCTGCCGGCTCCATCGGCGACGCATCGCTCGCGGACCACGCGTTCCCGCCCGACGAAGGCGAGGAGCGGCGCGGGCTGTTCTATCCGCTCGGCCGCTGGGTGCCGCCCGCGGGCAAGCTGCACGAGGTCGCGCCGGGCGTGTTCTGGCTGCGGATGCCGCTGCCGATGAGCCTCGACCACATCAACCTCTGGGTGCTGGACGACGGGGACGGCTGGGCGATCGTCGACACGGGGCTCAACACCGCGGACGGCAAGGCGGTGTGGCGCGCCCTGCTCGCCGGTCCGCTCGCGGGGAAACCGGTCCGCCGCGTCATCGTCACGCACTACCATCCCGACCATCTCGGGCTCGCCGGCTGGCTCACCTACAAGACCGGCGCGCCGCTGGTGATGGCGCGCACCGAATATCTGATGGCGCGGATGCTGGCGCTCGACGTCGCGGAGGCGCCGCCGGAGCAGGTGATGGATTTCTACCGCGCTGCGGGCTGGCCGGAGGCGTCGCTGGAGGCGCTGCGCACGCGCGGCTGGGGCCGCTTCGCGAGCGCGGTGTCGCGCCTGCCCCCGAGCTTCCTGCGCCTTGCCGAGGGCGACGTGCTGCGTATCGGCGGCCGGGCATGGCGGGTGGTCGTCGGGCGCGGCCATACGCCGGAACACGCCTGCCTCGTCACCGACGACGACGGGCTGATGCTGGCGGGCGACCAGGTGCTGCCGCGCATCACCTCCAACGTCTCGGTCTATCCGACCGAGCCCGAGGCCGATCCGCTCGGCGACTGGCTCGCCAGCATCGAGAAGCTGCGCGCGCTCGACCATGATCTCTACGTGCTCCCTGCGCACAACGAGCCGTTCCGGGGGCTGCACGCGCGCCTCAACCAGCTCGAGGCCGACCATCACCGCAAGCTCGACGCGCTGGAGGCGTTCGTCGCCGTCCCGAAGCGCGCCTACGACTGCTTCGAGGTGCTGTTCCGCCGCCCGATCGGCGACGACGAGATCATGATGGCGACCGGCGAGACGCTGGCGCACCTGCATTACCTCGAGCGGCGCGGCCGGGCCGTGCGCACGCGGACGGACGGCGTGGACTGGTATCGTGCGGCCTGAGGTGAAGGCGGTGCTCTGGGATTTCGGCGGGGTCATCACCTCGTCGCCGTTCGAGGCGTTCAACCGCTACGAGGCCGGGCGCGGGCTGCCGAAGGACACGATCCGGCGCGTCAACGCCGCGAACCCGGACGGCAACGCCTGGGCGCGGCTCGAACGCAGCGAGATCGACGCCGACGCCTTCAACGCGCTGTTCGCGGAGGAAGCAGCGGCGCTCGGGCACCGGATCGCGGGGCGCGACGTGCTGTCGCTGCTGGCGGGCGACATCCGCCCGGCGATGGTCGCGGCGCTCGACACGCTGAAGGCCGCGGGCCTCAGGATCGGCTGCATCACCAACAACGCCAAGGTCGGGCGCGGCGCGGGCATGGCCGCCGATGCCGAAAAGGCGGCCGCCGTCGCGGCGATCCTCGCGCGGTTCGAGTATGTCATCGAAAGCGCCAAGGTCGGCGTCCGCAAGCCCGATCCGCGCATCTACCGCATGATGTGCGACGCGCTCGGCGTGGCGCCGGAGGCCTGCGTCTACCTCGACGACCTCGGCATCAACTGCAAGCCCGCCGCCGCGATGGGCATGGCGGCGATCAAGGTGACGGACGAGCGCCAAGCGCTCGCCGACCTCGCACGGCTCACCGGCCTCCAATTCCCGGGATTTTCAGCGAAAGTTCAGACACGGGCGCTATAGTCGCGCAAAACGCATTGCGGGAGAGACGGATGCCGGGCGGCGCGGACTGGATGCAGACCTACGGACACCCCGTGCCGTGGGACCTCGCGCTGGAGCCGATGCCCGTGCACAGGCTGATCGAGGATGCCGCCGCGCGCGCGCCGGACGCCGCCTGCATCGACTTCCTCGGGCGCATCACCACCTATGCCGAGATCGCCGGGGCGGTGGACAAGGCCGCGCGCGGCTTCCAGATCCTCGGCGTGCGGCGCGGCATCAAGGTCGGGCTCTTCCTGCCGAACTGCCCGCAGTACGTGATCGCCTACTATGCGATCATGAAGGCGGGCGGCACGGCGGTGAACTTCTCGCCGCTCTACACGGCGGACGAGCTTCGCCACCAGGTGGAGGACAGCGAGACCGACATCATGGTCTGCCTCGACGTCGCGCAGCTCTACCCGACGATCGCCGAGGTGCTGGAAAGCTCGCGCCTGCGCTGCCTCGTCGTCGGCTCGCTCGCGGACGTGCTGCCCGCCGGCAAGGCGCTGCTCTACCGCATGTTCAAGCGCCGCGAGCGTTCGAAGGTGAAGGCGGACCTGCGGCACATCCGCTTCCCGAGCCTGCTGGAGAACGACGGGCTGGAGGACGCGCCCGAGATCGACGTCCACGGCGATATCGCGCTCCTGCAATACACCGGCGGCACCACGGGCACGCCGAAGGGTGCCGTGCTCACCCACGCCAACCTCTCGATCAACGCGCAGCAGGTGCAGGCGATCGACCCCGAGCCGGACGTCGAGGACCGCATCCTCGGCGCGCTGCCGCTGTTCCACGTGTTCGCGAACACCTGCGTGCTCAACCGCACGGTGCTGCGCGGCGGCGAGATGGTGCTGCTGCCGAAGTTCGAGCTGGGCCTTGCGCTGGAGACGATCCAGCGCCGCCGCATCACCGCGCTGCCCGGCGTGCCGACCATGTACCAGGCGTTCCTCGACAGCCCGAAGATCGCCAAGTTCGACCTCACCTCGATCCGCGCCTGCATCTCGGGCGGCGCGCCGATGCCCGCCGAGCTCAAGACCCGGTTCGAGGCGAAGACGCAGGCGAAGGTGGTGGAGGGCTACGGCCTCACCGAAAGCGCGGGCGTCGTCTCGGTGAACCCCTACGAGACGGGCGGCAAGCCCGGCTCCATCGGCCAGCCGATCCCCGGCACGCGCATCGTCATCGTCGACAAGGAGGACCCGTCGAAGCCCGCCCCGGACGGCGAGCCGGGCGAGATCACCGTGGCGGGTCCGCAGATCATGCGCGGCTACTGGAAGAAGGACGAGGCCACGAAGGAGGCCTTCATCGACGGGCGGCTGCGCACCGGGGACGTTGGCTACATCGACGCGGACGGCTACGTCTACGTCGTCGACCGGCTGAAGGACATGATCGTCGTCGGCGGCTTCAAGGCGTTTCCGAGCCAGCTCGAAGCCGTGCTCTACAAGAACGACGCGGTGAAGGAAGCCATCGTCATCGGCGTGCCCGACCCGTATCTCGGCGAGCGGCCGAAGGCGTTCGTGACGTTGCAGCCGGGCGCCGACGCGACGGAGAAGGCGCTGCTCGATTATCTGAACGCGCACGTCGGCAAGCACGAACGCGCCGTCGCCGTCGAGATTCGCGAAACCCTGCCCAAGACGATGATCGGCAAGCTTTCCAGAAAGGAACTGGTCGCCGAGGCGCGCGCCCGCTACGACGCGACACGACTGGCAAGCTGAAAAGGGCAAACATGTCGCGCACGCTCTACGGGTACTGGCGCTCGTCGGCGTCCTACCGGGTCCGCATCGCGCTGAACCTCAAGGGGCTCGACTACGAGAGCAAGGGCATCGACCTGCGCACGGGCGCGCAAGGCGGCGTCGGCTTCAAGCTGCTGAACCCGCAGGGCTTCGTGCCCTATTTCATCGACGGCGACGTCGGCCTCAACCAGAGCCTTGCGATCATCGAATACCTCGACGAGACCTGTCCCGAGCCGCCGCTCCTCGATCCCGATCCGGTGAAGCGCGCGCGCATCCGCGCCGCCGCGCAGATCATCGCGTGCGACATCCACCCGATCAACAACCTGCGCGTGCTGAAATACCTGAAAGCGAGCATGGGTCAGGCGCAGGAGGCGATCGACGACTGGTATCGCCACTGGGTGGGCGAAGGCTTCCAGCCGCTCGAGGAGATCGCCGAAGGGTCGGCCGGGCCGTACCTGTTCGGGGACCGGGTGACGCTCGCCGACGTCTGCCTCGCGCCGCAGATGTACAACGCGCGCCGCCTGCGCAGCGACCTTTCGCGCTTCCCCTCGCTCGTGGAGATCGACAAGGCCTTGATGACGCTGCCGGCATTTCTTAACGCTCGCCCCGAGGCGCAACCGGACGCGGATAGCTGAGCATGGCATACTGGCTGGTGAAGACCGAGCCCACCAAGTGGAGCTGGGACGATCAGGTGAAGGCGAAACGCACGCACTGGAACGGCGTGCGCAACGCGCAGGCGCTCGGCAACATGCGCGCGATGAAGAAAGGCGACCTCGTGTTCTTCTACCATTCGGTGGAGGGCAAGGAGATCGTCGGCATCACGAAGGTCGCGCGCGAGTTCTATCCCGATCCCGACGACGAGAAGTCCGGGCTCGTCGACCTCGAAGCGGTGAAGCCGCTGCGGACGCCGGTGACGCTTGCCGCGCTGAAGGCCGACGAGCGCCTGAAGGACCTCGCACTCATCCGCCAGTCGCGGCTTTCGGTGATGCCGATCGACGACAAGGCGTGGGGCATCATCTCGAAGATGGGCGGCATCTAATGCTCCTCTCCCGCTTGCGGGAGAGGATACGGAGCCTTGGCCGGAGGCCGCCGGCGAAGTTGGTGAGGGTGCTGCCCTCACCCTCCCACCGCTTCGCGGCGGGCCCCGCCCTCTCCCGCAGGCGGGAGAGGGAATGTTGCCCTACTTTCCCGGTGCGTTCCGGTAATCGAGCGGCGGGGTGCGGTCGCCGACGAGGGAGCGGTAGACGAATTCCGGGCCGCGGCGTTCCTCGAACTCGGCCTTTGCCGCCGCGATGAGTTCCGGCTTCTGGAACAGGTCGATCGCGGTCAGCGCCAGCACCTTCGCGGCGTTCTGCATCCCCTTCATGCCGATCGACATGCCGCCCGCGGCGACCGCCTGCCAGCTGTGCGCGGGCGTGCCGGGCACCCATGTCGCGGTGGAGAAGCCCGCCGTGGGCACCGTCCACGAGACGTCGCCGACGTCGGTCGAGCCCGCGCCGTGGTCCTCCTTCATGGGCTGCACGAGCGCGGCGTCCGCGAGCTTCGCCTTCGTCTGCCCGAGCGTCGGGATGATCTTCTGCGCGAACGCGGTTTCCTCGGGCGTGTAGAGGATGCCGCCGACTTCGCCGAGCTTCGCGTGGACGAGCGTTTGCAGCGTGCGGTTGGGGAGCAGCGGCAGCGCGCCGTGGATCACCTCGTAATCGACCGTGGTGCCGGTGCCCATCGCGGCGCCCTCGGCGGCCTTCACCAGCCGCTCGAACGTCTCGCGCACCACCTCCGCGTCCGGGTTGCGCACGTAGTAGAAGGATTCGGCGAAGTCCGGCACCACGTTCGGCGCGTTGCCGCCCGCCGTGATGATGTAGTGCATCCGCGATTCCTCGGGCATGTGCTCGTGCATCATGTTCGCCATCATGTTCATGGCCTCGACGCCGTCGAGCGCCGAGCGGCCGCGCTCCGGCGCACCCGCGGCGTGCGCCGAGATGCCGCGGAAGCGGAACTTGGCGGACTTGTTGCTGTTCGAGGTCGCGATGTCGGCGCTGTTCTCGCTCGCCGGATGCCAGTGCAGCGCGATGTCGACGTCGCCGAACAGGCCGTCCCGCACCATGTAGACCTTGCCCGCGCCGCCTTCCTCGGCGGGCGTGCCGTAGAAGCGGATCGTGCCCTTGGTGCCGGTCGCCTTCATCCAGTCCCTGACCGCGATGGCGGCGGAGGCGGAGGCGACGCCGAACAGGTGATGCCCGCAGCCGTGCCCGGCGGCGGCATCGGCGCGCACGGTCTTGGCGGGGTCGGCGGTCTGGCTGAGGCCGGGCAGCGCGTCGAACTCGCCGATGATGCCGATCACGGGACCCGTGCCGTTCGTCCACGTCGCCGTGAAAGCGGTGGGTGCGTTCGCGACGCCCGCCTTCACGTCGAAGCCTGCTTCCTTCAGCCGCCTTTGCAGCAGCGCCGACGAGCGCGTCTCCTGATAGCCCACCTCGGCAAAGCTCCAGATCGCCTTCGCGGCGGCTTCGTTGGCGGCGCGGTCGGCGTCGATGCGGGCGAGCGCGGTCTTGGTGTCGGCGGCGGCCGGCGCGGCGGACGCGAGCAGCGCGGCGGCAAGCATAAGTTTCAGCATGATTCCCCTTTTCGCTTGGTGGCGAGACCATAATCGACTGGCCGGGCAGCGCCAGTGTTGACCGGCGACACGGAGCGGCCTAGCCGCTCGCAGCATGTATTTCGTCTCCGACAACGCCGCCGCCGCCTGCCCCGAGGTGATCGAAGCCGTCCTCGCCGCCAACACCGGCGTCGAGGGCACATACGACGACGATACGCTGACGCGACGCCTCGACGGCGTGTTCGGCGATTTTTTCGGGCACGAATGCCGCGTGTTCGCCGTGGGGTCGGGAACGGCGGCGAACTGTCTCGGCCTTGCCGCGATGGTGCCGCCGTGGGGCGCGGTCGTCTGCCACCGCGAGGCGCACATCCAGGTCGACGAGGCGGGTGCGCCCGCGTTCTTCAGCGGCGGCGCGGCGCTGCTGCTCGCGGAAGGCGAAGCCGCGAAGCTGACGGTGGACGCCGTGCGCGCGGCGGTGGCCGGGATACGCGGCGACGTGCACCAGGTGGTCCCATCCGCGCTCTCGCTGACGCAGGCGACCGAGTACGGCTGCGTCTACACGCCCGAAGAGGTCGCGGCGCTCGGCGACGAGGCGAAACAGCGCGGGTGGCGCCTGCACATGGACGGCGCGCGCTTCGCGAACGCGCTCGTGCACCTCGGCTGCGCGCCCGCCGACATCACGTGGCGCGCGGGCGTCGACATGCTGAGCTTCGGCTTCATCAAGAACGGCGGCATGTCGGCGGAGGCGATCGTGGTGTTCGATCCCGCGCTCGCCGAGACGCTGCCGCATCGCAAGAAG
The DNA here is from genome assembly GCF_027941835.1 of Sphingosinicella microcystinivorans. NCBI lineage: Bacteria > Pseudomonadati > Pseudomonadota > Alphaproteobacteria > Sphingomonadales > Sphingosinicellaceae > Sphingosinicella > Sphingosinicella microcystinivorans. The sequence continues at coordinate 1,541,790 of NZ_CP116005.1, forward strand.
CGCGCCGGGCAGATGCCCTCGAAGGGCCGCTATGCCGCCGCGCAGCTTCTCGCGATGATCGAAACCGGCGCGTGGGAACGCAACGCCCGCGCCGCGAACGCCGCCGCCGCCCGCATCGGCGCCGCGGCCGGCGGCAGGCTGATCCATCCCGTGCAGGCGAACGAAGCGTTCGTGCGCGCATCGCCGGAGGAGTCCGCGGCGCTGCGTGCGCAGGGCTTCGGCTTCTACGACTGGGCGGCGGGCGAGATCCGGCTGGTGACGGCGTGGGACACGCCGGAGGCGCACGTGCAGGCGCTCGCCGCCGCGCTCGCCGCGCTGTGACGGGGCCGACGCTCTCGCGCATCGTCCTGCCGTTCGCGGCGGTCACGCTGATCTGGGGCACGACCTGGTACGTGATCAAGACGCAGCTCGGCGTCGTGCCGCCGCAATGGTCGGTGACGTACCGGTTCATGACGGCAAGCCTGCTGATGTTCGCGGCCTGCCTCGTCATGCGGCGGAACCTGCGGTTCCCGCTTTCCGCGCACGGCTTCTTCCTCGCGCTCGGCCTGTTCCAGTTCGCGGGCAATTTCAATTTCGTCTACCAGGCGAGCCGCAGCATCACCTCGGGGCTCATCGCGGTCGTGTTCGCGCTGCTGGTGGTGCCGAACGCGCTGTTCGCGCGCCTGTTCCTGAAGCAGCCGATCAGCGGCCGTTTCCTGATCGGGGCGGCGCTCGGCATCGTCGGCGTCGCGCTGCTGTTCGAACGGGAATTGACGCAGACGGGGTGGAGCGGCGCGTTCATCACCGGCCTGATGCTCACCGGCTGCGCCGTCATCCTCGCCTCGGTTTCGAACGTCATGCAGGGGACCGCGCGCGCCCGCACCTACGACATGTTCGGGATGCTCGCCTTCGCGATGTTCTACGGCGCGCTCATCGACGCAGGGGTCGCGTGGGCGACGAGCGGTCCGCCGGTCGTCGCGTGGACGCCCCTCTATCTCGGCGGCGTCTTCTATCTCGCCGCCATCGCCTCGGCGCTGGCCTTCGTGCTCTATTTCAACGTCATCCGCATCGTCGGACCGGCGTGGGCGGCCTATTCGAGCGTGCTCATCCCGTTCATCGCCATGACGATCTCGACGCTGCTCGAAGGCTATCGCTGGACGCCGCTCGCGGCGCTCGGCGCGGTGCTGACGGTGTCCGGTCTCGTCATCGCCCTCAAGGCGCGCAGCGTGCCCGCGGGAACGGCCGCGGCGGGCGGCACCACGGGGCGCAGCTAGCCGGTCTGCGACGGGTCCGTGAGCGGCCCGGCGAGTTCGCGGGCGCTCGGCAGGCGGAGGTCGGGCGGCACGCCGGTCTGGCGCTCGACCATGCGGTGCACGCGCGGCGGCGCCTCGCCCTTGTGCAGCGCGCGCAGGCGATGGGTGTTGTCCGCGTCCGCATTCGTGCGCCGCTGGTTGTGGCGGATGTAATCGAGCCACGTCGGCACGTGGTAGCGCTCGACCCAGAGCTCGGGATCGCCGAGATCGCGCAGCAACGTCCAGTGCCGGGCGCCGTCGCGGATGCGGATGCGCCGCCGTTCGCTCATCACGGTGAGGAAGGTGCGGATGCTCGCCTCGGGAATGCGATACTCGATCGTCACCACGACCGGGCCGGTGCGGGGCTCCACGGGGACCGCCACTTCGGGCTCGGTCCAGCGCGCGATGGGATCGAGGTCGAGGTCCGTCACCTCGGGCAGCGGGCGCGCCCGGCCGATCAGCAGCCCGAGCAGCAGCAGCGCCGCCGAGACCATCAGCGAGGTGCGGACGTCCGCGATTCCGGCGAGCTCGCCGAACACCCAGCTGCCGATCGCCATGCCGCCGAACGCCCACATCTGGTAGAGCGCGAGCGCGCGCGCCACGACCCAGCGCGGCGCCGACATCTGCACCGTGACGTTGAACGTGGACAGCGCGAGCACCCACCCGCCGCCGGCGAGGAAAAGCCCGATCATGGTGAGCGGCATCGCCGGGCTGAACGCGGTGACAAGCGTTCCGGCGGAGATCACGGCGATGGCGATCCGCACGATCCATTCGCTCGAACGGGTGCGGCGCAGACGCCCGCTCGAAAGCGCGCCGCCGATCGCGCCGACGCCGAAGGCGCCGAGCAGCAGCCCGTAGGTGAAGGCGCTGCCGGAAATCAGGTGGCGGGCGACGATGGGCATCAGCGCGGGAACGGCGCTTGCCGCCATGCCGAACACCGCCGCGCGCATCAGCACGGCCCGCAGCGTCGGCGACATGGCGACGTAGCGGATGCCGGCGGACATGCCGTCGACGAGGCCCTCGCGCGGTAGCGTTTGCGGCGGGCGCTCGGGCCGCCAGCGGGCGAGCACGGTGATGAGGCCGATGTAGCTCACCGCGTTCACGGCGAAGGCCGCCGCCGCGCCCGCCGCCGCGACGATGGCGCCGCCGATCGCCGGGCCGAGGCTGCGCGCGGTGTTGAAGTTCATCGAGTTGTAGGCGACCGCGCCGGGAAGCGCGGCGCGCGGCACCATGTCGCCGACGGAGGCCTGCCACGCCGGGCCGTTCAGCGCCGTGCCGCAGCCGATGAGGAAGGTGAAGGTAAGCAGCAGCCACGGCGTGATGAGGCCCGCCCACGTGCAGACCGCAAGCCCCACGGACACGGCGAGCATGAAGCCCTGCGCCGTCAGCATCACCAGCCGCCGGTCGCGGTTGTCGGCGATGGCGCCGGCGGCGAGCGACAGCAGCATGATCGGCAGCGTCACCGACGATTGCACGAGCGCGACGAGTGCCGGCGAGGTGGTGAGCGTCGTCATCATCCACGACGCGCCGACCGACTGGATCATGCCGCCGAAATTGGAAACCATGCTGGCGATCCACACCGTCCGGTAGATGGGGACGGCGAAGGGTCGCGTGGCGGAAGGGTCGTCGAGGGTGTCGGGCATGGTCTGCGCCCGGCCACTATGGACGCCTGAAGCGTGTGCCGACAAGCCCGACAAAAAACCCTCCCCAACCCCCTCCCTTGGCAGGGAGGGGCTAGATGCTCTCCTCTCCCCTCCCTGCAAGGGAGGGGTTGGGGGAGGGTAAGGGCTCCAGCGCGTGCAGGATCATCTCCAGCACGCCTTCGATATTCTCGTGAACCTCGCTGTTCGGGAAGCGCAGGACGCGGTAGCCCCGCTCTGCAAGTCGGGCGGAACGCTGCGCGTCATAAGTCTCGCGTGCCGCGTGGGTGTCGCCGTCAAGCTCGATGATCAAACGCTGCGACCGGCACGCGAAGTCCACGATATAGGGTCCGAAAACGACCTGCCGGGTGAACTTGTACCCTGCGAGTTGACGGCCTTTCAGGCGGTGCCACAATTTACCTTCGGCCGGGGCGGGTTCGGCCCGCATGGCGCGTGCATTGGCGAGCAGGACCGGTGGCAGGCGCGGGGCCATTCCCTTTATGCTGCGGCCCTCTCCGCGAGATCCCGGCAGATGCGCCAGAGCTTCTCGGGCGTGGCGGGCATGTCGACGTGGGTGCCGTCCAGCGCGTCGACGACGGCGTTCATGATGGAGGGCATGGCGCCGATCGTGCCGGCCTCGCCGCAGCCCTTGGCGCCGAGCGGGTTGTTGGGGCTTGGCACCGGGCGCGAGGCGAAGGCGATGCCGCGCGGCATGTCGTCGGCGCGGGGGATGCCGTAGTCCATGAAGCTGCCGGTGAGGAGCTGCGCGCTCTCGTCGTAGACGACGGTTTCGAGGAGCGCCTGCCCGAGGCCCTGCGCGATGCCGCCGTGCACCTGGCCCTCGACGAGCAGCGGGTTCACCAGCGTGCCGAAATCGTCGACGATGCTGTAGCGGGCGACGCGGACCGTGCCGGTGTCGGGATGGATTTCCACCTCGGCGACGTGGCAGCCGTTCGGGAAGGTCGGCGTCGGCTTCTCCTTCGCGTAGCGGGCGCGCGTGTCGAGCGCCTGCGGGTGGCGCTGCGAAAGCTCTGGCCAGCTCAGCGTGCGGTTGCTGCCGCGCGCGCGGAACAGGCCGTCGCCGAAATCGACGTCCTCGCCGAGATCGGCGCGGGCCAGCGCCAGCCCCTTGTCGATGATGCTCGCGGCGGCCTCGATCAGCGCGCCGCCGCCCCACACCATCGACCGCGAGCCGCCGGTGCCGTGGCCGACCTCCAGGCGTGCGGTGTCGCCCTGCACGATCCTCACCTGTTCGATGGGGACGCCCAGCCGCTCGGCGAGCACCTGCGCGTAAGAGGTCTCGTGCCCCTGCCCATTGGACTGCGTGCCGACCGCCGCCTCGATCGTCCCGTCGTCGAGGAAGCGCACGTCCGCGAACTCGTCGAGGTCGCCGCCGCCCGCGATCTCCACGTAGCAGGCGATGCCGCGTCCGTAGCGCAGGCCGCGCGCTTCGGCGGCGACGCGGCGGGTGGGAAACCCGGTCCAGTCGGCCTTCTCCAGCGCGGCATCGAGCAGCGCCGGGAAGTTGCCGACGTCGAAGGTGAGCCCGAGGCCGTTCGCGTGCGGAAGCTCATCCGGCCGCAGCAGGTTGCGGCGGCGCAGGTCGCCCGCGTCGCGGCCCGTCTCGCGCGCCGCCGTCTCGATCAGCCGCTCGATGATGTAGGTCGCCTCGGGACGGCCCGCGCCGCGATAGGCGTCGACCGGCGCGGTGTTGGTGACGACGCCGCGCACGTGGTTGTGCATCGCCGGGATGCGGTAGACGCCGCCCATGATGCGCCCGCCCGCCATCGTCTGGATCGCCGGGCCGAACTGCGCCTGATAGGCGCCGAGGTCGGCCCGGCTTTCAACGGCGAGCGCGAGGAAATTGCCGTCCGCGTCCAGCGCCAGCGCGGCCTCCGACACCACGGCGCGGCCGTGCGAATCGGTCTGGAAGGCATCGGACCGCTCGCCGGTCCATTTCACCGGCCGCTGCAAATGCTGCGCGGCATGGAGGACGAGCGCGTACTCGGGATAGATGAAGACCTTCATGCCGAAGCCGCCGCCGACATCGCCGGTGACGACGCGCAGGCGCCCGGGCGGGTATTTCAGGATCTTGCGGCTGAGGTCGCGGTGCATACCGGCGACGCCCTGGCTGCCGACGGTGAGCGTCAGGCCGCTTTCCGACCATTCGCCGAGCGCCGCGCGCACCTCCATCGAGGTCGGCGCGATGCGATTCTGCACGAGGCGCAGGCGCGTGACGTGCGCGGCGGAGGCGATGGCGGCGCGCGCGGCCTCCGCGTCGCCGGCCTGCCAGTCGAACACGATGTTGCCGGGGGCTTCGGGCCAGATCGCGGGCGCACCGGGCGCAAGCGCCGTGTCGAGGTGGGCGGCGGCGGGCAGGTCCTCGTAGTCGACGACGACGGCCTCGGCCGCAGCGCGCGCCGCGGCCCGCGTTTCGGCGACGACGAAGGCGACGCCGTCGCCGACGAAGCGGACCGTATCGGCGGCAAGCAGCGGCCGCGGCGTCTCGATCCGCCCCGGCAGCTTCACGAGGCAGGGAATTGGGCCGTAGTGCGCGACATCCTCCGCCGTGTACACCGCGAGCACGCCCGGCATCTGCCTCGCGTCCGCCGTGTCGATGCCGAGGATGCGCGCATGGCCGTAGGGCGAGCGCACCGTCACGCCGTAGGCGGTGCCCTCCGGCTGGAAATCGTCGGTGTAGCGGCCGCGGCCGGTCAGCAGCCGTTCGTCCTCCACCCTGCGGGGCGACTGGCCGACGCCGAATTTCATGGGCAATCCTCCAGAAGACAGGCGCGAAGGCCGGAGCGGTAGTCAGGATAGCGAAGCCGGATGCCGAGGTCCCGCTTCATCTTGCCGTTCGCGACGCGCCGGTTCTCGGCATAGAAGGCGCGCGCCTGCGGGGACAGCGCCGCTTCGGCGAGCGGCAGCAGCGGGGGCAGGGCCGCGCCCGCCAGACGGCAGGCGAAGGCCGTCACCGCGTGGCCGGGCGCGGGCAGGTCGTCGGCGACGTTCCAGACGCCGGGCGGCGCATTGAACGCAGCGATCACCGCCGCGACGATGTCGTCCACGTGGATGCGGCTGAACACCTGCGTTCCTGCGTCGATGCGCTGCGCCGTTCCCGCGCGCGCCCGGTCCAGCGCCGAGCGGCCGGGGCCGTAGATACCGGGCAGGCGCAGCACGCGCGCGCCGATGCCCTGCCACGCGAGATCGGCGGCGGTGCGCGCGCTGCGGCGGCCGGAGCCGACGGGCGCGGTTTCGTCCACCCACGCGCCGCCGGTGTCGCCGTAGACGCCGGTGGAGGAGAGGTAGCCGAGCCATGCGCCGGAAGATGCGAGCGCCGTGCCGTGCCGCGCCAGCACCGGGTCGCCATCGGCTTCGGGCGGCACGGAGGACAGGATGTGCGTCGCGCCCGCGACGGCGCTCGCCACGGCGGGGTCGTCCGCCGCGAGGATGCCGGGCCGCGCGGCGCGCGCCGTTCCCGTCACGGTCCAGCCGCCGCGCTCCAGCGCCGCGCGCAGCCGCGTGCCGGTATAGCCCTGGCCGAGGATCAGGAGATGAGGCATGGCGCCATCATGGCGGGGATACGGGGACGTGTCATGGGGTTGTGCATCCCTCGACTTCGCTCGGGATGATGGATGTGGAGTCATAAGGGATTTCATCCCGAGCGAAGTCGAGGGATGCACCGCAGCCGTTCGAACCCGCTGGCGATTCGCGCGGGCGCTCACTATGTCGGCTGTCATGGAAGCACGCAGCGAAACCCCCGCCATCACCCGCCGTGAGGACTATGCGCCGCCCGCGTGGCGCGTCCCCGAGATCAGCCTCGCCTTCGATCTGGACGCGGAGCGCACGCGCGTCCGCGCGGTGCTGAAGGCGGAGCGGGCGGGGGGCGGCCCGCTCGTGCTCGACGGCGACGATCTCGACCTCAAATCGGTCAGCGTCGACGGGCGCGTGCTCGGCGAAGGCGACTACACGCTTGCCGGAGGCACGCTGACGATCCCGCTCGCGGGCGACACGGCGACGGTGGAAACGGTCGTGGAGATCGCGCCCGCCGCCAACACCAAGCTGATGGGGCTCTACGCGTCCGGCGGCAACCTCTGCACGCAGTGCGAGGCGGAAGGCTTCCGCCGCATCACCTTCTTCCCGGACCGGCCGGACGTGCTCAGCCGCTACTCGGTGGAGCTGAAGGCCGACAAGGCGCGCTACCCCGTGCTGCTGTCGAACGGCAACCCGGTCGCCTCGGGCGACCTGCCGGACGGCCGCCACTTCGCGCGCTGGGACGATCCGTTCCCGAAGCCCTGCTACCTGTTCGCGGTGGTCGCGGGCGATCTCCGCGCGCTGGAAGACGGTTTCGAGACGATGTCCGGCCGCCACGTGACGCTCGGCATCTGGGTGCGCCCCGGCGACGTGGAGAAGTGCCGCCACGCCATGCAGGCGCTGAAAGACTCGATGCGCTGGGACGAGGCGCATTACGGGCGCGAATACGACCTCGACGTGTTCAACATCGTCGCCGTCGACGACTTCAACTTCGGTGCGATGGAGAACAAGGGCCTCAACATCTTCAATTCGAAGTACATCCTCGCCGATGCCGAGACGGCGACCGACGCCGATTTCGACGCGGTGGCGGCGGTGGTGGCGCACGAGTATTTCCACAACTGGACCGGCAACCGCATCACCTGCCGCGATTGGTTCCAGCTCAGCCTCAAGGAAGGCCTCACCGTCTTCCGCGACCAGAGCTTCAGCGCCGACATGGGCAGCCCCGCCGTGAAGCGCATCGAGGACGTGCGGGCGCTGCGCGCCGCGCAGTTCCAGGAGGACGCCGGGCCGCTCGCGCACCCGGTGCGCCCCGAAAGCTACATCGAGATCTCGAACTTCTACACGGCGACCGTCTACAACAAGGGCGCCGAGGTGATCCGCATGGCGGCGACGCTGCTGGGGCCGGAGAATTACCGCAAGGGCACCGACCTCTATTTCGAGCGCCACGACGGCGAGGCCGCGACGGTCGAGGATTGGGTGAAGGCGCTGGAAGACGGCGGCGGCGCCGATTTCGGCCAGTTCCGCCTGTGGTATTCGCAGGCGGGGACGCCGACCGTCACCGCCGATCTCGCTTACGATCCGGCGAAGAAATCCGCGACGCTGACGCTCGCGCAGGCCGTGCCGGACACGCCCGGCCAGTCGAACAAGGCGCCGATGCACATTCCGCTGAAGGTCGCGCTGTTCGGGCGCGAATCGGGGTCGCCGCTCGGGCCGGAGCAGCTCTTCCAGCTCCGCTCGGCGAGCGCGACGATGACGTTCGAGAACGTCGCCGAGCCGCCGGTGCTGTCGATCAACCGCGGCTTCTCGGCGCCGGTGACCGTCGAGACGACGCGCAGCGCCGCCGATTTCGCCTTCCTCTCCGCGCACGACGACGATCCGTTCGCGCGCTACGAGGCGATGCAGCAGCTGATGATGGACCGGCTGGTCGACGCCGTGCGCAGCGGCGGCACCGATGCCGCGCCGCTCGTCGAGGCGGTGCGCCGCACGCTGAAGAACCAGGCGCTCGACCGCGCCTTCATCGGCGAATCCATCCTGCTGCCGACCGAGACGATGGTCGCCGAGCGGCTTGCCGCGAACGTCGATCCGGATGCCGTGCACACGGCGCGCGAGGGCCTGCGCCGCGCGCTGCTGGAGGGCGTGGGCCGGGAGACGTGGACGGCGCTCCACGCCAGCCTCGCCGACGGCGGACCCTACGACCTGTCGCCCGACGCCAAGGGACGCCGCCGCCTGAAGAACGTCGCGCTCGGCTATCTGTTCGCGGACCCCGATGACGCCGCCGTCGCGGCCGCCGAGGCGCAGTACGACGCGGCGACCAACATGACCGACCGCATCGCCGCGCTCGGCCTGCTCGTCGATACGGACAGCCCGGCGCGCGGGCGGGTGCTCGGCGATTTCTACGACCGCTTCAGGGACGATGCGCTCGTGCTCGACAAGTGGTTCTCGGCGCAGGCGATGGCCACCGGCGTAGGTGCGCTCGAAAAGGCGATCGCGCTCGCCGCGCACGCCGATTTCACCATCCGCAACCCGAACCGTTTCCGCGCGCTCGTCGGCGCGCTCGCGATGAACCAGTACGTGTTCCACCGGAAGGACGGCGCCGGCTATCGCTTCGTGGCCGACAGGCTGCTGGAAGTGGACGCGATCAATCCGCAGACGGCGGCGCGTTTCATCGCGCCGTTCGGCCGCTGGCGGCGCATGGAGGACGAACGCGCCGCGATGATGCGCGCCGAGCTCGAACGCATCGTCGGGGCGCCGGGCGTCTCCCGCGACACGTTCGAGATGGCGTCGAAGAGCCTCGCCTAGGAGGCGGGCTTCACGAACTTCAACGTCATGCGGTCGGATTCGCCGATCGCGGCGTACTTGGCGCGGTCCTTGTCGCCTTCCCGGAAGGTCGGCGGCAGCGTCCACACGCCGTTCGGCCAGTCCGCGGCGTCCTTCGGATTGGCATTCACCTCGGATTCGCCCGCGAGCCGGAAGCCCGCCGCCTCGGCGAGCGCGACGATGGTCGAGCGCTTCATGTAGCCGGAGCCCTTCATCGCCTCGTCGGGGCGGTCTTCCGGCAGGCGGTGATCGACGACGCCGAGCACGCCGCCCGGCTTCAGCGCCGTGTAGAACGCCTTGAACGCGTCGCCCGCGAAGCCGCCCATGTACCAGTTGTGGACGTTGCGGAAGGTCAGCACCATGTCGGCGCTGCCCGCCGGGGCGAGGCCGTCGTAGTGGTCCTTGCCGAAGCGCGTGACTTCCACGGCCTTGTAGAGCGGATTCGACGCCAGCTTCGCCTGATACGCCGCCAGCGATTTCGCGGCATATTCCGACGCCTCGGGAACGCCGTGGGCGGCATAGAGCTTGCCGTGGTCGGCGAGGATCGGCGCCAGCACCTCGGTGTACCAGCCGCCGCCGGGCGCAACCTCGACCACGGTCATGCCCGGCGTGAGGCCGAAGAACGTCAGCGTTTCCGCCGGGTGGCGATACTGGTCGCGCGCGCGGTTCGCCTCGCTGCGGTGCGCGCCCGCGAGCGCGGCGGCATAGTCCGGCGCGGCCGGAACGGCGTGATGGCCGTGGTCGTGCTGCGCGGCGGCGGGCACGGCGGCCGCCGATATGAGCGCGGCGGCAAGGATGGTGCGGATCATTCGGAGTCTCCCTCTTCGGCCTTCGTGGACTTGTTCTATACGCGCCCGGCGCACTATCTGCCTCGCATGACGTTCGAGATCACGCTGCAGATGATGTCGGTCGCGCTCGCGTTCGGCCTCGTCAGCCTCTGGCAAGTCCGCCGCAAACGCAAGCCCGGCGCGCTGCCGTGGGTTCCGTGGCACGGTGTGATGTTTCTGGCGCTGCTCGCGCTGATCGTCGGCGCGGCGCATCTGCCGGCCGTGTGGCCGCGTTAGGGCCGGTTGCCGGAGGGGCTCAGTCCTCGAGCGGGCGGCAGGCGGCGATCTTCGCCTTGGCGACGATCAGCATGGTGCCGTCCGATTGCAGGAACGGCACGAACGGCCGCGCGTCGTTGAGGCATTCGAGCACGCGCTCGTCTGGGCCGACGAACATGTGGCCGGCAAGGCTCGTCCCGTCTTCCAGAACGAGTTCCACGGCCGCCTTGCGCTTGGTGCGCAGACGCGATTTCACGATCGGCGGCGTGACGGGAATGAGGGCTTCGACGGTCACAGGCAGGCCTCCAGAAGGGCCTGGTCGAAACCGAAGGCCTTGGCTTTCTCGAACGTGTGCGGGCGCAGGCCCATCGAGCGGTATTCGCCGATGATGCGGCCGTCCTCGGTCTCGTCGAGATACTCGAACTTGAACAGTTCCTGCGTCACGATCACCGGGCCTTCCATGCCGACGACCTCGGTGATGTTCGTCACGCGGCGCGAGCCGTCGCGCAGGCGCTTCACCTGCACGATCATGTCCACCGAATCGGCGATCTGGCGGCTGATGGCCTCCTTCGGGATCTTGATGTCGCCCATCATCACCATGTTCTCCATGCGCGCGAGGCATTCGCGCGGGGAGTTGGAGTGGAGCGTCGCCATCGAGCCGTCGTGGCCGGTGTTCATCGCGGCGAGCAGGTCGAAACACTCCTGCCCGCGGATTTCGCCGAGGATGATGCGGTCCGGGCGCATACGCAGCGCGTTGATGACGAGGTCGCGGATGGTAATCGCGCCCTTGCCTTCGAGGTTCGCGGGGCGCGTCTCCAGCGTCAGCACGTGCGGCTGCTGGAGCTGAAGCTCGGCGGCGTCCTCGATGGTGATGACGCGCTCGCCGGGGTCGATCATCTTCGACATGGCGTTCAGCATCGTCGTCTTGCCCGACCCCGTGCCGCCCGAGATGATGACGTTGAAGCGGCAGGCGCCCGCCACCTTCAGCACCGTCGCCATCTTGTCCGACATCGAATCGCCCTTCTGCATCATGTCGATGGTGATGGGCTTGGCGGAGAACTTGCGGATGGAGATGGCGGTGCCGCGAAGCGAGAGCGGCGGCACGATCACGTTGACGCGGCTGCCGTCGGGCAGGCGCGCGTCGGCGAGCGGCGTCGTCTGGTCGATGCGGCGGCCGACGCGGTTCACGATGCGCTGCGCGATCTGGAACAGATGCTCCTCGTCGCGGAACACGATGCTGGCGAGCTCGAGCTTGCCCTTGCGCTCGATGAAGGTCTGGTTGGGGCCGTTCACCATGATGTCCGAGACGGCCGGATCGGCGAGCAGCATCTCGAGCGGCCCGAGGCCGAGCAGCTCGTCGACGAGCACCTTCTCGAGCGCGATCTGCTCGCGGCGGTTGAGCGTCAGCTTCAGCTCGGCGAGCACCTCGCCGATGATCGGCCGGAATTCCTCGCTCAGCTCGTCCTTGGAAAGCGTCGCGGCGGCTTCCGGGTCGACACGCTCCAGCAGGCGCGGGAGCACCTGCTCCTTGATCTTGTGGATCGAGGCCTCGAAGCCCTCCTGGCGCGAGGTCGCCTGATCGGCGGCGCCGCGCTCGCGGGCGCTGAGGCGCTGCATCGCGTCCTGCACGCGGTCGCCCGTCACTTCGACGGCGGGCTCGGCGGCTTCCTCCTCCTCGGGTTCCGGCAGCGGCTCAACCGCCGGGGCCGCGCGCGATCCCCGCATGGGCGCTGCGTTGCCGAAGCCCCGACGCGGCGTGCTCAGCGCCGCTCCAATTCCAGCTTTTCTGCCGAATGCACTCATCATGATCCCCTCGGCCGAAACCGTCGGCCGCTGAGGGAAACTAGCGCGGCAAGCTTAGCAAACTCCTAACTATACCGACTTTTTCGGAACGAAAGGCGCGGTGATTTCCGCTGTCACCCGCATCGGGCGGCGGCTTTCCCGGTCCAGCAGCGCCCACGTGGTGAGCGCGCGCACGCGGACCTTGCCGTCCGGGCCGGTCACTTCGACGAAACGGTCGTAGCGTGCGCCCTTGGGCGCGTCGCCGACCCACGTGCGCAAGGTCAGCGTCTCGCCGAGGTGGCTGGGCGCGCGGTAGTCGATCTCGTGGCGGACGACGACCCACACGACGTTCGCGGCGAGGTCGGCCGGGGCGACGGCGTACCAGTGCGCGACAGCCACGTCCTGAATCCAGCGCACGTAGACGGCGTTGTTGACGTGGCCGAGCTCGTCGATGTCGCCGGGCATGGGCGTCTTCTGCTGCGTGAAGACGGCGTGCGGCGCTTCGCCCGTCATCGGCCGATCTGGCTGATCAGGAAGGCATATTCCTCGGCGTCTTCCTCCAGCGAGACATAGCGCCCGGACTTGCCGCCGTGGCCCGCGCCCATGTTGGTCTTGAGCAGCAGCACCTTGTCGTCGGTCTTGGCGGCGCGCAGCTTCGCCGCCCACTTCGCCGGCTCCCAATAGGTGACGCGCGGATCGTTGAGCCCGCCGGTGATGAGCAGCGCCGGGTAGGCCTGCGGCTTCACGTTGTCGTAGGGGCTGTAGCTGCGGATCAGTTCGAACGCGGCCTTGTCCGCGATGGGGTTGCCCCATTCCGGCCATTCGCCGGGGGTGAGCGGCAGCGTGTCGTCGAGCATGGTATTGAGCACATCGACGAACGGCACGTGCGCGGCGACCGCGCCGTAAAGCTCGGGCGCCTGATTGGCGATCGCGCCCATCAGCTCGCCGCCCGCCGAGCCGCCGGAAGCGGTGACGCGGCCGGGCGACGCGAAGCCCTGTTCGATCAGGAAGCGCGTCACGTCGACGAAATCGTTGAACGTGTTGGGGCGCTTGTCGAGCTTGCCGTCGAGATACCATCGGTAGCCGAGATCGTCGCCGCCGCGGATGTGCGCGATGGCGTAGGCGAAGCCGCGGTCGAGCAGCGACAGCCGGTTCGCCGAGAAGCCCGGCGGGAAGGCGAAGCCGTAGGCGCCGTAGGCGTAGATATGGAGCGGGCCGCGCCCGTCCTTCACGAAGTCCTTGCGGTAGACGACGGAGACGGGAACGAGCGTGCCGTCCCGCGCCGGGGCCATCAGCCGCTCGGTCGCGTACTGCGAGGGGTCGTAGCCGCTCGGAATCTCGCGGACCTTCAAGGTTTCGAGGCGGTCGTCGGCGAGGTGGTAATCGTAGACCGTGTTCGGCGTCACCATCGACTGGTAGTCGATGCGCAGCCGGTCGATGCGGTACTCCGGATTGGTGGAGAGCGTCGCGACGAAGCTGGCCTCTGGAAAGGCGACGTAGCGCTCGCCGCCGTCCGCGTAGCGGCGCAGCCGGATCTGCGACAGGCCGTCCACCCGTTCCTCGATGACGAGAAGGTTCTCGAAGCTGGTGGCGGACTGGATGTAGTGCCGGTCGCTGCCCGCGATCAGCTCGCTCCACTGGTCGGGTACGGCAACGGAGGCGGTGACGACGCGGAAGTTCGGGTGCGTGTCGTTGACGCGGATGTAGAGCGTGCCCTCGCGCTCGTCGACATCGTATTGCCGGTCGGCCTTGCGCGGCGAGACGAGCACCGGCGCCGCCGCGAAGTCGTCGGTCGGCAGCAGGCGCACCTCGCTCGTCGTGTGGTCGCCGGTCTGGAGCACGGCATACTTGCGCGACTGCGTGCGGCCGATCTGGACGCCGAACTCCTCGGCCGCTTCGGTGTAGACGGCGCGGTCGGCGGACTGCGCGTCGCCCAGCCGGTGGTGCCAGACCGTCTTGGAGCGCCAGTTCTCGTCGGCGTCCGTATAGAGGAAGCTCTTCGAATCGGCGGCCCAGACGAGGCCGTAGCGCCAGTTCTCGATCACGTCGGGCAGGTCGGCGCCGGTTTCGAGGTCGCGCACGCGCAGCACGTAGCGTTCGGAGCCGTTCGTATCGACGGCGTAGGCGAGCAGGCGCTGATCCGGGCTGACGGCGAGGCCGCCGAGCCGGAAATACTGGTGCCCCTCCGCGAGCTTCGGCTCGTCGAGGATCACAACGTCGCCGCCGCCCGCGGCGGGCCGGCGATACCACTTGCGGTACTCGGCGCCCGCATCGAAGGCGTACCAGTAGAGGAAGTCGCCGTCGCGCTGCGGGACGCTCGAATCGTCGTCCTTCACGCGGCCCTTCATCTCGTTGAAGATGGTCTGGGTAAGGCCCTTGTGCGGGGCCATCACCGCCTCGAAATAGGCGTTCTCGGCATTGAGGTAGGCGAGCACCTCCGCGTCCGTCACCTCCGGATAGCCGGGATCGCGAAGCCACGCATACGGGTCTTCGACCGTGATGCCGTGGCGCGTGAAACTGTGCGGCTTGCGGGGGGCGACGGGCGGCTTCGGGATTTCGGTCATGGCACTCCGGTCGGTCTGGGCCTCGAGCGGCCGCAGGGAAGGTCCGGTGTGTTTGCGCGAGCGGCGCCGCCGCGGTCAACCGTTCAGGAGGCCTGCGCGATCTTGTCCTCGCCGCCGTCGCCGCCCGGCACGCCGGGGTTCGACGGCGTCACCAGCCCGGCGTGCATGTCGATGTGCTCGGGGCGGCCGATCAGGAAGCCCTGCACCTGGTCGCAGCCTTCGCGGCGCAGGAATTCGAGCTGCGTTTCGGTCTCGACGCCCTCCGCCGTGATCGGCACGCCGAGGCTGTGGCCGAGGCTGACGATGGCGCGGACGATCTTCTCGGCCTGCGGCGAACGGCTGATCTCGTCGACGAAGCTGCGGTCGATCTTGATGCGGTCGAACGGAAAGGCGTTCAGCGTCGAAAGCGACGAATAGCCCGTGCCGAAGTCGTCCATCGCGATGCGCACGCCGAGCGCCTTCAGGCGGCGCAGGTTCGAAAGCGCGCGCGCCTGATCGAGGAACAGCGCCGATTCGGTGATCTCGATCTCGAGCCGCGCCGGGGAAAGCCCGCTGTTGACGAGGATCTCGTGCACGCGGCTGACGAGCGAATTGTCCTGCAAATGCAGCGCCGAGAGATTCACGGCGACGCGGAACGGCCGCTCCCACTTCACCGCCTCGAAGCAGGCCTGCTTCAGCACCCAGTTGCCGAGCGCGATGATGAGGCCGTTCTCCTCGGCGACGAGGATGAAGTCGTCGGGCTGCAGGAGCCCGCGCACCGGGTGCTGCCAGCGCACCAGCGCCTCGAAGCCGACGATGCGGCCGTCCGCCATCGCGGCGAGCGGCTGGTAGCTGAGCCGAAGCTCGCCGGCGTCGATGCCCTTCTTGAGGTCGCGCGCGAGGCGGCGGCGGTCGCGGATCGCCTCGTCCATGTCGCGGCTGAAGAAGCAGGCGGCGTTGCGCCCGCCGCGCTTCGCCCGGTAGAGCGCCATGTCGGCGAAGGCGACGAGATCGGAGGCGTTGCCCGCGTCCGCCGGATAGAGGCTGATGCCGACGCTGCCGGAAATCTCGACCTTGTGCTCCTCGTAGGGCACCGGCTCCAACAGGCGTTCGAGCAGGCTGTGCGCGCACTGCGCGGCCTCGGTCGGCTGCGTGCCGCCGTAGAGCGCGATGACGAACTCGTCGCCGCCGATGCGCCCCAGCAGGCTCGATCCCTTGGCCATGCCGCGCAGGCGATTGGCGACTTCCGCGATCACGAGGTCGCCGGCGCGGTGGCCGTGGACGTCGTTGATGTGCTTGAACAGGTCGAGATCGACGAACAGCAGCGCGACCGGCTCGCCTTCCTGCGCGGCGCGCTCCAGCAGCGCGTCGAGGCGCGTCATGAAGGCGTTGCGGTTGAGGAGGCGCGTCGCGCTGTCGTGCTGCGCGAGGTAGCGGATCTCCTCCTCGGCCTTGCGCTGCGCGCGAAGGTCGCGGATCGCGTAGACCGCCTCGGCCTTGTCGTCGGAGAGGCTGCGCGAGCGGACCTCCACCGGGATCGCCTCGCCGTGGTCGAAGGGGCTCAGCAGCGCGTCCTCGTTGCCGGTCTGGCTGTAGCCGCGTTCGAGCAGGTTCTTGTCGACCGGGCGGCCGATGACGTCGTCGTGGTCGGCGCGGACGAGATTTAGGAAGCTGGTGTTGGCGTCGACGATCCTGCCGTGCGCGGTGATGACGATGCCCTCGAAGGCGCCGTTCGCGAGCCGCCGCAGCCGCTCGACGGCGCGCTCGGCGCCCTTGGCGTCGACGAGCGCCGCGCCGAGGCCGGTCGCGATGACGATCAGCGTCACGGCGGCGATGGCGCCCGCGATGGCGAACTCCGAGATGACGAGGCCGCCCTTCCCGCCCGCGCCCGGAACGATGTTGAGCGCCGCCATGGCGATGAAGTGGAAAGCGCATACCGCGAGACCGAGGATGATGCCGCCGGCCGCCTGCCGCGGCACGGTCCGCGCTGGTCCCGTGGCCGCAAAGCCCGCGCTCGCCATCAGCGCGCAGGCGATGAAGGCCACCGCCACGAGGTCGCGGTCGACGTTGAACACGCCGTCGACGTGGAAATCCTTGAGGCTGGAGAAGTGCATCACCGTGACCGCGAAGGTGAAGATGACCCCGCCGAACGCGGGCCGCACCCATCCGTCGAGGTTGGCGGCGGCGTAGAAGGCGGCGATCGCCATCGGCAGCACGAGGATCAGCGAGGTGAGCAGCCCGACCGGGCCGTGCCCCGTGGACACGCCCGGATGGTAGGCCAGCATGGCGAGGAAATGCATCGCCCACGCGCCGAACCCGGCCGAAATGCCGGCCAGCAGCAGCCACGTGGGCCGCGCTTCGCCGCGCGCCACGAGGCCGCGCGAGAAAAGCCGCACCGCGGTCAGCATCGACATCACGCAAATGATGACGGCAAGCGCCGTGAAATTCGGGTCGAACTGGCTTCCCAGCGCCAGTATGCGGTCCATCATTGCGATTGTTCCAATCTCGATCTCGCGCCATATTGGCACGCGATATTTAACAAAGCCTTGGCGCCGGGGCCTTCGGACGCGGGCATCTGCCCCGTTTCCCGGCAGCGTTTGAGGAGTTTTCGATGTCGACTTACCGTGACCGGCTGGCGGCGCTTCGCCGCGCGCTGGCGGAAAACCGCTACGACGGCTTCGTCGTGCCGCTCACCGACGAACACATGAGCGAATATGTCGGCAGCTACGCGCAGCGGCTGGCGTGGCTGACGGGGTTCGAAGGCTCGGCCGGCTCCGCCGTCGTGCTCGCCGGGGAGGCCGGCATCTTCGTCGACGGGCGCTACACGCTGCAGGTCCGCGATCAGGTTGACGGCACGCTCTACCAGTACCTCGGCGTGCCGAAGGTTCAGATCGCCGACTGGCTGGAGGAGAAGGTCGGGCCCGGGCAGCGCATCGGCTTCGATCCGTGGCTGCACACGCGCGGCTGGGTGGAGGCGACGGGCAAGCGGCTTGCGGCGAAGGGCGCCGAACTGGTGCCGGTGACGGACAATCCGGTTGACCGCGTCTGGACCGATCGGCCCGCACCTTCGGCCGAGCGCCTCGAGGTGCACGGCGAGGCGCTTGCCGGCCGCAGTTCCGCGGAAAAGCGCGCCGAAATCGCCCGCTGGCTCGGCGAGAAGAAGGCGGACTGCGCGGTGATCGCCGCGCTCGATTCGATCGCGTGGCTGTTCAACGTGCGCGGCCGCGACGTCTCGCGCACGCCCGTCGCGCTCGCCTTCGCGATCGTTTCGGCGGACGGCAAGGCGCAGCTGTTCACCGCGCCCGCCAAGATCACGCCCGAGGTCGCCGCGCATCTGGGGCCGGATGTCAGTGCTCTCCCGCCCCAGGCATTCGTGGAGGCGCTTCAGGCGCTCGGCAAGGCGGGCAAGGCCGTCGCGGCCGACCCCGCCACGTGCGTCGCAGCGATCTTCCAGGCGCTGGAGGCCGGCGGCGCGCGCATCGTCGAGGCCCGCGACCCCTGCATCCTCGCCAAGGCGATCAAGAACCCGGTCGAGATCGCGGGCGCGAAGGCCGCGCACGTGCGCGACGGCGCGGCGCTTTCGCGCTTCCTCAGCTGGTTCGATCGCACGGCGCCGACGGGCGCGCTCGACGAGATCGCCGCGGCCGCGAAGCTCGAGGACTTCCGCCGCGAATCCAACCTGCTGAAGGACCTGTCGTTCGACACGATCTCGGGCGCCGGGCCGAACGGCGCGATCGTCCACTACCGCGTCTCGCCGGAGACCAACCGCAAGGTGGAGCGGGACAGCATCTTCCTGCTCGATTCGGGCGGGCAGTATCTCGACGGCACCACCGACGTGACGCGCACGATGATCGTCGGCACGCCGACGGCGGAAATGAAGGACCGCTTCACGCGCGTCCTCAAGGGCCACATCGCGCTCGCCACGGCGCGCTTCCCGGTCGGCACGCGCGGCGGCCAGCTCGACGTGCTGGCGCGCCAGTTCCTCTGGCAGGCCGGCCTCGACTACGCGCACGGCACCGGTCACGGCGTCGGCAGCTTCCTCTCGGTGCACGAAGGCCCGCAGCGCATCGCCACCTACGGCGGCGGCGACGAGCCGCTCGCCGCGGGCATGATCCTCTCGAACGAGCCCGGCTACTACAAGACCGGCGAATACGGCATCCGCATCGAGAACCTCGTGCTGGTCGTGCCGGTCGAGGTGGCGGGCGCCGAGCAGCCGCTGCTCGGCTTCGAGACGCTGACGCTGGCGCCGATCGACCTCAGGCTCGTCGATGCGGAGCTGCTAAGCGATGCGGAGCGGGCATGGCTGAACGCCTATCACGCCCGCGTCCGCGAAGCGCTGACGCCCGTCGTTCCGGAGGATGTGCGCGGCTGGCTCGCCGAGGCGACACGCGCGCTTTAGGCCGGATCCGGTTCCTGCGCCCTGCCGGTATCCGTACCGTCGTGCGCCGGCCCTGCCGCCGCACGGGCCGCAGCCTTCCGGCGATGCAGATTCTGCCGCAGCGCCGCAGCGAGCCGGGCCTTGCGTTCGTCGGCGGAAGGGCTGGTCATGGTCCCGCTGTAGCGGGATTCCCCTCCATTCGCCAAGCACCTTGCTTGACAAGGCGGCGCCTGCTCGCCCATAGGACGCCGCCCGCACGAATGGCAGGCTGCCGTAGCTCAGTGGTAGAGCGCATCCTTGGTAAGGGTGCGTCCCAAGAGCGAAAGTGGTGAGGAAACAAGAGTTTAAGGACCACCTCGGAGGCTCAGGGGAGCAGGCCGGGGAGCAGATTTGAAGGGTTATGCTGCTGTAGCTCAGTGGTAGAGCGCGTCCTTGGTAAGGACGAGGCCGGGAGTTCAATCCTCCCCAGCAGCACCACCATCCCCCTGATAAACAACGCAAATATGGCCGCCGGGCGGGGTGCTCGGCGGCCATTTGCGTTTCGGTGGGGTGCGGGTTAGTCGTTGTCGCTGCCCGCCGCGAGCATCCCGGCCAGAATGGGCCTTACCTCCAGTGCGTCTGCAATCTGCGTGATGTGGTGTGCCCAGTCGGCGGCCCCGTCGTCGGCAAAATCGGGATTGTGAAGCTCCCGCAAGAACAGGGTCGCCGCCAGCGTCGCGCGGGCGCGGCGCTCCAATGCCCCGATGTCGGTTTCCTCAAAGCCGATTGCCAGCGCGTCCATGTGGTAGGACAGGTTTTCGTGGGCCAAATCCATAGCCGCTACCGCTGCTGCATCCATTTCTAGGTTCCTTTCAGTTCTGCCCCGCCACCATTGGCGGGCGCGAAAGGACAGGTCGCACATGCGGCGCGGCGCTGTTTGGGGGCATATTCGGTGCCCAGAGGGTGCGAAGAGGCAGCGTTGGTCCCCGCACTACCGGCAAGGGAACGCCTCTGCCATCGCCTGATGGTACAAATAGATCGCTGGCAAGTGTCGCTTCGCGGGGTTGTCTCGCAGGAATTTCAGGAACACAGCAGCGTATTGCCCAATCGATCCACCAAATCCCGGAGTGCAATAATCGGGCTTTTCCGGCTCAGTGGAAATCGTCCCGCCAGCCGCCTGCGTGGCTCCATTAATCCATCCTAGACAAGTGAGGGCAGCAGTTGAATTTCTCCTGCCCCCGTCCTCTGTATGAGCGCAGGTAGCAAGGGCGTCGCGGCCCCACTGCATCCCTAGAGGTGAGGATCAGCGTGCAATAGGCACCCCCTTCGTGGGGTGATCGGCGTGCAAAAAGGACCCCTTCATCCCGGGGATTTAGTCGGCCGACTGGTTTTGATCAGTTGGCGAGAACGGGATGTTGATCGTGGAGACAGTGGTTCGGATTCGGCGTGAGCATGCAGCGGGTAAGGCGATCAAGGCGATCGCTCGTGACCTTCGTTTGTCGCGGAAGGTCGTCCGCAAAGCGATCCGGTCGCCGGAGGCGGCGTTCAACTATCAGCGCAAAGTCCAGCCGCTGCCGCGGATCGGTCCTTATCAGGATCGTCTCGATGCGCTGCTTGAGGAGAACGAAGGTCGCGGCCGCCGCGATCGGCTACGGATGACGCGTATCCATGACCTGCTGGTGCGCGAGGGGTTCGATGGATCCTATGATGCGGTGCGCCGCTATGCGGCGCGCTGGCGTGCTGCGCGGCGGAAGGATGCTGGCGAAGGCGCACCGGCGTTCATCCCGATGACCTTCCAGCCGGGTGAGGCCTACCAGTTCGACTGGAGCCACGAGGATGTGGAGATCGCCGGCAAGCCGATGCGGGTGAAGGTGGCGCATATGCGTCTCTGCGACTCGCGCGCACCCTATGTCCGAGCCTATCCGCGCGAGGGCCAGGAGATGCTGTTCGATGCCCATGCCCGGGCGTTCGCGTTCTTCGGCGGTGTGCCGCGACGCGGTATCTACGATAATATGAAGACGGCGGTGACGGCCGTGTTCACCGGCAAGGAGCGTGTGTTCAACCGCCGCTTCCTGATCATGACCGATCATTACATGGTCGAGCCGACCGCCTGCTCGCCGGCGGCGGGATGGGAGAAGGGCCAGGTCGAGCAGCAGGTCCAGACGATCCGAGGCCGCTTCTTCCAGCCGCGACTCCGGTTCGCCAGCCTGGCCGAGCTCAACGGGTGGCTGGAGGCCGAGTGCCGGCGCTGGGCCGAGCATCATGCCCATCCCGAACGCGGGGATATTACCGTCGCCGAGGCGCTGGATATGGAGCGACCGGCCCTGCAGCCGATCCTGGCACCGTTCGACGGCTTCCATGAGAGCGAGCATGCCGTCACCGGCACCTGCCTCATCAGCTTCGATCGCAACCGCTACTCGGTCATGTCGACGGCCGCACGCCGGACCGTTCAGGTGCGCTCCTATGCCGATCGCATCGTCATACGCTGCGGCGATGCGATCGTCGGGGAGCATGAGCGCCACTTCGGTCGGAACCGCACGATATACGATCCCTGGCATTATCTGCCGGTCCTCGCGCACAAGCCCGGCGCGCTGCGTAACGGCGCACCGTTCCAGGACTGGGATCTGCCGCCCGCCCTGCACCGATTACGGCGAAGGCTCGGCACCGGGGACGAGGCCGATCGCAGGTTCGTGCGGGTCCTCTCGGCGGTGCTCACCGATGGCCTGGAGCCGGTAGAGGCTGCCGTGCGCGAAGCGTTGGCGAACGGAACGGCCAGCGACGAGCTGATCCTCAACATCCTCTCCCGGCGCCGCGAGCCGGCGACACCCCACAGCATCGTCACTTCGGAAGACCGGATGCTGCAGCATCCTCCGCTCGCCGACTGTGCCCGCTATGATCTGCTGCGAGGCTATGATGCAGCGGCATGATATGATCGACACGATGCGCGGCCTCGGACTCAAGGGCATGGCGGCGGCGTTCGACGAGGCGGTCACCACCGGCCTCCAGCGCAAGCGCACCACCATGGAGATACTGACCGACCTGCTCCGTGCTGAGGCGACCCACCGGGATGCAGCCTCCATCCGCTATCGGATGACGGCTGCGAGGCTGCCCGTGGTGAAGGACCTGGAGCGGTTCAGCTTCGAGGGCACACCGATCAATGAGGAGATGATCCGCTCCCTTCACGATGGCTCCTTCCTCCCGCCTCGCCGCAATATCGTGCTGGTCGGCGGCACGGGGACAGGCAAGACCCACCTCGCCATCGCGATCACCGCCAATGTCGTGCGAAGGGGCGCTCGCGCCCGCTACTTCAACACCGTCGATCTGGTGACACGCCTCGAAGAGGAGACCCGGATCGGCAAAGGCGGGACCCTGGCGGCGCAGCTGTCGCGGCTCGACCTGATCGTGCTCGACGAGCTCGGTTATCTGCCGTTCGCCCGCTCGGGAGGGCAGTTGCTGTTCCACCTCATCAGCAAGCTTTATGAGCGGACCAGCGTCATCATCACCACGAACCTCGCCTTCGGCGAATGGCCGACCGTGTTCGGCGATCCCAAGATGACCACGGCGCTGCTCGACCGCGTCACCCACCACTGCGATATCGTCGAGACGGGCAACGACAGCTGGCGCTTCAAAAACCGCAGCTGACAGCCACCTTCGGCGCCTTCAAAAATCTATCTTGCGCTGCGCGCGCCTCCGGTCGGGCTACGCCCGCCCTCCGCCGCACGCAGCGCAAGGCCATCTTCAACAAACCAGCATCATATTATCCGAAAAGGGGGTCCCTCTTCGACGCCGATCGGGGGTCCCTTTTGAACGCCGTTTGACACATAAAATCTGGCGCCGAATGTGCCCAGCCTATGTTGTAGGCTTGATGGCTTGGGAGATCGAAAGAGCATCCAGCCTATGGCTGCGCGGGCGGATGAAGTCGGTTATGATCGACTGCATTACTTCATTGGTGCGGGGGATTTGGGACAGCGCGCCGCTGGAAGCAACATTGTGGCAGTAGTCGATGCGCTTATCGGAGGTGACACGGCACAGCTGATCATCGACGATACCGCGTTGCCGAAGAAGGGGGGCTTCGATTGGGATCGCGCCAAAATATGCTTCGGCACTGATCGGAATCGGCAAAGCTCCTTCCAACAAAGCGATATTGTAATGTAGGGCAATATGGTCATACTATAAACATGGTGGTAGTAGGAAAATGAGGGGAGATCATCATGTTTGGTGCAAGGCGCAGCGGAGTGCCTGTTGCGGCGATATTGGCCTGCACAATCGGTGTGGTTCAGTTACAGAGTGTGATCGCAAAAGCGGACCCACTAGGTGAGGCATGGCGGAAGCGAACGCTTGAGGCATATGATAATGCCAAGCCTACTGCTGAACTGGTTGCTATGTCTGAAACGGATAAACTCAAAGAGATCGAGGAGATCCAGAAGCTGCCCTTGAAGTATACGCGTTATATCAATCAACGGGATTGGGATCGCTGGGTTAACCTCTTCACCGACGAATCGAGCTACTGGCAATACACGATCGGGCGGGTCGTCAGCGGCCCCGAAGGCTGGCGGGAGCATCTGAACGCAGTTGGGATGACTAGCGAGAAAATGTACAGCCTTTTCGAGAATTTCGGTCATCCCGAAATCGAGCTTTTATCTCCGACCACCGCTCGCGGGGTCTGGCAGGCGCTCTTCGTGTTCTGGATGCCCCGGGACGAAACGCCGACAAAAGGGTTCCTCGTTGAGCCAGGACAGGAAAGCCGGACATATGCGATCTATTACCAGACATACAGGAAGGTGAACGGGACTTGGAAAATCAACACTAATATTCCTACAACTGTAAGGCATGAGCTTGGAATTTTGCCGGAAGGTGTGACCGCCCCGAAACCGGAATTGCCGCCGTCTGCCACTCATACAAAAGCAGGTGGATAGGAGAAGCTCGAAAATTGTATCGTAGTTGTGTATCTGGGCTTGAACCTTGCCTCCCAAGTGAGGCAAGGTTCAAGCCTAGGCATAACGATCGAAGCTGGTATTCCAGCTATATCATATATGATATAGCTAATCCCCAAGATTGAAAATGGAAACAGAACTGTTCCTTATCTGGGGAACAAGCAGGCGCATCCGTTTGTGATCTATGCCTATGGCGGCAGGCACTTCGATATTGTCGGCGACAACCACAGGCGGGCTGCTGTCCGCAGGAACGCGATAGACGTTTTTTCCGAGCTGGCTGGCTACAACAGTATCGCCATTCGGAAGCAGCACAATGCCGTCAAACTGGCCGGTCGGAAGTGTACGTTCGCCGATGATGTGACCTTGCCGGTTGCGGGTCACAAGGTTTACTCCGCGACCGCCATGAATGATGTGGCCATCAGCATCGACAGTGATACCATTCGGGCGTTCCAGTGCCGGATCACGTGGGGCGAATGTCGAAACCTCTCCTTTCGCATTGATGCTGAACAGCGCACCGGGCATCGTATCATTTCCGGAATCCGTAACATACACCGTCCCGTCTTTTGCTACGACAAGGTCATTGAGTCGCACTGCATCGGGAATCTCGATATTGCCGCGTGGCGCGCCGCTCTTGCGGTCAAACAGGCGGACTGCGCTGATATCGGCCACGTATAGCAGATCGCCGTGCAAATACATGCCGAGTGGATCAGCCAGCGTTACGCCATTTACACCTCCAGTAATCCACTTGAGTGAAATGACTTTGCCGTCCGGTGACACGCGCGAGATGAATCCGTTGTTTTCAGGGCCTCGCGCTGTGAGATTCGAGACAAGATATTCGTCGCGCTCGGCGTCGTAACGTGCGGCTTCGGAGCCATCGAACCCGACATTCTGGATGACCATAAGCGGAGGCTGCGTGCCGGGTGTCGCGGTGCTGCCGGCCAGATGAAGCAGTAATGTGGCAAAGTTCGCTATCATGGTTTCCCCCCTAGGAGCTGATGTTTCAGTTATTAATTTGATCTTTGATTGGCAGTGCCCTGATACGTTTTCCTGTTGCGGCGTGGATGGCGTTGCAGAGCGCGGGCGCAACGGGCGGTAGTCCGGGTTCGCCGACGCCGCCGGGGGGCGCATCCCACGCGCTGCCGCCGACGAGGTGGACCTCTGTGATCTTGGGGGCGGCGTCGATGCGGGTGACCTCGTAGCCGTCGAAGTTGTCCTGCTGGACGCGGCCGTCCCTGAAACTGATCTCGCCGAGCGTGGCGAGGCTGATCCCCATGACCACCGAGCCCTCCATCTGCGAACGGATACGGTCCGGGTTCACCTGCGGGCCGCAGTCGACCGCGATGTCGGCGCGCTCGACGGTAAGCTGGCCGTTCGTGACCGAGACCTCGATCGCGCAGGCGGTGTAAGTGACGAAGCTGTAGTGCGCGGCAATGCCAAGGCCACGGCTCGCCGCCAGCTTCCGGCCCCAGCCTATGCCCTTTGCTGCGGCCTCGATCACCGCCTTCAGCCGTGCGGTCTCGACCGGGTAGCGCGCCGGGTCCTCGCCGTAGTTGGTGGTGTCGCCCATGGCGCGCGGATCGATCGTGCGGTCCGGGCCGATGAGTTCGAGCAGATAGTCCTTGGGGTCGCGTCCCGCCGCGGCGGCAAGCTCGGCCACGAACGACTGCACGGCGAAGCAGTGCGGGATGTTGGAGACCGAGCGGAACCAGCCGATGCGCGTGTGCGCGGTTGCCGCGCAGGTCTCGGCGCGGAAGTCGGGGATCGCGAACGCGACGTTGCGCAACCCCATGCCCTGCTCGAACGGCAGCTGGTGCTTGGGATCAGGACCGAAGATCGAGCCGATCGAGGGCGCCGCGCTGCGGTGGCGCCACGCCACCGTGCGACCGGCCGCGTCGAGCCCGCCCTCCAGCCGCTCGACCGAGACGGTGTGGAAGTAGCTGTGGTGAAGGTCGTCCTCGCGCGTCCACACCACCTTCACCGGCCTGCCCTTTGCGGCGCGGCTGAGCAGCGCCGCCTCGAGCACGTAGTCCGGCTTCGACTTGCGCCCGAACCCGCCGCCGAGCAGCGTCTGGTGGATGGTCACATCGGCAACCGGGATCTTCAGCGCCTCAGCGATGAGGTCGCGCGCCGCCTGCGGGTCCTGCGTGCAGGCCCACGCCTCGCAGCGGCCCGCACTGGTGAGGGCGAGCGCCATCGGCGGTTCCATCGGCGCCTGCGCAAGATGGGGGATGTAATACTCGGCCTCGATGCGCTTCGCGGCCTTGCCGAGTGCGCCTTCCGCATCACCGTCGCTGCGCGAGATTTGCCCCGGCGCGCGTGCCGAACGTTCGAGTTCGGCGCGGTAGGCTGCCGAGTTGTAGGCAGCGTTCGGCCCGTCGTCCCACGTGATGGTGAGCGCCTCGCGGCCCCTCATCGCCGCCCACGTGTTCGCCGCCAGCACGGCGACGCCGCCGAGCGGCTGGAACGCGGACGGGAGAGTGGGCGCGGGTAGGTCGACGATGTCGACAACGCCGGGCACCTTGAACGCCGCGGCCTTGTCCACGCTCTTCGTCTTGCCACCGTAGACGGGTGGGCGCGCGATGACGGCGTAGAGCATGTCCGGCAGGCGTGCGTCGATGCCGTAGTCGGCGCAGCCCGTCGTTATGGCGACACCATCGGCAGAGGGTACGGCGTGACCGATGTAGCGGAACTGCGCCGGTGTCTTCAGGGTCACCGCGGCGCGGTCGGGGACGACAAGCGCTGCCGCGTCCTTCGCGAGTGCGCCGTAGCCGAGCTTCCGGCCCGTGGGACGGTGTATCACTTCGTGGAGGCTCGCGGCGACCTCGCCGGGATTCACGCCCCAGCGCGCCGCGGCGGCCTGTTCCAGCATCGTGCGCGCGGCTGCGCCGCAGCGCCTGAGCGGCATGAACAGGTGCCGCATGCTGCGCGAGCCGTCGGTGTTCTGGTTGCCGTAGCGCGCCTCGTCGCCTACGGCCTGTGCGACGTGCACGCGGCTCCAGTCAGCTTCCAGCTCGTCGGCGATCACCATGGCGAGGCTGGTACGGATGCCCTGGCCCATCTCGGCGCGGTGGCAGGTGATGGTCACCGTGCCGTTCTCGCCGATCGCTACGAACAGGGCGGGATCGTCGCGCCAGCCGCCGCTCTGTCCGTCGGCGCCGTACCTGGGCGCTTCGCTGGTCTGCGCCAGTGCCATCCGCGGCAGACCGAGCGCGAGTACGAACGCACCGCCCGCACCGATGAGGCCGCGGCGGCTGATGTTGTCAAAGTTATCGAACGGCTCCGCTTTCATGCCTGCGCTCCCATCGAACTTGCCGCCTTAATGGCGGCGCGGATGCGCGCGTAGGTGCCGCAGCGGCAGATGTTGCCGGCCATGGCGGCGTCGATGTCCGCGTCGGTCGGCTCCGGCGTCTCCGCGAGCAGCGCCGCCGCCTGCATGATCTGGCCGGGCTGGCAATAGCCGCACTGCGCGACGCCGAACTGCCGCCACGCGCGCTGGACGGCGTGATCGCCCTGTTCCGACAGCCCCTCGATCGTCGTCACCGCCTGGTCCGCCACTGCCGACATCGGCAGCTGGCACGAGCGCATCGCGGCCCCGTCCAGATGCACGGTGCACGCCCCGCACAAACCCGCGCCGCACCCGAATTTCGTCCCTGTCAGTCCGAGAAGATCGCGCACGTACCAGAGCAGTGGCATCTCGGGATCGCCGTCATACGCCCGCTCAACACCGTTCAACCTGAAACGCATGCCAAAACCTCCGCATGGTTTTTCACCGTATCGGCGTACCGTTCTAATACCCTATTGTAACCGATTGTAGCACAATTTTGCCATATACCTATTGCCAAGATCGTTTTCTTTGATATGGTCGCAGGTAACGATCGGGTGGCCTTTTGGTCATTGCGAATAAATTTGGGGAGGAGTCGGATCCTCTCCGAACATTGGGGAGAGGATCAACGTGCACTACACAATGCTTGTTTCCCGGCTTGCGATGGCCGTTGCGATAACCGGAATTTCCCAGCCCGCGTTGGCGCAGGCTACAGATAACGACGCAACCACCGGCGGCGTTGAGGAAATCGTTGTCACGGCCCAGAAGCGTGAGCAGCGTCTTCAGGACGTGCCGATCACTGTTTCCGCGCTTTCCGGCGCCGGTGCAGAAGCGCGAGGCATTCAGAGCACTGAAGAGCTTTCAACGGCCGTTCCGTCGCTCGACTGGCAGGCGGGTAAGGCGGGAAGCCCCTATATCCGCGGTATCGGTTCGATCATCTCGACTGCCGGCAACGAGTCGTCGGTTGGCCTCTTTGTCGACGGCGTGCTGTTGATCAGCCCTCTGCAAGCCAACTTCAACCTCAACAACGTCGAACGAGTCGAGGTGCTGAAGGGGCCGCAGGGTACGCTGTTCGGCCGCAATGCGAATGGCGGCGTCATCAACATAATCACGCTCGATCCGTCGCAAGAGACCAAAGTCGACGCAAGTCTCGGCTATGGCAACTATGACACGGTCGATGCGCAGTTCTACGGCAACGTCGGCCTGACCGATACGCTCGCCGCAAATGTTGCGGTGGCCTATCGCAATCAGATGGACGGATGGGGCAAGAATGTCATTACCGGCGCTGACGCCTATGATGGCGACTCGTTCGATATCCGTGCAAAGCTGGGGTGGTCGCCGACACCGGAAACCGACATCATTCTCACGGGCCAGTATTTCACCAATCACAACGAAGCCACGAAGAACAGGCTTTTGCGCGGTACTGTCGGTACCAACGGTGCTCTTCCGCCGCCGGGCTTCTACGACGTCAATGAGAGCTTCGAATCGTTCACCGAAACCGACGTATGGTCGGTCAATCTCCGGGTCACTCACGATTTCGGTGCGGCGACATTCCGGTCGTTGACGGCGTATACCGATGTCGACACACTCTGGGCGTATGATTCCGATGCAGGCCCTCTTGTTACGCTCGATGGCGACATTTTCGAAAATGCGTCGGGTTTCACACAGGAGTTCCAGCTGCTGTCACCCGCCGAGCAGAGTGTTCGCTGGATCGTCGGCCTCTACTATCTCGATATGGAAGCAGCGTTTACACCAATCGAGCTCGAAGGAACATCAGTCGGCGGTGCATTCGTGGAAGTGTTCGGTCATACCCGGGCCCGTTCTCTTGCGGGCTTTGGCGAAGTCACCTTTGAGCTGGCACCCACCACGCATCTGACGCTCGGCGGACGTTATACATTCGACAAGCGGACCGTGGACGGCCACACCGATGTCAATGGCAATCCCGGCGTGGTGTCGTATCAGCAGAAGAATTTTAGCGAACCAACCTACCGGGTCACGCTCGATCACAAATTTACAGACGATGTCATGGCCTATGCCACGGTGAGCACCGGCTACAACTCGGGTCAGTTCAACACCGGAAATGCGAGGGCACCTGCGGTGAAACCGGAAAAAATGCAGGCCTATGAGGTCGGTATAAAATCAAACCTGCTCGACCGGCGCCTGCAACTCAACGCAGCGGCCTTTTGGTACGATTACAAGGATCTGCAGGTAAACATCGTGCGGGAGGCCGTTACGGTGCAGACCAACGCCGCAAAGGCGAGGGTCAAGGGCTTCGAAATCGAGCTGAATGCGGCGCCTGTGGACAACCTGTCCCTGCAGTTCGCGTTCTCATATCTCGACTCGGAATACACGAAGTATGCCGATGCGCAATTTTATATCCCGAATGCTGGCGGCGGTTACACGACGATTGTCGGTGATGCCTCCGGCAATCAGATGATTAATGCACCGAAATACTCCGGATTTGCTTATGCCCAGTACGAGATTAAGACAGATATAGGATCGTTTACACCTGGTCTGTCTTACGCATACAAGAGCAAGATTTACCGCAACTACCAGAATAACCTGGTTTCGCCTTCGCAGAATCTCGTCAATGCCTCTCTTTTGTTCACACCAGCTTCCGGGAGCTGGGATGTACGACTGTGGGGCAAGAATCTTCTCGACGAGAAGAACGAACAGAAGTCGGTCCGGCTTGAAGGCGCGATGGGCCGTCCGTTTGCGCCGCTTACGTATGGTGTGACGCTGGGATTGCATTTCTGATCGTAGCTGAATTGAATGGCTGATCTTTGAGGGAAGGAGAGAAAATGACGAATGATGTAGTCGCTGACGAGAAGGCAATCCGGGAATTGTTCGGGAACCTGATGGATGCCGTGCGTCGCGAGGATGCGCCGGGAGTGGCTCAAGCCTATGCGCCGGAAGGATTCATCTATCTCGACGTGAGCACACCGCGGGCCTTCCACGGGCGCGAAGGTGCCGAGCACACTTGGAGATTGTGGTTTTCAATGATCGAACCCGGCTCCGGGACAGGGGATGCGACAGAGCTGCAGGTAACTGTGGCGGGCGAATACGCATTTGCCATGCATTTCGACCACTATACTGCGAAGCCGAAAGATCCATCTCTTGCGCACCTGTTCGACTTCACCAACAGGGCGACGTCATGGCTCAAGAAAATCAATGGACGGTGGCATATCCTTGTCGAGCATAATTCCTTCCCCATCGATCTGGTGACAGGTCAGGCTGATTTCAAATCGAAGGAATAAGATCGTTCGTGATCAAACGCTCTGACAGCGTGTTGGTTTCCCAAAAGCGTGCCAAGCGATGTCAGGGCCTTTCTTGCGCGCGCGAGGGGCAGTGATGGCTGCTGATACGGAAGACCTGAACACACGTGCCGTGTTTGCGTTCCTGCAGGCACTGACAAGCGGATCTGCCGAGAAAGCAGATCCGCTTCTGGCAGAGCATGTGCAATGGAGCATACCTCGTGCCGTTCCGGATGCGCCCTGGGATCGAGAGACTGCGCTGCAAGTTGTAAGCAGCATCCCGACGATGCTGGACGATTTTTCAATATTGTTGTTCGATAGTGAAAGCGGTTTACCCATCCCGCTCGATTCCAGAACCATCGAGATGGCTTCCGGTGCGCCGGGCGTGACAGCGCAGGGTGACCGGGTCGCCGTGGAAGCCGTCGCGCACGGAAAGCATCAGGACCGGATCTACAGGAACCGCTATCATTTTCTCTTTGTTCTGCGAGATGGACAAATCGCTCGAATCCTGGAGTACAACGACACGCAGCACCTCGCTGAGGTGTTCGGTGCGACTGTCGGATGAACATGCCAGCAAGGTACAAGGGAGTTATCATGAACGAAGCATCGAAAGGCCAGCGGCCTCCTTCGCGGGTTGATCGTCGCAGTTTCATTCGTGCAGCCGGCGGCACGACCGTAGCGGCCGTTGGCGGGACCTCGCTCGTTGTAGGTCCTGCACAGGGAGCCGCCCGCAAATGGGACCATGAAGTGGACGTGGTTGTGGTTGGCTCCGGCGGTGCTGCCCTCGCTGCGGCTGTTACGGCGGTTTCGCGCGGCCTCAAGGTCGCCGTTCTCGAAGCCGCACCTGTTGCAGGCGGCGCAACGGCCCGTTCGGGCGGCGGCTACTGGATCCCGAACAACCGCTACATGCGCGCGAAAGGTATTCAGGATCCGCGCGAGGACTGCATTCGCTACATGGCTCGCTACTCCTTTACCCAGCTCTATGATCCGAACGCCGAGCACTACGGTATTCCGGGACTATCGCTGAAACAGATGGCGGCAATGTATGATAACGCCGCGCCGGCCGTGGAACTGTTTGAAAAACTGGGCGCCCTGGCGACACGGGAAGACGATTCCTACGACTATTGGGAATCCGCTTCCGAGAATAAAGCGCCGCAGGGCCGGCTGATCTGGACGAAAATCACGGCTCCGGCGGGAACGGCAACGGGAGGGGGCGCGGACACCATCCGCCAGATGGGAGACTGGCTTGCCAAGAATGGCGCCCCTGTCCAGCTTGAGCACCGCGTCATCAAGCTCGTTACGAACAGCAAGGGGGCCGTAATCGGCGTTGTCGCAAGTGATACCGACGAGAACCAGATCCACTTTCGTGCCCGGCGCGGCGTCCACTTCGGATCAGGCGGCTTCACGCTCAACGAAGACCTGCGCCTGAATTTCCAGCGGGGGCCGGTTTTCGGGAGCTGCGGCCCCATGACCAATCAGGGTGATCTTGTCTACATGGCATCTGCGATCGGGGCGAAGCTCGGCAACATGCAGAACGGCTGGCGCTTTCAGCTCGTTCTGGACCAGGTGCTCCAGACCCCGGGCCTTGCCACCGATGTCTGGGGCGTGATCGGCGACAGCATGATCATGGTCAACAAATACGGCCAGCGTGTTGTAAACGAGAAACGGCCGTACAGCGATCGGGGCGAAATCCATTTCAACTATGATGCGAACAGGAACGAGTGGACCAATCTCGTTCTCATGCAGATTCTCGATCAGCGCGCCTATGACCTCTGTCAGGGGAGGTATCCGATTCCGCCGAAAGGCGCCACGGCGCCCTATATCATTTCGGCACCGGACCTCGACGCTCTTGCAAAGGCGATCAGGGAACGTCTGGATCGACATGCGCCGCGAACCGGCGGCTTTCAACTCGATGAGAGTTTTCTGCCGAATCTCCGGACCAGCATAAAGCGCTTCAACAGCTTCGCGGAATCCGGAAACGATGAAGATTTCGGGCGAGGATCGTTCGGATACGATCGCCAGTGGCACGAACGTTTCGGCGGACCCGAGTCGGTTTCCGCGAACAACAAGCCGAACAAGACGATGTATCCGTTGTCGGATAAAGGGCCGTATCACGCCATCTTGCTCGTATCGGGCAACGCAGACACGAACGGCGGTCCGATGATCAACGAAAATGCCCAGATCATTTCCATAGCCAACGAGCCGATTCCAGGCCTCTACGGTGCCGGCAACTGCATCGCCTCTCCATCGGGGCGGGCATATTGGGGCGGCGGTGCGACCATCGGTCTGGCGTTCACCTTCGGCTATATCGCCGCCAATCACATGGCGTCTGCGCCGGTCAACGAGGATGTTTGACGTAAATTCGTCGTTCAGACGAAATCACGTTCTATAGTGGCATGGAGGGCCGCGTGGCGACGACAGCGCTTGTCTACAGGGAGAATGTTCCGAACGGGCGTCGTCCACAGGCCGTTGTCGTTGCGCTTCATCCCGAAGGTCATGACGAGCGCGAGGCGGAAGCCCGTCTTTCAGAGCTCAAGGACGATTATCACATCATTGCTCCAAGGGCCTGGCGTGCGCTCAATCCACGAATGTATGGGCCGGGCGAGAACAATTACTTTGCCTGGTTCTTCATGTTCAGGCCGGATCAACCCGAACCGGCGACGTTCGGGGATTCGCTGTTCCAACTGGAGCAGTTCATACACGATGTTCGCGAGCGCGTTCCCGATGTTCCCGTCATTCTTGCCGGCTGGGGGCAAGGCGCAATCCTTGCCATAACGCTTGCGGGCGTGATCCCGGAGTTCCTCGACGGGGTCTATGCCGTCGACGGCTTTCTGCCGAGTATCAGCGGCTGGTCTCTTCCAAGCAGTGATCTGGGGCGGCTTCCGATCGCTCTTGCATACAGCGCCGGCAGCGGGAGGGAACGGCTGCATGGTTCGCAGACGAGAGCGGCGCTGACGGGTCGTGGCGCCGCAGTTGGAATCGAGCCCGCCGATGCGCGTTCGATCCACAGATGGGTGCAAAATATTTCGTGCCGCACGCGACATTCCTTGGCGGAGGCTTCCTGAAATGCGTTTTCTGCGTTCCTGCGTTATCCTGCTGGCATTGGCTTCCGCGGGCGGCGCATCCGCAAATTCGGAAGGACCGATGCCGGGCCTCACCGGTGCACCTCTGAAGAAGGGCGGCGGATCGGAAATGAACTGCCAGTCCTGCCATATGGACTATGCGCTGAACCCCGATGCGCTCGGCAGGATACAGTTGCTCGGCGCTCCCGCGGTATATGAACCGGGGAAAAATTACGTTCTGACGCTTCAGCTCAATCATCCTACGGCGAAGCGGTGGGGTTTCCAGCTCACCGCGTTGACCATACCTGCATATGATGCCGCCGGCGATTTCGCCCCCAACGACAAGACGACGCAGAAGTCGTCGGCAGAGGGCCGGCAATATATCGAGCACGGCGCCATGGGCGGACGGGCGACGGGGATCGGCAAAACCGGCGGCTATGCATGGTCCTTCACCTGGACCGCGCCCAAAGACGGCGCCGCCAACGTCGCGTTCTTCGCCGCAGCGAATATGGCCAACGGCAACGGCGATTTCACGGGAGACCGGATCTATGCTTCCGGCAAGCCGATCTTCACGAGCAAAGCGCCTGCCAAACGCAAGAATTGACCCGAAGACATTGAGAGGTGGACATGCTGAACAGGGGCACACGACTCGCCATCATCAGTATCTTGCTGACATGGGGGAGCACTGCGATGGCGCAGACGTCATCTGAAACGGCCGAAGCATGGCGGCAGAAGACGATAGAGGCCTTCCGACAGGCCAGGCCCACCCCGGAACTGGCGAAGATGTCGGCTGTCGACAAGTTGCTCGCCATAGAGGAAATCCGCCAGATTCCCTTGCGCTACACGCGTTGCATAAACCAGCGCGACTGGAAGTGCTGGACAGCGTTGTTCACCGAGGAATCCGACTACTGGAACGGGACGCTCGGCAAGGTCGTCTCCGGAACGAAAGGGTGGCATGACCATCTTGTCGCGACCGGCATGACATCCAGCCGCGTGCACAGTCTCTTTCATAGCTATGGTACGGAAATCGAAGTCCTTTCACCGACGACTGCGCGGGGTATCTGGCAGGCGTCTTTCGTATTCTATTCCGGGAAGGATGAACCCGGCGATCCAGCGGGGACGGTAATACAGCCCGGTCAGCAGATGAGGCATTGGGCCGTATACTATCAAACCTACAGGAAGGTTGACAGCGTCTGGAAGATCAACTCCAACAT
The DNA here is from genome assembly GCF_027941835.1 of Sphingosinicella microcystinivorans. NCBI lineage: Bacteria > Pseudomonadati > Pseudomonadota > Alphaproteobacteria > Sphingomonadales > Sphingosinicellaceae > Sphingosinicella > Sphingosinicella microcystinivorans. The sequence goes on from NZ_CP116005.1 coordinate 1,576,563, forward strand.
TCATCTGGACGTGCGCGGTGAATATGGGCCGCTCCGTGAAGGCGTGAAGGCATTGCAGCAGGAAATCCCGCCGAACCCGGAGGGGCGCCTATTCCCCTGAGCAGGCATGGGTGAACGGAGTGTCGTGCCAGTCAGGATAATGAGCGTTCTTCGAAATTTGCCGTTGTTTCCAAGCGTTCGGGACGATCGCCTCGATGTGGCTCAGTGTCATGCAGCCGATATTTGCTTTTGTGCCGAGGGGACGACGATACCAAGTCTGTCGAACAGAGCCGCGTCTTTGTCGGCACTGGCATTTCCCGTGGTGAGGGGTTTGTCTCCAGAGAAAATCGAATTTACGCATGCGAGAAAGCAGAGGGCTTGTGCGGTATCTGTCATGCCTTCGCGCCCGGCGGACAGGCGGATCATGGCTTCCGGCATGATGATCCGGGCCGTGGCAACGGTTCTAACGAACTCGATCTCGTCAACAACGGCAAGCGGCGTATTCTTCAGCATGTCGCCGATCGGTGTTCTTGCAATGGGAACGAGTTGATTGATCGGGACACTCTGCGGATGCTCCGGAAGCGTGGCCAGGGCGTGCAGGAAGCCGATCCGGTCCGCGCGGCTTTCGCCCATACCCATGATGCCGCCGCAGCACACGGAAATGCTGCTGTTCCGTACGCGCTCCAGTGTTTCCAGGCGATCGTCGTATGTCCGTGTCGTCACGACATTTGCGTAGTACTCGGGCGAACTGTCGATGTTGTGATTGTAGTAGTCGAGCCCAGCTTCAGCGAGGCGGCCTGCCTGATCATCGCTCAACATTCCAAGTGTCATGCAAGTTTCAAGGCCGAGCGCCTTGACGCGTCGAACCATGCTGACGATTGCGTTCATGTCGCGATCTTTCGGGCTGCGCCACGCTGCGCCCATGCAGAAGCGCTGCGACCCGGCCGACCTGGCTTCGGTCGCTGCCGTGACGACGGCGTCGACGTCCATCAGCTTCGAAGCCTTGAGTCCCGTGTCGTGGCCTGCGGACTGACTGCAATAGCCGCAATTCTCCGCGCAGCCACCCGTCTTGATCGAAAGCAGCGTGGAGCGCTGCACGGTGTTGCGGTCATGGTGACGGCAATGGATCGTCTGCGCCTCCCACAGGAGATCATTGAACGGCATCTCGAACAGCGCAGCGATTTCCTGCCGGGTCCAGTCGTTGCGTATGGTCATCTGTTCAGTCTCAGTGCAGCCGTTCGATCAGCGTTGCATTCGCCATGCCGCCGGATTCGCACATCGTCTGAAGCCCGTAGCGGCCATCCGTTTCTTCGAGCACAGTCAACAGATTGGCGAGAAGCCGTCCGCCGGACGCGCCGACAGGGTGGCCGAGCGCGATGGCACCGCCATAGGGATTCACCCGTTCCGGATCGACGCCGAGATCCTTCTGCCATGCGAGCGGGACCGAGGCGAAGGCCTCGTTCACCTCGAAGACGGAAATATCCTCAACACCGAGACCCGCGCGTGCCAGCAGCTTGCGGGTCGCGGGAATGATCGCGGTCAGCATCAGGATCGGGTCGTCTCCGGCGACCGCGAAGTGCGTGATTGCAGCGCGGGGCTTGAGGCCGAGCTGTGTGGCGAGGGTTTCCTCCATGATGAGCGTTGCGCTGGCGCCGTCCGTGACCTGGCTGGAATTGCCTGCCGTGACGCTCCAGCAGATTTGTGGATAGCGCTGAAGCATGGCGTCGTCCTCGAACGCAGGCTTCAGGCTGGCGAGACGTTCGAGCGAGGTGTCGCGGCGCAGGCCCTCGTCGCGTGTCACCTGGCGCATCTCGCCATTTGCCGTTGGAACATCAACGGGCACGATGGCGCGCGCCGTCAGCCCTGCGTCTTCGGCCGTAGCGGCACGCGTGTGCGAGCGCAGCGAAAAGGCATCCATCTCCGCGCGCGAGATATTCCAGCGCGCAGCGATCAGTTCAGCGGAGATGCCCTGTCGGACCAGCCCGTCGGGGTACCGCCGTTTCAACTGGACGCCATCGGTGTCCTTGCCGAGCCGGTTGGCGCGCATCGGCACGAGGCTCATCATCTCGACGCCGCCTGCTATGACGACATCATAGGCACCGGCCATCACACCCTGCGCGGCGAAATCGAACGCCTGCTGTGCGGAGCCGCACTTACGGTCGAGCGTTATCGCAGGCACGCTTTCCGGAAGGCCCGACGCGAGCACGGCATGACGCCCGATGTTTCCAGATTGCTCGCCAACCTGGATCACGCAACCGGTAATGACGTCCTCGACCAGCGCTGGAGCTATGCCGGTTCGTTCGACGAGTCCACGCAACACGTCTGCATAGAGATCGACGGGATGGATTCCGTCGAGGGCGCCACCGGCACGGCCACGACCGAACGGCGAGCGGACGGTGTCAATAATAACGGCGCGGCGCATAGGTCAGCGCCTCAGCGTCAGGGCCATCTCGGCATTCTTGAACTGCACGACGGGCAGGCTCACCAGTTTCATCAGCCGCCCCACTTCCTCCAACTCGGGCGAGGAGAGGAGCGGATAGGTTCGCTTCAACGGTCCTGCCTCGCGCATCTTCTGGAGGTCGGATTCGGGCATCAGCGCGCGCAGGATAAGCTCATCGTCGTTATCGGTGCCGTAGCGCTTGCGCAGTTCCTCGATCGTCGGCTGTTCGGGCGGGTTGTCGAGCACGTCCTTCGCACGCGGACTTTGCATGATGCGGTCGAGTACGTCGGGGTCGATCGGCGCCACCGTCTCGCCGTAGTAACCGGCGGCGTATTCGACGATCTCGTCGGGGATGATAGTGTAGCGTTCACCCTTCACGATATTCAATACCGCCTGTATCCCGACGAGCTGGCTGAACGGCGTCGCCATGCCCGGGTAGCCGAGTTCGTGGCGCACGACGGCAACCTCCTTCAACACGTCCTCGAAACGGTCGGACATGTTGTGCTGGGCAAGCTGTGCCTTCAGCGTACCGACCATGCCGCCCGGAATCTGGTGCAGAGTCGAAAGTACATTATACTCGTTGTGCTGGTTCACGAGGAACCCCGCAGCCTTGCCGACACGCTCGAAATGGTCCGCTACCGGCGCGAACAGGCTCTTGTCGAGGCTGTGCGTGTGACCCAGCAGCTCGATATTCGCGACGACGCTTTCGGTGGAGGGTACCGAAGGGCCGTTCGCCATCGGGCGGCTGGCCGTGTGCAGGATGGTGGCACCAAGCGGAATCGAATCCAGATAGGCCTTGCCGGATTGGCCGAGGATATTGTTGGCGTGGAACTCGATCGGCTTGCCGCGGGCTTTGGAAACGATGGCTGGAAGCAACGTCGAAAGCCGCTCCTTCTCCAGCACGCCCGCCGTATCGTAAAGCAGGATCGTGTCAATGTCATCGGATGCCGAGAGCTTGTCGACCTTGTCCGCGTAATAAGCATCACTATGCACGGGCGAGAGCGTGAACATGATCGCGCCCGCGACCTCGGACCCGAATTCCTTCGCCACCTTGGCCAGCCGCAACATCTTGTCGATGTTGAACAGTACGTCGTAAATCCAGAAGCTTCGCGCACCATGTACGTTGAGCTGCCGCATCCACGCGTCCATCAGCGCATCGGGCGTTGTGCGGAACGTCACGGAGGCGTTGGAGCGCATACCCGACCGCAGCACTGTGCGCGGTATCGCCTCCACCAGCGCGTCCATCATTTCCCACGGGTTCTCGCGGCAATGCCGGATCAGCACCTCGAAATGATTGGAGCCGGTGAGATCGATGACACGAAAGCCGGTCTTGTCGAGCCACGAAGCGGCGGGCAGTGCCATGCCGGCCTGAAGCCTCATGCCCCACAGGCTTTGCTGTCCGTCGCGGATGGTCTGGTCGAGGAATTCCACATGCGCCATTGTCAGCGTCCTTGTTGCACGCGGAAGGCAGGAAGCAGCACGGTTTCCAGCCAGCGTGTGTTGATGGTGTTCGAGCGGAAGTCTTCGTGCGCCACGATGAGCTTCAGCAGCGGGATGTTTGTGGCGATACCCTCGACCACGAAATCGTCGAGCGCGGCGGCGAGGCGGTCGATCGCTTCCACGCGCGTGTTCCCGTGCACGATCAGCTTGGCGATCATGCTGTCGTAGTAGGGGGGGATCAGCGTTCCGGTTTCGACAGCCGTATCAACCCGGATACCTTCGCCAGAGGGTGGGCTCCAACGTGTGATGCGGCCGGGGCAGGGGATGAAGTCGCGGTCGGGATCTTCCGCGATGATCCGCGCCTCGATGGCGTGTCCGGCGGTATGCACATCCTTCTGGGCGAAACCCTTGACCGCGCCCGTCGCGAGTTTCAGCTGCGCCTGCACCAGATCGGCGCCGGTGATCGCTTCGGAAACAGGGTGCTCCACCTGGATGCGGGCATTCACCTCCATGAAGAAGAATTCCTCGGTGGTGGTGTCGTAAAGGAACTCGACCGTGCCCGCGTTCCGGTAGTTGATCGAAGCGAGCAGGCGCACGGCGGCCTCGTGAAGACGCTTGCGCACCGCAGGAGAGAGGATGGCGGCCGGCGCCTCCTCGATCATCTTCTGGTAGCGGCGCTGGATCGAGCAGTCGCGTTCGCCGAAATGCACCACGCCGCCCTTGCCGTCGCCGATGACCTGCACTTCGATGTGCCGTGCGACCTCCACGTATCGCTCTATGAACAGTGTTCCGTCACCGAAGGCCTCGCGCGCCGTCATAACCGCCTGATCAAAGGCGCCCGCCAGTTCCTCGGCATTGCGCGCCACCACCATGCCGCGCCCGCCGCCGCCGGCCGAGGCCTTGGTGATCACGGGATAGCCGATCTCCTCGGCGAGCTTCAGCGCGTGTGCCACATCCTCCACGGCATCGGTGCCGCTCGTCATCGGCACGTTCGCGGCCCGTGCCATCGCGCGCGCGGAAATCTTGTCGCCCACCTGCCGGATCGATTCCGGTGTCGGGCCCACGAAGGTGATGCCCTCCTGCGCGCAAAGCTCGGCGAGTTCGGCACGTTCGGAAAGAAAGCCGTAGCCCGGATGGAGGGCGGTGCATCCCGTGCTCACCGCGGCGTGCACGATCAGCCCGGCATTCAGGTAGGAATCGCGCGCTTGCGCAGGGCCGAGCACGACGCAGCGGTTTGCCGTGCGCGCACCGAGCCCGTCGCGATCCGCCGCCGAAACCCCGAGCACGACCTCCATGCCGAGCGCCTGCGCGGCACGAATGGTCCGAAGCGCGATCTCGCCCCGGTTCGCGACGAACAGCCGTCCATTCGATGGCGCGGTATCAGGCATCGGGCTCAATCAGGAACAGCGGCTGGTCGAATTCCACGAGTTCACCGTCCTTGGCATAGATTTCACGGATGGTGCCGTGCGTTCCCGCTCTCAGCGTCGTGAACAGCTTCATCACCTCGATCAGACAAAGCTCCGAATCCGCCGCGACCTGTGCGCCGATTTCGGTAAACATCGGCGCACCCGGTTTCGGCGCACGATAAAAGGTTCCGAGGCTCGGCGCCTTCACCAGCGTCCAGCCAGACGGAATCTTGCTGCCGTGCGGCTTCGGGTCGGGCGTTTCCATGGGTGTCGCCGGAACCGAAGCGCGGTGGGAGAGCGCGGGCACGGCGGGTGCTGTCGCTGTAAGCGAGATCTGTGTCTGGGCGTTGCGGTCCTTGCTGAGAAACAGATCGGTTTCGCCGACGATCAGATGCATCTCGCGCCAATCGCTCTTTTCGAAGAGCTGGATGAGCGCCTGGATGTCGTTCGTGGAAATATTCCCCACCTCTTGTTATCCTTTCACTCGCGGCCTGCGGCCTGCGCTGCCGCCAGAAGGGCAGGAAGCGCCGGCGAGGTCACGATCGTTGCCGCGCCTGCCGCGATCACTGCCCGCACGGCCTTGTCGTCATTGGTGAACAGTGCGCCCTCCACGGTTGCGCCGGGTTCCAGCGCGGCGATCAGGGCATCGGCCTGTTCGATGTTCTCGTCGAAGCGCACGCTCACGCCGTTCCGGGGTTCACTCGTCACCAGCACCGGCGACTGATGTGCAGCCCACGCCGCGATTTGCCGCAGCGCCGCGTCGTCGTTTTCGTGCGGTGTCACGACCTCCAGCGCACCGCGATAGACGATGCCGTTCTGACCATCGACGGTGACAGTTTCGCCGGCAAGCGCGTCAAGGCTACCCGCGCCGCAGCCGACGACGCACGGCCGGCCAAGCGCTCGGCCGACGACGGCGGCGTGGCTCGTGGACCCGCCCTGTTCGGTCAGGATGGCGCGTGCGGCGATCATGCCGTGCAGGTCGTTGGGGCTGGTTGTCGCGCGCGCCAGCACCACCGCCTCGCCGTTCGCAGCACGCCGCTCCGCCTCATCGGAATCGAGCACGACCGCCCCGGTGCCGATACCCGGCGACGCAGCCTCTCCGCGTGCGGCGATTTCGGCTCCCAGTGCCGCGCCGTTGGCAAGCTGCGGGCTCAGCAGTGTGCGCACCTGCTCGCTGGAGACGCGTGCAAGTGCTTCGGAAGGATCGATCCGTCCTTCGGCCACCATGTCCACCGCGATCTTCACCGCAGCACGCGGCGCGCGTTTCGCGGCGCGCGTCTGGAGCAGGTAAAGCGTACCCTTCTCCAGCGTGAACTCGATATCCTGAACGTCTCCGCCCGCATCCTCCAGCAGGCGTGCGGCGGTCAAAAGCTCTTCATGGACATGGGGCATGTGCGTGCGCAGCGCTTCGAGCGGCTGCGGCGTGTGCTTGCCGGAAACGATGTCCTCGCCCTGCGCGCGCGCGAGATACTCGCCGTAGGGCGTGGGGGCGCCCGACAGCGGATTGCGGCTGAACAGCACGCCGGTGCCGGAGTTCTCGTCCATGTTCCCGAACACCATCGCCTGCACGGCCACGGCGGTGCCGAGATCGTGGGGAATGTCGTGATGCTCGCGGTAGCGCCGCGCGCGCCTGGAATTCCAGGATTCGAAGACGGCGTGCACCGCACGCGCAAGCTGTTCCTCGACCCTCCCCGGCACGGATTCGCCAGCGTCGGAGGCGATGGCGTTCCGCCAGTCCGCGGGGCGCCCGTCCGTGGCCAGCGCCGTTTCCGATTTCAGCACGATGTGGGCATAAAGGTCGAGGAACCGGCGATGCGTATCGCGGGCGAAGCCGGGATCGCCGCATTCTTCGGCCAGCAGCGCTTCGGTCTCGTCAGTGATGCCGAGGTTGAGCACGGTATCCATCATGCCCGGCATCGAAATAGGCGCGCCCGAGCGGACGGAGACGAGCAGCGGATTGGGACCGGCGCCGAAACGACGGCCTGTCTGCTGTTCCAGCCACGCGATCCCAGCCGCGATCTCCTGCGCCAGCGATGCGGGTTCAGACCCTTCGTGCAGGTAGTGCGCGCATGCCCGCGTCGTGATGACGAACGCAGGCGGCACACGGAGGCCGAGGGCGCCCATGCGTGCGATCGACCACGCCTTGCCGCCGATCAGCGCCTTGTCCGGCAGAGTGCTGCCGTCGAGCGCGAGAACCCAGTCTCCAAGAGGGGTCGCCATCGGCCTATTCCGCCCGCTCTTTGCCGACGATGCGCAGCAAATCCTCGTGCAGTTCGAACCACAGCGTGTGATAGCTTTCGATCTTCGCGTCGCTGACCCACTCGATGGCGCCGTCCTCGGCCTTTTCGAGCGCAGAGAGCAGATTGCGCCGATAATAGTCGAGGCGGGGGAGCCCAGTCGCCAGCTTGCCGAGAATGGCATCGGCGCGCTCGTGAAGCTCGCCGAGCCGGTCGACCACTTTCGCATCATGGGCGCTGTTGCTGTGGTCGTTTGCGACACGCTGTCCGCCAACATCGATCGTCTGCCAGTCGGTGATCAGCGCCTTCAGCTGCACGTTGATCCGTTCGAACGCTTCATAGGCCGCGAAGAAATCGGCGTTCTCGCGCAGGTCGGCATAGTGCCGCGAATAATCGCTTTCGAGCGCGATGCGCGCGAGCGGCGTCAGCAGGTACTTGTCGCCCACCTTTACGGCGCGGCCGCTCGTCACGGCATCGTCGAGGCGACGCGCCGTATCCTCGGGCGCAAGGCCGATCAGGCCGGCGATGTCGCCGGCATCGGCATGTTTCTTGATGGCAAGGCCGTGGAGCACGAGATGGCTGGGACTCATGGCAGTTCCGATCATTGCGCCGCCGCCGTCCGGCGGGCGGCTATGGTGTCGCGGATCTCGCGCCGCAGAATCTTGTTGGCGCCGCTTTTCGGCAATTCCGGCCAGATCTCGATCGATTTCGGGTGCTTGTAGTTGGCGAGCTTCGTCTTCACGAACGCCAGAACGGCATCGCTGTCGAGCCCGTCGCGGCCGGCGACGACGGCGTGGACACGGTCGCCCCATTTTTCATCGGGCAGGCCGACGACCGCCGCCTCGACGACGCCGTCATAGGCGAGCAGCACGTCCTCGACCTCGCGCGGATAGACGTTGTATCCGCCGGAGATCAACATGTCGTTCTTGCGGTCGAGGATATAGAAGAACCCGTCCTCGTCCATGCGTCCGATGTCGCCGGTGTGTAGCCAGCCGTTTCGGAACGCCTCGGCCGTCGCTTCCGGCCTGTTCCAGTAATAGGCCATCAACTGCGTTCCCCGGCAGACGATTTCGCCGATCTCGCCGGGTGCGAGGAAATTGTCGTCGTCGTCGACGATGCCGGCTTCCACCGTCGTGAACGGACGTCCGCACGATCCGACGCGGTCGTGCTCATCGGGTTTCAGGCAGGTGATCACCATGGGGCTTTCCGCCTGCCCATAGGTTTGCGCGAACACCTTGCCGAAGCGTGTCTCACCCTTGCGCAGCAGCGTCTCGGCGATGGGCGAGGCGCCATAGGCGATGCGGCGCAGACGAAGATCGGCGCCCGCACATGCCGGCTGTTCCAGGATCATCGCCAGCATGGTCGGCACCAGAAAGGTCATCGAGGCCTGCTCGGCCTCGGCAAGCGCGATGAACGCGGCCGGGTCGAATTTCTTCATCACCAGCGACCGCACGCCCCGCACCAGCGCCGGCAGGAAGAACGCGCCCGAGGCGTGAGCAATGGGCGCGGCGTGCAGGAACGTGTCGCCCTGCCGCATGTCCGGCATCAGATCTGTGAGGAAGGCGGAAAGCTCAGCCGTCTCGCCGCGCATGGTCAGCGTCACACCCTTGGGCTTGCCCGTGGTGCCGCCCGTGTAACCGAGGCGGTAGGGCGCTTCGAGATCGCGGTCGACGGCGCAGGGGGTTTCGGCCCCGGTCAGCGTCATCTCCGCGATCTCGTCGGGGCGGAAGATGAAGTCGAGCGTTTCCGGGACGATCTCTTCGTCGCCGCAGATCACCGCACGGCTACCGCTGTCGGCCAACTTGTAGGCATGGTTGTCGGGCGTCTCGCGCGTGTTCAGCGACACGCGCACGAGGCCCGATTTCGCCAGCGCATAGTATGCGACAAGGCAATCGATGCCGTTCGGCAGCAGCACGCTGACCCGGTCGCCGGGCGTGAGGCCGGTCGCGAGCAGCGCGTTACCCAGCCGGTCGGTGAGCGCATCGAAATCCCGGAAGGTGACGATGCGCGTGCCTTCGACAAGGCAGGGCGCATCCTTGTAATGCAGCGCCGCGCGGCGGATGAGCGAGCCGACCTGCATCAGGCTTCGCCCTTCCGCACGCCGCGGTCTTTCAGCGTCCGCGACTGGCGCTGCTCGACCTTGTAAAGCTCGTCGGCCAGCGGCGTGTGCGCATTGTACTTCAGCCAGGTCTCGCAGAGGTGGCGATACCGGTCGGAACAGATTTCCGGCACATGCTCCTGTGCCAGCCGGTTGTATTCCGCGAGCGTGAGCCGTCCGCGCGAGGTGCAATAGCGATCGACCTTTAGGTCGAGTGTCGTCGTCCCGCGCTGAATGGGGCCGGACGTCGGCACGTAGTCCTCGCCCGACAGGACCGAGTAGGGGATCGGGGTCAACATGCGCGTCGGTCTGTCCGAATGCTGCATCATCGTGAACGGCGAGGCCTGCTGGTTGGGGAACGTGAGGCCGGCGACGAGTTCGCCGAGCGCGACATTGCCGTACTCGTCGTTGAACAGCGGCCGGAACCGCTCCGCGCGCGGATCGATTTCCATCCAGTCCTCGACCTCGAACACGCCTGCAACGTGCGCGAGATCCTTGACGACGGCGAAATAGATCAGTGCGCCTGCCTCCAAAAGCTGGTCGCGTGTCCAGTCCGCCATGCGCATCCAGAGCTTGTTGGTGGCGTCCTTCAGGATGTCGTTCAGTTCGCGGAACGTCGCGGTCAGTTCCTCGCGCGAGCCCATGCCGAGCGGCATGAAGCCCTCGGTGAGGGGATCGGACGTGTAGAGGCCGACGCCGGCGAGCTTGTCTGCGGTGAAGCCGGGCGTCGATTCGAAGCTGCCCCAGTCGTCGACCAGATGGAAATGGCAATCGCACACCGACATGACGACGGTGAAATTGTTGTAGGGCACGCCGGCTGCGACACCGTCCAGCCATGGCAGCGAGCACTCGGCCATATCCATGAAATCGCGGACCAGCATCTCGTGGCGGTCGTCGATCCGGTAGGGGCCGGAGTTGGTAAGGCTGATCCGACTCTCGCAGGACACGAGGAAGCCGTATTGCGAGGCCGTCGCCATGAAGGCGTGCGCAGCGGCGTGCAGCTCGTCGCCCGCTTCACAGGCGAACATGTCGTCGCGGAAGATCTCCAGCCGCCGGTCAGGGAGGATCTGGGCGCGGTGGCCATATTCGCGGTTGGTGCGATGGCCGCTGTTGCGGTGCCACGAGAGCTGGAAGCGCTTCCAGAAGTCGAGCACGTAGATCACGTCCTCAAGCGCATCCTGCGGGCGCAGCAGGCCGAGCGAGATCAGCCATTCGCGCCCCAGCAGGTAGAATGCCGGCAGGCACCAGCCCATATGAGAGTTCTGGATCTTGATGCCCATGTTGCGGCTACGGTCGGCGATCTCTTCCGCAGGCATCCGCGCCTCGATCTTCCGCAGCAGCGACGGATAGCGGTAGAAGGCGTTGACGTAGGAGAACATGATGTAGGCCGAAACCGGGAACAGCTTCGATTCCTGCACCGTGCGCGTCAGGCACAGCCAGTAGGTCTCGTCCCCGATGGACTGCATCAGGTTGTTCGCTTCGAGAATCTGCGCGTAGCTCGGGCGGTTCATGCGAGCTTCCAGACGCGCGCCGGCATCTCGACGCCGCTTTGGTAGGATTCGGCCGTGCGCGCCGGCGCACTCGTTTCGATCTCGACCCGGTCGCCGTTCCGGATGCCGCTGATCCGTGCGTTCATCAGGCAGGGGATGCCATACTCGCGCGTCAGGATGCCGAGGTGCGAACGGACCGTGCCGCCGGCGCAGATCACGCCCTTGAACTTCTCGAGGATGGGCGCCGTCAGCGTGCCGCCGCTGTCGTCGATGATGGCGATGGCATCCTCGGGGACGCCGTTCTTCATGAGGTCCACGACACGCTCGCTCGTGCGGACATAGAGCGCGACGCCGCGCGTGTTCTCCGCGCGCATCACCACGTTGTCGCCGGTACCACGCTGCGCACGGCCTTCCGCATCCGGGGCTTCGGTCAAGGCTTCGGGGTGCTCGAAGCTGAAATCGGGATTATCGCCGGTATCGCCCGAGGTATAGGCTTCGGGACGGTCCCGCTGCGACAGGATCGAGGACCAGGCAAAGCGATAGCCCGTAGCGAGGATGCGCGCCTCGATGGCCTCGATGTCGGCCTTGGTCACCAGTCGCTCGGAGGAGCCGAAGACGAAGTCTGACCAGTCGTCACCGCTTTCGGCCCAGCGCCGGCGCACAAGGTCTCGCACGCTGTTCTGCACGGCCTCGACGAGAGGGGATGCGGGGCTGTGCCCGTATCGGTCCCGGTCCGTGTAAAGTACCGCCATGATCCTCCCAATCGCCGCGTGTTGTGCCGCGGCCTGATCTTCGTTGCGTCAAAATTTGAACACCGAACGCATGTCATTGTCAACCCTTAGGGCTATTTCAAAAAACAAAATTGTAGCGCAATCTTGATGTCTTGCAATTGTTCGAGAGAGGCTGGGAGAATGTTCGAAGGCGCTTATAACTTGCGGGATCTAGGCGGAATTCCGGGTCTTGGCGGGCGCCGTGTGAAGGCGGGTCACGTGTTTCGCTCCGGAAGCCTGGCTCATTTTTCGCCAGCAGCGGTGCAGGCGCTTCTCGGCATCGGTGTCTCGCTTATCGTCGATTTGCGCTCGGGTCCGGAACGTTCGCACGGACCGTCGCCCGCACCGCTCGAAGTGATTCCTCATTGGCGCATGGCGTCCGAAAGCCTGGGCAATCCACGCCCGCTCCTTGATCTGTGTCTGGCCGGCACATCCGGCCGCGATGCCATGCGCGATATCTATCGGTCGATGCCCATAGCGCAGGCAGAGGCATACCGCGCCTTGTTTCACCATATTGCGCGCGGGCACACGCCGCTTCTGTTCCACTGTGCTGCCGGAAAGGACAGGACTGGTGTCGCATCGGCTCTACTGCTGGCACTGTTGGGAGTCGGCCGCGAGGCTATCGTGGCCGATTACGTAGAAAGTGATGCCGCACGGGAGCGCACGCGGTCCATGTTCCTTACATACGTAGGCCAGGAGTTGGTTGCATCGGAGGCGCTTTGGTCGCCGATCCTGAATGCCGACCCCGGTTACCTCGATGCAATGTTCGGTGAGCTCGCGCGGCAATACGGCGATATCATCGGCTATGCGAACGCCGTATTGCGGCTCTCGCCGAAGGATATCGAGGTCCTCCGCGAAACGCTGCTCGAATAGTAGGTGATCTCAGCTTCGGGCGAAGGCTTCGTCCGGAAGCTGCGCGATCCGCTGGCGCATGTGGGTCATGTGCTGCCGCATGGCCTTCTGCGCGCCGGCCTTGTCGCCGCCGAGCACGGCAACAGTGATCGCGGCGTATTCGTTCAGCCGGTCCTGCCGGTCCTCGGAATTGAAGAACGGCTGCACCTGCAGGCGCAGCAGGTGGATGCGCATCATCGGCATCACCGACTGGATCTGTGAATTCTCGCCCACCGCGATGAGCGCATCATAAAAATGGCTGCGCTGTTCCAGGAAGGCCGCATTTTCCAGCGTCGGGTCCTTGAAACGCTCCAGCAGGTGGAAAGCCTCTTCCAGTTCGCGGGCGTTCTGCTCGCCCATCGTGCGCTTGCGCGCCACGGCGATGGCGGCGATGCGTGCGATGAAGCTCGTCAGCAGCTCCAGAATCTCCAGCAGGTCCACGGCCTCGGTACGGGTCAGCGAGCGCACATACGCGCCCCGATGGCGGGTCAGCTCGACGACGCCTTCCGCGTCCAGCCGCTTCAACGCCTCGCGCACCGGACCCCGGCTGACGCCGAGGCTCTGCGTGAGATCGGCTTCGATCAGCTTCTGACCGGGGACATAGCGGCCGGCGAGAATGCCGCGATGGATCGCATCCACCACCTTGTCGGGCGAGCTTGCGCTGTCGCTCGCGGTCTTTTCGGCCTCGGCCGCGCTGCGTTTTGCTTTCTTCTGAGCGGGCAACCCCATCGCCTTGTCTTTCGCTTTCTGGCCTGACTCAATTGTTCATCGGTTTGTTACGCTGCCAAGCTATTGGCGCGTCCTATTCTATTGCGTTTCTCCGGTAAATACATTGCGCATCAGCGCCCCGCCCAGCGTGGCGCGCGCTTTTCGATGAACGCGCGTGGCCCTTCCGCGAAATCTTCCGTCCGCATGATGACGTCCTGCGCTGCGAGGCTCAGCGCGCCCAGTCGGGGATCGGTTTCGTCGAAGGCCCGCCGCGCCACCTTCAGGCTTTCCCGAACCGCGATCGGTGCATTCGCGCAGACCTGCTCTGCGAGGTCGAGCGCTGTGCCCAGAACGTCCGCCTTCGGGACGACGCGGTTGACGAGGCCGAACGCCAGCGCGCGCTCCGCGCCGATAGGCTCGCCCGTCGCGATGAGTTCGAGCGCGAGCGCACGGGGCAGCGTGCGTGGCAGGCGATAGATGCCGCCTGCAGCCGCCACCAGACCACGCTTCACTTCCGGCAGTGCGAAGCGGGCATCCTCCGAAGCGACGATCATGTCGCAGGACAGCGCGATCTCGAAGCCCCCGGCCATGGCAGCGCCGTCCACGGCCGCGATCCACACCTTGTCACGCGGGGCGTGAACAAACGCCGCGAAGCCCCATTCCGGGTCGACGAGCCCGCTCATGCCGCCGTCCGAGACAGCCTTGAGGTCGGCGCCCGCCGAAAAGGCCTTGCCGCCTTCGCCGGTCACGATGGCGGCCCAGATGTCGGGGTCGTTCTCGATGGTCTTCACCGCATCCCTCATGCCCGCCGTGACCGCCGCGTTCACGGCGTTGCGCGCCTCCGGCCTGCGCAGCGTCACCAGTGCGATATGGTCTGCGATACGTTCCACAGTAACCGCCGTAGCGGTGGCTTCGGCCATGCTTCCTCCCACAAAGGTCGTACCCGTCACCGGGCCATATTTCGCTTGCATGATCGGTTTCAAGCGATCAAGAAAACGATATTGTCATACAACATTGGTTATCGGGGCGGATTGTGCAACAACATTCGACAGGCGTCGTGGGGGCCGGGCTGATGGGTGCGGAAATCGCGCTCGTGCAGGCACTTGCAGGCAAGTCCGTGTTGCTGCTCGACCGCGACGAGGTGGCGCTCACACGTGCGGTGTCCCGAATCGCCGGGATTCTGGAAAAGGGCGTCGCGCGGGGATTCTACGATGCCGCGCTGGCGGAAAACACCCCCGCCCGTATCCGCGCCACGGTCGATATCGCGGACTTCAAGGCCTGCACGATTGTGACCGAAGCCGTGTTCGAGGATCTCGAGGTGAAAGCGGACATCCTCCGCCGCCTCGACGAGACGTTGCCGGCGGGCGCCATGATCGCCACCAACACGTCCACGATTCCGATCTCGGTTCTCGCCTCGCGCGTGTCGGAAGCGCGGCGGCAGCATTTCATCGGCATGCACTATTTCTCGCCGGTCAGCCGCATGAAGCTGGTCGAGGTGATCCCGGCCTTCGACACCGCCGAGGAGACGGTGAAGGCCGCCTATGCGCTTGCCGAAAACACCGGCAAGGTGCCGATCCGCGTGAAGGACGTCGCCGGTTTCGCCGTCAACCGTGTGCTGCACATGTTTCTCATCGAGGCGGTGCGGCTCGTCGAGGAGGATGTGATCAGCGTCGAGGATCTGAACACGGCCTGCAAGCTCGGGCTCGGACACCCGCTCGGGCCGTTCGAGCTGATGGACGCGACCACGTCCAGTCTGTGCCTTACCGCGCAGCAGATCATGTTCGATGCCTATGGCGAACGCTTTCGCCCGCGCCCGCTGCTGAAGACGCGGGTCGCGGCGGGGCTCGTCGGCGGGAAGGGCCGAAAAGGCTGGTCCTGATCGGGAACGGCCGGAAGAATGCAAGGCGTGCTCTGCCGGAGAACGGCCGGGCACCAATATTGGGGAGTGGATCATGGCGGGAAGACTGGAAGGCAAGGTCGCGATCATCACCGGTGCCGGAACCGGCGTCGGCCGCGCGTGCATGGCGCGTTTCGCCGAGGAAGGTGCGAAGGTGCTGGGGGCCGGACGCACGAGGAGTACGCTGGAGGGGAGCCTTTCGCAGGTGCCGGTGGGTGCGGGCGCGATCCATGTTGCGGACCTCAGCAAGGATGAAAGCGCCGACGCCGTGGTCGCGGCCGCCATCACGGCTTTCGGCAAGGTGGACATTCTCGTCCATGCCGCCGGTGTCGGCTACAGCTGGGCGGAAAAAAGCCCCGGCTCGATGAACGACACCGTCAACACCACGCCGGACAAGTGGCGCGAGGTGATCGGTATCAACCTCGATGGCTATTATCTGATGGCCCGCGCCGTGCTACCGAAGATGATCGCGGCGGGCGGCGGCGCCATCGTGGGCGTCACCAGCATCTCGGGCATGCTCGGGCTGCAGGCGGCGCATGCCTACACGGCGGCGAAGGCCGGCATGATCAATCTCACGCGCTCGCTCTGCGTCAGCTACGCGAAGGACAATATCCGCTCAAACTGCATCGCGCCGGGCTTCATCGATACGCCGATGGTGGCGTCGGTCGTCGGCATCTTCGACGATCCGGTGGTGGCCGATCAGCTCGCGCCGATGCGTCGCCCCGGCACGCCGATGGAGATGGCGAACGGTTGCCTTTATCTCGCCTCCGACGAGGCTTCCTACTGCAACGGCAGCGTTCTCGTCATCGATGGCGGCACCTCCGCGCGGCAATAGCTCCGGCACGATTCTCTCGTCCTGAAAGGTTTCTCCCGCCATGTTCGAAATGTCGCCGAAGGTTCTCGACTACAAGGCTCGCCTCGAGAATTTCATGGCTGAGCACATCTATCCGAACGAATGGGCCTTCTATTCGGAAGCGGAACGGCTGGGACCGTGGGCGGTACTGCCCATCGTTGAAAAGCTGAAGCCGATCGCGCGGGAAGCCGGTCTCTGGAACCTGTTCCTGCCCGATGCGGAGCTTGGCGCAGGCCTGCACAATCTCGATTATGCACCGCTCTGCGAGATCATGGGGCGTTCGCTGCTGGCGCCCGAAGTGTTCAACTGTTCGGCGCCCGACACCGGCAACATGGAAACGATCTGGCGCTACGGCACGCCGGAGCAGCGTGAGGCGTGGCTGACGCCGCTTCTTGCCGGCGAGATTCGGTCCGCCTTTGCCATGACCGAGCCCGAAGTCGCCTCGTCCGACGCGACCAATATCGGCAGTTCGATCATCCGCGACGGCGACGACTATGTCCTGAACGGGCGCAAGTGGTACACGACCGGCGCCACCGATCCACGCTGCAAGATCATCATCTTCATGGGCAAGTCCGATCCGGACGGTGCGGATCGCCATCGTCAGCAGTCGATGATCCTCGTGCCGAAAGACACGCCCGGCATCCGCGTGCTTCGTCCCTTGCCGGTGTTCGGCTTCTACGGCGTGCCCGACAGGGCGGCCGAGGTGGTTTTCGAGAACGTGCGCGTTCCGGCCAGCAACATGCTGCTCGGTGAAGGGCGGGGCTTCGAGATCGCGCAGGGCCGTCTCGGGCCGGGCCGCATCCATCACTGCATGCGCCTCATCGGCCTGTGCGAGCGCATTCTCGAACGCATGTGCCGCCGCGCCGACCGGCGCGTGGCCTTCGGCAGTGAGCTTTCCCGGCAGACGGTGACGCTCGAACGCATCGCGAACGCGCGCATCATGATCGAGCAAGTACGCCTGCTGACGTTGAAAGCCGCGTGGATGATGGACACGGTCGGCAACAAGGTCGCTAAGTCCGAGATCGCCATGATCAAGGTGGCCGGGCCCACTGCGGCCTGCCAGATCGTCGATTGGGCGATCCAGATGTTCGGCGGTGGCGGCACCAACTCCGATCACCTGCTCACCGCCGCCTACGCGACTGCGCGTATGCTGCGTCTCGCGGATGGACCGGACGAGGTGCATCGCAACCAGATCGGCCGCCTCGAGATTCGCCGCCAGCTCCAGACCGATCCGGCGCGCACGGGCGGTACGGCGGATGTGCTCGGCCTTGCCGATGTCGAAGACCGCTTCGCATATCTGCGGCCCGGCGATGCCCACTATCTGTGGGCGGAGCAGTGACGAGTGTCAGCGACGTCCTGTTTCGGCCGTTCCGGCACGGGATGCTCGATCTTTCCAGCCGCGTCGTGATGGCGCCGATGACCCGCTCACTGTCGCCCGGCGGCGTTCCCGGCCCAGATGTGGCGCACTATTATCGCCGCCGCGCCGAGAACGGCGTCGGGCTCATCATCAGCGAAGGCACGTTCGTCGATCATGCCGGCGCTTCCATCGACGATAATGTGCCGCGCTTCCACGGCGAGAAGGCGCTCGAAGGCTGGGCTCGCGTCATTCGCGAAGTCCACGCGGCGGGTGGCCACATGGTGCCGCAGCTCTGGCACGCGGGCCTCATCGTGCCCGCTCCGGTCGAAGGCATTTTTGAAGGCGAGGGCGGCCTTCGCGACGATCAGGTCGGCCCCTCGGGCATGGTCGGCGGACCTGGCGTCCTGCCGTGGAAGGGTACCGAGCCGATGTCGCTTGCCGACATCGACGCTGTCGTCGAAGCCTTCGCCTCGGCAGCCGTCTCTGCGTTCCGGCTGGGCTTCGACGGCGTCGAACTGCACGCTGCACACGGTTATCTGATCGACCAGTTCTTCTGGCAGGACACCAATCGCCGTACCGATCGGTACGGCGGCGGGATCGCCGAGCGTTCGTCCTTCGCCGCCGACATCGTGCGCGCGATCAAGGATGCGACACCACCCGATTTTCCGGTGATCCTGCGGATATCGCAGTGGAAGCAGCACGATTTCGACACGAAGATGCTCGCGTCTCCGCAGGAACTCGAAGCCTTTCTGTCGCCGCTCGTCGATGCTGGCGTGGACATTTTCCACTGCTCGCAGCGGCGCTACTGGCAGCCCGAATTCGAGGGTTCGGATCTGAATCTCGCCGGGTGGGTCCGACGTCTGTCGTCGCTGCCGACGATCTCGGTCGGGTCCGTCGGCCTCAAGGACGATCTCCTCGCCACGCTCTTCGCGGGAAAGGGCACCGAAGGCACCGGCATCGACCGCCTGCTCGCGATGATGGAGCGCGGCGATTTCGATCTTATCGCCGTCGGCCGCGCGCTGCTCGCGGACCCCGAATGGCTTGCCAAGGTCAGGGTCGGCGATACCGCGTCGATCCGGCCCTACACCGTGGAATCCCTGAAGACATTGTAGAGAGGAACGACCTTTGGAAGCCTATATCGTGGCCGCGGTCCGCACCGCTGGAGGACGGCGCGGCGGCGCGCTCGCAGGCTGGCATCCGGCCGACATGGGCGGCGAGATTCTGAACGCGCTCGTCGACCGCAGCGGCATCGATCCCGCCGCCATCGAGGACGTGATCGCGGGCTGTGTCACGCAGGCCGGTGAGCAAAGTTTCGCGCTCGCCCGCAACCTGGTGATGGCCTCGAAGCTGCCCGACAGCGTACCCGCGACCACGGTGGACAGGCAGTGCGGCTCGTCGCAGCAGGCGATCCACTTCGCTGCGCAGGCGGTGATGTCGGGTACGCAGGACATTGTCGCCGCCGTTGGCGTCGAGAGCATGACGCGCGTGCCGATGGGCTCCAACTTTCGGCTACACGCCGAGGCTGGGCTCGGCGTTGGTCCGTGGAGCCCGAAGATCAAGGCCCGCTACGGCGTGGAAGAATTCAACCAGTTCACCGGCGCGGAGATGATCGCGGTGAAATACGGTTTCAGCCGCGACGACCTTGATGCGTTTGCGCTCGAGAGCCATAGACGAGGCGCGGCCGCCACCGAAGCTGGGGCATTCGACAGCGAAATTCTCCCCCTCCCGGTCGAAACACCGATGGGTCCGGCTATCCATGCTCGTGATGAGGGGATTCGGTATGATGCGTCGGCGGAATCGATCGGGTCAGTGAAGGGACTGTGTGAGGGTGGAAGGCTGAGTGCCGCGACGTCGAGCCAGATTTGCGACGGCGCGGCCGGCATACTGATTGCAAACGAGAGAGGGCTGAAAGCGCATGGCCTTACGCCTCTCGCGCGGGTCCACAATCTCACAGTTACGGCAGGCGATCCCGTGATCATGTTGGAAGAACCGATTCCCGCCACGCGACGGGCGCTCGCACGTTCAGGGCTCGGTATCGATGAGATCGATCTCTATGAAGTGAATGAAGCGTTTGCGTCCATCCCACTTGCCTGGTTGCAAGCCACGAGTGCTGACCCGGCGCGGCTGAACATTCGAGGCGGTGCGATCGCGCTGGGCCACCCGCTCGGAGCGAGCGGCGCAAAACTTATGACGACACTGGTTTATGCACTCCGGGCGGCGAGAGGTCGTTACGGTCTTCAAACCATGTGCGAAGGGGGAGGGACCGCAAATGTCACGATTGTGGAGGCATTTTAGGGTTCGTGGCTTCCATGCGGTTCCCGGACGCATGCTGCTTTCCGTGTTTTTGCGCTGGTTTCATGTGGTCGTGCCGCGACACCGCCGTCTCATGCACGGCTGGCACGACATCTTCGGGCGCGAGGCTCCTGTCCGGATCACTCTCGCTTGCCGTGTCGAGCACCCATGTCGATCTCGGCGAGACTAAAGCCGGTGAGCTCGACGTCGAAGTCGAGGTCGATAAGGTCCTGAAGCTCGATCGCGAGCGTCTCGCTGTCCCAGCTAGCCTCAAGGCAAGCTTGTTGTCGGCAAGTACGTAGGCACGCCGTTCGGCATGGCCGGCCTCACCTTCCGTTCCCCGATGCTATACTCGCTGTCGTCATGGTGCAGCCAGCGCACCGAGGCTGAACGGGGCAAAGAGTCGCGGTATCTGGCCGGGCTATCCACGTGGTACGGTGAATTTCCGTGTCGTGGCACGAGTGGGATGCCGTTCCGCTCCGGAGCACAATGTCGGGAAAGGGAAGTCCCCGCCGCGCGTCACACTTCAGGCCTTCTTCGTGTCGATCTTGTCCCGGAAATATCCGATCCGTCCCACTTTCATGCCTGTTCGTGCAAAACCCGTCCCACTTACATGGTGGTTTGGTGCAGGAACGGATCGGTATCAGAGAAGCGATGCCAGCAAGAAAACTCAGTTTTATCAATGGACAATCTCAAAAAGTGTCACTGCCGACGAAATAAGCTGCCGGCCGGATGCAGGTTATCCGCTACCCTGTTATTGGCCCGAAGTTTCCCTGTTTTCGGATAGGGTCCGAAACGGGAGCGAAGTCTCCAAACGCCGGAATTTTCAAGGGAAATGCTCGGACAAAGGCGCAGATAGCACAAAACTCCCTGTAAATTTACTCATAACAGGGAATATCAGGTGGAGACCCGTTCGCCATGGACTGCGCCACGCACCATTTTCTGAAATTAAATCAGATAGTTATTTGTTTTCGCGAGGCGATTCCGGACGGTCATTTTTATCCGGGGAAACGCCGGGGGAAACGGGAGGAGGTTCTTCCCCGCTCCGTCGCGTGCAGCCGCCACGCATGGTGGTAATCCGACTATCCTACCTCGAATCGTCTCCACACGTGTCAATCAGCCCTTCGTTTTCACCGGCGTCCAAGTGCCGTAACGGCGCTCAAGCATGTTGATGGCGACCTCTTTGGGCTTGCAGTTCTTGGCCTCGACCTCGACGCCCATGGCCTCGACATTCATGCCCCCGAAGCCGTTTTGTGCCCGATAGCGCATGATAACGCCGAACCTGCCATCCTTGCCCACGGCCGACCGGATAGTGGCTATATGCTCAAAAGACTTGGGATTACGTAGCGACGCCTTCACGGCGTCCTTCATTCCCGGCAGGGAATCGTCCTATTTGACAAAGCAATGCTGCCCTGAGGCAACCCGGGCGATCTTCTCGGCCGTTTCCGCGATTGCACGCGCTTCGGCCTCCTGCCCCTTTACCTTCTCTTGGGCAGCGCGCTTAGCTGCCGCAGCCTTGCCTTCCGGTGTTTGTGAATAAGCTTGTCCATATGCGACAAGCCCGGCCAGCGTTGCGACGAGGGCGCCAGTGCGGCGTGCGAACGAACGGGAGTTGATGCCCTTCGCCTTCACGCGCTTCCACAATGGCGGAAAGGCCAGAACGCCCACGACAATCGAGAAAAATACGCCGATGCCCAAGCCGACTTCGATTGCCGCTCCAGCTAAGGTGATGGCACCGTGCAGCGCCCGAAAGCGGACGTAAGATTTAGCGTTGGCTGCGCGCCTGTCTGCCGTTCTGAACACGGAGCGGCCATGTACAACCGGCCGTTCATCGTGGCTCGAGGCTAATCAAATCCCTGTCGATACACCGCATAATGTCGAGCTTTACTACGGACAGATCACCACGAGATCCGAGAAATAGTCGACAAAAACTTTTGGATTCGTCGTGTGCAGGGGTGCTCCCTCGATTTCAGCAAGTAGGGCAAATCTGCATTCTCGCGCTCTCGTTCAATAATGACGGTCCGCTTGGGACCTTCTTTCGCTATATCGGCGATACGGGAACCTACATCGTGCGCTACGACGACCTTGTCACGGGCCGGGAGAAACCGGTCGACTTCAACCGGGTGGCGGTGTCGATGAACGGGATTGAGCTGCAGGACCGCGAATTTGTGGCGGCAATCCGGGAGGGGCGCGAGCCGAACGGCTCGGGCGCCCAGATGCTCGACTGCTATCGCGTTATCGGCGAGCTCGCGGCCAGTCTGGAAGCACGCGACGGCTGGTCATAGCATCACGCTGTCTCTTCGGCTCGACTATGGAATTTTGCGCGGCCGGACAGGAACAGGAGCGCGATAGCCGCACACAGTGAACCGGCGGCCATGATGCCGGCGACGATCGGAAGGCCGATGTCGAAAGAAAAGAGCAGACCGGCCGCAATAGGGCCCAGCGCCGCGCCGCCGCGCCCGATGCCGATGATCAGACCTGTACCACTTGCCCGAACCTCGGTCGGGAAAGTGGCAGCGATAATCGCGTAGAGGCCAACGACGCCGGCATTGGCGCAGAACCCGGCCGTAGCAGCGACGAAACCCAATTGGTCGAGATTGGATTGACCCTGGCCGAACCATGCCACCGCAATGCACGAGCCCAGCATCGCGACGATCGCCAATGCGCGAATGCCGATGCGCCAGCTCAGCATGCTCAGCAGCAAAGCCCCCAAAAGCCCGCCGGCGTTGGCCCAGACCAGTACGCCGCCTGCCGCCGCAGGCGCGTAACCCATATCGACGACAATCTTGGGGATCCATTTCAGGATGAAATAGAACGTCATGATATGCGCGAAATAGCTGGCAGTCAGGAGCAGCGTGGCACGGCGCAGCGTAGGTGAAAACAGTTGGAGCGGGGATGCCGTGATCGGCGCGCTCTCGCGCTCGGGGATCGCATGGATCGCCTTATGGCCGACGCCGCGTAGGGCGCGATTGATCTTTTGCAGCGCGTTTTTCGGTCGTGCCTGCATCAGATATCCGACCGATTCGGGGAGCAGAAACCATGCGATCGGGAAGAAGGCCGCGGTAACTACCGCCCCGAAATGGAAAACGTCGCGCCATCCTCCGCTTTCGAGCAGGCCGGACGCGACCGTGCCACCGATCACAACGCCCATCGGATAACCGGCGGCCATGATGGCGACGGCGAGGTTGCGCGCACGGTCATTCGAATATTCCGCCACCATGGCATTGGTACAGGCCAGCATTCCGCCGATACCGAAACCCGTAAACAGGCGGTAGGCCGACAAGGACTGCACATCGCCCGCCAGCGTGGCGAGCCACATGCCGATCGACATGATGACGAGGCAGGCGAGGATCATCGGGCGGCGCCCCAACCGGTCGGCGGCATTGCCGAGAATGATCGAGCCGACCGCCATGCCGATCAGTTCCATCGACAGAACAAGGCCGAGCGCGGCTCGGTCGATGCCCCATTCGCTTGCGATGCCCGGCGAGGCGAAGCTGATCGCCAGAACGTCGAAGCCGTCCAGGGCGTTGAGCACAACGCACAGGGCAACTGCCATGATCTGCCGCATCGTCATCGGCGACTGCGCCAGCCGAACCCTGGGATCTTCCACCATTTCCCGCCCGCCCATTCTCTTCTCAGTTGCTGCTTGCGTCAGGCCGCGTCCCGGCTGTGCCGCATTGGCCTCCCGTATTTCATCCCGCAACGCACGTCCCCGAAGCGCGAAGGCTATCCCGGACGACATCTAGTCTCGCCCCGGCCACGTGGGATGCCACCGGACGGCCATGACCGCAGCTAAACCCTCAACTTCCGAAATGGCCTAGTAGATAGCCCGGTCGGTGCACGATTTTGATCGCAAGAGTCGCCATCAATAATATGAATAATGATTCGCTTAATAGATGGAATATGGCGATGGCGTCAACGAAAAATGCAGACGGCCAAGGCAAGTCGTGTTCTGTTTAGCCCCGGAAATACAGGCGAGCCACTCGTTTGTGGAGACCGGAATAGATGGTCACTTTTCTCGTTGACGCAAAAGAAAAATCTTGTTCTATTAAATGAATTATTATTCATATTATTTACACGTCGGGAACCGGTTCCCGGTTTGCTGGCGCGTGCATGCCACTTCCGTTTCTAAATTCGACAGGACCGCATTCATGGACAATCTCTCTCTTCAGCAGGCCCGCGCCGAGGTCGTTCCGCGCGGTGTCGCTTCGGCGACCGCAATCTATGCAGCACGGGCTGAGAACGCTGAAATATGGGATGTAGAAGGGCGGCGGTATATCGATTTTGCCGGAGGTATCGCGGTCCTGAATGTCGGGCATCGCCACCCCAAGATCATCGATGCGGTAAGCCGGCAACTCGGGCAGTTCACGCATACTGCTTTCCAGGTTGCGCCCTACCCATCCTATATCGAACTGGCACAGCGATTGAACCGGCTTGCGCCAATCGAAGGGCCCGCCAAGACGGTATTTTTTACCACCGGCGCCGAAGCGACTGAAAATGCAGTGAAAATTGCACGCTCGGCGACTCGGCGAGGCGGCGTGGTCGCATTTTCGGGCGGCTTTCACGGGCGCACGTTGCTGGCATCTGCGATGACCGGGAAAGTTTTACCATACAAAAAGGCTGCCGGACCGTTCCCTCCCGAAGTCTTTCACCTGCCTTTTCCGTCACCGACTACGGGCGTGTCGGTTCAGGACATGCTGAAGGCGCTCGATTTCCTTTTTGCTTCGGATGTCGAGCCGGACCGGATCGCGGCCTTCATTGTCGAGCCCATTCAGGGCGAGGGCGGGTTCCATGTCCCGTTTCCGGAATTCTTCGATGTGCTTGACCGGTTGAGAGAACGACACGGTATCCTGTTGATCGCCGACGAAGTGCAGACGGGCTTTGCGCGCACGGGTAAAATGTTCGCCATGGAGCACCACGCCATCAAGCCCGATCTGATCGCCGTCGCCAAGTCGCTTGCTGGCGGCTTTCCGCTGTCCGGCGTTATCGGGCGGGCCGAGGTCATGGATGCGGTCGAACCTGGCGGTCTTGGCGGGACATATGGCGGGTCGCCGGTCGCCTGCGCGGCCGCGCTCGCCGTGCTCGACGTCATTGATGAAGAGGGCTTGGCCGAACGCGCCGAGCAGATCGGAGGCATCATTGCCGATCGTATCGGGAGGCTGTCGGCAGAAGACGGTTCGCTGATCGCAGGCTTGCGCGGCAAGGGAGCGATGATCGCATTCGACATTGTCGACAGGGATGGCTTGCCCGATGCTGCGCGCGCAAAGCAGATATGCGGCCAGGCGATGGAGGCAGGTCTGCTCCTGCTGAGCTGCGGTCAGGCGGGGCAAGCCATCCGCATCCTCGTCCCTCTCACTGCGTCGGACGAATTGATTGCGGAGGGGCTCGATATTCTCGAGGCCGTCCTGACGGCCAATCGCGGCGCCGCGGCGATTTCGTAGCGCATCGATGCGAATGGTGTTAGGTCGTGCCCGACGTTCGCGCTGCGCCGGCGCCGGGCCCATTGAACAGGAAGAGTGATATGACGATCGTTTGTTTTGGTTCGCTCGATCCAGCCGGTGTCGATGCGGGCCCCGCATCCGACAGAATCGTCAGCGGTGACCCGCGAGCGACCTTGTGGGTGTATCATGAGTCAGAGGATGGCCGGTTTTCAGCAGGGGTTTGGCAATGCACGCCAGGGCGCTGGCGGATTGCCTGTGAAGAGCAGGAATATTGCCACATCCTGTCGGGATCGGGCGCAGTGATATCTTCGGATGGACGGCGTTTCTCTATTACCGCCGGCGATCAGTTCGTCGTCCCTTCGGGTTTCGTCGGCGAATGGGAAGTTGTCGAGACGATGAAAAAAAATTGGGTGGTCATGTTGCCATGACTACCCGATCGTCCTGAGATCGGCGAGGAAACAAGTGTCCTCGCGTCGACCGTTATTCCTGCGAGAGCGCTGATTTCAGGAATTTCTGTACTGTCGGAAACAGCTGGGTTTCATCATGTTCGGCGTTGGGCACCAGTTCCATCTGGACCTTGATGCCGTTGGCCTCGAAATTCTTCTTCAGCGTTGCCAGGCGCTCGACACGGTTCTTTCCGGTTGAACCATAGTCGGCGCCCTTGACGTTTTCACCCATCCAGTAGGCGGAATCTCGCTCGATGGGTTCATTCCATTCATCCAGATCCTTCGCGCCCGCCACCATATGCACTTTAACGTTCCGCATGGCGTTAAGGTTCAGCTTCGCATTGAAGCGGGCATAGAGATTCTTCGTTCCAACCCACCAGTCGGATGTGTTGTCGATCAGCGTGATCATGCCGGGTGCGCCGATGGAGATGGCGTGCAGCCGGTGCGGATGGAGATAGAAGAAGCGATGGGTGAAATGGCCGCCGCCCGAGAAGCCGTGCATATAGAATTTATTGTCTCGTAGGCGATATTTGGACGCGACCTCGTCGACCATGCTGAGCAGGACCAGGTCGTAGCGCGTGCCTTTATAGTCGATGAGTTTGTAGGTCTCGAGATCCTGGTTTCCGTGCGTGTTGAGCGGGAACAGCGGCGCCATCAGGATGACGCCATTCTCTTCAGCGAACGCTCGGTTGTGTTGGATGTAATGATGCGGCCAACGCTCGGTGCCATGAACGAGTACGACCAGCGGATAGGTTTTCGTACCGTTCTCGTCATAGTCCTTCGGGACATAGAGCATATAGGAGAAGCGGGGATCCATCTGGCTGGCGAGAAACGGTGTGATCCATTTGTCGTGCCAACTGAACTCCTTGGTCTGGGCCGCCGCCGGGAAGGCGGCGAACAGCAGAACGCCGAGGAAAGCCAAGATACGCATGTTGAAACCTCCCGAAAGACGTGGCTGGCCGATTACCATTCCGATTCCCAACCGGATTCTGCCATGATCCGGTCGGCCAAGTCATAATGATAGCGCAGGTCGTTGACGTTGAAATCGTCGACCTTGAACGTACCGAGCTTGCGAAGGTCCGCTGCGGGCTCAACATCCGACCGTACCGGATACTTGTGAACATGCTTCGACATCAGGGCTTGCCCCTTGGCCGAGAGGATGAAAGCGACGAGCTGCTCCGCCTGGCGATAGCGCTCGGTTCCGTTGGTCAGGTTTGTCGAAAGGCTGATCCCGGTTACGTTCGCGAAAAGACCATGGTCGGCGTCGAGCCAGACGACCTCGAGGTTCTTGTCGAGTCGCTCCTGCATGGCCTTGTCTTCAGGATACCAGTCGCGCAGATAGCCGAGATAGTAGGTGTTCATGAAACCGATGTCATATTTCCCTTCGGAAACCGCGAGTGCTTCCTTCACGTCGTTCAGGTAGCCACCTTTCGCAACATTCGCCGCAACGCCTTTCGCCCAGGCGCGAGCTTTGTCCTCGCCGTAGCGCGCGATGATATAGGCAAGCGTGGAGCGGTTATACACGTTGCTCGATGCTCGCTGTGTCATGCGGCCCTTCCATTTGGGGTCCGCGAGATCGAGAATCGATTTGGGGTATTCGGAGCGCGGAACCTTGTTCTTGTTCACGATCGCCGTCCGAAAGCGCAGGGCCATGCCGAACCAGCGCCCATCGACATCGCGCCACTTGGCAGGGACGATCTTGTTCATTTCCGCAACAAAGGCGGGTTCGAGCTTGTCGAGGTGGGTGAAATGCTTCGCTTCGAGCAGTCCTTTATAGTCCGACACGGTGATTACATCGGTGGTGAAGATGTCATAGTCGCTGGTAACCCGCACGGGAATGCCGGTTTGCGCGGTGAAGGCGTCGATGACCGGCTGGAAATACTCCTGATCATGATACCAGTTGATGCTGATCGGCCCCTTGGCCGGGGCGGCACCGTCCGCAACGGCCAGCGCCGGTACCGCAACCATGCCGGCCCAGCATGCCAAAAGCAGTGTGAAAAGCCGCTTCATCATAAAATGCCTCCCTAAATTCCGATTGCCGAGGAGGTCCTCGACTACCCCCTAATCCGCGAATATAATATGAATAATTAGTCACGTTCAAGCGGAATGTACCAGTTCGCCGAACCGATGGCTGTCGCCTGGCTTGCAATCAGGCTTGCCAAGAGCCCCAGATTTCGATTATGTGTATAATTATTCACATTTCGAAATCCGATTGCCGGAGGGCGGCGGATCCGGAATCTGAATATCGCCCGGCATCTATTCTGGGCGCGCGCATCGCGGCGTTCATGACGGTCTGCAATTTACGTCGGACCAGGTTTGCCGAGATCCCCGGCCGCATCGTCGGTCGAGATGGAGGATATATGAATATCGAAGAGCTGCGAAAGTGGCTGACGGATAACCGGGTGGGTGAAGTCGTATGCCTGATTCCCGACATGACAGGCGCCGCGCGCGGCAAATCGCTGACGCCGGCGCTGTTCCTGTCGAGCCTGGAAGGTGATGGCTTGAAGATACCCGAGGGGACTTACAATATTTCGGTTCAGGGAGAGACCGTTTATAATCGGCACGTCCCGCGAACCGAGAATGACCTGACGCTGGTGCCGGATCTGTCGACCATCCACCTCGCGCCGTGGAACAAGGAAGCGGCCGCATGCGTGATCTGCGATACCATCGACCGGAACAATCACTATTATGGTGCCGCTCCGCGGCAAATTCTGCGAACAGTCGTCGATCTCTATGCAGAGCGCGGCTGGGCGCCGATCGTTGGTCCAGAAGTCGAGTTTTACCTGATATCGCAGTTCAACGACACGATCCTCGAACCGAGCGCGCCGAGGGGCAGTTCGGGCCTGCGTGAATTCGGGCAGCACATCTACAGCCTCGACGCTCTGGATGACTTTGACGGCCTGTTCGAGGAACTGTTCCAGTTCTCGGAAATCCAGAATATTGAGCTCGACACGCTGATCCACGAGGATGGTCCTTGCCAGTTCGAGGTGAGCCTGCGGCACGGAGATGCGTTGAAGGTCGCCGACCAGTTGTTTCTGTTCAAGCGGATGGCGCGGCATGTTGCGAAGCGCCACGGCGTTTTCCTGACCTTCATGGCAAAACCCTATGCCAATGAGAGCGGAAGTGCGATCCATCTGCATCATAGCGTCGTGGACATTGCGAGCGGTACGAACATCTTTGCGAATGTCGATAATTCCGACACGCCGCGCTTCTATCAATTCATCGCGGGGCTTCAGCAGCACCTGCCCGAAGCGATGCCGATGCTGGCGCCCTACACGAACTCGTACAATCGGTTCGAGGCCTACATGGCGGCGCCGACCAACACGCACTGGAGCCGCGAAAACCGGACGGTCGGGTTGCGAGTCCCGCAGGGCGGCCGGTCTGCGAGACGTGTCGAGAACCGTATCCCGGGCTCCGATATCAATCCCTATCTTGCGATCGCGGCGTCGCTCCTTTGCGGCTTCGTGGGCATGGTGGAGGAACTGGCGCCGCGCGATGAATATGTAGGCGAGGGATATGAGGACAGGGAGCGCCCTCTTCCTGCGACATTGACCGAAAGCGTCGCGGCATTCTCGCGATCGGACATGATCCGAACCTATCTTGGAGACGTTTTCGCGGAGACCTTCGCCGATATCAAGCAGCGCGAATATGAGCACCGGTCGAGCATCCTCAGCCCATGGGATGTCCGCTTCCTGATGGTCAATACCTGATCTTGGCTGTTATCCGGCGGGGTCCGCGACGCCGGGTGACGATTAAATGGAGTGAGGGATGAACGCCCGGAAACCACAGCCACACGCGCCGTCCTATTACGCCGCGACGGCGCACAGCCAACCCTCTCGCCCTATGCTCGCGGGCCGCCGCGATGCCGACATCTGTGTCGTTGGCGGTGGTTTTTCGGGAGTGTCGACCGCGCTGGCGCTGGCCGAAAGAGGTTATTCGGTCATCCTGCTCGAGCAGAACAGGATCGGATGGGGCGCGTCCGGGCGGAATGGCGGTCAGGTGCTGGCCGGATGGTCTGGCGAGCATAACCTGGTCAAACAGCTCGGCGATCGGGCAAGCGAATTTCTTTCGCGCACACGCTACCGCGGTCATGAGATCATCGAACAGCGCATCGCGAGATATGGCATCGCGTGCGATTATGCCGTGGGTACCGCGACGGCAGCGCTGAGTACGCGATATCTCCATAAGCTCGAGGCTGAATATACGGCGCTCGCGGCGGAGGGGCAGGCGGGCCATTTGGAGCTGGTCGACGGCGGACGGATCAAACAATATATAGGTTCCGACCTGTATTGCGGCGGATTGATCGACAGTCGC
Source organism: Sphingosinicella microcystinivorans (assembly GCF_027941835.1). NCBI lineage: Bacteria > Pseudomonadati > Pseudomonadota > Alphaproteobacteria > Sphingomonadales > Sphingosinicellaceae > Sphingosinicella > Sphingosinicella microcystinivorans. The sequence goes on from NZ_CP116005.1 coordinate 1,606,622, forward strand.
GGCGCACATTGCCATCCTCTGAACCTGTGCATCGGCGAAGCGCTTGCTGCGGAATCCCTGGGTGTCCAGATCTTCGAAAATTCACAGGTAACCGGAATTGAGCAGAAGAGTGGGGTCATGGTATCGACGTTCGCCGGAGCGGTTCTCGCATCAGCGGTGGTTCTGGCGGGGAGCGCATACCATCATCTGTTACCGCAACAACTGGGCGGCTACACCCTGCCGGCAATGACCTATGTCATGGCGACGGAGCCGTTGGAAAGCAGGTTTGCGAAAAGCTTGCTACCTGCAAATCATGCGATTTGCGACACGAAGGAGGTGCTCGATTACTTCCGCTTGAGCGCCGACAATCGCCTGCTATGGGGTGGGGAGTGCAGCTACTCGAACCGCAGCGCCGTCGACATACGGAAAATCCTTACTCCCGGTATGCTTCGGGCCTTTCCGCAATTGGCAGCGACGCGCGTCGAGTTCACCTGGAGTGGTGCCATCGACATCACGCTGAATCGTGTTCCCATGATTGGGCGTACCGGGAAGGCACTCTATCATATCCAGGGATTCTCAGGGCACGGCGTGAATACAAGCCATATCGCGTCGGAAATTGTCGCGGATGCCATCAGTGATGACCTGGCACCGATCGACTTGCTTCAGGAGGCGCGTCACTGGCGCATTCCTGCCGCCGATTTCATCGGCAATCCCATGCTTGCGCTTGGAATGACGTATTTCAGGATGCGCGACCGCCTCGGATTTTGAAGCAAGCGGGATTTCGACCCCATTTGGTCTATAGCAACGTTTCGTGAGGTTTCTTTCTTGTCTTAACTTTCTTCGTCGACACAGTCTCCGGAACCACACGCGAATACCGCTCGAACAAATCACGTACGCTGTCCATCAGGAACTGCTGTTTCAGTTTAGCCCGCTTCTCGGTTTCGGTCGCTATCGAGACTGCGACCGCATCGACCAAGATTGTAAAATACCCGGCCAATGCGAACTTCTCGTCATCGCCAAGCTGAATAGGGCCTTTGTCCATCAGCGCCGCCAGTCGCTTGGCATATTGCTTGTCGTGCGTTTCGCCGATCTCATAGAGTTCGGGATTGTTGCGAACGATATTGACGAGGACGAGAAGGCCCTTCTGGTCGCGATAGTTTTTGACCAGTCTTTCGGTCAGGGCGAGAAACTCGTCGACGATGCTGTCATACTTCGCGCTCGCCTCGACCTCTTCGAGCGCCTGATTGTCCATGGCGAGCCACCGTTCGAACAACGCAACCATGATCGCCTGCTTGTTCGGAAAATACTGGTAGACCGATCCGATCGATGCGCCCGCCTGCTTAGCGATCGAGATCGTCGTTAAATGGTCGTAACCCTTCTCGTCGAGCAGGGTCGCCGCAGCCGCGAGAATCCGCTCAACGCTGTCGATGGCCCGCTGTTGCGAGGGTATTTTCCGGGGAACGATTACGCGTTTCTTGGTCCCCATTTTGCAGTCCACATCCTTCTGTTTCTCAATCCTCTGCACCATAGCCGCCGATACCGCGAGTGCCCAAATAAAAACTATTATTCGCTTTTTTGTTGCGGAATCATTTTTCCGCCTATAATGTGAATTATTATTCACAACGCAGATACTGCCCGACGCCATGAACTCCCGTCCCATTCGCCGATGTCGAAGGCGGCCCCTATGCGAAAATAGGGCACTTCTTTCCGAGAATACCTTTGAAATTTTATGGACTTACCTGCGACCATGAGCGTCAAGAACATCCGGACCTTCCCCCTGATCGACATAGCGGGACCACCCGAAGCGCGCGGGCTTCAATATGGTATGAAGGCGAAAGACTATATTCTGCGTGCGATCCAGAACTACAAACTCGCCTACGCCGATCTGGGCGTAGGCTGGGAGCAGGCCTGTGGCATCGCGGATACGTTCCTTCCCATGTTGGAGAATCGCGAAGAGTGGTTACTGACTGAGGTGAAGGCAATCGCGCAGGGGGCGGGTGTTCGCACCAACGAAATACTGGCGCTGAACTGCCGAACGTGTCCGCCGTCAGCACCAATGGCACAGATTTGAGGTTGTGAAGTAAGGAGGATTTGGGCTTCGTCGTAGTGACGAAGGAACGAAGATGAAGCCCAAATCCTCCTTGAAAAAATCGGCCAAGCCCCCTGCGGAACGGGTGGTGAAGGATATCCGGCGCGCGACACGCCGGCACTTCTCAGCAGAGGACAAGATCCGGATCGTACTGGAAGGGCTGCGCGGCGAGGACAGCATCGCCGAGCTGTGCCGCAAGGAAGGCATAGCGCAGAGCCTGTACTATACCTGGTCGAAGGAGTTCATGGAAGCGGGCAAGCGGCGCTTGGCGGGCGACACCGCCCGTGCCGCGACCACCGGCGAGGTGCATGACCTGCGCCGCGAAGCCCGTGCGCTGAAGGAATGCGTCGCCGATCTGACGCTGGAGAACCGTCTGCTCAAAAAAAGCATGATCGCGGATGGGGAAGGCGGCGAATGAGGTATCCCGCATCCGAGAAGCTGGAGATCCTCAGGATCGTCGAGCAATCGCACCTGCCGGCTAAACGCACGCTGGACCAGCTCGGTATCCCGCGCAGAACCTTCTACCGCTGGTACGACCGTTACCTCGAGGGCGGCCCGGAGGCACTGGAGGATCGGCCATCGGCTCCAAGCCGAGTGTGGAACCGCATCGGCGATGATATCCAGCAGCAAATCATCGACATGGCGTTGGATACAACCGATCTGTCACCCCGCGAGCTCGCGGTGCGCTTCACCGACGAGAAGCGCTACTTCGTGTCGGAAGCCACGGTCTACCGTCTGTTGAAGGCCCATGACCTGATCACCAGCCCGGCCTTCATCGTGATCAAGGCGGCCGATGCGTTCCACACGAAGACGACACGGCCGAACGAGATGTGGCAGACTGTCAAACGGCGTTCAAAAGGGACCCCCGATCGGCGTCGAAGAGGGACCCCCTTTTCGGATAATATGATGCTGGTTTGTTGAAGATGGCCTTGCGCTGCGTGCGGCGGAGGGCGGGCGTAGCCCGACCGGAGGCGCGCGCAGCGCAAGATAGATTTTTGAAGGCGCCGAAGGTGGCTGTCAGCTGCGGTTTTTGAAGCGCCAGCTGTCGTTGCCCGTCTCGACGATATCGCAGTGGTGGGTGACGCGGTCGAGCAGCGCCGTGGTCATCTTGGGATCGCCGAACACGGTCGGCCATTCGCCGAAGGCGAGGTTCGTGGTGATGATGACGCTGGTCCGCTCATAAAGCTTGCTGATGAGGTGGAACAGCAACTGCCCTCCCGAGCGGGCGAACGGCAGATAACCGAGCTCGTCGAGCACGATCAGGTCGAGCCGCGACAGCTGCGCCGCCAGGGTCCCGCCTTTGCCGATCCGGGTCTCCTCTTCGAGGCGTGTCACCAGATCGACGGTGTTGAAGTAGCGGGCGCGAGCGCCCCTTCGCACGACATTGGCGGTGATCGCGATGGCGAGGTGGGTCTTGCCTGTCCCCGTGCCGCCGACCAGCACGATATTGCGGCGAGGCGGGAGGAAGGAGCCATCGTGAAGGGAGCGGATCATCTCCTCATTGATCGGTGTGCCCTCGAAGCTGAACCGCTCCAGGTCCTTCACCACGGGCAGCCTCGCAGCCGTCATCCGATAGCGGATGGAGGCTGCATCCCGGTGGGTCGCCTCAGCACGGAGCAGGTCGGTCAGTATCTCCATGGTGGTGCGCTTGCGCTGGAGGCCGGTGGTGACCGCCTCGTCGAACGCCGCCGCCATGCCCTTGAGTCCGAGGCCGCGCATCGTGTCGATCATATCATGCCGCTGCATCATAGCCTCGCAGCAGATCATAGCGGGCACAGTCGGCGAGCGGAGGATGCTGCAGCATCCGGTCTTCCGAAGTGACGATGCTGTGGGGTGTCGCCGGCTCGCGGCGCCGGGAGAGGATGTTGAGGATCAGCTCGTCGCTGGCCGTTCCGTTCGCCAACGCTTCGCGCACGGCAGCCTCTACCGGCTCCAGGCCATCGGTGAGCACCGCCGAGAGGACCCGCACGAACCTGCGATCGGCCTCGTCCCCGGTGCCGAGCCTTCGCCGTAATCGGTGCAGGGCGGGCGGCAGATCCCAGTCCTGGAACGGTGCGCCGTTACGCAGCGCGCCGGGCTTGTGCGCGAGGACCGGCAGATAATGCCAGGGATCGTATATCGTGCGGTTCCGACCGAAGTGGCGCTCATGCTCCCCGACGATCGCATCGCCGCAGCGTATGACGATGCGATCGGCATAGGAGCGCACCTGAACGGTCCGGCGTGCGGCCGTCGACATGACCGAGTAGCGGTTGCGATCGAAGCTGATGAGGCAGGTGCCGGTGACGGCATGCTCGCTCTCATGGAAGCCGTCGAACGGTGCCAGGATCGGCTGCAGGGCCGGTCGCTCCATATCCAGCGCCTCGGCGACGGTAATATCCCCGCGTTCGGGATGGGCATGATGCTCGGCCCAGCGCCGGCACTCGGCCTCCAGCCACCCGTTGAGCTCGGCCAGGCTGGCGAACCGGAGTCGCGGCTGGAAGAAGCGGCCTCGGATCGTCTGGACCTGCTGCTCGACCTGGCCCTTCTCCCATCCCGCCGCCGGCGAGCAGGCGGTCGGCTCGACCATGTAATGATCGGTCATGATCAGGAAGCGGCGGTTGAACACACGCTCCTTGCCGGTGAACACGGCCGTCACCGCCGTCTTCATATTATCGTAGATACCGCGTCGCGGCACACCGCCGAAGAACGCGAACGCCCGGGCATGGGCATCGAACAGCATCTCCTGGCCCTCGCGCGGATAGGCTCGGACATAGGGTGCGCGCGAGTCGCAGAGACGCATATGCGCCACCTTCACCCGCATCGGCTTGCCGGCGATCTCCACATCCTCGTGGCTCCAGTCGAACTGGTAGGCCTCACCCGGCTGGAAGGTCATCGGGATGAACGCCGGTGCGCCTTCGCCAGCATCCTTCCGCCGCGCAGCACGCCAGCGCGCCGCATAGCGGCGCACCGCATCATAGGATCCATCGAACCCCTCGCGCACCAGCAGGTCATGGATACGCGTCATCCGTAGCCGATCGCGGCGGCCGCGACCTTCGTTCTCCTCAAGCAGCGCATCGAGACGATCCTGATAAGGACCGATCCGCGGCAGCGGCTGGACTTTGCGCTGATAGTTGAACGCCGCCTCCGGCGACCGGATCGCTTTGCGGACGACCTTCCGCGACAAACGAAGGTCACGAGCGATCGCCTTGATCGCCTTACCCGCTGCATGCTCACGCCGAATCCGAACCACTGTCTCCACGATCAACATCCCGTTCTCGCCAACTGATCAAAACCAGTCGGCCGACTAAATCCCCGGGATGAAGGGGTCCTTTTTGCACGCCGATCACCCCACGAAGGGGGTGCCTATTGCACGCTGATCCTCAGCTTTGGCCGTGAACTGGTCGTAGGCTTCAACGGCCTGCGCGGCGTACATCAGGCTGGGCCCCGCGCCCATGTAGAGCGCCATGCCCATCGTCTCCATCACCTCCTCGCGCGTTGCGCCGTGGCGGACGGCGGCCTGTGCGTGGAAGGCGACGCAGCCGTCGCAGCGGATTGCGACCGAGATGGCGAGCGCGATCAGTTCCTTGGTCTTCGCGTCGAGCGCACCCGCGTCGGTCGCGGCCTTCGCCATCGCCGAGAACGCCTTCATCACCTCGGGCGTGCCGAGCCGCACCTCCTTGATCGAGCCCGAAAGTTCCGTCGCTATCTGTGGCCAGTCCTTGTGCATTTCGCGTCTCCTGCTGCCGGTTTTCAGTTGCCGCCGATGAGCGCGAGCAGGCGGTAGGCGGCGACGATCCTGTCCGTGCGCGCGCCGGTCGCGGCGACGCCCGCGCCGAGCGCCTCGCGCTCGGCGTCGAGCAGGTCGAGCTGCGGCTTCATGCCGACGCGCACCTCGTGCCGCACGCCGGCGAGCGCCTGTTCGGCGGCCCGCGCCTGGTCCTCCGCGGCGCTTTCGACGAGCAGCGCGGTGCGCACGTCCTGGAACGCCGCGATCACCGCTTCCTCGATCTGCATTTCCGCGGCGCGCATCCTCGCCTCGGCGGCGCGCACGTCGCTCGCCGTCTCGGCGATCTTCGCGGAAACGCGCCCGCCGCTGAACAGCGCCCAACGGGCGCGCACGCCGACCGTGGTGCTGTCGGCGCGGTAATCGGGGAAGAACTGGTCGCGCACCGCGCCCGCTTCGGCGAAGGCGCCCACGGTCGGCAGGCGTTCGGCGCGCGCGCCGCGCGCGGCGGCCTCGGCGGCGCGAAGGCCCGCCTCGGCCTCGGCCAGCATCGGGCTTCGCGCCTTGGCGGCCTCCATCGCCTCGTCCAGCGTGACGGGAAGCGGCGGATTGCCGGGCAGCGGCTCCAGCCCCGCCGCGTCGAGGCCGGTGAGGCTCCGGAAGCGTGCGGCGGCCGAGACCTTCATGCCTTCGGCGCGGGCGAGCCCGGCGCGTGCCTCTGCGAGCCGCGCGGCGGCCTGCGAAACGTCGGTGCTCGGGCTCTCGCCTGCCTTGAAGCGCAGTTTCGCCTGACGCTCGATCTCGGCCGTCTCATCGACGAGGCGGGCGTGCAGCGCCGCCATGCGCTCGGCGGCGAGCACGTCGCCGTAAGCGCGCGCGACGTCGGCGGCGATGCGGCTGCGGATGCTGTCGCGTCCGGCCTCGCGCGCGGCGAGCCCGGCCTTCGCGGCGGCGATCCCGGCGCTCACGCGTCCGCCGGTGAACAGCGGCTGCTCGATCGTCGCCTGCACGGCACGGGGATGCACGGTCTCCGCGCCGAGACCGAAGAAGTCTTTCGGATCGAGCCGCCCGTAGCCGTAGGTGCCGCTGATCGTCGCGGTCGGCAGGCGCCCCGCCTCGGCCTGATCGAGCCGCGCTTCCGCCGCGCCCGCCTCGGCATCGGCGGCGGCGATTTCGGGCGCGTGACGGAGCGCGGCGGTGATCGCCTCGTCCAGCGTCACCGCTGCGGCAGGCAGGGGGAGGGCCGCGAGCGCGAGCGCCAGCGTCGCCCGCGCAGGCTTCATTTGAACGCCGTGCCCGGCCGGACGCCCAGCTTCTTGAAGACCATCGCGGCGGGGCAGAAGCCGGTGAATCCCGCCTGGATCATGTTGAGCCCGGCGAACGCCGAAAGCCCGATCCACCACGGATGCACGGTGAGCGACAGGGTGATTCCGAGCAGGACGACGCACCCGGCGAAGATGAGAACGACACGGTCGAGGGTCATGATGGTACTCCTTCTTCCAACCTGTTTCAGCGCGGCATCCGCAGCTTGCGGATGCCCGTCACATGCAGCGCGAGCTTCTCGTAGAAGGGCTCGCTCTCACCCTTCCTGACCTTGCGCAGGAAGTATTTCTCGAAGGCGATCTTCGCGAGGTGCACCCACTTGCCGCTCGCCGACCAGTTGACGTTGCGGGGCGGGATCTGCGGCTGCGCGACGAACGCCACGCCGCCGTCGCCGAAGTCGGCGAGGCACACGGCGTTCCACGTCGCCTCGGCGGCCGGTTCGCGGCCCTCGACGAGCGCGGCGAGGTTTTCCGCGATGGCCGTCACCATCGATTCGATCATGAAGCCGGTCTTGGGGACGCCCACGGGAACCGGCGTCGGCCCGGTCGGCGGAATGGCGACGCAGACGCCGAGCGCGAAGATTTCCGGGAAGGCGGGGCTCCGCTGGTGTCTGTCGACGATGATGAAGCCGCGCGGGTTCGTCAGCCCCGCGATGCCGCTGACGGCGGGCACGCCGCGAAACGCCGGGAGCATCATCGCATAGCCGAAGGGCAGGGCGTGCGCCGCCTTCACTGCGCCGCCCTCCGCGATCTCCTCCACGTGCATCGTGCCCGGCTCGACCTTCGTCACGCGCGCGCTGGTGATCCATTTGATGTGGCGCTCGCGCAGCGTGCTTTCGAGCAGCGACTTGGTGTCGCCGACGCCGTCGAGGCCGAGGTGGCCGATATAGGGCTCGGCGGTCACGAAGGTCATCGGCACGCGGTCGCGGATCCTGCGGCGGCGAAGCTCGGTGTCGAGGATCAGTGCGAACTCGTAGGCGGGGCCGTAGCAGGAGGCGCCCTGCACGGCGCCGACGACGACGGGGCCGGGAGTCTCGACGAAGCGGTCGAAGGCGTCCGCCGCTGCGGCGGCATGGTCCGTCCGGCAGACGGAGACGGTGTGGCCGCCGTTGGGGCCGAGCCCCTCGATCTCGTCGAAGGCGAGGTCGGGGCCGGTTGCGATTACGAGATAGTCGTAAGTGATGCTTCCGCCGTCGTTGAGTTCGATGCGCTTTTCCGCTGCGTGGACACGCCTCGCGCCGACCGACGTGAAGCCGATCTTCTTGCGCGCGAAGATCGACGGCAGGCTGATCTGGATCGCCTCCGGCTCACGCCAGCGCACGGCGACCCACGGGTTCGACGGAATGAACGAATACAGGTCGGTATCGGAGATCGTCATCACCTCCGCGCGGCCTTTCACGGCTGCCTGTATTTCGTAGGCGGCGATCGTGCCGCCCAGCCCGGCGCCCAGAATCACAATCCGCGGTCGGCTCATCGCGATCCTCCTTCGACCGGCCTTCATTCATTAGCTTGACTGAATATAAGAATTACACGATATATGCAATAGGCAAATTGAAAGGCGGAAGGCGATGTTCGGATCTGGCGGCAAGGCGCACAAGGAGATCGCGCCCGCGGCGCTGCACGCGATGCTCGGGCACGGTTCGGCGCTGGTCGTCGACGTTCGGGAAGCGGATGCGTTCGCGGCCGGCCACATCGAAGGCGCCGTCAATCTGCCGCTGTCCCGCTTCTCGCCCGCCGATGTTCCGGACGCCGACGGGCGGGCGATCGTCCTGCAATGCGCGGCGGCGAAGGCCGCCATCGACACGCACCTTGCCGGGGGCCTCGCCGCATGGGCGGCGGGCTGTCCGGTGGTCCGCTGACGGCCGGGAACAGGGAGCCTGCGATGAAGATCCGTACCCTGCTTGCCGCCGCCGCGGCGCTCGCGCTCCCCGCCTGCGGCGGAAGCCCTGAACCCGCGGACAAGGCGGCCGTGCTTCCTGCCGGCGAGTCGCTGAAGCTCGCCTACACGGAGATCGCGGACATGAAGGCCGTGGGCGCGGAGATCGCGACGCGCGATCAGGCGGAGGCGCTGGCGCGCATCCCCGGAACGCTCGTCGGCCTCTCGGTGCGCGCGGGCGATACCGTCCGCAAGGGCCAGCGCCTCGGCATGATCGTCGATTCGCGGCTCGGCCACGAAACCGCGGCCTATGGCGCGCAGGCCGCGGCCGCCGAGGCGGAGGCCGTGCGTGCCCGCGCCGAGCTCGCGCGCGCGCAATATCTCTACGACAACAAGGTCTATGCGAAGGCGCGCCTCGATCAGGCCGTCGCCGCCGCGCGCGCCGCGGACGCGCAGGCCGCCGCCGCGCGGTCGCAGCAGGAGGCAAGCGCTGCCGCGGCGGGGCAGGGCGCTGTCCTCGCGCCCGCCGACGGCCGGGTCCTCAGCGCCGACATTCCGGCGGGCTCGGCGGTCGTGCCGGGCATGTCGATCGCGACCGTCACCGCCGGTCCGCCGGTCGTCCGCCTGTGGCTCCCCGAATCGCTGGCCGGAAGCGTCCGCGTCGGCGCGCGCGTGCGGATTGCGGACGGCGATCTTCCCGGCGAGGCGCGCGTCGTGCAGGTCTATCCCGGAGTCAGCGCCGGGCGCGTGCGCGTCGATGCCGCAGCGCCCGGCCTGTCCGCCGCCTTCGTCGGGCAGCGCGTCACCGCCGCGATCGAGGTCGGACGGCGGCAGGCGCTGGTGGTGCCGCGCCGCTTCGTCTCGACGCGCTACGGCATGGATCAGGTCGACGTCGTGACTGCCGACAGGCGTCTCAGCGCCGTGCCCGTTCAGGTCGCGCCGACGTTGGAGGCCGGGTCGGTCGAAATCCTGAGCGGCGTTGCCCCCGGCGACACGCTGTTCGTTCCGGGCAGGCCCTCATGAACCTCGGCATCTCGGGCCGCCTGACGCGCGCCACCATCGCCTCGCCGCTGACGCCGCTGTTCCTGATGGCGGCGATCGCCGTCGGCCTCCTCGCGCTGTTCTCGATCCCGCGCGAGGAGGAGCCGCAGATCAGCGTGCCGATGGTGGACATTCAGGTGATGGCCCCCGGCCTGTCCGCCGCCGATGCCGTCGAGCTCGTCGGCATCCCGCTGGAGACGATCGTGAAGAGCGTCGACGGCATCGAGCATGTCTACACGCAGGCCGAGGACGACGGCGTGATGGTGACGGCGCGCTTCCTCGTCGGGTCGGACCCCGAGGACGCCGCCATCCGCATCGAGGAGAAGCTGCGCGCGAACTGGGACCGGAAGCCCGTCGGCATTCCCGACCCGAAGGTCACGGTGCGCGGCATCAACGACGTGCCGATCGTCGTGCTCACCCTCTCGCCGCAGCCAGGTGCGGCCGGTGAGTGGACGGACGGCGCGCTCTACGAGCTGGCCGCGAAGCTGCGCACCGAGGTCGCCAAGGTGGAGGACGTGGGCCTCACCTTCCTCGTCGGCGGGCGGCCGGAACAGATTCGCATCGCGCCCGATCCCGCGAGGCTCGCGCGCTACGGCGTGCCACTCGGCAGCGTGATCGAGGCGGCCGGGGAGGCGAACCGCAGTTTCCCGCTCGGCAGCATCCGCGAGGGCGGCAAGGCCGTCGCCCTCACGGCGGGGCAAACGCTCTCCTCCGCGCAGGAGGTCGGCCTGCTCACCGTGCGTGCGGTAAGCGGCGCGCCCGTCTATCTGCGCGATGTCGCCGCCGTCACGCAGGGTCCGCGCGAGGATCAGGCGCGCGCGTGGCGCTGGGCGAGGCGGGACGGCGGCTGGTCGAGCGCGCCCGCCGTCAGCCTCGCCGTCGCCAAGCGCGCCGGGGCGAACGCCGTCGTCGTCTCCAACGCGATTCTGGAGCGTATCGAGGGTCTCGAAGGCAGGCTGATCCCGGACGGGGTCGAGGTCGCCGTCACCCGCAATTACGGCCAGACCGCGAACGAGAAGGCGAACGAACTGCTGTTCCACCTCGGCCTCGCCACGGTGTCCATCGTGGCGCTGATCGGCTTCGCGATCGGCTGGCGCGAGGCGGCGGTGACGGCTGTCGTGATCCCCACGACGATCCTGCTCACCATGTTCGCCTCCAACCTCATGGGCTACACGATCAACCGCGTCAGCCTGTTCGCGCTGATCTTCTCCATCGGCATCCTCGTCGACGACGCCATCGTGATGATCGAGAACATCGCCCGCCACTGGGCGATGAAGGACGGGCGGAGCCGAGTAGACGCGGCGATCGAGGCGGTCGCCGAGGTCGGCAACCCCACCGTGGTCGCGACGCTCACCGTCGTCGCCGCGCTGCTTCCGATGCTGTTCGTCTCCGGCCTGATGGGGCCGTACATGGCGCCGATTCCGGTGAACGCGTCCGCTGCGATGGTCTTTTCCTTCTTCGTCGCGGTGGTGATCGCCCCGTGGCTGATGATCCGTTTCGCCCGCAAGGCGCTCGCAGGCGGCGGAGACGGCCACGAGGACGGCGGCAGGCTCGGCACACTCTACGCGCGCGTCGCGCACCGCGTCATCGACAGCCGCGCGTCGGCGCGCAATTTCCTCGTCGGCGTCGCGCTCGCCACGTTGCTCGCCTGCTCGATGTTCTACTTCAAGGCGGTGACGGTGAAGCTGCTGCCCTTCGACAACAAGTCGGAGGTGCAGGTCGTCGTCGACGTGCCCGAGGGCACCAGCCTCGAGGCGACATCGCGCACGCTGGAGGATGTCGCCGCCGTCGTGCGCGGGCTTCCCGAGGCGACCGCGATGGAGGTCTATGTCGGCACCTCGGCGCCGTTCAACTTCAACGGCCTCGTCCGCCATTATTTCCTGCGCGCGCGGCCCGAGATGGGCGACGTGATGGTGACGCTGCTGCCCAAGGGCGACCGCGACCGTTCGAGCCACGAGATCGCGCTCGACCTGCGCGAACGCCTCGCCGCGCTGAAGCTGCCCGCGGGCGGATCGCTCAAGGTCGTGGAAACGCCGCCGGGGCCGCCCGTGCTGGCGACGCTGCTCGCCGAAATCTATGGGCCCGATGCCGAAACGCGGCAGAAGACCGCCGCCGAGGTCGAGAAGATCTTCCGGTCGGTGCCCTACATCGTCGACGTCGACAACAGCTTCGGCGAGCCACGTCCGCGCCTCCGCCTCGTGCCGGAACGCGCCCGCATCGACTATTACGGCCTGTCGCAGCGGCAGATCTCCGACACGCTCGGCGCGCTGATGGGGGAGACGGTGGTCGGCTACGCGCCGCGCGGCGGCGGCCGCACGCCGCTCCCCATCGGCATCGCGCTCGCGCAAGGCGACCGGCGCTGGACGGAAACGCTGGCGAGCACGCCCGTCGCCGTCACGCCCGCGGGCGATCTCGTCGAGCTGGGCGCGGTGGTGGACGCGCGGCGGGAAGCGGGCAGCCGCACGATCTTCCGCCGCGACGGCCGCTACGCCGACATGGTCACCGCCGAACTCGCCGGGGACTATGAAGCGCCGATCTACGGGATGCTCGCCGTGGACCGCGCCGTCGCGGACCACGACTGGGCCGCGCAGGGCCTCGCGAAGCCCGTGGTGCGCCTCAACGGCCAGCCGGAGGACGAATCCGTGCCGACGCTGCTGTGGGACGGCGAGTGGGAGATCACCTGGGTGACGTTCCGCGACATGGGCGCGGCGTTCATGGTCGCGCTGCTCGGCATCTACATCCTCGTCGTCGCGCAGTTCCGCAGCTTCCGCCTGCCGCTCGTGATCCTGACGCCGGTTCCGCTCACGCTCGTCGGCATCGTCATCGGCCACATGCTGTTCCGCGCGCCGTTCACCGCGACCTCGATGATCGGCTTCATCGCGCTCGCCGGCATCATCGTGCGCAACTCGATCCTGCTCGTCGATTTCATCCGGCACAGCGCGGCACCGGACAAGCCGCTGCGCGACGTGCTGATCGCGGCGGGCGCGATCCGCTTCAAGCCGATCGTGCTGACGGCGGCGGCGGCGATGATCGGCGCGGCGGTGATCCTCACCGATCCGATCTTCCAGGGGCTTGCAATCTCGCTGCTGTTCGGGCTTGCCTCCTCCACCCTGCTCACCGTGCTCGTCATTCCGGCGATCTACGTGGTGCTGCGCGACGACGGGAGACCGGCGACGACATGATGACGGGCGATACACCCGCGGCGATGCTCGCGGCCTGCGCCGAGGAGGCCGCCGCCGTCCTGAAGCTGCTCGCCAACCCGCAGCGGCTGATCGTGCTTTGCCGCCTGTCGGAGGGCGAGGCCTCGGTGAACACGCTCGTCGAGCTGACCGGTCAGGCCCAGTCGAGCATCTCCCAGCACCTCGCGAAGCTCCGCGAGGGCGGCATGGTCGCCACGCGCCGCGAGGGCACGACGATCTTCTACCGCCTCGCCGACGCGGGCGTCCACGCGCTCATCGACATGCTCTGCGAGCGTTTCGGCGGCCCGGCCAAGGCCGGAAAGGCGTGATCGCGGCGACCGTCGTTTACAGGATTCTGGCAAACGTCGCGGCCGAACCGCGCGCGCGCCTCCTCGGCGCTTGATCGCTCTCTTGGGGCACGGCGAGGCGGGCAAGGAACGCCGCCGCCGGTGCCGCCGCCTCCGGCGCGACGCTGTAGTAGACGAGCTTCGCGGCGCGGCGTGTGTTCACCAGCGCCGCCTTGCGCAGGATCGCGAGCTGCTGCGAAAGGCCGGGCTGCCCGACGCCGGTCAGCGCTTCCAGCTCGCCGACCGAGGTTTCCCCCTTCGCCAGCAGCGTGCCGAGCAGGCGCAGCCGCGTCTCGTGCCCGAGCGTCCGCATGAGCTCGGCCATGCGTTCCAGATCGGCGTCGGGCAGGGTGTCAGCCATCGCGCCCGGCTCCGGGGTCGGGCGCGCTGCGGCAGAACCACAGCGGGTCGTCGCCGCGCGCCAGCAGCGCGGCCTGATCCTGATCGGGCGGCAGCAGCACGTCGCCGCCGGGCCGCCAGCCTTCCGGCGTCACGATGTTGTCGCTGTCGACACGCTGCAACGCCGCCACCACGCGCAGCATCTCCTCCACGGACCGGCCGATCGTTGCGGGATAGGCGGTGATCGCGCGGATGATGCCGTCGGGGTCGATGACGTAGGTGGAGCGCATCGTCGCGGCGTCGGGCGCGCGGTCGGCGATCATGCCGTAGGCCCGGCCGATGACGAGCGAGGCGTCCTCGACGATCGGGAAGCTGACGGTGACGCCGAAGGCGTCGCGGATGGCGCGGATCCAGGCGAGATGCGCGTAGAGGCTGTCGACCGACACGGCCATCAGCGCGCAGCCGAGTGCCGCGAAGCGATCGGCGGCGCGGGCCAGCGCCACGAACTCGCTGGTGCAGACCGGCGTGAAGTCGGCCGGGTGCGAGAGCAGCACCAGCCAGCGTCCCCGGAAGTCGGAAAGGCGGACCACGCCCGTCGTCGTCCGCGCCTCGAAATTGGGGGCGGGGTCGCCGATCTGCGGGCCTGCCGCGCTGTTCGCTTCCGCCGTCATTGACGCTCCGCGGCCTTTCCCTACATAGTTACAGGAAAGGTGTAATAACCATGACGGACGGAGTAAAGCCGGCGGCCGATCCCCTGATGATCGTTTGTCCCGCCTGCGGGGCCGCCAACCGCGTCCCGGCGGCGCGGCTCGGGCAGATGCCGCGCTGCGGGCGCTGCAAGGCCCCGCTTTTCACCGGCAAGCCGCTCGATCTCGACGCCGCCGCGTTCGAACGCCGGATGAGAACCGAAAGCCTGCCGTTGCTCGTCGATTTCTGGGCGTCGTGGTGCGGCCCCTGCCGCGCGATGGCCCCGGCGTTCGCGGCGGCGGCGCAGGCGCTCGAGCCTCATGTCCGGCTCGGCAAGGTCGATACGGAGGCCGAGCAGCAGATCGCGGGCCGCTATGCGATCCGGTCGATCCCGACCATGATCCTGTTCGCGCACGGCCGCGAGGTGGCGCGCACGGCGGGCGCGATGGACCGGAACGCGATCGTCGGCTGGGCGCGCGGGCATGTGGCGGGCTGCTGAAGTCAGGCGCCCGGAATCGTCGCCTGCCCCCGGCCTGCGCCCCGACCCGCGCACGGAACGGCCTGCCCCGTTTCTCGCCCGGAAGATCGGAGTCGGGCTTATCCGCGCGTGCGGGGCGGCCTAGCTGGCCGGGTGTCAGTCGGGGGTCGCGTATGGGTCCGGAAGTGTTCGCCAGCCAGATCAGTGCCATGGTGCAGGCAGGGGCGCTGCTCACCAGACGGGCGGACGTGATCCTGCAAGCCGTCGCCGCGGCGGATGTGACGGACGCCGATGCGCTCAATGCCATCGTGAAGGCGGTTTCGGACGGTCAAGTTTCCGAAGACCATCTGCGCGTGCTGATGGAGCGCGCGCCGGCCTTTGCCGACATGCTGCGCGGCGGGCTGCGTCCCCTCCTCGGCCCCGCCACCGAGGCGCGGCTCGCGAATCTGGCGCGCCACGGCCACCTCACGATTTCCGTGCTCGACCGGGCGCTCTGCAACGTGCTGCGGGCGAAGGCGGCCTGAAACCTTTGTGGGAGCGTTGACCGGCCCGGCCGTCGTTGCTGTTCCGTGCTGACAGGCGGCGGCGCCATCGGTATCTATCGGCGCCATGCCATCTGCGGCTCTCTTGACGATCGCGCTGATGCTCGCGCCGACGGTGGCGACGGGCGAGCCGCCTGTCGTCCCCGAAGCGGTGCTGGACGGCGACCCGGAGACGCTGCCGCCCGCGCCGCCCGTCGCGGCGGACACCACGCCGGACCCCAGCCTGCTTGCGTTGCAGCCGGCAACGACGCGGCTTTTCCATGCGCTGAAAGGCGGCGCAGACGACGAGGAGCTTGAAAAGCTCGTCTCGGCGGTGGTGGTCGAGCTCGACGTGAACTGCCCGCGCGTTCGCGAGTACCAGGTGTTCCGCTCCTCCGCGCGGGCCCGGACGCTCAAGGTGAAATGCACCGAGCGGCCGCTCTACGCGATCACCGTGGGGGCGTCGGGCGAGGGCTTCGTTTCGGGCGGCGACGGCACCATCGACCAGATGCGCCTGCAGGACGGTCCCATCAAGGCCGTGATGGGCCTCCGCGTCGAGGAGTATCTGGCGAACGAACAGGCCCAGGCGCGTGCCGCGCAAAGCCCGGATGGCGACGCGGCGCTGCCTGCCGACGCGCGCGCGGCGCAGCGCACGGTGGAAACGCACCGGGGCCGTCAGTGGCTCGCGGGCCTCGCGATGGGCGTCGGCCTTGCGGCCGGGAGCGCGGTGCTCTGGCTGATCGTGCGCGAGCGGCGGCGGCAGCGCCGCGCCTATTCGCGCTGGCGCGGCCTCGACAGCGGTGCGAAGGACCAGCTCGTCGAGCAATCCGAAGAGGTCTATCCCAACCTCTACCGGCATCCCGAGGGCGTGTTCATCGCGCGCGGGCGGCGGGGCAAGCGCCGCCTGTTCTCCTCGCTCGTGCTCGCCTATCTCTACGCGAGCCGGGGCATCAAGCTGTTCGAGATCCGCTGAGCGTGGCGGACGCGGCGGTCGTGCGGGTGGATGCGCGCGGGATGCGCTGCCCGCTCCCCGTGCTGCGGCTTGCGCGCGCGCTCCGCGAGCATCCCGAGGCGACCGAGTTCGAGCTTGTCGCCGACGACCCCGCCGCGGCGCGCGACGTGCCGGCCTTCGCCGGGGAGCAGGGTATCGACGCGGCGGAAACGGGGCCGCTCCGCTGGCGGATCAGGCGGATGGCGGCCTGAACGCCGGGCCTTTCGGGCCTGTCATCTTCGCCATTTGCGCCCATCCCCGATTCGTGCAGCATGATGCGAAACGGGGAGGAATGAGATGATGCGTGCGTGGATCGTGGCGATGCTCGCGGCGGCGCATCCCGCAGCGGCGGAAGCGCCGAGCGCAGCGACGAAGGCCGCGAACGGCGCGGCGGCGGCGGCATTGCCGTTCGGAGACACCGAGGATTTCGACTTCGCGCGGCGCGGCCTCGTGGCGCGGCCGGACGCGGACGTGACCGGGCCGGACGGCCGCGTGATCCGGTCGTTCGCCGACGACGCGAAGATCGCGGGCCCGGCGCCCGATACGGTGAACCCGGGCCTATGGCGGAACGCGCAGCTTGTGAGCGGGGCCGGGCTGTTCGCGGTGGTGCCCGGCATCTGGCAGGTGCGTGGCTACGATCTTTCGAACATGACGCTGATCCGGGGCAAGACCGGCCTCGTCGTCGTCGATCCGCTGACCACGGTGGAGACCGCGCGCGCCGCGATGGCGCTCGCCCGGCGGCACATCGGCGACCTGCCGGTGGCGGCGGTGATCTACACGCACAGCCACATCGACCACTTCGGCGGTGTGCGCGGCATCGTCGAGGAGGCGGACGTGAAGGCGGGCAAGGTGCGCATCTACGCGCCCGACGGCTTCATGGCGCACGCGACCTCGGAGAACGTGATCGCCGGCCCGGCGATGAGCCGCCGCGCCGTGTTCATGTTCGGGAACATGCTGGAGCGCGGCCCGGAGGGAATCGTCTCGGCCGGGATCGGGCCGGTGGTGGCGGGCGGAACCTACAGCCTGATCGCGCCCACGGACGTGATCAGGGCGGGCGGCGAGGCCATTCAGATCGACGGGATCGCCTTCGAGTTCCAGCTGACGCCCGGCACCGAGGCCCCCGCCGAGATGAACTTCTACCTGCCGGATTTCCGCGCGCTCTGCCTTGCCGAGAATGCGAACGGCGCGATGCACAACGTGCTCACCCCGCGCGGCGCGCTGGTGCGCGACGCCAAGGTCTGGGCGGACTACCTGACGGAGGCGCTCGCCCGCTTCGGGGGCAGGAGCGACGTGGTGTTCACCTCGCACTTCTGGCCGCGCTGGGGCGGCGAGACGCTGCGGCGCTACATGGCGCTGCACCGCGACGCCTACAAATACCTGCACGACCAGAGCGTCCGGATGATGAACGCCGGGCTGAACGGCAACGCGATCGCGGAGGCGATCGCGCTTCCGCCCGAGCTTGCGGGCGCGTGGTTCAACCGGCCCAACTACGGCTCGCTGAAGTTCAACGCCCGCGCCGTCTACCAGCGTTACATGGGGCACTACGACGGCAACCCCGCGCACCTCGATCCGCTGCCGGATGTCGAACGCGGCAAGCGCCTCGTCGCCGCGATGGGCGGCGCGCGGAAGGTGCTCGCCGAGGCCGCGAAGGCGCGCAAGGTGGGGGACGAGCGCTGGGCGGCCGAGCTTCTTTCCCACCTCGTGATGGCGGAGCCGGAGAACGGCCGCGCGCGCGAGATGCTCGCCGCCAGCTTCGAGCAGATGGCATGGGCCGCCGAAACCGCGCCGTGGCGCAACATCTACCTGTCCGGCGCGCGCGAGCTGCGCGGGCACCCCACGAGCGGCGGCGGGGCGAACACGGCCGAAATCGCCATGTCGACGCCGCTCGCCGACCTGCTCGACCTCATGGCGGTGCGCCTCTCGCCCGAAAAGGCGGCCGGAGCGGACCTTTCCATCGGCATCGCGCTCTCCGACAGCGGCGAGCGCCGCCTCGTCAGCGTGCGGAACCGCGTGCTCGTGCATCAGGCGTGGACGGAAGGCGCCGCCCCGGCGGTGACGCTCACCAGCCCGCGCCGCGTGTTCCTCGGCCTCGTCGGCGGGCAGGTGAAGGCGGCGGACGCCGTGGAGAAGGGCCTCCTCCGCATCGACGGCGACGCAGCGCAATTGCAGCGCTTCACCGGCCTTTTCGAGCCGCCGCCGCCGGGCTTCGGCCTCGCGCTTCCCTGAGACGGGCGTAACCACCCGGCAAGCATCGGCGGAAACCAAAACTTTACCCGCGTGGCGGAAGATCGCCTGCGCAGAATAAGGTAAGGATCGCGCGCGTGGAGAAGCTGGACATCACCGACCCCGGTCTGCCGGTCGTCGACATCGAGGTCTTCGAGAAGACGCGCGCCACCATGGGCGCGGGGTTCATCAAGATCATCACCTATTTCGGCGAGGACGGCGCCAAGGCCGTGGCCGAGATCGAGACCGCGCAGCGCGAGGGCAACGCCGCGCGCATGGTGATGCCCGCGCACACGATGAAGTCCGAAGCCCGCCAGTTCGGCGCGATGACGCTCGGCGACCTCACCGAGCGCATCGAGATGGGCGCGCGCCGCTGCGTCGAGCATCAGGAGGCGCCCGACGAGCTGCTCGTCCTCGTCGCGCGGCTGAAGCCGCTGTTCCGCCGCACCATGGAGGTGCTGGAGCGCGAGACCAACCCGCTCGTGCAGCGCCGCGGCGAGGTCCGGAACGCAGCCGGGAACCAGAGCTTCGGGCGCATCTGAAAAGCCCGGAGGACGCATCGCCTGATGCGTGCTAGCGTGCGCGGCATGGGAAAACAGGCTGGCATGGCGTTCGCCGCGTTGCTGCTCGCGTCGGCGACTGCGCTGGCGGACGAACCGGCGTGCGACACGAACATCCGCGTGCGCGGCTGCCGCGCCGAGGTGCTGGCGGAGGGAAACACCGTCACCATCCGCACCGCGACCGACCAGTGCACGGTGGTGGACTGGACGCTGGACGGCGCGGCGCGCTCCACCGTCGTGACCGACGGCGAGGCGAAGATCGACCTCGGCGCCCCGGCGGGCGCGGCCGTGCTCGGGCAGTGCAGCATCGTGAAGGACCTGCGCGGCGTCGCGGCGCGCGAATTCGGCACCAGCGACGCGAGCGTGATCGGCAAGCCCCCCGAAGGCCGCGGCGAGACGACGGCGTGCAAGGGCTTGCGCGAAGCGGCGGTGGCGGCGCAGCAGCGCGCGGCGGCGGTCGCGGACTTCGACACCCGCAAGGCGTATCCGGACAAGGAGACCGCCTGCACGGAGATGCTGGCGAACTTCGAAACGCTGAACGCCGTGCTGCCCGCATTCATGGACGCTGCGGTCAACTATGCCCGCCAGTGCCAGCCCCCCGGCCGCGCCGACGCGCTGCGCACCGAACTCTCCCGCCGCGTGAACACTGCCCGCACCCAGCACGAGAAGGTGCGGCGGACGTGCATGAGCGGCGGCTAGACGCGCGCGATCCTGAAGACTTGCGAACCCCTGTCCGCACCGGCGAAACGACGTCGTGCGAGGGGGCTCAGCCCTCGCGGCCCATCAGCGCCGGGAAGAAGCCCTCGTAGGCGTTGCGGAGCGCGGCGAGGCTGACGGAGGCGCCGCCGCCCACGGTCACGGCGTCGCCGCCCGTGGTGCCGATGCGCCGCGCCGCCACGGGTGCACCATCCAGCGCGCCTTCGGGCGCAGTGACGACATAGAGCCCCTGATCCTCGCCGAAGGCCTGCGCCGTCGTGAGCGCGTCCAGTTTCGCGCCCGTGCCGCCCGCGAGCGCCATTTCGGCGACCGTGACGAGGAGGCCGCCATCGGAAATGTCATGCACGGCGCTCACCTTGCCGTCCGCGATCAGCGTGCGGATGTATTCGCCCGCCGTGCGTTCGGCGGCGAGATCGACCGCCGGCGGCGGGCCGTCCTCGCGGGCGTGCACTTCGCGCAGCCAGATTGACTGGCCGAGGTGGCCTGCCTGATTGCCGACGAGCCAGATCGGCTGTCCCGCGCCCTTGAACGCGATGGTCGCGCTCTTCTCGTAGTCCCCGAGCAGCCCGACGCCGCCGATGGCGGGGGTCGGCAGGATGCCGACGCCGTTCGTCTCGTTGTAGAGGCTGACGTTGCCGGAGACGACCGGGAAGTCGAGCGCCTTCGACGCCGCGCCCATGCCCGAGACGCAGCCGACGAACTGGCCCATGATCTCGGGCCTTTGGGGGTTGCCGAAGTTGAGGCAGTTGGTGATGGCGAGCGGCGTCGCGCCGACCGCCGAGAGGTTGCGGTACGCCTCGGCCACCGCCTGCTTGCCGCCCTCGAACGGGTCCGCGAAGCAGTAGCGCGGGGTGCAGTCCGTGGTGATGGCGAGGCCCTTGCGGGTACCGTGCACGCGCACCACCGCGGCGTCGCCGCCGGGGCGCTGCACGGTGTCGGCGCCGACCATGTGGTCGTACTGCTCCCACACCCAGCGGCGGCTGGCGATGTCGGGCGAGCCGATGAGCTTGAGGAGATCGGCGGCGAGGTCCGTGCTTTCGGGCACGCCCGTCAGCGGCACACGCTTCGGCGTCTCCACGTGCGGACGGTCGTAGAGCGGCGCCTTGTCGGCGAGCGGCGCGAGCGGAATGTCGGCGGCGGTCTCGCCCTTGAATTTGAGCACGAGGCGGCCGGTGTCCGTCACCGTGCCGATTACGGCGAAGTCCAGCTCCCACTTGCGGAAGATCGCCTCCGCCATCGCCTCGCGGCCCGGCTTCAGGATCATCAGCATGCGCTCCTGGCTTTCGGAGAGCATCATCTCGTAGGGCACCATGCCGGTTTCGCGGCAGGGCACGGCGTCGAGGTCGAGTTCCAGCCCGACGCCGCCCTTGGATGCCATCTCGACCGACGAGGAGGTGAGGCCCGCCGCGCCCATGTCCTGAATCGCGACGATGGCGTCCGAGGCCATGAGCTCGAGGCAGGCTTCGATCAGCAATTTCTCGGTGAAAGGGTCGCCGACCTGAACCGTGGGCCGCTTCTCCTCCGAATCGTCCGTGAACTCGGCGGACGCCATCGTGGCGCCGTGGATGCCGTCGCGGCCCGTCTTGGAGCCGACGTAGACGACCGGATTGCCGATGCCCGCCGCGGCCGAATAGAAGATCTTGTCGGTCTTCGCGACGCCCACGGTCATGGCGTTCACGAGGATGTTGCCGTTGTACGCCGGGTGGAAATTCACCTCGCCGCCCACCGTGGGCACGCCGACGCAGTTGCCGTAGCCGCCGATGCCGTGGACGACGCCCGCGACGAGGTGGCGCGTCTTGGCATGGTCCGGCGCGCCGAAGCGCAGCGCGTTCATGTTGGCGACGGGCCGCGCGCCCATCGTGAACACGTCGCGCAATATGCCGCCGACGCCGGTCGCCGCGCCCTGATAGGGCTCGATGAACGAGGGGTGGTTGTGGCTCTCCATCTTGAAGATGGCGGCGTCGCCGTCGCCGATGTCGATGATGCCGGCGTTCTCGCCGGGGCCGCAGATCACCCACGGCGCCTCGGTGGGCAGCGTCTTCAGGTGGATGCGGCTCGACTTGTAGGAGCAGTGCTCCGACCACATCACCGAGAAGATGCCCAGCTCCGTCAGGTTGGGCGCGCGGCCCATCGCGGCAAGGATGGTTTCATACTCGTCCGGCGTCAGGCCGTGCTCGGCGACGATCTCGGGCGTGATGGTGTCGGGCTTGCTGGTCATGGCCGCGCTCATAGCGGGGCGGCGCGCACGGTTCCAGCGCCTATTCGTGGAACTCCGCCATGTCCGGGATGCGGTTGAAGGCGATCTTCGCGCCGACATGGTCGGTGCGTCCGCCCATCAGCGGCCCGAGCGTCACGGCGTTCCTGCCGAACTTCGCGTTCGCCGTGTCCATCGCCCGGCTGAGGCGCAGGCCGCGCGCCTCGCGGGAGAGCGCGTGGTCGATGTCATCGCGGTCGAACAGCGCGCCCTGTTCGTGACCGGCGGGGACGATCTCGGCGAGCGTGACGCCCACCATGCGGATGCGCGCGCCGCCGGGCTGCCGGCGCGCCGCGTCCGCGAGGCGGGGCCAGAGCGCGTTCAGCTGCGCGAGGAAGCTGAAGCTGTCCTGCGTCAGCGGCAGGTGCTGGTGCGCGGCGAACTTGCCGCCCTCCTCCAGCCGGGCGTGGAGCACGAGGCTGCGCGCCGCATAGCCCTCGCGGCGCAGGCGGCTCGCGGCCTTCAGGCACAGGCGCCGCGCGGTGGCGAGCGCGGCGGCGGGGTCGCGCTTCGAAGGCGACAGCACCTGGCTATGACCGATCGAGCGGTGCTGCGTCGTGATCTCCGGCACCTCGTGGCCTGAGAGCGACCACCACAGCCGGTCGCCGTTCACCGCGCCCCACGCCTCGCCCGCGCGCCTGGGGCCGCGCGCGATGAGGTCGCGGATCGAAAGCACGCCCTTCGCGGCGAGGCGGCGCTCCATCTTGCGCCCGATGCCGGGAATGTCGGTAAGGCCCAGCGCATAAAGCCGTTCCGGCAGTTCATGCGCCTCGACGACGGTGAGGCCGTCGGGCTTCCGCATGTCGCAGGCGATCTTGGCGACGAGGCGCGTCGGCGCGACGCCGATCGAGCATTTGAGATACTCGCCGACGTTCGCCGCGATCCCCGCCTTGATGCGCCGCGCGAGATCGCGCACGAACGCCGGGTCGTTCTCGTTGTCCATCAGGCGGCAGGCGACCTCGTCGATCGAGCAGACCTTCGTCACGGGCACGTGCCGCTCCACCTCGGCCCTGATGCGGTTGTGGTAGTCGACATAGGCGCCGTGGCGGGCAGGGGTGATGATGAGATCGCGGCAGAGCCGCTTCGCTTCCCAGATCGGCGTGCCGGTGCGGATGCCGTAGGCCTTCGCCTCGTAGCTCGCGGCGATGGCGCTCGTCGTGTCCGTGTCCACCGGCGACACGACGACGGGCTTTCCGCGCAGGTGCGGCTGCAACTGCTGCTCGACACTGGCGAAATAGCTGTTCAGATCGAGGAACAGCCAGCGAAGCGGCAGATCGGAGCGCATGGGCGGGAGCATAGCGCGTGGAGAACAAATTGTGAACGATGCACGTGCACGAGCGCATGTCCCTGGGGCCGTGGAGGCGGAGGCGCTGCACGGCCGGCCGCTGCGCTACTTCGATTTCGTGATGGCGGCGTTCGTCACCATCCTGCTGCTCTCGAACGTGCTCGGCGCAGGCAAGGTGGCGGTGGTGGACCTCCCCGGTATCGGCGACTGGCCGTTCGGCGCGGGCATATTGTTCTTCCCCATCGGCTACGTCATCGGCGACGTGCTCACCGAGGTCTACGGCTACGCGCGGGCGCGGCGCTGCATCTGGGCGGGCTTCGCCGCGCTCGTCTTCATGGCGTTCATGGCGTGGGTGGTGGTGAAACTGCCGCCTGCCGCGGACTGGACGGGGCAGGCGAGCTACGAGGCGGTGTTCGGGCAGGTGCCGCGCATCGTCTTCGCCAGCATCCTCGCCTTCTGGGCGGGCGAGTTCACCAACTCCTACGTGCTCGCGAAGATGAAGGTGTGGACGGGCGGCAAGCATCTCTGGATGCGCACCATCGGCAGCACCGTCGCGGGGCAGGGCGTCGACAGCCTGATCTTCTATCCGCTCGCCTTTCTCGGCGCGGCGGGCTGGACGAACGACCTCGTGATGAAGGTGCTCGTCACCCAGTGGGTGCTGAAGGTGGGCTGGGAGGCGATCCTGACGCCCGCGACCTACGCCGTCGTCGGCTTCCTGAAACGGCGCGAGGGGCTGGACGTTTACGACCGCGAGACCGACTTCACGCCGTTCAAGACCACAGTCTGAATCCTGAAAGGAGCCCGTCATGACCACGATTTCCGAAATCCCCCTGAAGACGATCGACGGAAGCGCAGCGACGCTCGGCGATTATGCGGGCAAGGTGCTGCTCGTCGTGAACGTCGCCTCGAAATGCGGGCTGACGCCGCAGTACGACGGGCTCGAGGCGCTCTATGCGGACAGGAAGGACGCGGGGCTCGTCGTGCTCGGCTTTCCGGCCAACGATTTCGCGGGTCAGGAGCCCGGCACGGACAGCGAGATCGCCGATTTCTGCCGTTCCACCTTCGGCGTGGATTTCCCGATGTTCTCCAAGATCGCCGTGACGGGCGCCGACCGGCATCCGCTCTACGACGCGCTCGTCGAGGCCCGGCCGCAGGCGACGCAGAAGCCGGGCGGCGATCTCCGCGCGAAGCTGGAGACGCACGGCCTCGCGCCCGCCGACCCCACGGGCGTGATGTGGAACTTCGAGAAGTTCCTGATCGGCCGCGACGGGCAGGTGATCGGCCGCTTCGCGCCGGATGTCGCGCCGGACGACCCGGCGCTGGTGGAGGCGATCGACGCGGCGCTCGCGGCCTGAGCGGCGTTTTTCGCGTTCCGGCCGCTCAGCCGATCTCGAACACCTCGTGGCGCACGCCGAAGCTCGTGCGCGTGCCGCGCCCCACGGCGAGGATGCCGTTCAGCCGGTCGTAGGCGGGGGCAGCGGTTTCGAAGACCATCGCCACGCGGATGTAGTAGAGCGAGGGATCGGCGTCGACGCCCGCATTGTCGGCCGCCGCGAAGGCCGCGCGCGCCGCATCATCGACGACGCTGCGGCCCGTGTAGGTCACGTAGATGAGCGCGTCGTCGTTCGTGCGCCACACGGCGCGCGCGTCGAACGTGCCCGCGCCGGCGCCGCTCGCGAGCTTGCCGGCGCGGGACCAGTTGCCGCCGCCGGGAAGCACCACGCCTGACAGTTCCGGCCCCTCGAAATGTCCGCCCGAGATGTAGCCGACGCGCTGCGCGCCGAACGGCGAGACGCCGAAATCGAGGATGCCGCCGCCCACTTCGAATTCCACGGTGCACAGCCTGCCGCCGACGAGGCCGCCGTCGCCCTCGGAAAATTTCATCGCCGCTTTCCTTCCCGTATGGACATGTGAAAAATAATTAGTACACTAAGCGTTAATAGAGATGCGGGAACAGGGCAAGCTGAAGGTCGTCGCCCCTTTCCGCCAGAACAAAGACGATCGAGGGGAGGTTCATCTTGAACGCTATTCGTACTCTGATGTCGGGCGCCGCCGTCACGGCGCTTGCCGGCGCACTTGCTTTTCCGGCCGTCGCGCAGGACGCCGCGACCGATACGGACGTCATCATCGTCACCGCGCTGAAGCGCGAGCAGAACCTGCAGGACGTGCCGATCTCGCTGGAGGTCGTCTCGGGCCAGAAGCTCGATGATTTCCGCGCGAACGATTTCAAGCAGGTGATGAATTACGTTCCCAACGTCTTCGTGCAGTCGACGGCGGGCAACGACACGATCTACATCCGCGGCTTCGGTTCGCCGCCCGCGAACTTCTCGTTCGACCAGTCCGTCAGCCTCTACGTGGACGGCGTCTACGCCGGGCGTAACCGGCAGGCGCAGGCGCCGTTCTTCGACCTCGAACGCGTCGAGGTGCTGCGCGGTCCGCAGGGCGCGTTGTTCGGCAAGAACACGGCGGCGGGCGCCGTCAGCATCGTGTCCGCCGGGCCGACGCGCGAGTTCGAGGGCGAGGCGAACGCGCTCTACAATTTCGACCAGAAGGGCTTCGACGTCTCCGGCTTCGTCTCCGGGCCGCTTGCGGACAATTTCGGCGTCCGCCTCGCCGGCAAGGTCATCAATCAGGACGGCTACATCCGGAATCTCGCCAACGGCGACAAGGAGCCGAAGACCAAGCAGCAGGTGTTCCGCCTGACCGCGAAGTGGGACGCCTCCGAGAATCTCGACATCACCGGCAAGCTCGAATACGCGAACCGCGACATGGAGGGCGGCATCACCGTGTCGAGCCCGCTGAACACGGGCCAGCAGCCGCGCCGCACGCGCTACATCGAGCAGAACCCGCTGGGCGAGGAGGGCACCTCGACGAAATCCGTGATGGGCTCGCTGACCGCGAACCTGTCGCTCGGCGACTATACGCTGACCTCGATCACCGGCTATTCGTGGTTCCGCGGCGACATCGTCAACAACTTCGACCAGTCGATCCCGGGCGGCGGCGTGACCGCCAATTCGGTGTACAACAAGTTCCTCGAGGACTTTAATCAGGTCTCGCAGGAAATCCGCCTGCTGTCGCCGACGGGCCAGACGCTGGAATTCATCGTCGGCGCCTATTTCGACCGCGCGAACTACAAGCTGGTGCAGTACGGCGGCTTCGACATCGCCGCGCTCAGCTACTTCGGCCTGCTGCGGACCAACTTCGACCAGGATTCGAAGACGGCGTCCGTGTTTGGGCAGGCGACGCTGAACGCCACGGATGCGCTGCGCGTCATCGGCAGCCTGCGCTACACGCGGACCAAGAAGGACGCGACGTTCGGCGGCCAGCTCATCTACGGCCCGTTCGCGCTGCGTCCGCTGACGAGCGCGGCGGGAGACCTGAGCGAAGGTCTGACCGACCCGTCCGTCACGGTGCAGTACGACATCACGGACCGCGTGATGGTCTATGCGACGTTCGGCAAGGGCTCGAAGTCGGGCGGCTTCGTCAGCAACACCTACGGGACCATCGATTCGACCTTCCAGTTCGCGCCCGAACGCTCGCGCAACTACGAGCTCGGCCTCAAGTCGGCGTTCGCGAACGGCGCCGTGGTGTTCAACGCCGCCGTCTACGACACCAAGTTCAAGAACCTTCAGGTCTCGGTCTACAATCCCAGCACGTCGTCATACCTGACCAGCAATGCGGCAAGCGCGACGTCGCGCGGCGTCGAGGCGTCGCTGACGGTGAACCCGATCCCGAATTTCGACATCACGGCGTCGGGCGCCTATCAGGATCTCGAATACGACGATTATCCCGGCGCCGCCTGCCTTGCGACGCAGCCGACGACCGAGTGCAACCCCACGGACCCGGTAAGCATCGCGAACAACAACCTCGCGGGTTACGCCCCGGCGCTCTATTCGAAGTTCTCCGGCAACATTCAGGCGCACGCGCGCTTCGACCTGCCGAGCGACCTCAAGATGGACGTGACCGGCATCGTCGGCGGACGTTCGAAATACTTCAACTCGGACAACCAGAGCCCGACCTTCGGCGTGCAGAAGGGCTATGCGAAGGTGGACGCGCGCATCCAGGTCGCGCCGCAGGACGACCGCTGGCACGTCGCGCTCATCGGCAAGAACCTGACGAACAAGCTCACCACCGGCAGCTCGTTCAACCTGCCCGCGCCGATCACCGCGGCGCCGCGCGCGATCCTCTATGTCGAGCCGGCGCGCAGCATATCGGTGGAAGCGGGGGTCCGCTTCTAGGGTGGCCGCCGTGAGCGGCGATCGCTCGGGCAAGGGCGGCGATGTCGCGGACCGCGACACGCCGCTCGTCCGGAATGAATGGTACGTCGCGGCGCTCGGCCGCGAGGTCACGCGCACGCCGCTCCGCCGCACCATCCTGGAGCAGGACATCGTCTTCTACCGGCGCGAGGACGGCAGCGCCGCCGCGCTCCAGAACCGCTGCGCGCACCGCTCCTACCCGCTTTCGAAGGGCTGCCTGAACGGCGATGCGATCGTCTGCGGCTATCACGGCATGGAATTCGGCGCCGACGGCCGCTGCGTTCGCATCCCGGCGCAGGACAATATCCCGGCGGCGATGCGCGTGCAGGCCTATCCGCTCATCGAGCAGGGGCCGTTCGTGTGGATCTGGACCGGCGATCCCGATGCGGCGGACGCGGCGAAGCTGGTGCCGCAGCCGTGGTTCACCGAGCCCGATTGGGGCAAGGTCGCGGGCTATTTCCACATGAAGGCGAGCTATCTCGGCCTCCATGAGAACCTGCTCGATCTCAGCCACTTCCCGTTCGTGCACGGCGCCGCGCTCGGGCGTGCCGAGCACGCCGGGGCGAAGCCGCGCGTCGGGATGCGGGACGGCCTCGTCCATTCCTCCGTCCTCCACCGCGACATCGCGATCAGCCCGGCCTTCGCCGCCGCCGCGCCGATGACGCATCCCGTCGACCGGCTGAGCGAGCAGGTCGTGCCGACCCCGGCGATCCATCTCGGCAAGGCGATCTACACGGATTCGTCGGACCCGCCGCAGGTGTTCAACCGCTACGTCGTGCATTTCCCGACGCCCGAGACGCGGACCTCGACGCATTATTTCTGGGGCATCGCGCGCGACACCGCGATCGACGATGCGGCGATGGACGCGGAAGCGCTCGCGCTCGGCAACAAGGCGTTCAACGAGGACCGCGAGGTGCTGGAGGAGATCGAGGCGCTCGTCGCGCGCGATCACCGTCCGGAGTTTCGCGAGAAGATCATCGACACCGACCGCGGCGGCATCCTGTTCCTGCGCTGGCTCGCCGCGCGGGCCGCCGCCGAGCAGGACGCCCTTGAACAGCAGGCAAAGCCATGATCGACGTCCACTACACGCCGACGCCGAACGGCTACAAGGTCTCGATACTGCTGGAAGAGCTGGAACTCCCCTACCGGCTGGTCCGCTACGACATGGCCGCGGGCGAGCATCTGAAACCGGAATTCCGACGCATCAATCCGAACGGCCGCCTGCCCGCGATCGTCGATCACGAGCCCGCGGACGGCGGCGCGCCGCTCCCCGTGTTCGAATCCGGCGCGATCCTGCTCTATCTCGCCGAGAAGACCGGCCGCTTCCTGCCGGAAGATCCGCGCGGCCGTTCGCTCGCCCAGCAATGGCTGGTCTGGCAGATGGCGGGCCTCGGCCCGATGCACGGACAGGCGCACCATTTCATCCGCTACGCGCCGGAGGGGCAGGACTATCCGGTGAACCGCTACCGGAACGAGGCGCTGCGGCTGCTCGCCGTGCTCGACCGGCGGCTTCAGGAGACGGACTATCTCGCGGGCGACTACTCGGTCGCCGACATCGCCTGCTGGCCGTGGGTGCGCGCCGCCGCGGTCATCGGTATCGACATCGCCGAGTTCGAGGCCATCCCCGGATGGTTCGAACGCATCGCCGCGCGGCCCGCCGTGGAACGCGGCACGGCGGTGAAGAACGCAGCGAACTTCATCAGCACGCGCCCGGTGCTGACGCCGGAGCAATGGTCCAACCTGTTCGGCGAGAACATGCTCAGGAGTTCGGGAACGCCGATCGCTCCGGCCGGCTGAACCGCGAAGCAGTCTCTGGCATCATTCCGTTTAGATTGAAGCCCTGAAGCCCCTCCTCTTCAGGGGAGGAGAGAAGAAGGGCGATCCATTCAAAACCGGAACGACCTCAGGCGGGAACGGGCTCCGCGCGCGCGGCGGGCTTGCCGACGTCGCGCCAGTCGGTCGTCCTCGGCACGAGCTGCTCGAAGCTCGGCGCATCGGCGGCGGTGAAGCCCGGCAATTCCGGCACGCGCCCGTCCGCCGCCGCGCGCGCCATCTGGAGCGCGAGCTTGCGGAATTCGAAGATCGCCTTGTCGCTGGAGCCGAGCCGGTCCTCGCTGCGGTCGGCGATCGGCCCCATGGATTCCCACATCGCCATGTCCTGCGTGGGGATGCCGGAAATGCCGGTGAAGTCGCCCGCCTTCATCGCGGCGCGGTCCTGCATGTAATTGTTGCCCGCGTGGCGCACCTTGCGGAACGTCACCGGGTCGATGTCCTCGCCCGGCACCGCGCCGCAGAACCGGCGCCACGCCTCGGTGGAGAGCCCCTTCGTCTCGTGCCAGGCGATCCAGTAGAACATGCAGTTCACGTCGTCGATCGGCACCAGCATCTGGATCAGCTTGTAGCGGTCCGTTGGCGGGATCATCACCGTGAACGGCGCGATGTAGAGTGTCGTGCGGATATAGTCCTGCGCGGCGGGGTCGTGGATCGGCGTGCGGATCGCGGCGTAGCGGAAGCCGTAGGGTGTGCGCTCCACCTGCAAGCGCGGCGACTTGTCGGCGGAGGGGCGCAGCCACTGGCTCTCGGTTGCTGTCGAGCCCGACACCTCCGGCGCGGTCGGCATGTTGGTGGAATGCAGGCTGGAACTGTGCGCCGAGTCGATCGCGCCTTCCAGCACCTGCGCCCAGTTGCAGGCGGCGTGCATCTTCACGATGGCGATCCTGTCAGCGGGCGCCGCCGACCATACGGGCGGCGTGAACGGCGCGGGCGCGGCGGGATCGCCCATCCACACCCAGACGAAACCCGCCGCCTCCCGCACCGGGTAGGCGCGCGTCCGCATCGAGTCGCGCAGCTTCGCGCCCGCGGGCTCGGAGGCCATGTCGACGGCGTTGCCGTCCACGTCGAATTTCCAGCCGTGATAGAGGCAGCGCAGCCCGCACGCCTCGTTGCGGCCGAAGAACAGCGAGGCGCGGCGGTGCGGGCACAGCTCGTCGAGCACGCCGACGCGGCCGTTCGTGTCGCGGAAGGCGACCATGTTCTCGCCGAGCAGCCGCACGCGCACAGGGGTTCCGTCAGGCTCGGCGATCTCCTCGCTCATGCAGGCCGGAATCCACACCTGCCGCATCACGCGCCCCATCGGCGCGCTGCCTTCCACGCGGCACATGAGGTCGTTCTGTTCCGGTGTCATCGTTCCCCTTCATTCTTATCGTTGCCGAAAATACTTTTATAACTAAGTATTCCGGATTACAAGATCGGTGTTCGGGGAGGGAGGCGCGCTTGCGGGTGCTGCGGCTGGGAATCGTCGGGTTGGGGCGCGGCGCGGTGCTGACCGTGCCGGCCTTTGCCGCGCACCCGCGCATCGAAATTATCGCCGGCTGCGACCCGAATGCCGAGGCGCGCGCGGGCTTCGCGGCGCAGACGGGCGCGCGGAGCCACGCGGACCTCGAAACGCTGCTCGGCGACCCGGAGATCGACGCCGTCTACATCGCCTCCCCGCACGAATTTCATGCCGCGCACACGGTCGCGGCGGCGCGCGCCGGAAAGCACGTGCTGGTCGAAAAGCCGATGGCGGTGACGCTCGGCGATGCCGCGCGCATGGTGGAGGCGGCGCGCGCGGCGGGCACGGTGCTGATGGTCGGGCCGAGCCACGGCTACGACGCGCCGGTCGCGCTCGCCGCGGACCTGATCGCGGACGGCACGGCGGGCGCGGTGCGGATGATCCACGCCTTCGCCTACACGGATTTCCTCTATCGCCCCCGCCGCCCGGCGGAGTTGCTGCGCGCCGAGGGCGGCGGCGTGGTGCTGAGCCAGGGCAGCCACCAGGTCGACGTCGTCCGCAGGCTTGCGGCGAGCCCGGTCAAAAGCGTGCGCGGATGGGTCGGCGACTGGGACGCGGCGCGGCCCTCCGATGGCGCCTTCACGGCGCTGCTCACGTTCGAAAGCGGCGCGGCGGCGAGCCTCGTCTATTCGGGCTACGCGCGCTACGACAGCGACGCGCTCGCGGGCTGGGCGGGCGAACTCGGCACTGCGAAAACGCCCGGCGCGCACGCCCGCACCCGCGCCGCGCTCGCCACCGGAAACGAGGGCGCGGCCAAGGCGGCGCGCGGCTTCGCCGCACGTGCCGAAGCCGTCCGGGCACCGTACCACGAGCGGCTCGGTTCGGTGATCGCCTGCTGCGCGAACGCCGACCTCGAACTCACGCCCGAAGGCGTCGTCGTGCACGGCGATGCCGGACCCGACCTGCGCCCGGCGCCGCTGCCGCCGGCCCGCCGCCACGGCGTCGCCGATGCCTTCGCGCGCGCGGTGCTGGCGGGGGAAGCGCCGCTGTTCGACGGCGCGTGGGGGCTGGAGACGCTCGCCGTCCTGCACGCGCTGCTGAGGTCGTCCGCCGAGGGCCGCGACGTCTCGCCCGCCGAACTGATCGAGGCCGAAAGGAAAACGCCATGAGCCGCCTGCCGCTGACGCTGGCCTGCTGGAACTACGACCGCACGCAGGCGCTCGTCGACGGGCGCGTGCGGCCCGACGGCATCGACCTCAACGTGCAGATGCTGGAGGTGGAGGAGACGTTCTTCCGGATGCTGCGGCACCGGGAATTCGATGCCGCCGAGATGTCGCTGTCCTCCTATTGCATGACGCTGACGCGGCCCGATCCGCCGTTCATCGCGCTGCCGGTATTCCCCTCGCGGCTGTTCCGGCACGGCTGCATCTTCGTGTCGGCGGCGAGCGGCATCACGCGGCCGGAGGATTTGCGGGGCAAGCGCATCGGCGTGCCGGAATACCAGATGACCGCGCCGGTCTGGATCCGCGGCATCCTCGCCGACGAATACGGCGTCGATCCGGCGGACGTGACCTACGTGACCGGCGGTGAGGAGCAGCCGGGCCGCGAGGAGAAATTGAAGCTCGCCCTGCCCGGGCGTTTCCGCGTCGAGCCGATCGGCCCGGAGGACACGCTCTCGGCGATGCTCGCGGACGGCCGCATCGACGCGCTGCACACCGCGCGCAT
Source organism: Sphingosinicella microcystinivorans (assembly GCF_027941835.1). Classification (NCBI taxonomy): domain Bacteria; kingdom Pseudomonadati; phylum Pseudomonadota; class Alphaproteobacteria; order Sphingomonadales; family Sphingosinicellaceae; genus Sphingosinicella; species Sphingosinicella microcystinivorans. The sequence continues at coordinate 1,639,468 of NZ_CP116005.1, forward strand.
CCCGTCCACCTTCTACACGCGGCCCGATGCCGTCCGCCGCCTGTTCCCGGATTTCAAGGCGGTGGAGCAGGACTATTTCCGCCGCACCGGCATCTTCCCGATCATGCACGTCGTCGTGATCCGCCGCGACGTCTACGCGGCGAACCGCTGGGCGGCGCGCGCGCTCTGCAAGGCGTTCGAGGCGGCGAGGGCGCTCGTGCAGGACGAGCTGCGCGTCACCGCGTCGCTGCGCACGATGCTGCCGTGGCAGATTGCCGCGGTGGAGGAGACGGCGGCGCTGATGGGCGGCGACTGGTGGCCCTACGGCGTTTCGGCGAACCGGGCCGTGCTCGACACGTTCCTGCGCTATCACCACGCGCAGGGCCTGTCCGCGCGCCGGTTGGCGGTGGAGGAATTGTTCGCGCCCGAATGTTTCGAGGGGTTCAAAATCTGACGGGACGGCCGGTCGCAAGTTTGCTACCGACGAACGGCGCACCACGCAGGGAGATACGCACGTTGTCGAAACGCAAGGCTGCACGTCAGCCCGCTGGATACTACCGGATTCCCGAAAACAGCCTCGGCTACCTGTCGCGCGTTACGTTCCGCTCGTTTTCGCGCGCGCTCGAGCGGCGGACGCTGGAGTACAACGTCTCGGCGGGGCAGTGGCGGTTCCTGCGCCAGCTCTGGCGGGAGGACGGCATCACGCAGCGCGAGCTCTCCGCGCGCGTCGGGATGCGCGAGCCGACAACCGTCGTCGCGCTGAAAGGGCTGGAGGCGGCGGGCCTCGTGCGGCGGGAAAAGAGCACGCTCGATCGCCGCAAGATCTACATCCACCTCACCGATCACGCGAAGGCGCTCGAGGACATCCTTGCGCCCATGAACGCGGAGGTGCACGACCTCGCGACGAAGGGTCTCTCCGATGCGGAGGTGGAGACGCTGCAATCGCTGCTGCGCCGCGTGATCGCCAACCTCGCCGAGGAATCGAAGGACACGCCGGTCCTCAGCGACCTCAGGGTCTGACGGGAACGGGGTTGCCCCGCCTTCCGTGAAAAGATTAGATACCTAATCAATACGAAGGAGGACGCATGGGCGCGAAGATCGCAGTGCTGGCGGGCAGCATCCGCAAGGGGTCGTTCAACGGCAGGCTGGCGGCGCTCGGCGCCGAGCGCCTGCGCGCGCACGGCGCGGACGTGACCGAGATCGACCTTCGCGACTACGACCTGCCGATCTATTGCCAGGACACGGAGGCGGAGGCGTTTCCGGCGGCTGCGCTCGCGCTCAAGGACGTGCTGCGCGCGCAGCACGGCCTGCTCGTCGCGACGCCCGAGCACAACGGGTCGATCTCCAGCCTGCTCAAGAACGCCATCGACTGGGCGTCGCGCCCCACGGACGGCGAGACCGCGGTTGCGCTTTCGGCCTATCGCGGCAAGGTCGCCGCCATCATGTCCGCCTCGATCGGCCCGTTCGGCGGCCTGCGCGCGCTCATCCAGCTTCGCCAGACGCTCGGCACGGTGCAGCTCCTGCTGCTGCCCGAGCAGGTCGCGGTGCCCTTCGCCGACCGCGCCTTCGATGCGGACGGGAGGCTCGTCGAGCCGCTTCCCGCCACGCTCCTCGACCAGATGGCGCAGCGGCTCGTCCGCACCGCCGAGGCGCTGCGCGGCTGACAGGCCTTCCTTTTCCTGCCGGAATAGTTAGAATACTAATCAAATATCGGGAGAGGTGCGCGTGCCGGGGCCGCTTGAAGGGTTGATCGTCGTCGAGCTGGGGCAGCTGATCGCCGGGCCCTTCTGCGGCCAGCTGCTCGGCGACATGGGCGCCACCGTCATCAAGGTCGAGCCGCCGCAGACGGGCGACCCGATGCGCCAGTGGGGCCGCGGCGATCCGCCCGTGTGGTGGGAGGTGATCGCCCGCAACAAGCGCTCGGTCGCGGCGAACCTGCGCGAGGCCGAAGGGCAGGAGATCGTGCGCCGCCTCGCCGCGAAGGCCGACATCCTCATCGAGAACTTCCGCGCCGGCACGCTCGAACGCTGGAACCTCGATCCCGAAGACCTCTGCCGCGAAAATCCCCGGCTGATCGTCGTCAGGATCAGCGGCTACGGCCAGTCCGGGCCTTACGCGGGGCGCGCCGGGTTCGGCGGCATCGGCGAGGCGATGGGCGGCTGGCGCGGCATCGTCGGTACGCCCGACCGGCCGCCCTCGCGCCTCGGCGTCTCGATCGGCGACAGCCTCGCCGGCACCTACGGCTGTCTCGGCGCGCTCGCCGCGCTCGAGGAGCGGCACCGGAGCGGCAAGGGCCAGGTCGTCGACGCCAGCCTCTACGAATCCGTGCTTCAGGTGATGGAAAGCCTCGTCCCCGAATACGACGTGACCGGTCACGTCCGGCAGCGCTCCGGCTCGGTGCTCACCGGCATCGCACCCTCCAACGTCTATCCGTGCAGCGACGGCGAGCTGCTGATCGCGGCGAACCAGGATGCGATCTTCCGCCGCCTCGCCCGCGCGATGGGGCGGGAGGAGCTCGCGGGCGACCCGCGCTACGCGACCCACGCGGCGCGCGGCGCGCGGCAGGAGGAGCTCGACGCCCTGATCGCGGACTGGACGCGGACGCGCGCGCTCGCGGAGGTCGAGGCGCTGATGGAGGAACACGCCATCCCCGCCGGGCGCATGTACACCGCGCGCGACATGCTGGACGATCCGCACTTCGCCGCGCGCGAATCCGTCGTCGCGGTCGAGACGGCGCGGCACGGGGCCGTGCGGATGCAGAACGTCTTCCCGCGCCTGTCGCGCACGCCGGGCGGCATTGCGAAGGCGGCGCCCGCGGCGGTGGGCGAGGACAGCGATTCGATCCTCGCCTCGATCGGCTACAGCGCCGGGGAAATCGCCGACATGAAGCGGCGCGGCGTCGCCTGATGGCGCGCACGCTCTACGAGAAGATCTGGGACGCGCATCTCGTCGCCGAGGATGAAGGCGAGGCGCTGCTCTACGTCGACCTCCACCTGCTGCACGAGGTCACCTCGCCGCAGGCGTTCGCCGGGCTCGCCGCGCGCGGCCTCCGCGTGCGCCGCCCGGAGCGGGCGCTGGCGCTGTTCGATCACGGCGTGCCGACCGAGAACCAGCGGGCGGGCGCCGCCGCCGTCCGCGACCCCGAGGCGCGCGCGCAGATCGAGATGCTGACCGCGAACAGCGACGCGTTCGGCATCGAGCGCTTCGACATGGGCGATCCGCGCAACGGCATCGTCCATGTCGTCGCGCCCGAGCAGGGCCGCACGCATCCCGGCATGACCATCGTCTGCGGCGACAGCCACACCTCCACGCACGGCGCGTTCGGCGCGCTCGCCTTCGGCATCGGCACCTCGGAGATCGAGCACGTGCTGGCGACGCAGACGATCCGCGCCCAGAAGGCAGGCACGATGCGGATCAGCGTGGAGGGCGCGCTCGCGCCGGGCGTCACCGCGAAGGACATGGCGCTCGCCGTCCTCGCGCGCATCGGCGTCGACGGCGCCTCGGGCCATGTCGTGGAGTTCGCCGGAAGCGCGGTGCGCGCGCTCTCGATGGAAGGGCGCATGACGCTCTGCAACCTCAGCATCGAGATGGGCGCGCGCGCCGGGCTGGTCGGCCCCGACGCCGTGACCTTCGCCTACCTCGAAGGCCGCCCCGCCGCGCCGCGCGGCGCCGACTGGGGCCGCGCCGTAGACCGCTGGGCCGCGCTCGCGAGCGATGCGGACGCGGCGTTCGACCGCGAGGTCCGGTTGGGCGGCGCGGCGATCCCGCCGATGGTGAGCTGGGGCATCACCCCGGCGCAGACCGTCGGCATCGACGGGCGCGTCCCGGACCCGGCAACGATCGCCGACCCCGCGCAGCGAGCCGTCGCGGAGCGTGCGCTCGCCTACATGGACCTGCGGCCGGGCGCGCCGCTCGCGGGGCTCCCCATCGACCGCGTCTTCATCGGCTCGTGCACCAACAGCCGCGTCGAGGACATCCGCGCAGCCGCCGCCGTCGCGGAAGGCAAGCGCGTTGCGAAGAGCGTGCGCGCAATGGTCGTGCCCGGCTCGGGCCTCGTCCGGCGGCAGGCGGAGGCGGAAGGCCTCGACCGCATTCTCGTCGCGGCCGGTTTCGACTGGCGCGAGCCCGGCTGCTCGCTCTGCGTCGGCATGAACCCCGACCGCCTCGACCCCGGCGAGCGCTGCGCCTCCACCTCCAACCGCAACTTCGAGCACCGGCAGGGCCGGAACGGCCGCACGCACCTGATGAGCCCCGCAATGGCGGCGGCGGCGGCGGTCACAGGGTGGATCGTCGATCTGCGCGATCTCTAGTCGACGACTTGAGGTGACGGGCCGGCATTTTTGAAATGTCTGCCGCAGTAGCCATTAAGGGGCCGCTAGCGGGCAGGGCGCTTTCGGGTGCAAACCGGAACGTGGGGGTGGGCGAGAGACCCACCCCAACGCTTCATATCCCGTCCAGACCCTTGCTGACCAAAACATTCACCGCAACGCGGCGGTTCTGCGCCTTGCCCTCAACCGAGTCATTGCTTGCCGCCGGGTCCGCTTCAGCCATTCCGGTGGGTGTAAGCATGCGATAGGGCTTCCAGCCGCAGGCCTGCTGAAGATAATTGACGACGCGCGCAGCTCGCTTCTCGCTAAGCTCTTGGTTAAATTCCTGGCTTCCCGTGGAATCGGTATAGCCAACGACAAGCAGGAGGGCATTGTCCATCGCTTCGGCCTCGGTGGCCGCGGCGCAGAGATCGGCTTTCGCTTGAGCAGACAGCACGGCCTTGCCGGTGTCGAAGTTCACGTTGGTCGTGCTTTTGACATTGTACTGATCGATATCGCCCACGCGGCCCCGGAGTGCTTCTGTTGCTGCGGCCTGCTCCTCAAAGCGCTGGTCCGTGGCGTTACGGATCATTGACGCGGTTTTGAAATCCTTGTTCTTGAGAGCGATCTGGCTTGCCACCAGTCCTTCCCCCCACTGCACCGTCTTGATGCTGACCGGCAGTCCGTTCAGCAGCGAGTCTGCGGCCAGTTTCTTGCTGTTGGCTCCGAGGAATCCCCCGCTGGATTTGATTCTGGTTCCATCGCTGATGAAAACTGTTGTTTTTGTGCCGCCAGCGGTCGTGATCTGCACCTTCTGGTCTTTGCGCGCCGAGATGAAGCCTTCGATCTCTGGTCCTGCGGCCATTCCCGTCAGGTCGGCAGGCGGATAGGCATTTATGTCTATTGGTGCGTCGGCCTCGCTCATGTCCTGCTGCTGCGCATGCAGGCTGGCCGGCACTAGGCCAGTAAGTGCAAGCAGCAAAAACATTCTTGGACTTTTGGAAATAACACTCATCGCATTGCTCCTTCAAATTCGACCAACCGGACGCGCGTGGTCGCCCGACTATCGTCTTCCGTGCCGTCGTATCCGGCGGCTGGAATCCGCGCCATCAAGCCTCGCTGATGTGCGGATTGTCGCCGTACCCGAACGCCACGGATGTCTTGCATGTTCGGGCCGATATTTCGGGCACAACACCCCGGACAACGCCAGTGTTACGTAGACGTTTCGAGAGCATCTTGCGGCAAGCCGATGCAGACTGCGCCGGGTAGGCGCGAAGCCGCCGCTGCTGTTCCAGATGAACGAACGGCTGATATAGGGCAGGCGCTATCCCGCCTGTGAATGACTGGGATCAAGGTGCTGGCCAGCAACGAAACGGCAGGTTTGCAAACGACACGCTCCTCTCCGTAAAGAGGGAGGGAGCGATTAGATTCGTTCGACCGCTTGGCGCGTTTCGTAGTCGGCGATAGCGCCCTCCAACGCCAGCGTCCGCTCCACTGAATCGCGGCCGTCCATCAGGTGACGGCGGACCGAGGGGTCGATGCTGAACCGGATCGGCGCTCCGCCGTCCATCAGGATCGTTTGCGAGCGCAGGTCGATGCTGAGCGGTGCCGTCGGCGTATCGTCCAGCCGCGCATTGAGGGCACCCAGCACGGCGTCGGGAAGCGCGATGAGCAATATGCCGTTCTCGCGGCAGTTGTTCGTGAAGATGCTGCCGAAGCTCGGCGCGATGATGCAGCGGATGCCGTGGTCGCGGAGCGCCCAGACGGCGTGCTCGCGCGAGGAGCCGCAGCCGAAGTTGGCGCCCGCGACGAGGACGCTCGCGTCGCGGAACGCGGGCCGGTTCAGCACGAACTCCGGCCGCTCGCGTCCCGCGTCGTCGTAGCGCATCCGCTCGAACAGGAAGGCGCCGAGGCCATCGCGCGTCAGCCCCTTCATGCGCTTGGCGGGCAGGATGCGGTCGGTGTCCACGTCGGCCATCGGCAGCCGCGCGGCGGGGGAGACGAGGATTTCGAAGGCCATGCGCGGGTTCCGCAGAAAATACTTCGAAACCTAACCATTTGCGCGCGCGGGCGTCAAGCCGGCGGGCGGCCCGTCGGCACCGGGCCCCAGTCCGCCTCCAGCGCCTCCAGCAGCGCCTCGTAGCGCGCCTCGCCGAGCGCATCCTTCACCGTGGCCGAGACGGCATCCATCGCCTGCTGCGCGTCGCTGCGCATCCGCGCGCCGTATTCGGTCACGGCGACGCGCCGCTGCCGCCCGTCGTCCGGGTCCGGTTCCAGTGTCAATATGCCCATCTCCGCGAGCTGCGCGATGGTGGTGTGGATCGCCTGCCGCGAGACGCCCATGCGGCGCGCGATCTCGGCGGGGCGCACGTAGCCGCTCAGCACGTTCACCATCACCATCGACTGCGCGCGGCTCACATCGGGCCAGCCGCGGTCGTGGAGCCGCGCCTGCAGCCCGTCGTCGAGCCAGCAGAAGCGCTGGAACAGGTGCATGATCAGCTGGTTGTCGCGCATTGCCCCTTCGCCGGAAATGGGTTCTCCTGGTCGCGATAGCGGAAGGTGCGGCGGTTGCACAGGCGCAAGGGCGGCGTGCATTCTTGTCCGGGCTCAATACTTAGATTACTAGGCATTTTGAATCGGGAACGAAAGCGGGGAGGGGAACGATGCTGGGATTGATGCAGGACTGGCCGCTCACGGTCGACCGCCTGCTCGATCACGCCGCCGCGTGGCACGGCGCGCGGGAGATCGTCTCGCGCGATGCCGAGGGGCGCGTCACGCGCAGCAGCTATGCCGGGGTCCATGCCGACGCGAAGCGCGTGTCGAATGCGCTGGCGCGCATGGGGATCGGACTCGGCGACCGCGTGGCGACCCTCGGGTGGAACGGCGCGCGCCACCTCGCGGCGTGGTACGGCATCGCCGGCATGGGCGCGATCTGCCACACGCTGAACCCGCGCCTGTTCCCTGAACAGCTCGCCTATATCGCCGCCGAGGCGGAGGACCGGCTGCTGATCGCCGATCCCGCCTGCGCAGCCCTGATCCCGGACCTGCTCGCGAACGTGCCCTCGATCGCGCGGGTGATCTTCTTCTGCGACCGCGCGGGGCTGCCCGAAACCGATTTCGAAGCCGTCGCCTTCGACGACTGGATCGCGGGCGAATCCGCCGAATTCGCGTGGGGCGGCTTCGACGAGCGGACCGCGTGCGGGCTCTGCTACACCTCGGGCACCACCGGCAATCCGAAGGGGGTGCTCTACGCGCACCGCTCCAACTACATCCACGCGCTGATGACCTTGCAGCGCGACGCGCTGGCGCTGTCGGCGCGCGACACCATCCTGCTCGTCGTGCCCATGTACCACGCCAACGCGTGGGGCGTCGTCTATTCGGCGCCCGCCGCGGGCGCGAAGCTGGTGCTGCCGGGGCAGCGGCTCGACGGCGCCTCGCTCTACGATCTCATCGAGAGCGAGGGCGTCACCTACGCGGGCGGGGTGCCCACCGTCTGGCAGTCGCTGCTCCAGCACGTCGAGGCCACGGGCGCGCGCTTCTCGACGCTGGAGCGCGTCACCATCGGCGGCTCGGCGTGCCCGGAATCCATCGTCCGCACCTTCCGCGACTACGGCGTCGACGTGATTCAGGGCTGGGGCATGACCGAGACCTCGCCGCTCGCCACCGTCTCCGTGCCCACCGCCGAGGTCGCCGCGATGGATGAGGACGCACAGGTCGCCTACAAATTGAAGCAGGGGCGGCCGCTCTGCGGCATCGAGCTCAAGCTCACCGACGACGCGGGGGGGCGCCTGCCGCACGACGGGCGCACGCCCGGGCGGCTCAAGATCAGGGGCGTCACCATCGCGGGCGGCTACTACGCGGGCGCGGGCGGCGACGTGCTCGATGACGAGGGCTTCTTCGACACCGGCGACGTCTCGACGATCGACAAACGCGGCTACATGCAGATCACCGACCGCGCCAAGGACATCGTGAAGTCGGGCGGCGAGTGGATTTCCTCGATCGACATCGAGAACATCGTCGTCGGCCACCCGAAGGCGCAGTATGCGGCCGTGATCGGCGTCGTGCATCCGAAGTGGGACGAACGGCCGATCCTGCTCGTGCAGCTGAAGGACGGCGAGACGGCGGACGGCGCCGAGTTCCTCGCGTGGCTCGACGGCAGGATCGCGAAGTGGTGGATGCCCGACGACGTGCTGATCGTGGACGAGATCCCGCTCGGCCCCACCGGCAAGGTCGACAAGAAGCTGATCCGCACGCGCCTCGAAGGCTACACGCTGCCCTTCAATGTCGAGCGATGAGGGGCTGGACCCTCGCGTTCCACCCGTTATATACTTCGATAGCTAAGTAATTCACCGAGGGGAGATACGATGGATCCGAACGGCACCGAGGGGCTGGACGCTGTCTTCATCGGCCGCGCGTCGGCCACCGCGCCGCGCATCCAGGCGGGCGGCCATCCGTGCCAGGGCATCTACTGGACCGCGCAGGGCGCGCGCCCGAAGGTGGCGCTCATCGCCACGCACTACAACGTCGATTTCGCCGAGCACTACATCGCGCCCTATTTCGCGCGGCGCGGCTTCGGCTTCCTCGGCTGGAACACGCGCTACCGCGGCTTCGAGGACCAGTTCCTGCTGGAGCACGCGCTCATCGACATCAGCGTCGGGATGCGCTGGCTGCGCGAGGAGGCGGGCGTCGAGCGGATCGTCATCCTCGGCAACTCGGGCGGCGGCTCGCTGATGGGCGCCTATCTCGCCGAGGCGATCAAGCCGACGATGCACACCGCGCTCACCGGCGCGGGCCGCGACGTGCTCGCGAGCCTGCCGAAGGCGGACCTCTACATCTCGCTGAACGCGCATCAGGGCCGCCCCGAGGTGCTCACCGACTGGATGGACGCCTCGGTGATCGACGAGACCGACCCCGTCGCCACCGACCCGGCGCTCGATCCCTTCAACCCGGACAACGGCCCGCCCTATTCGGCGGACTTCATCGAACGCTACCGGGCCGCGCAGCGCGCGCGCAACCAGCGCATCACGGACTGGGCGAAGGCCGAGCTCGCCCGCCTCAACGCCGCCGGCATCCCGGACCGCATCTTCCCGCTGTTCCGCGTGTGGGGCGACCTGCGCTGCATGGACCCGGCGATCGACCCCTCCGACCGCGCGCCCGGCCAGTGCTATCGCGGCGATCCCGCGGTCGCGAACCGCACGCCGAGCATCGGCCGCGCCAACACGATTCGGACATGGCTTTCGATGTGGAGCCTCGAGACCTCGAAGTGCATGGGCGAGCCGCACCTCAGCAAGTTCGACATGCCCGCGCTCGTCGTGCAGGGCTCGGCGGACACCGGCGTCTTCCCGAGCGACGCGCGGAAGATCTTCGATTTCATCGGATCGGCCGACAAGCGGCTGGAGATGCTCCCCGGCGCGCACTATTTCGAGGACTCGACGAAGCACCGCGACGATGCCGCAGACCTGATGGCGGGCTGGATTCGCGAGAAGCTCTGAAGGGGACGGGCGTGGGCGCAGCGCAGGACGAATCGGTCATAGAGCACCTGCGCGCCTCGGGCCTCGTCGCCCCCGGAGAGGTGCCGCGCATGACGCCGCTGTCGGGCGGCGTCTCGTGCGACGTGTGGCGCGTCGATACGGCGAAGGGCGCGTTCGCGGTGAAGCGCGCGCTCCCCAAGCTGCGCGTCGAGGCGGACTGGTTCGCGCCCGTCGAGCGCGCCGAGAGCGAGGTGCGCTGGCTGCGGCGCGTCGGCGCCTTCGCGCCCGCGATCGTGCCCGCCATCGTCGCGGAGGTGCCGGAGGAGCACCTCTTCGCGATGCGCTTCCTCGAACCCGCGCAGCACCCGGTCTGGAAGGACGAACTGATCGCCGGCCGCGTCGATCCGGCGTTCGCCGCGAAGGTCGGCGCGGCGCTTGCCCGCATCCACGCGGAGACGGCGAACGATCCGGCCATCGCGCGCGATTTCGATACGGGCGCGCTGTTCCACGCGCTCAGGGTCGAGCCGTTCCTGCTTTATGTCGCGCAGCATGACGCGGAGGTCGCGCCGCGCCTGCGGGCGCTCGCGGCCGATCTCGAAGTGCGCCGCGTGGCGCTCGTCCACGGCGACGTCAGCCCCAAGAACATCCTCGTCGGCCCCGGCGGCCCCGTGTTCCTCGATGCGGAGTGCGCGGTCTGCGGCGACCCGGCGTTCGACCTCGCCTTCTGCACGACGCACCTGCTGCTGAAGGCGGTGTGGCTGAAGCCGGATGCCGCGCCGCTCACGGAGTCTGCCGCGGCGATGGCGGCGGCGTACCGCGCGGGCATCGACTGGGAGGATGCGGACGCGCTGATGCAGCGCGCGGGTGCGCTCACGGCGGCGCTGCTGCTCGCGCGCGTCGATGGCAAATCGCCCGCGCCCTACCTCACGGACGCGGCGGACCGCGCCGAGGTCCGCGGCCGCGCCAAGCGCCTGCTCGCGGCCTCCGGTACAGACCTCGAACAGCTCATCGCCGGATGGCGGGAAGGACGGGAATGAACAGCGAAATCACCGCCATCAAGGGCCGTCAGCTCTGGGATTCGCGCGGCCGCCCGACAGTGGAGGCGGAGGTGCAGCTCGCGGGCGGCGCGGTCGGGCGCGCCATCGCGCCCGCGGGCGCGTCGCGCGGCGCGCACGAGGCGATCGACCTGCGCGACGGCGGCAAGGCGTTCGGCGGCATGGGCGTCGCCCGCGCCGTCGCCAACATCGTCGGCACGGTCGCGCCCGCGCTCGTCGGGCGAGATGCCGCCGATCAGGCCGCGGTCGACGCCGCGCTCGTCGCGCTCGACGCCTCGCCGAACCGCGCGGAGATCGGCGCCAACGCGCTCGTCGCCGTGTCGATGGCGGTGCTGCACGCCGCCGCCGCCGCCGCGGGCGAGCCGGTGTGGCGCTGGCTTTCCGGCGGCGCACCGGTGCGGATTCCGCTCCCCGAAATCCAGATCTTCGGCGGCGGCGCGCACGCCGGGCGGCGCACCGACGTGCAGGACTTCATGGTGATGGCGCCCCGCGCGGGCTCGTTCCGCCGCGCGCTCGAGATCACCGACGCCGTCTACCGCGCGGCCGGGCGGCTGATGGCGGCGAAGGGCGCCGTCGCGGGCGTCGCCGACGAGGGCGGCTGGTGGCCCAATTTCGATTCCAATGAAGACGCGCTCGATACACTCACCAAGGCCATCGAGCAGGCGGGCTTCCGCCCCGGCGAGGACGTGTTCATCTCGCTCGACATCGCCGCGAACGAGCTCGGCGACGCGAACGGCTACCGCCTCGCGCTCGACAACAACAGGCTCTCGGGCGCGGAGATGGCGGACCTCGTCGTCGGCTGGGCGAAGCGCTACCCGATCCTCTCGATCGAGGACCCGGCCGGGCAGGACGATTTCGCCACGATGGCGGACGTGACGGCGCGCATCGGCGACGCCGTGCAGATCATCGGCGACGACGTGCTGGTCACGAACGCCGCGCGCGTCGAAACGGCGGCCGCCCACGGCGCCTGCAACGCCGCGCTCATCAAGGTCAATCAGGTCGGCACGGTGACGGAGGCGAAGGCGGCGCTCGACGCGGCGCGCGGCAAGGGCTGGGGCACGATCGTCTCGGCGCGCTCGGGCGAGACCGAGGACGTGACCATCGCGCACCTTTCCGTGGGGTGGGACGCGGGCCAGCTCAAGGTCGGCTCGTTCACGCGCTCGGAGCGCATGGCGAAGTGGAACGAGGTGCTGCGCATCGAGGAAGCGATGGGCGCGGATGCGACCTTCGCGGGCGCGTCGGCGTTCGCCGCGCCGGTCGCGGCGAGATTGTCCGCATGAAGATTCTTCTCCACGCCCGGCCGAGCGCCGGTTTCCGCGCGCAGGTGGACGGCGTGTTCGGGGACGGCATCGCCATCGTCGACGAGGCCGACGACGCCGGTTTCCGCCGTGAGATGGCGGACACCGAAGCGCTGCTCCACGTGCTGACGCCGGTGCGGCCCGATCACATCGCGGGCGCGCCGAGGCTGAAACTGATCCAGAAGCTCGGCGTCGGCGTGAACACCATTGCGCTTGATGCCGCGAGGGACGCGGGCGTCGCCGTCTGCAACATGCCCGGCGTCAACGCGCAGGCGGTCGCCGAGATGGCGCTGGCGCTGCTGTTCTCGGTGCTGCGCCGCACGCCCTATTTCGATGCGATCACCCGCGAAGGGAAAGGCTGGGAGGCGGACTCCGCCGTGCTCGACGGCGTCGGCGAGGTCGCGGGGCGCGCCGTGGGGCTGGTCGGCTTCGGCAGCACCGCGGCCCGGCTGGCGCGCGCGCTCGAAGCGCTCGGCGCGCGCGTCGTCTACACCGCGCGCTCGGCGAAGGCGGACGTGCCTTATACGTATCTGCCCCTCGCCGATCTGCTCGCCGAATCCGATGTCGTGTCGCTGCACGCGCCGCTCACCGAGGAAACGCAGGGCATGATCGGCCGCGCCGCGATCGCGGCGATGAAGCCGGGCGCGATCCTCGTCAACACCGCGCGCGGCGAGCTCGTCGACGAGGCCGCGCTCGCCGATGCGCTGCGCTCCGGGCACCTGCGCGGCGCGGGGCTCGACGTGTTCGCGGCGGAACCGGCGGGCGCGGACAACCCGCTGTTCGGGCTGCCGCAGGTCGTCGTCAGCCCGCATATCGCGTGGCTGACGCCCGAAACGCTGGGGCGCTGCCTCGTGATCGCCAAGGAAAACGTCCGCAGGCTCGCCGCCGGGGAGCCGCTTCTGAACAGGGTTGTCTGATGGCAGAGCCGCTTCCCGTCGTCCTCGCTTCCGGCCAGCTTCTCACGCGCGACGTGTGGGCGCCGCAGATCGCGGCATGGTCGGCCGAGCGCGCGGTGATCGTCGCCGATCATACGCGGGACGAGACGATCGCGGACATGGCCCGGCGGCTGCTCGACGCCGCGCCCGAACGCTTCGCGCTCGCCGCGCACGCGATGGGTGGCTTCACCGCATTCGAGGTGATGCGGCAGGCGCCCGAGCGCGTCGCGCGCCTCGCGCTGCTCGCGACGCTCGCCCCCGCCGACGGCCCGGCGCAGACAGCGCGGCGGCAGGGCTATATCGACCTCGTCGAGAAAGGCCATTTCGATCAGGTGGCGGAGGAGCGCATCCCGATGCTGCTCTCCCCCGCGCGCCGCGAAGACCCCGCGCTCGTCGCCGCCGTGCGGCGGATGGCGGCAGAGACGGGTGCCGAGACGTTCCTGCGCCAGCAGCGCGCGATCATGGCCCGCGCCGACAGCCGGGCGTCTCTGGCCGACATCCGCGTGCCGACGCTGATTCTCTGGGGCGACGCCGACGGCATTGCCACGCGCGCGCATCAGGACGAGATCGTCTCCGGCATAGCGGGCGCACGGCTCGTCGTGCTGCCGGGTGTCGGGCACCTCTCGACGCTGGAAGCGCCGGAGGCGGTGTCGAAAGCGGTCGGCGACTGGCTGCGCGAAACCTGAGCTGCAATCGGTCTGTTTTGGGTTGCATCCCGGGCTGTGCCAAAACGGGCGCACGTCTATGACGACGGGGCTGGGTCGAGTGGCCGGGCCGGATTGCTGATTTCAGTCGTCGGGGTCCGCCGCCGGTCGCGGTTCGAGCCAACTGGCGATCCAGGTCGGCAAGAGCAAGCCGAACCCTTGAATCCCGAAGCCGAGATTGAACCAGTCCATGAACTGCGGGTGCCAAAGCCATGGAACGCCTGCGCTCGTCATGTAGAAGCAGCCGAGCGAAAACATAATAGCGAGCACGACGCCCGAGGTGGCGTGCGCGCGAGCCTTCACCATGAGTTCGCGCTCATCCAGTGGTCGGTTCACGGTCGCCGTGAATCGGGGTCCCAAGGCGCGAAGAAAGGCGGCGGCGAGGATCGCGCCATAGAAGATCAGCCACCCGATCAGGAAATCGGCGGCAATCGCTATTCCGGCCCTGGCCATCAGCACGAAGCCTAGGATCATGGCCGCGACCACCAGTAGCGGCGCCCAGCGAAAGCTTCGCGGCGGCGTTTTCATAAAAATGATCTTGTCGAGCCGCGTCGCATAGACGAGGCGGTCCATTTTTTCGAGCAGGGTCATGAGGATTGGTCTCCGGCTGCGGCGGCACGGCGTAATGTGTCTGCGACTGGTTCGAAGGGACGGAAGGAAAACAGAAGCTCGATCGGCACTTCGAAATAGACGGCGATCTTCATCGCGAGCTCGAGGCTGGGCTTGTAGTCGCCCCGCTCGAGATAGCCGATCGTCTGGTTGTTCACACCCACCGCCTCCGCGAGTTCGCGGCGGGACACGCCGCGTTCGGCTCGAAAGACAGCGATGCGGTTATATAAGTTCATCACAAAACCGTCTCGAATTGATAATGATATATTGTGTTTACACAACAAAAAAGAAGCAAGTCAATGGACATTTGGCTAAGGCTGAGTGACATGCACTCGGGCGATCCGCTGCCGGAGTTCAGCGTGCAAGACCTGCGCGCTGCGGTCGCAATGCACGCCGGGGGCACAGGGAACCATCCACAGATTGAGCGATCAGGGCGCGCTCGACCGTATGGCAGCCCGGATCTACGCCGACCCGAGCCTGATCCCCGAAGCTCCTCCCTCTTCAGGGGAAGGGTCGGGGAGTGGGGCAGTCATGATAAGCTGTATCGAGCTTGGGGAAACGCCCCACCCCAATCCCTCCCCTGAAGAGGGAGGGAGGGAATACAGGCGATCCATTCAAAATCGAACCGACTCTAGCGGCCGAGTTCGCGCCGCACGATCGCCGTGCCCTCCACCATCGCGCGCAGCTTGGCCTGCGCGAGTTCGCGCGAATGGTATTTCATGCCGCAGTCGGGCGCGATCCACAGCCGGTCGGTGGAGACGTAGCGCAGCGCCTCGCGGATGCGTGCCGCCACCGTCTCCGGCGTTTCGACGTTCGAATCGGCGAGGTCGAGCACGCCGTACATGATGATCTTGTCGGGAAGCTCGGCGAGGATCGCCGGGTCGAGCCGCGGTTGGGCGGCCTCGATCGAGATCACGTCGACGCGCGAACGGTTGAGTTCGGCGAGGAAGTCGTAGGCCTTGGGCTTCGCGACGTGGCTGCCGTGGACGAGCGCGTAGCCGAAGCAGATGTGGAGCGCGGTCGTGCCCTCGACGCCGTCAAGCGCACGGTCGATGGCGGCGAGCGCATAGTCCTGCGCGGCGTCGGCGCGGGCTTGAAGGTACGGCTCGTCGAGCTGCACGACGTCGACCCCGGCGGCGAACAGGTCGCGGATTTCCGCGTTCACCGCGTCGGCATAGTCCATCGCGAGCGCTTCGTTCGTCGGGTAATGGTCGTTCTGCGCCTGCTGCGTCATCGTGAACGGGCCGGGCAGCGTGAGTTTCACAGGTCCCCGCGCATGGCGTTTCAGGAAGGCGGCATCCTGCGCCTCGATCGGCGAGAGGCGGCGAATCGGGCCGGAAACGCGCGGCACCGGGTTCGCCTTTCCGGTGCGGTCGATGGCGGTGCCGTGGGTCTCCGTGTCGATGCCCGAAAGCGCCGTCGCCAGCCGGTTCGAATAGCTTTCGCGCCGCATCTCGCCGTCGCCGACGATGTCGATGCCCAGTTCCTCCTGGTCGCGGATCGCCATCAGCGTCGCGTGCTCCTGCGCGTCCGCCAGCCACGGCTCGGGCACGCGCCACAGCTCGGCGGCGCGCACGCGCGGCGGCAGGCTCTTTTTCAGCCGCTCGCGGTCGATCAGCCAGTCCGGCTGCGGATAGCTGCCGACGATTGTGGTAGGCAGGATCGGGTGTTCGAACACGGGGGACCTCGCTCCGGTTGTTTATGGTCTCCGTATTAGTTAGTATTCTTAGTATTAACAAGAACGAGGGGAGAGAATGATCGACCTTGAGGCCATCCGCTGCCTGTCGGACATCCCGGCCGTGCAGGCGAAGGCGCGGGGCGGCGAAGTCGCGGTCCTGTTCGGCGCGCGCGAGACGACCTTCGCCGAGCTCGCCGAACGGCAAGCGGCCGTGGCGCGCGCGCTCGCGGCAAGCGGCGTCGCGCCCGGCGACCGCGTGTCGGTGCTGACGCGCAACCACGACGCCTGGTATCCGCTGTTCTTCGGCACCGCGCGCGCCCGCGCCTGCCTCACGCCCGTCAACTGCCGCCTCGCCCCCGGCGAGATCGCCTTCATCCTGGAGGACGCCGCGCCGAAGCTGCTGTTCGTCGGCGCGGACTTCTTCGAGACCGCGCTGGAGGCGGTGAAGTTTCTCCCTGCCCCGCCGCGCCTCGTCGCACTTTACGGCGCGCACGATGATTTCGAAAACTTCGACACCTGGCTCGCGGCAGGCGAAGGCGCGCAGCTCCCCGGTGCGCCCGAGCCCGACGACGACGTGCTGCAGCTCTACACGAGCGGCACCACCGGTCGGCCCAAGGGCGTCGTGCTCGGCAACCGCAACTACCGCCGCTTCATGGAGATGGCGACGGGCGTCGACGGCTTCGCCTACCACGAGGGCGAGACCGTGATGATCGTGATGCCGCTGTTCCACGTCGCGGGCACGAACGTCAGCTTCGCAGGCCTCGCGCAGGGCTGCCGCCTCGTCCTCGTCCGCGATTTCGCCGCTGATGCCGCGGTCGGGATGCTGCAACGCGAACGCGTGTCGCACGCCTTCCTCGCGCCCGCCATGATCCAGATGATGCTGCAGACGGACGCGATCGCGGAGGCGCGTTTCGAGGCGCTGCGCACCATCGCCTATGGTGCCTCGCCGATTGCGGAGGACGTGCTGGTGCGCGCCCGCGCCGCCTTCGGCTGCGGCTTCGTGCAGTTCTACGGCATGACCGAATCGACCGGGGCGGGCTCGTACCTGTCACCGTCCGGGCACGAGGTTTCCGAACGCCTCAAGTCCTGCGGGCGGCCTTGGCCGGACATCGAGATCGCGATCCTCGGGCCGGACGGTGAGCGCCTCGCGCCCGGCGAGATCGGCGAGATCGCGATCCGCGGCGACATCGTCATGAAGGGCTACTGGAACCGCCCCGATGCGACCGTCGAGACGCTGGCGGATGGGTGGCTGCACACCGGCGACGCGGGCTTCGCCGACGCGCACGGCTATTTCTACGTCCACGACCGCATCAAGGACATGATCGTCTCGGGCGGCGAGAACGTCTATCCGGCAGAGGTCGAGAACGCGATCCTCGGCTGCCCCGGCGTCGCCGACGTCGCCGTCATCGGCGTCCCCGACGCGCGCTGGGGCGAGGCGGTGAAGGCGCTCGTGGTGCCGGATGGCGCGCCGCCCGCAGCGGAGGAGGTGATCGCGTGGGCGCGGAGCCGCATCGCCGCCTATAAGGCACCGAAAAGCGTCGACATCGTGGATGTTCTGCCGCGCAACGCGGCAGGCAAGGTGCTGCGGCGCGAACTCCGCCAGCCCTACTGGGAAGGCCGGGACCGCGCCGTCGGCTGACTGGCGCGGCCTCCTGCCGATTCGCCCTACTCGGCGGGAACCATCGTCGTTTCGTCGTTCTTCGCGGCCGCGACGATCATGCCGAGCGCGCGCGAACCGTCGGCGCGGGCAGGATCGTGGGCGACGTCCTTGTCGGTGAAGCCCTCGTGCGTCCACGCCGCGAACTCCAGGCAGACGCCGTCCGGATCGAAGAAGTAGACGGAGCGCACGTACACGTCCTCGTCGTCCGCGCTGTCGGCGACCTGCGTTTCGGAATTGTCGTGGTTCAGGATCTTTGTGACCACGACGCCCCTGTCGATCAGGCGCTGGTGATACTCGTCGAAATGCTCGGCGGGCACGTTGAAGGCGATATGGTTCATGGAGCCGTGCGCCGAAACGAAGGAGCCCTGTGTCGGCAGCGCGGCTGGCGCGGAGATGCCGGGGGCGGCTTCCGGCGCATCCTTGAACCAGAAGAAGGCGAGGCTGTCGCCGTTGCCGATGTCGAAGAAGAAGTGCTGGCCGCGGTTTCCGGGCAGGTCGATCGTCTTGACGAGCGGCATCCCGAGGATGTCGCGGTAGAATTCCACGGTGCGCGCCATGTCCTTGCAGACCAGCGCCAGATGGTTGACGCCCCGGAACTCGAACGGAGCGGTGGTGTCCCTGGACATGTCGATCCTCCTTATGCCTTTTGCCGAATGCTACGCTTTCGAAGTATAATCGTCAATCTAATTGACGATTATACGGGATCAGCTGACGGCGAATTTCCGGAATTCCGCGACGCGCGCGGAATCGAAATACTCGTCGAGCCGCGTGACCTTGCCGTTCTCGACGCGGCAGATGATGCAGGCGGGCAGCGTCAGGCGCGCGCCGTCCTGCCGTGTGCCGTGGAGCTCGTGTTGCTGCACGAAACCGCCGGGGAACACATTGACGCGGCGGTTGGCATAGACGCGGTGGCTGATCCGTTTGACGAAGCCGGAGAGCGTCTCCGCGTTCTCGTCCGGCGTCTGCTCAGCCTCGTCGGTGTTGTGCCAGATACGTGCGTCATCCGCATAGCAGCTGCGCAGCGTCGCCACGTCGCCTTGCTCGACGGCATCGAAGAAGCGTTTGGCAAGCGCACGCATGTCGTCATCGGTCATTGGCCTGTCTCCTTCTCGTGTCTCATCGCGGGCGGCGATTGGCGGCGGCCACCGCGCCGATGTCGTCGCCCGCGTAGGCCGGGTCCGCCGATGCACCGAAGGCGGCGAGCAGGTCCGCGTACTGCGCTTCGACGAGTGGCTTCCATTCGGGATGCGTGAAGATGAAGAACGCGTCGGCGCGGATCGCGCGGACGACATGCTCGCCGATCGGCCCCGGCGACATGCCCCCGGCCAGCACGGCCTGCATGGCCTGCGAAGTGGTTGCCGCGTCACCCACTTCCGGGTCGACCGGGCGGAGCGCGCGCGTCGTCTCCACGATCGCTGTCGCGGCCATGCCGGGGCAGAGCACCGAGATGCCGACGTTGCTGCCCGCAAGCTCGTTCCTGAGCGCCATGGCGATGCCGAGCGCGGCGTACTTCGAACTGATGTAGGCGGCGGAGATCGGCGGCGGCACGATCGCGACCATGGAAGCGGTGATGACGAGATGCGCCGGTTCGCCGCGCGCCTTCATGTCGCCGAGGAAGGTGCGGCAGGCGTGGAGGTGTGCGTCGGCATTGACTGCATAGTTCCAGCGCCACACGGCCGGGTCGTAGCTTTCGAAGGCGCCGCTGCCGCCGCCGACACCGGCGTTGCTGCACAGGATACCGACCGGGCCGAAGGCATCGGTGGCGACCTTCGCGGCGACCCACGATGCCGGGTCGGTCACGTCGAGCCGGATCGCCAGCGCCTCCGCACCGTCGGCGGCAAGCGCGTTTGCACCCGCTTGGAGCCTGCCCTCGTCGATGTCGGCGATCACGACGCGGGCGCCTTCGCGGGCCAGTGCGCGCGCCATCGCCAGCCCGATGCCGCTGCCGCCGCCGGTGATGAACGCGGTCTTGCCTGCGATGTCCTTCATGCCTGCGCCTGCATTGCTCTGAAGTCGTTCCCGACGGCGCGCGAAACGGCGAACTGGGCGATCGCCGCCACGGCCGCGGCGGGCATCGCGCAGAGAAGCGCGACGCGCAGGCTCTCGCTCCCCATCGAAGGCGCCACCGCGTCGGAGATCATGCCGATGAACAGCGGCCCGCCGCCGAGCCCCACGAGGTTGAACACCAGCAGCAGGATCGCGGAGGCGGTGGCGCGGGCGCGCGGCGGCGTGAGATTCTGCACGAGCGCGATCGCTGGCGCGACATAGATGGTGCAGCAGATCATCGGCACGATCATCAGTGTGAGCGACCATTCCCAGCCCGGCGCGAGCAGCGCGGCGATGAACGTCGGGATCATCACCAGCGTCGCGGCGCAGGGGATGAGCGCGTAGGCGCGCGTGCTCCTGCGCGCGGCACGGTTGACGAGCGCGCCGCCGCCCCAGATGCCGAGCGCCATCGAGAAGCCTGCGGCGGGCCCGAACCACGCGGCGAGCGCTTCGAGCGGCATACCCTGCGTGCGCATCAGGAACGCCGGAATCCAGTTCAGCATCCCGTAGCTGACGAAGGCGGCGAGGCCGCTCGCGAAGAGCAGCAGGCGGAGGCTGCGATGCCGGAAGAACAGCGCCATGCTTGCGCCGAACGAGGGAGCGGCGGTGTCCGCATGGGCGGCATCGGAGCGGCCCCGCGCCGGTTCGCGGACGAGCAGCAGCAGGAGCGGCGCCGCGACGAGACCGACGACGCCCACGGCGAAGAAGGCGCCGCGCCAGCCGATATGCTGCGCGGCCCACGCCCCGAACGTCGCCCCGATGAACACGCCGAGCGGGCCGTTCGCGGTGAAGATGCCGATGATGAGCGGGCGCTTTTCCGGCGGATAGTAGTCCGCGAGGACCGACAGCGAGGGCGCCGTGCCCCCCGCCTCGCCGATACCGACACCGAAACGCGCCGCGGCGAGCTGTCCGAACGAGTTCGCCATGCCGCAAAGCGCCGTAAAGCCGCTCCACACGAAGCAGGAGGCGGCGATCAGGCGAATCCTGTGCCAGCGGTCCGCGATCATCGCGATCGGCAGGCCGACGATGGCGTAGAAGAGTGCGAAGGCGAGTCCCGTCAGCAGCCCGAACTGCGTATCGGTGAACTGCATCTCCGCGCGGATCGGCTCAATGAGGACCGACAGGATCTGCCGGTCGACGAAGTTGATCGTGCCGATGATCGTGAGCATCCACAGCGCGACGAGACGCTGCCTTGCCAGCCTGGCCTCCGCGATCGGCGGCTCCGGGGCAAGCGCTGCTGCCGCGTCTGCCAATGCACCCTCCTCCCCATATGCTTTCGCATTTACTTAGGTATCTATGTATATTGCTGTCATTGTCAAACGCGGTCTAGTGTTGGCGGCAAAAGCGACGGGGAGGATCGGGTGGAGATCAGCGGCAAGACGGCGATCGTGACGGGCGGCGCGGCGGGAATCGGGCAGGCAACCGTGTCGCGGCTTGCGGGGAAGGGGGCGGCGAGGCTCATCATCGTCGATGTGGACGAGGCGGGCATGGCGGAAACCGCCGCGCACGCACGCGCCGCGGGCGCAATCGCGGAAACCGTGCGGCTCGACCTCTCCGACCTCTATGCGGTGGAAACGTGGTTCGGCAGCCTGTCGGCGCGCGGCGGCTGCGACATCCTGTTCAACAATGCGGGCATCGTCTCCGGCGCGGCGCAGTTTCCCGCGGCGGAGGTGCGCGGGCTGCGGCGGATGATCGACGTGAACCTGTCGTCGCTCGTGATCGCCACCCAGCTTGCCGCGCAGGCGATGCGCGCGCGGGGCGGCGGGGTGATCGTCAATACCGTCTCGACCGTGGCGCTCGGCACGGGCTTCAGCGACGCGCTCTATGCGACCACCAAGGCGGGCGTGATGATGTTCACGCGCTGCTGCGCCCCGCTCAAGGCCGACTGGAACGTGCGCGTCGCGGGCGTGCTCCCCGGCCTCACCAACACGCCGATCCTGAAGAAGACCGGCGCGGACGGCGACTATGCGCCGTGGATGGCGCCGATCCTCGCGGGCAACGCCATGTGCCAGCCGGAGGACATCGCCGACGCCGTCGTCGATCTCATCGAGGACGATACGCTTGCGGGCGGGGACTGGGTCGCGGTGCGCCGCATCGACGGGCGTATCGAGCGCCAGTGGGGTCACGATACGGCCGTTTGAGGCCGTGCCGGGGTTCCTGCGTCCTCAGGCGTCGACGAAGGCCCGCACGAGGCCTTCGAACAGACGGCGGCCGTCGGTGCCGCCCTGCGCCGCCTCGATGGCGCGTTCGGGGTGCGGCATCATGCCGAGCACGGTGCCGGTTTCATTGACGATGCCCGCGATGCGGCGCTGCGCCCCGTTCACGTCCTCGCCGTAGCGGAAGACGACGCGGCCCTCGCCCTCGAGCCGGTCGAGCGTCGCGGCATCGGCGAAGTAGTTGCCGTCGTGGTGCGCGACTGGAATGCGGATCCTCTCGCCCGCCTTGTAGGCCGATGTGAACGCCGTCTGCGTGTTCTCGACCGTCAGCGGCACGTCGCGGCAGACGAAGTCCAGCCCTGCGTTGCGCATCAGCGCACCCGGCAGCAGTCCGGTTTCGGTGAGGATCTGGAAGCCATTGCAGACGCCGAGCACGAAGCGGCCCTGTTCGGCGGCGCGCTTCACGGCGGCCATCACCGGCGACCGCGCCGAAATCGCGCCCGTGCGCAGGTAGTCGCCGTAGGAGAAGCCTCCCGGAAGCGCGATGACATCGACATCCGGCAGTTCCGCCTCGCGATGCCAGACCATCGCCGGGGCGCGTCCCGTCACCGCGCGCAGCGCCACGGCCATGTCGCGGTCGCAGTTGCTGCCCGGAAAGACGATGACCGCGCTCTTCATCTCAGGCGATCTCGATCCGGTAGTTCTCGATCACGGTGTTGGCGAGCAGCTTCCTGCACATCTCCTCGATGCGCGCCTCGCTGGTGCCGTCCGCGAGGTCCAGCTCGATGAACTTGCCCTGTCGCACGTCCTGCGCCTCGCCGAACCCCAGGGATTCCAGCGCGTGGCAGATCGCCTTGCCCTGCGGATCGAGAACGCCGTTCTTCAGCGTGACGTAGACTTTGGCTTTCATGGCGCGCCTTATGGCGTTCCCCGCGCCGCGTCGCAACGCTCAAATGGCGCGCATGGGGCCGCGCGTGAGGGTTTTGTTAAGCCTGTGGGTCTATCGTCACGGCGGGGTTGTTTTCTATTCGGGGCTTGGGGCACGTGGACTATCTCGCCATTGCCTTGTTCGTGCTGCTGTTCGCGACTGCCGAGAAATTCGTCGGCGGCTACATCTTCCCGTGGCTGACGCACGACCAGGAGGTGCAGCTCGCGCTCGTCGCCTCCTTCCTGTTCGGCATCATTTCCGCCTGGCGAAAGGACGGCTGATGGGTCTGATCGCCGCCGCGATGTTCGTGGCGCTGTTCGTCTATTACGAGGACATCCTCGGCCAGATGCGCGGCACGAACCTGCACATCGCGCTGTTCTGCGCGTTCCTGTTCGGCATCATCTGCGGCTATCAGGTCAAGAAGAAGGGCGCCAAGCGTCGCTGAACGGGCCTCAGCTGTCCTTCTTGCGCGCCTTGCGGTGCTCGTCGAGGTCGAGGACGGTCGAGACCGAGCCTTCGGGGAGCAGGCCGAAGCGGCGCGCGACTTCCTGATAGGCTTCCACCTCGCCGCCGAGGTCGCGGCGGAAGCGGTCCTTGTCCAGCTTCTCGTTCGTGGCGATGTCCCACAGGCGGCAGCCGTCCGGGCTGATCTCGTCGGCGAGGATGATGCGGCTGTAGTCGCCGTCCCACAGGCGGCCGAACTCCAGCTTGAAGTCGACGAGGCGGATGCCGACGCCGGCGAAAAGGCCCGACATGAAGTCGTTGATGCGGATCGCCATGTCGGCGACGTCGTGCATCTCCTCCTGGCTCGCCCAGCCGAAGCAGGCGATGTGCTCGTCGGTGATCATCGGATCGCCGAGCGCGTCGTCCTTGTAGTAATATTCAAGGATCGTGCGGGGCAGTGGCGTGCCCTCCTCGATGCCGAGGCGCTTCGAGAGCGAACCGGCGGCGACGTTGCGCACGACGACCTCGACCGGGATGATCTCCACCTGACGCACGAGCTGCTCGCGCATGTTGAGGCGGCGGATGAAGTGCGTGGGGATTCCGATCTGGCCGAGCAGCGTGAAGATATGCTCGGAAATCCGGTTGTTGAGCACGCCCTTGCCGCTGATCGTGCCCTTCTTCTGGGCGTTGAACGCGGTCGCGTCGTCCTTGAAGTACTGGATGATGGTGCCGGGCTCCGGCCCTTCGTACAGGATCTTGGCCTTGCCTTCGTAGATCTGGCGGCGGCGGGACATCGGCGGACCTTCTCGATTCGGGGTCTGGAAAAAGCACCGCCCCGGTTCGCACCGGGACTGGCGCGTGCCCGGGGCGGGGAAACACATCACCCGCCATAGCGGAAGCCTGCGGGGCTGACAATGCAAGCGCTGGGTGCGGTCAGACCGCGCCCAGCGCCATGACGATGACCATGAACAGGCTGAGCACGACGATCGCGAAGACCGAAAGCAGGACCGTTCGCGCAAGCGCGCCGCCGATGCCGAGGCCGTAGGCGCCCTTGAGCTGCACGAACATGTGGACGGGCGGCACGAACATGCTGATCGCCATCGCGTTCGGGAAGCTGATGAGGCCGAGGCGGGCGAGCAGCACGGCGAATACGAACAGCAGCGACATGAACGACAGCGAATAGAGCGTGAACACGGCGTGATCGTAGAGGTGCGTGTGCCGCCGGAACGGGAAGAGCAGCCACACGAAGGGCAGCGACAGGGGCACCAGCAGGAACGAGAACTTATAGGCGGACTGCTGCATCTTGTAGAACAGGAGCTCGGGGTTCTGCAGCGCCTTGCGGAGCTTCGCGTCGAGGCCGGGGTTGCCGGTATCGACATCGATGTCCTTGTCGGCCGCCTTCGCGAGCGCCTCGCGCCAGTCCGGCGGCTGCGGCGCGTCGGGTTTTGCCGGATCGCGCGGCACGACGCCCATCGTGCCGAGCGTCGCCTTGAGGATACCGATCTCGGTGCGCAGTTCCCGGATTCGGCCGCTGATTTCCGCGGCTTCGCCCGGCACCGGCACCGGCTTCGCCTTTGCGGCGGCAAGTTCCGCTTCGAGGGCATTCAGCTTTTCGGTTTCGGCGACGAGTTCCTTCTGCGCCGCCTCGACGCTCTTGGGGTCGAGCTGCACTGCGTCCGCAAGGTCGACCTTTGGCCCGCCGACCATCGCGAACGAGAAGTACATGACGAACACGGTGAACAGGAACATCGGGAAGGGCGCGATGTAGCGGGCGCGCTTTCCCTCCACGTAGTCGCGGGTCAGCGTGCCGGGGCGAAGGGCCAGCATGGGCAGCGTGCGCCAGCCCTTGCTGTCGAAGTGCAGTACGCCGTGCACGATGTCGTGGAAGATGTGGCCGATCGAACGCGGCAGGTGCGCACTTTGCCCGCATTCGTGGCAGTAGTGGCCGATGATGGCGGCGCCGCAGTTCGGGCATACGGTCTGCACGTCGCCCGCCTTGCCGTCCTGCCTGCCCGGCTCCGACGCCACGAGGCTGCCCGCGACCGTGGTGCCCGCTGCATCGCTCTCGTCGCTCATCGCTTCCCGCCCCGCGCCTGTAGGAATGTCCGCGCCCGAAGTTTCGGCGCAAAAGCTGCGACGATCAAGCATACCGCTTGCAGTTGAACCGGGTGCGGTGCCTCTCTATCTAGGCCCGATAACCCGGCTTGCCAGCCAAGGAAGGACAGACGCCCGCCATGACCAATCTCAACGACCGCGAGAAGGCTTTCGAGAATCGCTTCGCGCGCGATGCCGAGCTCCAGTTCAAGGTCACGGCGCGGCGCAACCGCCTGCTCGGCAACTGGGCGGCGGAAAAGCTGGGGCTGACGACCGCCGAGGCCGAGGCCTATGCGCGTGAGGTGGTGGCCGCCGACTTCGAGGAGGCCGGCGACGACGACGTGTTCCGCAAGGTCTACGGCGACCTCACTGCGAAGGGCGTGGAGGTCACCGAGCACGAGGTGCGCCGGGCAATGGAGGAAAAGCTCGTCGAGGCGCGCCGCCAGTTCATCGAGGAAGTCTGAGGGCCGCGCCATGCCGATGGATGCGGGCGCGATCGAAGGCATGATCCGGGCGGCATTGCCGGATGCCGTCGTCGAGATCACCGATCTCGCCGGCGACGGCGATCACTATGCGGCGCATGTGGTTTCGGAGGCGTTCCGGGGCCTGCCGCGCGTCCGCCAGCACCAGATGGTCTATGCGGCGCTCGGCGGCCGCATGGGCGGCGAACTGCACGCCTTGCAGCTGACCACCGAGGTTCCGGCCTGAAGCCGGACGAGGAGCAAGACATGACCGATATCAACACCCGAATCGCCGAGAAGGTGAACGGCAGCGACGTCGTGCTGTTCATGAAGGGCACGCCGCTGTTCCCGCAGTGCGGCTTTTCGAGCCGCGCCGTTGCCATTCTCGAGCACCTCGGCGTCGAATACGACAGCGCCGACGTGCTTCAGGACGCCGAGCTTCGGCAGGGCATCAAGACGTTCAGCGACTGGCCGACGATCCCGCAGCTCTACGTGAAGGGCGAGTTCGTGGGCGGCAGCGACATCATGATGGAGATGTTCGAATCGGGTGAGCTGCACACGCTGCTCGCCGAGAAGGGCGTTCCGCACGCCGCCTGAAACGGCGCTTTTTCAGGGGGGATGATGCGTGGCGCTGGCGATCGGCAAGGCCTGGACCGACACGGTCGCTGACGTGCAGCGCCGCTTCGGGGAGTTCGCCCTCCCTGCCGCCGCGTTCGTGTTCATGCCGTCGCTGCTGATCGCGCGCTTTGCCGACGAAAAGGCCCTCGGCGAGCAGAACGCGCAGCTCGCGCAGGCCGTAGGCGGCCTTGTCGGCGTGATCGGGCAGGCCGCCATCGTGCTTCTGGTGCTGTTTCCCGGCATCGACGCGGGGACGGCGATTCGCCGCGCGGTGAGCCTCACGCCCCGCATCGTCCTCGCAAGCCTTGCCGTGCTCGTCGCTTTCATGCCGGTCGCGGTCGTCTACACGGCGGGCGGGGTGCAGGCGTCGGTTCCGACGTCCGTCCTGCTGCTTCTGCTCACGGCGGTTGCCGTCTATGTCGCGTTGCGTTTGTCGCTGCTGGCGGCGATCATCGTCGCCGAGAACACGCGTGCCGCCGATGCGCTGCGCCGCAGCTGGGTGCTGACCGCGGGCAATGTCGGGCGCATCTTCGCGATTTTCGCAGTGTTCGTGCTGATCTTCGCGATTCTGAGCGGTCTCGTGGGCGCCGTCGGGCTTGCCGCGACGGGCGGCACGCCGGAAGACCCGTCCTTCCTCACCGAGCTGCTGATCTCGATCGTCGGCGCGGTGTTCAGCGTCTTCGTCGCGGCGCTCACCGCGAATATCTACCGCCAGCTCGCCGCCTAGCTCCAGGTCGCGACAGGCGGCAGGCTCATCAGGATCGCGTCGATGTTGCCGCCGGTCTTGAGGCCGAACAGCGTGCCGCGGTCGTAGACGAGGTTGAACTCCGTGTAGAGCCCCCGATAGGCGAGTTGCCGCGCACGGTCCTCCGGTGTCCAGCGCTCGTGCAAGTGACGGCGGACAAGCTCCGGATAGGTGCTCAGGAACGTCTCGCCGACGTCGCGCGTGAAGGCGAAGTCCGCGTCCCAGTCGCCGCTTGCGAGCTGGTCGTAGAAGATGCCGCCCTGCCCGCGCGCCACGTTCCGGTGCTTGATGAAGAAATACTCGTCGCACCACGCCTTGAAACGCGGGAAGTATTCGGGATCGTGTCGGTCGCAGCAGGCCTTGAAGGCAGCGTGCCAGTCGGCGGTGTCCGTCGCCACGGGGATCGGCGGGTTGAGGTCCGCGCCGCCGCCGAACCACGCCTTCGTCGTGACGAGGTAGCGCGTGTTCATGTGAACGGCGGGCACATGCGGGTTCACCATGTGCGCGACGAGGCTGATTCCTGTGGCAAAAAAGCGCGGGTCATCGGCGGCGCCGGGAATCGTCTTCGCGAACTCGGGGTCGAACGCGCCGTGGACGGTGGAGATGTTGACGCCGACCTTCTCGAACACGCGCCCCTTCATCACCGACATCGACCCACCGCCGCCCGGCGCGCCTGAATGATCGGCGCGTTCCCAGCCCTGCCTCGCGAATCGGCCGGGCGTGCCGCCGCCGCCAAGCTCGTCCTCAAGCGCCTCGAAGGCCGTGCAGATGCGGTCGCGCAAATCCCGGAACCAGTCGGCAGCGGCGGTCTGGCGGGTATCGAATGTCGTCATTGCGGATAAAGTCCTGTCTGTCGGAGGGCTTCGCCCGCCACCATCGCGGCGGCGAGCGCGACGTTCAGCGAACGCAGCCCGGCGCGCATCGGAATGCGGACGCGAAGCGCGGCGGCGTCATGCACGAAGTCGGGTGCGCCGACCGATTCCTGCCCCATCACCAGCACGTCCTCCGGCGCGTAGGCCGCCTCGGTGTAGGGCACCGACGCCTTCGTCGTCAGCAGCACGCGGCGGCCGGGCACGTCCTGCTGGAACGCCGCCCAGTCATCATGGATCCGGATTTCGGCCTGCTCGAAATAGTCCATCGCGCTGCGGCGAAGTGCCTCACGCCCCAGCGGGAAGCCGCAGGGGCGGATGATGTCGACGGGGAGACCGAGACAGGCGCCCATCCGCACCAGCGTGCCGACATTCGGCGGCAGATCGGGCTGAAACAGGGCGATGCGCATGGTGCCGTCCGCTAGCCCAGCCATGCTTCGACAGCAATGCGCCAAATTTGCCCATTGCGGTTGGGGGGGCTCGGCGGTTATCAGGCGCGCAAGTATAGAACCTGAAGGGGGCGTTCGGGCGGAGCTTTGCCCGAGACTCCCCCCGCGCGCGGGGTTAGGGAATGACAACAGTCGAAAATGCAACCGGTCATCCGATCACCGATGAAGGCGTGCGTCGCCGCGACTTCATCCATGTCGCAACCGGCGCCTTCGTCGGGGTCGGCGCGGCGGCCGCCGCCTGGCCGCTCGTGGACCAGATGAACCCGTCCGCGGACGTGCTGGCGCTTGCCTCGATCGAGGTCGATCTCGCGCCGATCGCGGTCGGGCAGGCCATCAAGCTCAACTGGCGCGGCAAGCCGGTGTTCGTGCGCAACCTGACGCCCACCGAGATCGCCGAGGCGAACAAGGTGCCGGTTTCCGAGCTGCGCGATCCGGAGACGCTCGCCGACCGCACCAAGGAAGGCAAGGCGAACTGGCTGATCACGCTTGGCGTCTGCACCCACCTCGGCTGCGTCCCGCTCGGCGCGGCGGAAGGCGAGAACCGCGGCGACTACGGCGGCTACTTCTGCCCCTGCCACGGCTCGCACTACGACACCGCAGCGCGTATCCGCAAAGGCCCGGCGCCGAAGAACCTCGAGGTGCCAGAGTACGCCTTCACGTCCGACACGCGCGTTCAGATTGGATAAGACGTCATGAGCTTTCCCTGGGCCAACCACTATCAGCCGAAGCACCCGTTCATGCAGTGGCTGGATTCGCGCCTGCCGCTGCCGCGCCTCGTCTACAACAGCGTCGGCGCAGGCTATCCGGTGCCGCGCAACATCAACTACTGGTGGAACTTCGGCGTCCTCTCCGGCCTCGCGCTGCTGATCCAGATCGTCACCGGCATCGTGCTCGCCATGCACTATGGCGGCAACACGCTCGTCGCGTTCGATTCGGTCGAGCACATCATGCGCGACGTGAACTACGGCTGGCTGCTGCGCTACGGCCACGCCAACGGCGCGAGCTTCTTCTTCATCGTCGTCTACATCCACATTTTCCGCGGGCTCTACTACGGCAGCTACAAGGCGCCGCGCGAGCTGGTGTGGATGCTCGGCGTCGTCATCCTGCTGCTGATGATGGCCACCGCCTTCATGGGCTACGTGCTGCCGTGGGGCCAGATGAGCTTCTGGGGCGCGACCGTGATCACCAACCTGTTCTCGGCCATTCCCGTGGTCGGCGACAGCATCGTGACGCTGCTGCTCGGCGGCTTTGCGGTCGACAACGCCACGCTCAACCGCTTCTTCAGCCTGCACTACCTGCTGCCGTTCGTGATCGCGGGCGTCGTCATCCTGAAGATCTGGTCGCTGCACATCCCGGGCTCCAACAACCCGGCCGGCATCGACGTGAAGGGCCCGGCGGACACGCTGCCGTTCCACCCCTATTTCACGGTGAAGGACCTGTTCGGCGCGGGCGTCTACCTGATCGTCTTCTCGATCTTCCTGTTCTTCCTGCCGAACTTCCTCGGCCACCCGGACAACTACATTCCGGCGAATCCGATCTCGACCCCGGCGCACATCGTTCCCGAATGGTACTTCTGGCCGTTCTACGCGATCCTGCGCGCCTTCACGGTGGACTTCATCCTGCCGGCGAAGCTGTGGGGCGTGCTCGCCATGTTCGCGGCGATCATCCTGCTGTTCTTCCTGCCGTGGCTCGACGGCTCGAACGTCAAGTCGAACCGCTACAAGCCGGTCTCGAAGCAGCTGTTCTGGGTGCTGATGCTCGATCTCGCCATCCTCGGCTGGGTCGGCGGCGCGCCGGCTGAAGAGCCTTACGTGCGGATCAGCCAGATCGCGTCGATGTACTACTTCGCGCACTTCCTCATCATCCTGCCGATCGTCTCGCGCATCGAGCGGCCGCTCCCGCTGCCCAACTCGATCGCCGAAGCCGTGCTCGGCAAGTCTGAACCCGCGCCCGCCAACGCGGCGGCGCAGCCGGCCGAATAAGGGACACGACGTCATGGTTCGTCTTTTCGGAATCGCCATCGGCGCCGTTTTCTGCGTGGTCCTGCTGTTCGCGGCGCTCGCTCCGCGAGAGGCCGCGGAGGTCGATCCGACGCTCGCGTTCCACGAGCACCCCAAGAAGGCCCATTGGTCGTGGGACGGCCCGATCGGGCTCGGCGTGTTCGGCGGCTACGACCGCGTGCAGCTGCAGCGCGGCTTTCAGGTCTACAAGGAGGTCTGCTCGGCCTGCCACAGCCTGAACCGCGTCGCGTTCCGTAACCTCGGCGAGATCGGCTTCTCGGAGGCCGAGGTGAAGGCGATCGCCAAGAACTGGGTGCACGAGGTGCCGGCGATCAATCCGGACACGGGTGAAGCGTCGACGCGCCCGGCCATCCCGTCCGACAGGATTCCGCTCGTCTACGCGAACGAGATCGCCGCGCGCGCCGCGAACAACAACGCGCTGCCGCCCGACCTTTCGCTCATCACCAAGGCGCGGCACGACGGATCGAACTACGTCTATTCGCTGATCAGCGGCTATGCGGACGTTCCGGCGAACTTCCCGGCGGATCGCCGCCCCGAGGCGCCGCTGCATTACAACCCGTACTTCCACAGCCTCGCGATCGCAATGGCGCCGCCGCTGAGCGATGGTCAGGTGACCTATGCCGAAGGCCAGCCGGAAGCGACCGTCGACCAGATGGCGCAGGACGTCGCCGCGTTCCTCACCTGGGCCGCGGAACCGAAGCTCGAATCGCGCAAGCGGGCGGGCGTGGGCGTGATCGCGTTCCTGCTGATCCTGACGACTCTCGCCTACCTCAGCTATCGCAGGGTCTGGGCCGGGGTGAAGCACTAGGGATCGAGGCCGGGCGATGGGGGGCAGGCTCGGCATCATCGGCGGCAGCGGGCTCTATGCCCTCGGGTCGCTCGCCGACGTCGAGTGGCGCGCCGTCGACACGCCCTTCGGACGCCCTTCCGACGACCTGCTGTTCGGGCGGCTCGGACAGGCGGACCTCGTCTTCCTGCCCCGCCACGGCCGTGGCCATCGCCTGACGCCGTCAGAGGTTCCCTACCGCGCGAACATCGCCGCGCTGAAGGCGGCGGGCTGCACGCATGTGCTCTCGCTGTCGGCCTGCGGTTCGTTCAGGGAAGCGCTCAGCCCCGGCACGTTCGTGCTCGTCGACCAGTTCGTCGACCGGACGCGGGGCCGGGTGAAATCCTTCTTCGGCGACGGCATCGTCGCGCATGTCAGCCTCGCGGATCCGGTGTGCGGGCCGCTCGGCGCGCGCGTCGCGGACGCGGCGAAGGCGCTCGGCATCCCGTTCGTTTCGGGCGGCACCTACCTCGTGATGGAAGGCCCGCAGTTCTCGACGCGCGCCGAATCGCGTGCCTACGTTGCGGCGGGCTTCGACGTGATCGGCATGACCAACATGCCCGAGGCCGCGCTCGCCCGCGAGGCGGAGCTTTGCTACGCCAGCGTCGCGATGGTGACCGACTACGACAGCTGGCGCCCGGCGGAAGAAGGCGCAAACGTCGCCGAGATCCTTGAAGTGATGCACGGCAACGGCGCGAACGCGCGGGCGCTCGTCGCAGCGGTCGCGGCGGCGTGGCCCGCCGGGCCTGCGGCTTGCCCGCAGGGCTGCGACCATGCGCTCGACCATGCCATCATCACCGATCCGGCGCTCTGGCCGCCGCCCACGGTCGAAAAGCTGCGCGGCATCGCCGGAAGGGTGCTGGCATGAGCGGTGCGAATGCCGATCCCCACGCCGATCTTCGCGCGCTCGTCCGCACCATTCCCGATCATCCGAAACCCGGCATCCTGTTTCGCGACATCACCACGCTGCTGCTCGATCCGGCGGGCTTCGCAGCGACGATCGACCGGATGGCGGACGCCGTGTCCGGCCCCTTCGATCTCGTCGCTGGCATCGAGGCGCGGGGCTTCGTGTTCGCCGCCGCGCTCGCACACCGGCTGAACGCGGGCGTGCTGCTCATCCGTAAGCGCAACAAGCTTCCGGGCGCAGTGATCGGCGTCAACTACGCGCTCGAATACGGCGAGGACCGCGTGGAGATGCACGCGGACGCCTGCGCGCCCGGCGCGCGCGTGCTGCTCGTCGACGACCTCATCGCCACCGGCGGCACGGCGATCGCCGGGGCCGAACTCATCCGCCGCGCGGGCGGCGTCGTCGCACAGGCGGCGTTCGTGATCGACCTGCCCGATCTCGGCGGCGCGGACCGGCTGCGTGCTGCAGGCGTGGCGCCCGTGACGCTGATGGCGTTCGAAGGGCACTGAGCCTTTAGGCTGGCCGCCGCCGCACCAGCCCGATCGACTTCATCGTCATCACCGGCTCGTCGTTCTGGTTGAACACCGTGAGGTCGCTGTGCACAGAGCCCATGTCGGGTCTCGTGCGCGAAGGGCGCACCTCGGTGACCACGGTTTCCACGCGCAGGGTGTCACCGGGATAGACCGGCTTCAACCAGCGAAGCTGATCGACGCCCGGCGAACCGAGCCCGGCGTGGCGGTCGGCCGTGAGATTCTCCACGATCATGCGCATCGTCATCGCGCAGGTGTGCCAGCCGCTGGCGGAAAGACGGCCGAAGTATGTTTTCGCAGCTGCCGCATCGTCGAGATGGAAGGGCTGCGGGTCATACTTCGAGGCGAAGTCGATCACCTCCTCGCGTGTCACCTTGTAGTTGCCGAAGGCGGCGCGGTCGCCGGGATTGATGTCTTCAAGATACTTCATGGCATCCGTCATAGCGCACGGGCTCCCGGGGCATAGTCACACTTTAAAGGGGGTTCAGTCCGATGCCTTCAGGATCGGGGCCAGCGTCTCGGCGCGGCCGTCGACTCCCGGGACCGGCGCGATGCCGACGAGGCGCGCAAGCAGCGGATAGACATCGACGTTGTCGAACACCGGGAGCGCGGCCCCGGACGCGATCGCGGGGCCGGCGGCGATGAACACGGCGGCCATGTCGGGCTCGGCCGGATCGTAGCCGTGCATACCCTTCAGGATATGCTCGCGATCCCGCGCCTGAATGGCCCAGCCGCTCGCCGCGAGGCAGAGGAATTCGGGGACGCGCGGATTCTTGCCATAGGCGAAGCGCGCGGGAAGCGCGCCCTTGCGCCAGCACTGCATATGGTCGTGCGGCGTGAGCAGCTTCGCCGCCACCTCGGCGTCCTTGCCAGGGATGGCATTGACGCCGGAGAACGGACCTTCGGTGACGATGGTGCCGATCTCGGGCGGGATCATGCCGTCGATGCGGATGACGCGCGCGTCGGCGGTGGCGCCCATGCCGTGGTCGGAGACGAGGACGATGTTCGCCGGCTGGCCGAGCGCGCCGAGGCCGCCGACGAGATCGCCGATGAGCCTGTCGACCTCGGCGAGCGCGGCGGTGGTTTCCGGCGCGTCCGGCCCGAGTTCGTGGCCGACCGTGTCCACCGTGTCGAAATAGAGCGTGACGAAGCGCGGGCGGATCGTGGCGGGGCGGCGCATCCAGTCGAGCACGGTGTTGATGCGCTGCGTGCCGCTCACCGCCTTGTCGTAGCGCAGCCAGTCCTGCGGGCGCGTGCCGTGGATGGCGACTTCCGAACCCGGCCAGAACATCGTGCCGGTGCGGACGCCCGCCCTCTCGGCCGTCACCCAAAGCGGTTCGGCCTCGTCCCACCAGAACGGGTCGAGCGACTGGCGCGGGTCGCCGAGCGTGAAGCGCACGTCGGGGCGGCGGGGATCGGCCATCGTGTTGTCGACGATGCCGTGGCGATCGGGACGGAGGCCGGTGACGACGCTGTGGTGGTTCGGGAAGGTGAGCGAGGGGAACGATGGCCGCATCGACGCCTTCACGCCCGCAGCGGCAAGCGCGTTGATGTTGGGCGTGACGCCGCGCTCCAGATAGTCCGGCCGCAGCCCGTCGATGGAGACGAGGATGGTGACGGGCGCGCGCGCCTCCACTGTCGCCGCCGCTCGGGGGAGCGGGGTGGCGGCGCAGGCCGAAAGCGCGAGGACGACGAGCGCCGTGAGGAGCGCGCGCAGGGGGAGGCGATCGTGCATCATGCTCATCTCCTTGC
This sequence comes from Sphingosinicella microcystinivorans, assembly GCF_027941835.1. Taxonomy (NCBI): domain Bacteria; kingdom Pseudomonadati; phylum Pseudomonadota; class Alphaproteobacteria; order Sphingomonadales; family Sphingosinicellaceae; genus Sphingosinicella; species Sphingosinicella microcystinivorans. The sequence goes on from NZ_CP116005.1 coordinate 1,674,010, forward strand.
GCGGGCCACGTGACGGGCGGGTGACTAGACGTTGAAGCGGAAGTGGAGGACGTCGCCGTCCTTCACCACATACTCCTTGCCTTCGAGGCGGAGCTTGCCCGCTTCCTTCGCGCCCTGCTCGCCGCCGAAGTTTACGAAATCATCGTAGGCGATGGTTTCTGCGCGGATGAAGCCCTTTTCGAAATCGGTGTGGATGACGCCCGCGGCGTTGGGAGCGGTGGCGCCTTTCTCGACGGTCCAGGCGCGGGCCTCCTTGGGGCCGACGGTGAAGAAGGTGATAAGATGAAGGAGGTCGTAGCCGGCGCGGATGACGCGGGCGAGGCCGGTTTCGGTGAGCCCGAGGTCGGCGAGGAAGTCGGGACGGTCGGCCGGGTCCATCTGGCTGATCTCGGCCTCGATAGCCGCGGAGATGACGATGCTCGCCGCGCCTTCGGTCTTCGCCCTGGCGGCAACTTTCTCCGAAAGCGCGTTGCCGGTCGCGGCCTCGTCCTCGCCGACGTTGCAGACGTAGAGCACGGGCTTGGCGGTGAGGAGCTGGGCCTGCGCCAGCACGCGGCGCTCCTCCTCGTCCCTCGGCTCCACCATGCGGGCGGGCTGGCCGTCCCTCAGCACGTCGAGCGCGCGGCCGAGCACGGCGGCGGCGATCTTCGCCTCCTTGTCGCCGCCCTGACCCTTCTTGACGAGGTTCGGCACGCGCCGCTCGAGGCTCTCGATGTCGGCGAGCATCAGCTCGGTCTCGACGGTCTCGGCGTCGGCGATCGGATCGACGCGGCCGTCGACGTGGGTGATGTCGCCGTTCTCGAAGCAGCGCAGCACGTGGACGATGGCGTCCACCTCGCGGATGTTGCCGAGGAACTGGTTGCCGAGGCCCTCGCCCTTCGAGGCGCCGCGCACGAGCCCGGCGATGTCGACGAAGGCGAGCTGCGTCTCGATGACCTTCTGCGAGCCGGCGATCTCGGCGAGCCGGGTGAGCCGCGGATCGGGCACCGGCACCTGGCCCACGTTGGGCTCGATCGTGCAGAACGGGAAGTTGGCGGCGGCGGCCGCCGCCGTCTCGGTGAGCGCGTTAAACAGCGTCGACTTGCCGACGTTCGGCAGGCCGACGATACCGCACTTGAACCCCATCAGATCAGGCCTTTCCGTTGGTTTGCATGGCGAGCGCCACGTCGCTCATGAAGCGCGCGTCGTCGCCAGCCGCCAGCCACTTCGCCTCGCGCGCGACGGCGCCGAGCAGGTCGGCGAGCGGCTCCATCTCCGCCTTCGCATAGTTGCCGAGCACATGGCCCGTCACCCGCGCCTTGTCGCCGGGGTGGCCGATGCCGATGCGGACGCGGCGGAAATCCTCGCCGATGTGCGCGGCGATCGAGCGGATGCCGTTGTGGCCCGCCGCGCCGCCGCCCGTCTTCACCTTCACCTTCATCGGCGCGAGGTCGAGCTCGTCGTAGAACACCGTCACGTCGCCGGGCGAAAGCTTGTAGAAGCGCATCGCCTCGCCGACGCTCCGGCCGCTGTCGTTCATGAAGGTCTGCGGCTTCAGCAGCAGCACGCGCTCGCCGCCGATGCTGCCGTCCGCGATCAGCCCCTTGAACTTCTTCGTCCACGGGCCGAAGCGGTGGACATCGGCGATCGTGTCGGCCGCCATGAAGCCGACATTGTGCCGGTGAAGCGCATAGGCGCCCCCCGGATTGCCGAGGCCGACGAAAAGCTGCATCGCGTGAGGAAACGCCCGGCACGGAGGCCGGGCGTCCTATGGTCAGGCGGCTTCGCCTTCGCCCTCGGCGGCGGCTTCGGCGTCCTCGCTCGAACGCAGCGCCGACGGCGCGACGATGGTGGCGACGGTGAAGTCGCGGTCGTCGATCACGGGCCTCGCGCCGGCGGGCAGCGCGAAGGCCGAGATGTGCAGCGATTCGCCCACGTCGAGGCCCTTCAGCGAAGCGACGAGCTCGTCGGGGATCGCGTCGGCCGGGCAGACCAGCTCGACCTCGTGGCGGACGATGTTGAGCACCGCGCCGCGCTTGATGCCGGGCGAGGCCTCTTCGTCGGTGAAGCGCACCGGAACCGCGACCGTGACGCGCGCGTCCTTCGACAGGCGCAGGAAGTCGACGTGGATCGGACGGTCGGTGACGGGGTGGAACTGCACGTCGCGGGGCAGCGTGCGTTCGGTCTTTCCGCCGACCTCGACCTCGACGACCGAGTTCAGGAAATGGCCGGTCTGCAGCATCTTGACGAGGGCCTTCGCCTCGACATGGACCTGCACGGGTTCCTTGTTGTTGCCGTAGATCACGGCGGGGACGCGGCCTTCGCGACGGATTGCACGGGAGGCTCCCTTGCCTGCCCGGTCGCGCGCTTCAGCCGCGAGCTTCAGCGCTTCACTCATCTGTATCTCTCCATTGGTTCAAACCCGTGCAGCCGCCTCCAGGGATGACCAGCCGCTCGGGAAGCGGTGCCCGTACACGCCGAAGCGCGGAAATGCAAGGGATTCGGGCGGTGCAGATCCGTGCGTCCCTCGACTTCGCTCGGGATGATGATGGTAGAGCTATAAGGGTTTTCATCCCGAGCGAAGTCGAGGGACGCACGACCGCGCCGTCAGTTCAGCCGTTCGACCTTCAGACCCTTCGCCTCCAGCATGGACTGCACGCTGTCCTTGCCCGCGAGGTGGCCCGTGCCGACCGCGACGAACACGGTGCCGGGGGTGGTTTCGAGGCGCTCGGCGATCCAGTTCGCCCAGTTGAGGTTGCGGTCGGTGAGCAGGCGCTTGGCGAGGCCGGGCGAATCGCGCGTGTCGTCCTCCAGCAGGTCGGCGACCGCATCGACGTCGCCGGCGAGCCAGCTGTTCACGGCGTTCCTGATGACCGCGTCGATGTCGTCGATGTCGTCGAGCGAGTTGACGAGCAGCGTGCGCTGCTCGGCCTCGGGCAGCGTGTCGAAGAAGCCGAGCTGCTCGGTCATCGTCTCCAGCGCCTCGATGCGCTTGCGCTGCGCGGCGGCGCGTGTGGAGAGCTGATACTCGACGCCGCCCTCGATGCCGTAGCCGAGCTTCTGGATGCGCGCGGTGGAGAGCGACATGGTGGCGAGCCACGTCTCCATCGCATCGAGCGCGGCGGCGGGCACGCCCGCGTGCGCGATCGCGGCGGCAAGCTCGTCGCGCTCGTCCGCCGGAACGCGCTCGGCGAGCGGCGGCAGGCCGGGCGTGTAGCCCATCTTGAGGATGATCGGCGTCGTCACCTTCGCGTCGTTGGTGCCGAGCACTTCGAGCACCAGCGTGTCGGAGGCATCGAACGCCTTCGCGACCGGCGGCGCCAGCCACTCGGTGCCCTCCGGGAGCATGTGGATCGTGCCGAACAGGTATATGGTGGTGTCGGCATCCTTCACCGCCCAGAGCGCCGGGCCCTTCGCGGGAGCGGTCGCCGCGGCGGCCTGTTCGGGGGCTTCGTCCTGCGCCTTGCCGGGGGATTGCGCCGTGCAGGCGATGAGCATGAAGGCGCCGAGCGCCGCTTTCAATCGCGATATCATGACGCGAACATAGGGATGCTTTCGAAGCTTCACCAGAACCGTCGGAATTTCTTACAGTTCCGGAACGACTTTCCACAAGTCGGTTTATTTCCCTTTTGAAAACGCATCGAAAATCGACCTTGGCATTGATCGTGCATCCACGTTGCCCGTGGCGCAGAACAGGTTTGCGCCCGCAGGCAAGGGAACGGGGAAATGCGTTTGAAACTCTTGGCCGGTGCGGCGGCGGTACTCGCGACGCCCGCGCTCGCCGCGCCGGTCGACCTCACGGGATGGCAGGCCGACGTGCTCGACGATGTGCCCGGGAACGCCAACTGGGTCGTGCAGCCGGGCAACGATTCCGTGCTGCAGACCGTGAACGGACTGCCGACGATCTTCTTCAAGGACGGCGCCAATGCGCAGGGCCTGGCGCTCTCCGGCACGATCAAGGTCACGACCACCAGCGACGACGACTATGTCGGCTTCGTGCTCGGCTACAGCGACGGCGAGATCAACGCGTCGAACGCCGATTTCATCCTGATCGACTGGAAGCAGTCGGACCAGTTCTCGGGCAACATGGCGTATGACGGGCTGTCCATCTCCCGCGTTTCCGGAAACGCGGCGGCGGCGTCCGAATACGACTTCTGGGGGCATGAAGGCGTGGTGCAGGAGCTGAAGCGCGCGACGACGCTCGGCTCCACCGGCTGGGCCGACAACACCGAATACACGTTCGACCTGATCTTCCTGCCGGACCTCATCCAGGTGAAGGTCGGCGGCGTTCTCGAACTGAGCCTGACGGCGGCGGAAGCCGGGCTTGCGGCGTTCGACAACGGGTCGTTCGGTTTCTACAACTACAGCCAGAGCAATGTGCTCTACGCGGGCATCACCGAGGATGTCGCGCCCGACCCCGATCCGCCGGTCGTCGGCGTGCCGGAGCCCGGAATGCTGGGCCTGTTCGGCCTCGGCCTCGTCGGCGTGGGGGCGCTCCGCCGCCGCCGCAGGTAGCCGGTCCTTTACGGGGAAAAGCAGCAGGGGCGCCGTGCGGCGCCCCTGTTCATTCCGCCGCCTTGTAGCCCGCCGCCTTGTAACGCTCCTTCAGCAGCCGCTTGTAGAGCTTGCCCGTGTCGTGCCGCGGCAGTTCCGGCTCGAAGTCGACCGAGCGCGGGCATTTGACGTGGCTGAGGTGCGCGCGGGCGAAGGCGATCAGCTCGGCCTCCAGCTCCGGCCCGGCGTCCGCCCAGTCGCGCGGCTGCACGACCGCCTTCACCTCCTCGCCCATCTCCTCGTGGGGGATGCCGAACACCGCGACGTCCGCCACCTTGGGGTGCATGACGAGCACGTTCTCGGCTTCCTGCGGATAGACGTTCACGCCGCCGGTGATGATCATGTAGGCGGCGCGGTCGGTGAGGAACAGGTAGCCGTCCTCGTCGACGTAGCCGATGTCGCCGAAGGTGGCGCCGTGCTCCTCGTGCCGGACGCTTTGCGTCTTCTTGGGGTCGTTGTGGTAGGCGAACTCGCCGCCGCCCGCGAAGTAGATGCGGCCCTCGCGCCCCGGCGGCAGCAGCGCGCCCTCGTCGTCGAGGATGCGGATCTCGCCGAGCAGCGAGCGGCCGACCGTGCCGGGCTTCCTCAGCCACTCCTGCGGGCTGACCGCGCAGAAGCCGGCGCCCTCGGTGGAGGCGTAGTATTCGTAGATCGTCTCCCCCCACCAGTCGATCATCCGGCGCTTGACCTCGACGGGGCAGGGGGCGGCGGCATGGATCGCCACCCTGAGGCTGGAGAGGTCGTAGCGCGCGCGGACCTCGTCCGGCAGCTTCAGCATCCGCACGAACATCGTCGGCACGAGCTGCGTGTGCGTGACGCGGTACTGCTGGACGAACGCGAGATAGCGCTCGGGGTCGAACTGCCTCATCACGACGAGCGTTCCGCCCGCGCGGTGCACGGCCATCGAGTAGCGCAGCGGCGCGGCATGGTAGAGCGGCGCGGGCGACAGGTAGATCATGTCCGCATCGAAGGCGTAGAGCGCCTTCGTCAGCATGAACAGCGGGCTCACCTCGTCGATCGGCCCCTCGGAGAGCGGGCCGATGACGCCTTTCGGCCGCCCCGTCGTGCCCGACGAGTAGAGCATGTCGCGGCCCTGCGATTCGTCGGCGATGCGGGTGTCCGGCTGTTCGGCGACGGCGGCGCCGAAGTCCGCGAAGCCCGGGATCGCGCCGCCCACCGCGAAGCGCGGGCCGGGCACCTCCAGCCGCGCCGCCACGTCGGCGAGGCCGGGGCTCGCGAACAGCATCCTCGCGCCGGAATCGCCGAGGATGTACTGGGCCTCGTCGCGCCCGAGCTTGGTCGACATCGCGGTGAACACGATGCCGGCGCGCTGCGCGCCCCAGCAGATGGGCAGGAACTCCAGCCCGTTCTCCATCATCAGCGCGATCACGTCGCCGCGTTTCAGGCCGTGCGCGCGGATCAGCTGCGCGACGCGGTTGGAGAGCGCCTCGAGGCCGCCGTAGGTGAGCGTTTCGCCGGTCTCGGCGATGACGATCGCGGTCTTGTCGGGGGTCTCATCGGCAAAGACGTATGGATGCATGACGGTTCTAGTCCTCCCGCGGCCACGCTATCAAAAGCTGTTGCACAAAGACACGCTGGCGGCTTCGTCAGGTTGCCGCGGCGGGGGCGGCCATTGACGGCAGCGGGGCTTGGCCCTATCCGCCACAGAGCGTTCCGAAGCGCCAGGGAGGCGGTGTCGTGCGGCGTTCCGTCCGGTCCGAGTGGGGTGGGCCGGTGGTGATGCTCGGCGCCGTCGGCAGTATCTGAAAGGGCCCCATGAGCACGTTCCGCAGCACGTCCCGCGTCACCTCGTCGTTCATCGCCAGCATTGGGGCCAGCGCCTCGCTGATCGCGCTCGCCGCCGGACCGGCCGCCGCGGCGGACCTGACGGTCACGGGCACGCGCAACACGCCGATCACCACGTCGAACGCGAACAGCGGGCCGGGCAACGTCATCGTCGACGGCACCGTCGACGTCTCCGGCGGCACGGCGATCACGGTCGATTCGAGCCACAGCGTCACGGTGAACGCCTCGCGCACCGTGAAGACGACGACGGAATCGAACGGCACCGGCGTCGCCGTCGTCGCGCCCGCGGGCGGGCTTTCCGGCACGATCACCAACAACGGCGCGATCCAGGTGACGGGCACGGGCGCGAACGATGCGGTCGGCACCAACAACGTCGGGCTGCTGATCGGCGGCGCGGGCACGTTTACGGGCAATGTCGTGAGCGGCAGCGGCAGCTCGATCACGGTCGGCGGCACCGATTCCTACGGCGTCTCCGTGACCTCGCGCCTCGACGGCGACCTCGGCGTGAACGGCGTCTCGGTGACGGGCGCGCGCTCGGTCGCGGTTTCCGTGTCGGGCGAAGTCACCGGCGACGTGAAGGTCACGGGCGGCGTCGCCGCGACGGGCGCGGACGGCGCCGCGCTCGCGGTCAGCGGCACGGTCGGCGGCGGCATCGCCAACGCGGGCGCCATCGCCACCGGGCAGGCGCAGACGACGAATTCGAGCGGGGAGGCGGTTCCCGCGGTCGCCGGCAAGGCGAGCGTGCTCATCTCCGGCACGGTCGGCGGCGGCTTCGTCAACGACCGCTACTACGTGGACGAGGACGGCAACCGCGTCGCGCCCGCCGACGTCGACACCACCAAGCACACGCTGGTCGCGGGCACGGTCACGGCGCTCGGCGGCGCGCCGGCGATCCTCGTGTCCCCCGGCGCGGCCGGCACGGCGAACACCGTCGTCGGCAATGTCGGCACGGGCGCGGACGCCTACGGCATCGTCAACCGCTCGTCGATCACGGTGAGCGGCAGCACCGCGGGCCGCGAGACGGACGCCGTCAGAGTGGCGGGCGGCAACGGCTTCACCGCGAGCGTCGGCGGCGGCATCAGCAACCAGTCGAGCGCCAGCATCACCGCCTCCGCGATCGACGCGGCGGCGAGCGGCATCCGCGTCGGCGACGGCGGCATCGCGCCCGGGATCGCGAACGGCGGCCGCATCACCGTGCGCGGCAACCGCACCGCGAACAGCGACGGCACCTTCGGCGCGGGCGGCAACGCCTACGGCATCCGCGTCGATTCGGGCGCGTCGGTGGATTCGGTGACGAACAGCGGCACCATCCAGGTCTCCGCGCACGGCGACAACAAGACCGCCTACGGCATCTATTCGGCGGCGGGCGTCTCCACGATCACCAACAGCGGCACGATTCAGGCGGTCGCGGGCAGCGGCGAGAACGTCTCCGCCTACGCCATCGACACCTCGGCGAGCGCGGCGGGCGTCACGCTGAACAACTCGGGCACGATCAGCGGCGCGGTGCGGCTCGGCGCGGGCAGCGACACCGTCAACGTCACGGACGGCACCGTCACCGGCGCCATCAGCTTCGGCGGCGGCGCGAATGCGCTGAACATCAGCGGCGGCACGGTTTCCGGCGGCGTGTCGGCGAGCGGCGGCACGCTCGCGCTCGGCATGACCGGCGGCACGCTCGACCTCACGAGCCAGGACGGCCTCGCGCTCCAGAGCCTCACCGCCTCCGGCGCCTCGAAGATCATCCTCGACGTCGGCACCGACTTCACGGGGCTCGAGGTCGCGGGCGCGGCGAGCTTCACGGGCACGAGCACGATCCAGCTCAACATCACCGATCTCCTGGCGGGCGAGCGGACGATCAATGTCGTCACCGCGGGCGGCGGCATCACCACCGACCACCCCGACACGATCCTCACCGCCGACAGCGTGCCCTACATCTACGCCGTCGACGACGTGAGCGTCGGCGCGGACGCCATCAGCATCGACCTCCGCCGCAAGGGCGGCGGCGAGCTCGGCCTCACCAGCGAGTACAGCAAGATCTACGAGGCCTCGATCGGCGCGCTCGCCGACGAGCAGGCGCTCACCTCCGCCGTCAATGCGCTGCGCGACGAAGCTTCGGTGCAGGCCGCCGTGCGCCAGATGACGCCGACGACGTTCGGCAGCGCCGCCGCGCGCGTGCTGATCGCCAATCAGGACGCCGACTTCGGCGTGCTCGGCCACCGGATGCAGACCATCCGCCAGTCGTTCCACGGCGGCGGCATCGACGCGGTGGAGCGCGCCCGCTTCGGCGTGTGGCTCCAGCAGACCGGCAACTTCTTCAGCAAGAAGGACCGCGAGACCGACCCCGGTTTCGACGGCAACTCCTACGGCCTCACCGCGGGCGGCGACCTCCTCGTCGGCGAGCGCGCGGCGGTGGGCGCCGGCCTCAGCTTCATCTCGAGCGAGGTCGATCCGGACGGGCTTTCGGACAGCCCGCTCGTCGTCAAGAACCTGCAGGGCGACATCTACACGACCATCAAGTTCGGCCGCCTGTTCGTCGACGCGACCGCGGGCTACGCGATGAACGACTACCGCAGCCGCCGCGTCATCAGCTTCGGCGGGCTGGACCGCGAGGCGGAGGCGAAGTTCTCGGGCTCGCAGCTCTCGGCCAACCTCACCGTCGGCTACGAGATGCCGCTCGGCGGGCGGCTGCGCATCACGCCCAGCAACAACATCAACGTGCTGAAGGTGAAGCAGGACGGCTACTCCGAGGACGGTGCGGGCGCGCTCAACCTCGAAATCGAGAAACTGTCGTTCGACATCGTGCGCGGCACCTCGAAGCTCGCGCTCGGCTACGGCATCCCGATCGGCGACGGCGAGCTGTGGCTGGAGATGCGCGGCGCCTACATCTACCGCCTCGCCGGCGATCAGGTGATCGGCACCAGGGGCCAGTTCCTCGCCACCGGCGCGGCCTTCTACCTCGAATCGAAGTCCTCGCTCGACAGCGGCTGGCGCGCGGGCGCGAGCGCGAACTACATCGGCGGGCGCACGGCGCTCGGCGTCAACTACGACCGCGAAGGCGGCTCGGGCTATGCCAACGATGCGCTGACCATGTCCCTCGCCATGCACTTCTAGTGGGACGGGTCGTCATTTCGCCCATGCCGGGCTGCAAATGGCGGCTTTCTGCGCTTCCGGTGCTCACGGACACAAAGTCCGCTGCGCGCCGGTTCTCGAAATCCGTCATTTTCGCTCCGGCCTGGGCGAAATGACGACCCGTCCCGGCGTCGAAGGGTGTCGTTTGAGCCACCCTGAGCTTGCCGGGAGGGCTTGCGCCCGTTAGACGGCGAGCAAATTTTTTGCACCTGCGAAGGGCGGACGCACGTGGCACTCGGTTTCCAGGATATCATCCTTACGCTCCAGCGGTTCTGGGGCGAGCGGGGCTGCGTCATCCTCCAGCCCTACGACATGGAAATGGGCGCGGGCACCTTCCACCCGGCGACGACGCTGCGCGCGCTGGGGCCGCGCCCGTGGAACGCCGCCTACGTGCAGCCCTCGCGGCGGCCCACGGACGGCCGCTACGGCGAGAACCCGAACCGCCTGCAGCACTACTACCAGTTCCAGGTGATCCTGAAGCCGAGCCCGCCGGACATTCAGGACGCGTACCTCGAGTCCTTGCGCGCCATCGGCGTGGACCTCGCCAAGCACGACATCCGCTTCGTGGAGGACGACTGGGAATCGCCGACGCTCGGCGCGTGGGGCCTCGGCTGGGAGGTCTGGTGCGACGGCATGGAGGTGACGCAGTTCACCTATTTCCAGCAGGTCGGCGGCTACGACTGCAAGCCGGTGGCGGGCGAGATCACCTACGGGCTCGAGCGCCTCGCCATGTACATCCAGGGCGTCGACAACGTCTACGACCTCGATTTCAACGGGCGCGGCGTCACGTATGGCGACGTGTTCCTCGCGAACGAGCAGCAGCAGAGCGCGTACAACTTCGAGCACGCCGACACGGAGGCGCTGCTGCGGCAGTTCCGCGACGCGCAGGCCATGTGCCGGACGCTCATCGAGAAGGACCTGCCGCTGCCCGCCTACGAGCAGGCGATCAAGGCGAGCCACATCTTCAACCTGCTGAACGCGCGCGGCGTGATCTCGGTCGCCGAGCGGCAGGCCTATATCGGCCGCGTGCGCGACCTCGCGAAAGGGGCGTGCGAGAGCTGGATGAAGGTCAACGACTGGCTGGAGACGGCATGATGGCCGACTTCCTGCTCGAACTGTTCAGCGAGGAAATCCCGGCGCGGATGCAGCGGCAGGCCGCCGCCGACCTCGCGCGCCTGTTCGCCGCCGAGATCGCGGGCGCGGGGCTGAAGGCGGAGGCGACCGAGACGTTCGTGACGCCGCGCCGCGTCGCGCTGATCGCGCGCGGGCTTCCGGCCGAGACCGAAGCGGTGTCGGAAGAGCTGAAAGGCCCGCGCACCTCCGCGCCGCCGCAGGCGCTCGAAGGCTTCCTCCGCAAGACCGGCCTGACGCAGGACCAGCTCGAGGAGCGCGACGGCGTGTTCTTCGCGGTGATCGGCAAGCCGGGGCGCAGGACGGCGGACGTGCTCGCCGAGGCCGTCCCCGCCGTGGTGCGCGCCTTCCCGTGGCCGAAGTCGATGCGCTGGGGCGAGGCGAGCCTCTCCACCGAATCGCTGCGCTGGGTGCGGCCGCTGAAGGGCATCGTCGCGCTGTTCGGGGGCGAGGTGGTGCCGTTCGAGATCGCGGGCGTCACCTCCGGCCGCGCGACGCTCGGCCACCGGTTCATGTCCTCGGGCGCCATCGAGATCGCGGATGCAGACGACTACGCGCCGAAGCTGCGCGCCGCGCACGTGATCGTCTCGTCGGAGGAACGCGCCGGGATCATCGCGGACACGGCCGAGCGCCTTGCGGCGGACGCCGGGCTGGAACTGGTGGCGGACGCGGCGCTCGCCGAGGAGAACGCGGGGCTGACGGAATGGCCGGTGCCGCTGCTCGGCCGCTTCGACCCGGCGTTCCTCGACGTGCCGCCCGAGGTGATCCAGCTCACCGCCGCGAAGAACCAGAAGTATTTCGTGTGCCGCGAGCGGGGCACGGGGAAGCTCGCCCCGGCGTTCGTCTGCACCGCGAACATCGTCGCGAGCGACGGCGGCGCCTCGATCGTCGCGGGCAACCAGAAGGTGCTCGCCGCACGGCTGTCCGATGCGCGTTTCTTCTGGGAGCAGGACCGGAAGAAGACGCTCGCGGAGCACGCGGAGAAGCTTTCGGAGATCGTCTTCCACGAGAAGCTCGGCACGGTTGCGGACAAGGTGGAGCGCGTGGCGAAGCTCGCGCGCTGGCTGGTCGAAGAGGGAATCGTCGGGGGTTCAAGTCCCTCCTCCGCTACCACCGTCACCCCGGCGAAGGCCGGGGCCCATGGGACCGTGGACATGGGTCCCGGCCTTCGCCGGGATGACGAGGAAAGGAAGGCCCTCGCCGACCTCGCCGAACAGGCGGCGCGGCTCTGTAAGGCGGACCTCACCACCGGCATGGTCGGCGAATTCCCCGAGCTGCAAGGGCTGATGGGCGGCTACTATGCCCGCGCCGAGGGCCTGCCCGATGCCGTCGCCGATGCGATCCGCGACCATTACAAGCCGGTCGGGCAGGGCGACGACGTGCCGACCGCGCCGGTGACGGTGTCGGTGTCGTTGGCGGACAAGCTGGATACGTTATTTTCCTTCTTTGGCGTTGAAGAGTTTCCAACTGGGTCTCGTGATCCATTCGGGTTACGCCGCAGTGCGCTAGCCATTACTTCACTGCTAGTACGCAATAATCTTCGAATTTCTGTTGGACTCTTGAGGTCAGCGTTTGTTGATGCCGCTGCCAGCGCCTTTAAGGCACATGAAGATGTGCACGTATTTGTTGCTAGAGGACCTAAAGAATATCCATTTTCGGAAGATGATGGACAAACCGTTGAAAAAGGCGTTTGGCGTCTGTTCTCATACGGTCAAAAGAATGATCCCGATTGGCCCGATCTGTTTAAGTTTGACCCTAATTGGCTAGTTATTCTCAAAGCGAAGAAAAGCGAGACAATGTGGGATGAACACATCTCTCGCGATCTGTTTCGTTCGAGAATTGATAGTGCATCCTTCGAGCGGACCTTGGCTTTTCTTGCAGACCGCCTCAAGGTCCAGCAGCGCGAAGCCGGTGTCCGCCACGACCTGATCGACGCCGTGTTCGCGCTCGGCGGCGAGGACGATCTCGTCCGCCTGCTCGCGCGCGTGAAGGCGTTGCAAGCGTTCATCGGCACCGATGACGGCGCGAACCTGCTCGCGGGGTACAAGCGCGCGGCGAATATCCTGAAGGCCGAGGCGAAGAAGGGTTCCCTTCCCGTCACGTCGGAGGCCGGGGTCCACGGGGCCGAGGGCATGGATTCCGGCCTTCGCCGGAATGACGAAGAGGGATTGGCGAGACCGTCTTACCCGCCGGAACCTGCGGAAGGCGCACTGATCGCTGCGCTTGATGCCGCGGCCCCGAAGGCGGAGAGCGCCGTCGCAGCGGAGGACTTCGAGGGGGCGATGGCGGCGCTCGCCTCGCTGCGCGCGCCCATCGACGCCTTCTTCGAGGACGTCACCGTCAACGACGGCGATGCCGAAAAGCGGGCATTCCGGCTGGCGCTGCTGGTGCGGGTGCGCGACGCGGTGCACCGCGTTGCCGATTTCTCAAGGATTGAGGGGTAGCGGCGGGCTCTTCATCCGCCGGTGAAAACAAAGGAAGCGAGCGACATGACGCAGTGGGTTTACAGGTTCGGCGGCGGCGTTTCCGATGGCGGAAAAGGCGACAAGAACCTGCTGGGCGGCAAGGGCGCGAACCTGGACGGCATGGCCTCGATCGGCCTGCCGGTGCCGCCGGGCTTCACCATCTCCACCGCGATGTGCACGCATTATTACGAGGCGGGCGAGAGCTTCCCGGATTCGCTGCGTGAGCAGGTCGCGAAGGGCCTCGCGCATATCGAGGGCATCACCGGCAAGCGCTTCGGCGACGCGGGCGATCCGCTGCTCGTCTCGGTGCGCTCGGGCGCGCGCGTCTCGATGCCGGGCATGATGGACACGGTGCTCAACCTCGGCCTCAACGACACGACCGTGGAAGGGCTCGCCGCCTCGTCGGGCGACGCGCGCTTCGCGTGGGACAGCTACCGGCGCTTCATCCAGATGTACTCGGACGTGGTGCTCGGCATCGACCACTACATCTTCGAGGACGCGCTGGAGATCGCCAAGGAGGACAAGGGCGTCAGCCTCGACACGGACCTCGGCGCCGGGGACTGGCAGCGCCTCGTCGGCACCTACAAGGCGAAGGTGGAGGAGGCGCTGGGGCGGCCCTTCCCGCAGGACCCGATGGACCAGCTCTGGGGCGCGATCGCGGCGGTGTTCGGCTCTTGGCAGTCCGAGCGCGCCAAGGTCTACCGGCGCCTCAACGACATCCCGGCCGACTGGGGCACGGCGGTGAACGTGCAGGCGATGGTGTTCGGCAACATGGGCGACACCTCGGCGACGGGCGTGGCGTTCACGCGCGACCCCGCCATCGGCACGCGCGCCTACTATGGCGAGTACCTGATCAACGCGCAGGGCGAGGACGTCGTCGCGGGCATCCGCACGCCGCAGTACCTGACGAAAGCCGCGCGCGAGGCGGCGGGGGCGACCGCGCCCTCGATGGAAGAGGCGATGCCGGAGACCTACGCGGAGCTGGCACGCGTCTTCGATCTCCTCGAGACGCATTATCGCGACATGCAGGACATCGAGTTCACCGTCGAGCGCGGCAAGCTGTGGATGCTCCAGACGCGCAGCGGCAAGCGCACCGCGAAGGCGGCGCTGAAGATCGCCGTCGACATGGCCGAGGAGGGCCTCATCACGCAGGAGGAGGCGATCCTCCGCGTCGAGCCGGGGGCGCTCGACCAGCTCCTGCACCCGACGCTCGACCCGGCAGCGGCGCGCGACGTGGTGACGGCGGGCCTTCCCGCGAGCCCCGGCGCGGCCTCCGGCATCATCGCCTTCGACGCCGACAAGGCGGAACGGCTCGCCGCGCTCGGCGAGGACGTGATCCTCGTGCGCGTCGAGACGAGCCCCGAGGACATCCACGGGATGCACGCGGCGCGCGGGATCCTGACGGCGCGCGGCGGCATGACCAGCCACGCGGCGGTCGTCGCGCGCGGCATGGGGCGGCCCTGCGTCTCCGGCGCGGGCGCACTCACCATCGACATGGACGCGCGCGTGATGCGCATCGGCGGCCGCAGCTTCGCGGAAGGCGACACGCTCACCATCGACGGCGGCACCGGCGAGGTGATGGCGGGCCGCGTGCCCACCATCCAGCCGCAGCTCGCGGGCGATTTCGGCACGCTGATGGGCTGGGCCGACAAGGGCCGCCGCATGAAGGTGCGCGCCAACGCCGAGACCCCGGCCGACTGCACCGTGGCGCGCGAGTTCGGCGCGGAGGGCATCGGGCTCTGCCGCACCGAGCACATGTTCTTCGACCCCGCGCGCATCACGGCGGTGCGCCAGATGATCCTGTCGGAAAACGAGAAGGGCCGCCGCGCCGCGCTCGACAAGCTGCTCCCCGAGCAGCGCAGCGACTTCGCGGAGATCTTCCGCATCATGTCGGGCCTGCCGGTGACGATCCGCCTGCTCGACCCGCCGCTGCACGAGTTCCTGCCGCACCGCGAGGAGGACTACCAGGAGGTGGCGCAGGCCTCCGGCGTCTCCATCGACGTGCTGAAGCGCCGCGTTTCGGAGCTGCACGAGTTCAACCCGATGCTCGGCCATCGCGGCTGCCGCCTCGGCATCACCTACCCCGAGATCTACGAGATGCAGGCGCGCGCCATCATCGAGGCGGCGCTCGCCGTCGCCGACGAGACGGGCAAGGCCGTGGTGCCGGAGATCATGATCCCGCTCGTCATGACGACGCGCGAGTTCGAGCTGATGAAGGCGGTGGTCGACAAGGCCGCCGAGGCGGTGTTCGCCGCGAGCGCCAAGCGGCTCGACTATCTCGTCGGCACGATGATCGAGCTGCCGCGCGCGGCGCTGATGGCGGGCGAGATCGCGGGCGCCGCCGAGTTCTTCTCGTTCGGCACCAACGACCTCACGCAGACGACGCTCGGCATCAGCCGCGACGACGCGGGCCGGTTCCTCTCGGCCTACGTCGACAAGGGTGTGCTGCCGAAGGACCCGTTCGTCAGCATCGACGTCGACGGCGTCGGCCAGCTCGTGAGCCTCGCCGCCGAGCGCGGCCGGGCGGCGCGGCCGGGCCTCAAGCTCGGCATCTGCGGCGAGCACGGCGGCGACCCGGCCTCGATCGCGTTCTGCGAGAAGACCGGGCTCGACTACGTGAGCTGCTCGCCCTACCGCGTGCCGATCGCGCGGCTCGCGGCGGCGCAGGCGGCGCTCCGGGCCAGCAAATAAGCGAGTTGCCGCCGCCCTTCCGCGTGTCATGCTCGCGGGCATGAAGCGGTGGGGCATCCGGCTGCTGGCGGTCGCCGCCGGGATCGCGCTCGGGCTCGGCGGCGCATGGCTCGCCGTGCGCGGCGGGCTCGGCGCGGGGTCCGCGAAATCGGGGCCGTGGGTGACGTCCGCCGTTACCGGCTCCGCCGACGCCGATCTCCGGACGCGCGCCACCGTGGCCGTCGCCGGGCTGCTCGCGCTCTCGGCGAAGGAAGCGATCTACTTCAACGCCGGGGAGGACAGCGCCGGGGCGCCGCTCGACGGCCGGTGCCGCTACCGCGTGACGGGCCGCGACCCGAAGGCACGCTGGTGGAGCATCACGCTCTACGGCGCCGACCATTTCCTCGTCGCCAATCCGGAACGGCGCTTCAGCTTCCACATGCGGAACGTGCCGCGCGCGGGGCACGAGACGTTCGCCTTCGATGTCGCGCCGACGGGCGAGGGCGAGGCGTGGCTGCCGACCGGCGGACAGACGCGCTTCGCGCTGACGCTGCGCGCCTACAATCCCGATCCCGCCATCATCGGCCGCCCGGACCGCGCGCACCTGCCGCGGATCGAGAAGGTCTCGTGCGCATGAGGTGGCTCGGCCCCTTCGTGCTGGCCGCGCTCGTCGCGCTCGCGACGTTCTTCGCGGCGCTGTGGGCGACGCCGCATGTCGTCATGGCGAAGGCGATGCAGAAGCTGGGCGCGGGCGGCGTCAACACGATGCGGCATCAAGGGCTTCCGAACGCGGAGAATCGCTGGATCGTCCGCCCCAGCCCCGATCTGGCCTACAGCATCTGCGTGTTCGATCTCGCGAAGGGGCCGGTCGCCATCGACGCCTTCGTGCCGCCGCAGCGCTACTGGTCGCTCTCCGTCTTCGATGCGAACACCGACAACATCTTCTCGGTGAACGACCGCGCCGTGAAGGGCGGGCGCCATGCGCTGACGCTGTCGAAGAACGGGGCGGACGGGTCGCTCGCCGTGCCGGGCGGCAAGGGCATCGCGCTGATCCGCATCCTCGTCACCGATGCGGAGGACCTCGCCGCGATCGGCGCGCTCCGCCGCCGCAGCACCTGCGCGCCGGTGTGAGGGCTTCCCTGTCGCTTGCAAGCGGCAGGTTTCGGCGAGAATGCAGACATGCCCCCTGCGCCGGTATGACGAGAGTGTGGGCGGGTGTTATCGACCTTGCGTGGTCGTCGTCGGCACAATCGTGCCCGCAAGACAGGGGCTTTCAGGACAGGAACAGTGTTGCCCCGGCTTCCTTCCCGATCGCGCGCCGGTAGCCGTCCCGCGCCTGCATCCGCGCGCAGTAGGCCGCGACGTTTTCCGGGAACGCGCCGAGCTTCAGCATTTCGGCGAGCCGCAGCGCGTAGGCGAAGGCGATGTCGGCGATCGTGAAGCGTCCGGCGGCGACATACTCGCGGTCGCCGAGCAGCTTCGCGGCGCCCTTGAGGCGCGAGAAGAACCAGCGCGTGTAGTCCTCCACCGCCTGCGGCAGCCGCCGCTCCTCCGGCTCGAACACGCCGTAGCGCAGGACGAGCGTCTGCGGGAAGGTGAGCGTGGCGTCGGACTGGTAGAGCCAGTTGAGATAGCGGCCGTAGTCGGCCTCCTCCGGCTGCACGGCGAGCGGCGTCGGGCCGTGGCGCGCGGCGAGATAGTGGCAGATGCCGCTGGATTCGGTCATCAGCGTGTCGCCGTCGGTGAACGTCGGCGTGGTGCCGAAGGGGTTGAGGTCGAGGTAATCGGGCTCGGTGACGCGCGGCGGGAACGCCATCAGGCGGAGGTCGTAGGACAGCCCCATTTCCTCAAGGCACCAGAGCGGCCGGAACGAGCGCGTGCCCGCGCAGTGCCACAGTTTCATGCGGTCAGCATTTCCTGAGGGTGATCGGAGCGCCGCCGTCGCGCGACACGGTCATCGTGTCCGGGGCCGGATAGGCGAGCGCCCATTCCTCGCGCGACCACTTGCCGCCGGACTGGCAGACCATGCGGCGCTTCTCGTCGCCGCTCGCGGCGTCGGGGGGAAGGAGGTCGCAGCGCATCCCGGCCTTGGTGAGCAGCTCGTCGTGCCAGAAGCGCCACCAGCCCTCGGTGCACTGGTCGGCGCTCTTCGCCCAGCGGCCCGCGTAGCGCGGCGGGGGCGGCAACGGGACGGCGGGTTCGGCCGGCGCCTGCGGCGTCTCCGCTGTTGTCGCGGCCTTCTCCGCGGGCGCGGATTCGGGCGCGCTGCCGCACGCCGCGAGGGCGGTGAGAAAGAGGACCGCGGCGGTGCGCATCAGTCGCTGCCGAGCTTGCCGAAACGGGCCTCGTATTCGGTGAGGCGGCCGCTCGCGAGCAGCTTCGCCTGCTCGATGAGATGGTCCTTCTCGATGCGGCCGCGGAAGTTGTCGAGCTTGGCATCGACGAGCTTCACCTCCTCGGGGCTCCAGTCGGCGATCTGCGCGAAATAGAAAATACCGACCTCGCGGAGCCGCGCGGCAAGGCGCGGGCCGACGCCTTTCAGCAGCGACAGGTCGTCGGTCGGGCCGATCGGCGCCTCGAGGAAGGTCGGCAGCTTGCGGCCCGGTTTCCAGCCGATTCCGGGGGTCGGGGCGGTGCTCGGCGGGCTGTCGGCGGCGGTCGGCGTACCGGCGCTTTCCGTCTTGCGGGCGGCCTTTTCGCGGCGCAGCCGGTCGACCTCGTCGGCAAGCGGCTTCACCTGGTCGCGCGCGGAGGCAAGCTCCTTTTCCAGCCGCGCGATCTCCGCGCCGGCGCTCGCCAGCCGCGCTGTGGCCTGATCGTGCTCGGCCTGCAAGAGCTCCAGCTTCGCCGTGCCGCGGAACAGCGCCCAGCCGAGCGCGAGCCCGACGACAAGGCCGGGCAGGCCGAATGTCAGCAGCGCGGAGATGTCGATGGGCATGGTCCTGTCCTTGCTTGGCCTGACTCTCCCGAACTGATAGCGCGGTCGCCGCCGAATCCAAGGAGACAATCTCGATGGGACCGCTTTCCGGCCTCAAGGTGCTCGATCTCTCCCGCGTGCTCGCGGGGCCGTGGGCGACGCAGATCCTCGCCGATCTCGGCGCCGAGGTGGTGAAGGTGGAGCGGCCCGGCGCGGGCGACGACACGCGAAGCTGGGGGCCGCCGTTCATCACGGGCGCGGACGGCACGCAGGGCGACGCCGCCTATTACCTCTCGGCGAACCGCAACAAGCAGAGCCTCGCCATCGACATCGCCGATCCGCGCGGCGCGGCGCTGGTGCGGCGGCTGGCGGAGAGCGCGGACGTGGTCGTCGAGAACTTCAAGGCGGGCGGGCTTGCCCGCTACGGGCTCGACTACGCGGGGCTTTGCGCGGTGAAGCCCGACATCGTCTATTGCTCGGTCACCGGCTTCGGGCAGGACGGGCCGAACGCCGAGCGGCCCGGCTACGATTTCGTCATCCAGGCGATGGCGGGGTTGATGAGCATCACCGGCCCCGCGGGCGGCCAGCCGACCAAGGCGGGCGTCGCCATCGCCGACATCACCACGGGCCTCTACGCCGCCATCGCCATCCTCGCCGCGCTCCGCCACCGCGACGCGACCGGCGAGGGGCAGCACATCGACATGGCGCTGTTCGACACGACGCTCGGCTGGATGGCGAACCAGGCGATGAACTATCTCGTCTCGGGCAAGGCGCCGCGCCCGATGGGGAACGCGCACCCCAACATCGTGCCCTATCAGGACTTCCCCACGGCGACGCGCCGCATCGCCGTCGCGGTCGGCAACAACGGGCAGTTCCGGGCCTTCGCGAAGGCGCTCGGGCATCCCGAATGGAGCGACGACCCGCGCTATGCCGCGGGCTCGGCGCGCGTGGCGAACCGCGAGGTGCTGGTCGCCGAGATCGAGGCGGTGCTCGTGCGGGAGCCCGCCGAGCGCTGGCTGGCCGCGCTCGACGCGGCGGGCGTTCCCGCCGGGCCGGTCAACGATCTCGCGCAGGCGTTCGCGGAGGAGCAGACCAAGGCGCGGGGCCTCGTGATCGAGCAGCCGCACCCGCTCGCGGGCACCGTGCGGACGATGGCGCAGCCGATGCGCTTTTCGAAGACGCCGCCCGATTATGCGAAGGCGCCGCCGGAGCGCGGCGCGGACAGCGCGGCCGTGCTGCGCGCGGCCGGTCTTTCCGATGCCGAGATCGCGGCGCTGGCGGCGGCGGGCGTCGTCGAGACGAACGCCCGCGCCTGAGGCCGGTC
The DNA here is from genome assembly GCF_027941835.1 of Sphingosinicella microcystinivorans. Taxonomy (NCBI): domain Bacteria; kingdom Pseudomonadati; phylum Pseudomonadota; class Alphaproteobacteria; order Sphingomonadales; family Sphingosinicellaceae; genus Sphingosinicella; species Sphingosinicella microcystinivorans. The sequence goes on from NZ_CP116005.1 coordinate 1,693,982, forward strand.
AGCTCGTGAAGTTGTCGGCGATCGCGCAGGCCGCCGGCCCGAGGATCACGACGAACAGCACCGGTAGGATGAACAGGATCAGCGGCACGGTCATGATCGCCGGAAGCCGCGCGGCCTTTTCCTCGGCGCGCATCATGCGCTCGTTGCGGAATTCGGCGGACAGCACGCGCAGGGACGAGGCGAGCGGCGTGCCGTACTTCTCGGTCTGGATCATGGTCGTCACGACGCCGCGCAGCGCCTCGAGATCGACGCGGTTCGCGAGGTTCTCGAACGCCTGCCTGCGGTCGGTGAGGAAGCCGAGCTCGATCGCGGTCAGCGCGAACTCGTCGGCGAGCTCGGGGTAGCCGTTGCCGAGCTCCTTGGCGACGCGGTTGAACGCGGCGTCGACGGTGAGGCCGGCCTCGGCGCAGATCACGAGCAGGTCGAGCGCGTCGGGAAGACCCTTGCGGATCGCGTCCGAGCGCTTGGTGATCAGGTTCTTCACATAGATGTCGGGCGCCTTGTAGCCCAGCAGCAGCGCGCCGCCGACGATCATCGCCTTCGTCGAGGACGCATAGTCCGGGAACATGCCGAGACCGTAGATGTAGAAGGCGGCAAGGGCGCCGAGCGCGAACGGCGCGATCAGGCGGCCGAACAGGAACAGCACGACCGCGTCCTTGGAGCGGATGCCGGCCTGCACCAGCTTCACCTCGGCGAGCTTGGTCTGCTCGTCCTGCATGACCGACATCTTCTTGAGGATGCCGCGCATGAAATCCGTGGCCTCGGCCCTGGCGGCGAGGCTGGAGCGGCGGCGCGGCGCGACGATGCCGGCCTTGAGCTGCTCGCGGCGGTCCTGAAGCGCCTTGACGCGGCCGCGCATCGGATCGCGGACGGTCGCCACCGACCAGACCGCGACCATCATGGCGAAGACACCGAGCGCTGCGAGCAGCGTGGCGAGATCGGTCCCGGTCATGCCGAGAAGGAGGGTTTTCTCTTCCATCAGATTTCGAAGCTCACCATCTTGGCCATGATAAAGGCGCCGATTGACATCCAGACGAGGCCGCCGATGCCCGCCACCATCAGGCGCGGATCGGTGAAGAACGGCTGGAGGTAGGAGGGGTTCATCATGTACACCAGCGTGAACACGATGAACGGCAGCGCGCCGACGATGTAGGCGGACGCCTTCGATTCGGACGACATCGCCCGGATCTTCAGCTTCATCTGCGCGCGCTTCCTCAGCACGTCGGCGAGGTTGTTCAGCGTCTCGGCGAGGTTGCCGCCCGTCTCGCGCTGGATCGACAGCGTGATGACGAAGAACTGGAACTCGGGCGTCGCGAGGCGGTTCGCGGTTTCCTGAAGCGCCTGCTCCATCGTGCGGCCGATGCGGATCTTGTCGGAGACCTGCCGGAACTCGTAGCCGACCGGGTCCATGATCTCCTTGCCGACGACGCCGATGGATTCGGAGATCGGCAGACCCGACCGGAGGCCGCGCACGAGAAGGTCGATCGCGTCCGGGAAGCGGTCGTTGAAATTCTTCACGCGCTTCTTGATGAAGAAGCTCACCACCATGTGCGGGAGGAACAGGCCGAAGAACAGGCCGGCCAGCGCGGCGAGCCCCATCGGCGCGCCGGAACTCGAAATGGCGATGAAGACGAGCGCCAGGATGCCGAGGCTCGCGACCGCGTACTGGCCGAGCGACCAGGACTTGCCGGTGCGCTCCAGCCGCTGGCGAAGCAGCGCCCGGTTCGGGATGAAGCCCTGGAACATGTTGTCGAGCCTGCTCTCGCGCGAGGCGAGGATGCGGCGCATCTGCACCTGCGCGAGCACCTCGCGCGAGGAGGAATGCCGCTCGCGCAGCTGCTCAAGCCGCTTCGCGCCGCGCTTCGCGTTGCCGTCGCCGCTCATCAGAATGATCAGCGCCAGCACCAGGAAGACGCCGCCGAAGATCACGGCGATCATCAGGTCACGGCTCATCCCATACACTCCATCAATGCGCGGCCGAGGCCGAAGTATTCCGCGCGTTCGTAGCAATTCGGGCGAAGGCCCGTGCTGATGTATTCGCCGCGCAGTTTCCCGCTCTCGTCCTCGCCGTTGTAGCGGTAGAGGAACAGGTCCTGCATGGTGATGACGTCGCCTTCCATGCCGACCACCTCCGAGATGTGGGTGATGCGGCGGCCGCCGTCGCGCATACGGCTGATCTGCACGACGAGGTTGAGCGCGTCGGAAATCTGCTGGCGGATGGCGCTGGGGCTGAGATTGAGCCCGGCCATGTTGATCATGTTCTCAAGACGCGTCAGCGCCTCGCGCGGGCGGTTCGCGTGCAGCGTGCCGAGCGAGCCGTCGTGGCCCGTGTTCATGGCGGCGAGCAGGTCGAACGCCTCGGGGCCGCGAACCTCGCCGAGGATGATGCGGTCCGGGCGCATACGCAGCGCGTTCTTCACGAGGTCGCGCATCGTGACCTGGCCGTTGCCCTCGAGGTTCGCCGGGCGCGTTTCGAGGCGCACGACGTGCGGCTGCTGGAGCTGGAGCTCGGCGGCGTCCTCGATGGTGACGATGCGCTCGCCGGGGTCGATGTTGCGCGAGATCGCGTTCAGCATCGTCGTCTTGCCGGAACCCGTACCGCCCGAGATCAGGATGTTGAGGCGGCAGCGGCCGGCGATGTTCAGGAACTTGCACATGGCCGGCGACATCGAGCCGCCTTCCATCATGCGGTCGAGCGTCAGCTTGATCTTGGAGAACTTGCGGATCGAGATCGAGGTGCCGTCGATGGCGAGCGGCGGGATGACGACGTTGACGCGGCTGCCGTCGAGAAGGCGCGCGTCGCAGATCGGCGAGGTCTCGTCGACGCGGCGGCCGACGGCGCTGACGATGCGCTGCGCGATGTTGAGCAGGTGCGCGTCGTCGCGGAACCTGACGTCGGTCTGCGCGAGCTTGCCCTTGCGCTCGGCGTAGACGACGTTCGGTCCGTTCACCATGATCTCGCTGACGTCGTCGTCGTTGAGAAGCGGCTCGAGCGGCCCGAGGCCGAGCATGTCGTTGAGCAGCAGCGTCACGAGATCGCGCTGCTCGCGCTGGTTGAGGCCGATCTTCTCCTGGACGAGGATCTCGGAGATCACGTCCGAAATCTGCTCGGCGAGCTCGCCGCGCGAAAGATCGGCGATGACGCTCGCGTCGATCCGCTCCATCAGGATCGGGTGGACGCGCTCCTTGGCGGCGAGCACGCTCTGGGTGCTCGAACTCGCCACGCGGGCGGTACGCTCGGCGGCCTCCACGCTGGCGGCCGGCTTCAGGCCGCCGACGAGATTGATGAGCTCGTTGAGGAGGACGGTGACGGTGTCGCGCACCTGCCCGTCGTCGATCGCCATGCCCTGGATGTCGGCGAGGCGCTTGACGGTGTCTTCCATCTGCGCGGCGAGTTCGCCGCGGCGGCGCGTGCGCGTCTTCGTCGCCGGGAACAGCTCGGGAAGCTGCGGCGAAAGGATCGCGTGCAGCTCCCACACGCAGTTCTCGGTGCTGCGGCCGCGCGGCGTCTCGACGGGTTTCGAAAGCCCGAAGTCCCCGGAATCGGCGACGAGCGGCCGCCTGCCGGTGCCGGCGGCGGGGCTCTGCCCGAAGCTGTCGCCGACCACCTGCAGTCCTGCGCCGCTTCGTTTTCCGAATCCCCTGGGCTGCATACCTTACCCCGTTTTACGCACGCGCCCCGGCCGGTTCGCCCGGCCGGGAGGCGTTACTTCTTGCCCGAAGCCTTGGCGGTGCCCTTCTGGGGCAGCAGGCTGCGAACCTTGCTCATCAGCGTCTTCGCCTCGACCTCGGCGGCGATTTCACCCGCGAGCTGGACGGCCAGCGCCGTGAAGGCGCCGCCGACCTTGCCGGTCGCGACCGCGGCCAGCGCACGGCCCTGCTTCGCGGCGCCCACGGCCTGCTTGACGTCGAGCGGGATGACGATGTCGAGCTTGCGCTCGATCGACGCCTCGAAATCCTTGCGCGCCACTTCGGGCGGCGGATTCGTGCCGACGCGGTTCGCGACCATCGTCACCTTGGCGTGCGGCGCGTTCGCCTTCAGGAAGCCGAGCAGGCGGATCGCGTCGCGCGTCGAGGCCAGCGTCTGCTCCGTCACCACGACGACGTGGTTGACGTCGCTGAGCAGATGCGGGTGCTGCACCGCCACCGTGCGCGGCAGATCGACGATCACCGTCTCGAAGGCGTTGCGCATCTCTTCCTGGAGCTGGAACAGCGCGCTGCCGTCGGCGATCAGCGGCTGGCTGATCGGCGCCTCGGCTGAGAGCACGGCGAGCTTTTCGCCCACGCGCACCATCGCGCGCTCGATGAAGAGGCCGTCGATGCGGCTCGGGTTCTCGAGCGCGTCGGTGAGGCCGCGGCCCGGTTCGAGATCGAACGCGAGCGCGCCCGTGCCGAACTGCACGTCGAGATCGAGAAGCGCCGTCGAACGGCCCTGGCTGTCCGACGAGAGCCATGCGAGCGAGCTTGCGACCGTGGACGCGCCGACGCCGCCGCGCGTGCCGATCACCGCGATCGTCGTGCGCGGACGGTCGCTGGTGTCCGTCTCCACGTGCTTCGGCCCTTGCAGCGTGACCTGCGCGTGCATGAGCGCCTCGCGCAGCGCGTCGCCGGAAAGCGGCTTCAGCAGATAGTCCTGAAGGCCGCTCGCGACGAGATCGCGGTAGAGCTTCACGTCGTTGATCGTACCCACGGCGATCACGATCGTGCCCGGCTCGCAGACCTCGGCGAGCGCGTTGATGTCGTTCAGCGGATCGCCCGATTCGGACAGGTCGACGAGTAGCACCATCGGGCTCGACGAGACCGAGAGCGTCTGCACGGCGTTGCGAAGGCCACCCTTGTTGACCTTCTCGATCGCCCAGCCGAGCTCGGCCGCGACCACCTTGATGGCGTCAGCCGTCTCGTCGTCGCAGACGAAGGCGTTGAAGGCGTCGCGTGCGCCGACGCCGGTTTTCGGATTCCAAGGCGCGTTCATTTTCTGTCGTCCCCTCGTTTAATTGCTGCTGCCGCCACCGCCGCTGCCACTGCCGCCGGCGGTGCCGACCGTGCTGCGGACGGTCTGCGTGGCGGTGCCCGACTTGCTGCGATAGGTCTCGATCGCCTTCACCGTCGTCAGCGCGTCGGTGCCGGTGTGGGCCTTGCCCGACACGAGGTCGTTCGCATCGACGACCATCGCCGCGAGGTTGCTCTCGCTGGCGCAGCCGTAGTTGCTCAGCGTCGAGGCCTCGAACTCGACGTTCGAGGGGCGCGTCCAGTCGGGGCAGCCCGGCACGCTCGCCGTCGCACGCATCACGATGACGCGGGCGCCGGCGCTGCCGGCTCCGGCCGTGACGGGCACCTGATCGTTCAGCAGAAGCCCGTAGTGGGCGAGCACCGAGGCAATGGCCGCGCGCCGCGCCCCGGAACCTCTGCCGCTGTCGTCGACGCTGACACGGTCGCCGTAGCGGACGCCGATGCCTTCGAACCATTCCGAAAGCGACTTGCGCTGATCGGCGGAAAGCCCGTCCGCGCCCGCATATCCGAGATCATGGACGAGGATCGTCTGCGTCACGACCGGGGCCTTGGCCGAAGCCATGCCGGGGTTGGGCGTGCCGCCGCCGCAGGCGCCGAGCGCGAGCGAGGCGGCGAGAAGGGTGGCCGATGCAAGGCGGCGCATGGATATGGTCTTCATGGTCATTGTGCCCTTCCCATCCATCAGTCGTTCGAGAAGCCGGGCGTCGCCGTGCCGGCGACGACGGGCGCTCCGGCCGTCTTCGCCTCGGCGACCGGCGCCTTGGCGTCCTTGAACGTCTTGCCGAGCAGCCAGCGCTCCGCGTCGTTCGGGATCGCGAGACCGTCCGTCGGCAGCGCGAGGCGCGTGTTCGATGGCTTCACGAGGTACGGCGTCACGATGATCACCAGTTCCGATTCGTCGCGCGCGTAGCGATCCGACTTGAACAGCGCGCCGATGATCGGGAGATTGCCGAGCAGCGGAGTCTTGTCCTGCGTGGTGCCGACACGGTTCCTGAGCAGGCCCGCGATCATGAAGCTCTGACCGGAGCCGAGCTCGATCGAGGTTTCGGCCCGGCGCGTCGTCAGCGCCGGGATCGAGATGTTGTCGAGACGGATCGCACCGGCTTCCGAAAGCTCGGACACCTCGGGGCGAACGCGCAGGCTGATGCGGCTGCCGTCGAGCACGGTCGGCGTGAAGGCGATGCCGACGCCGTACTGCTTGAACTCGACATGGATGCCGCCGTCGCCGTCGCTGACCGCGATCGGGAATTCACCGCCCGCGAGGAAGCTCGCGGTTTCGCCCGAAAGCGCGGTGAGGTTCGGCTCGGCGAGAAGCGAGACGAGACCGTCCTGCTCCAGCGCGTCGATCATGCCGAGCACGTCCATGCCGAGGAAGCGCGCATCGCCGAAGATGCTGGTCGCGTCGGGGCGTGCAGTCAGCGTGCTGCCGCCTGCACCTTCGATCACGAAGTCGCGGCCGCGGCCGAGGAAGAAATTGATTCCGCCCCCGGCGTTCCGGCCCACGGCCTGGAGGTTGAGGCCCAGTTCCTTCACGAGGCTGCGGCTCACCTCGGCGAACTTCACGCGCAGGTTCACCTGCGCCGGCGTCGCGGTCTGCAGCTTGTTGACGATGGCCTGGGTGTCGCCGACGAAGGTCTTGACGAGGCGGGTGGCCTCCTCGACCTCTTCGGGGTTGGCGACCGTGCCGGTGAGCAGCGTCATGCCGTTCATCGAGTTGACCGTGATCGCGGCGCCCGGCATCGCAAGGCCCAGCATCGTGCGGATCTGGTCGATGTTCTGCGCGACGCGGACGTTCGCGGAATAGACGATGCGCCCGGCGCTGTCCGTCGCGTAGATCGTCGTCTCGCCGGCGCCGACGCCGTAGACATAGAGCAGGCGGTCGGAACGGACCTGCACGTCGGCGATCTTCTGGTTGGCGACGAACACGTCCGTCATCGAGCGTTCAAGCCGGATCAGCGTGCCCTTGTTGACGCCGACGTTGAGCGAGGACGCCGCCGACGTGATCGTCGTGTCCTGCGCCTGCGTCGCCGGCGTGGCCATCGCGGCCAGCGACAGTGCGGCGGCGCAGCCGCACAATATTGCCTTGAGCTTCATGTTATTCTGCCCCCACGGAAACGTCGGTGGTCTTGTTGCCGCGGAACACGCGGACGCTCGGACCCGCCGGCTTGCCGTTCTTGACGGCGACCGGACGCGGATCGAGGTTGGATGCGAAGCGCGAGACCTCGCCGCCGGTGGTGAACGACGGATTGCGGTCGTTCGGCTGTACCTGGAGCGCGATCTGCAGACGCTTTTCCTGCGTCGGATTCAGATCGTCGCTGACCTCTACCTCGCCGGTCGCGATCATCTGCTCCAGTTCCTGCGTGTTCTCCGCAAGCGGACGCAGGCTAAGCGAGATCTGGCCGAGCGTCTGCGCGACGGCGATCTTCTCGACGAACTTCGGCGGCACTTCGAACGTCACGGTGCGGCCGGTGCGCGGACCTTCGCCCTCGCCGCCCAGCTCGTTGGTGCGCTGGTCGATGGCGAGCACGCGCACGTTGCGCAGGATCGTCTCGGAGACGCGAAGCGCCTCGGCGGGCGTGCCCTCGGCGGTGTCGCCCTGGTAGCTGATGCCGTGCGTCAGCACCATGTCGACACGGTCGCCTGGGAAGACGAAGCCGGCGACGCCGCTCTCGGCGTTGATCGAGACGGTGACGGCGCGCATCCCGGGCGTCAGCGCCGCGGCAAGGAAGCCGCGCTCGCCCGGCCCGACGATGGACCCCTTGGTGAGTGGCTGCCCGGCCGGAACCGAAACGCGCACCACCTTGCCGGTCAGGCTTTCGAGACTGGTCTCGCCTTCAAGGAAGTAGACGTTCTCGACGAGATCCTTCGGCCACGGCTGGAGCTTGAACATCTCCTGCGTGAGGATGGTGCCGAGCGGCAGCGGCTTCGTCGCGACGAGGACCTTCGGTCCCTTGGGCTCGACCTCGCCGGCCTGCACCTGCTGCGCGCCGCTGTCGCTGACAAGCGCGCGCACGAAGAAGGCCGAGATACCCGCAATGACGAGCGCGCCGACCAGCAATATGAGCTTCTTTACGTCCATGACCCCTGTAGCCTCCAGGCGAAAACCCCTGCGTGCACTATCCCGCCAATTGCTTAACAATCGGTTCGCCAAGCGCGACAAAGGTCGCGAGGCAGATAGCGCAGCCGTATGGAACCTCCGGCTGTCCCGCTTTTCCGCGCCGCCGGTGCCACACGAGATAGGCGAGCGTGAGCACGCCGCCGATGATCGACATGATGACCAGCATACGCAGATACGGGATGGCCGGCAGCCAGAGCGCGAGCGCGGTGAGGAGCTTGACGTCCCCCCCGCCCATCGCCCCGAGCGCGAAGATTCCGGCGAAAACGGCGAACACGCCGACGGCCAGCAAGAGCTGCCAGCCGGCAAGCGGCCACAGCGCCTCGCCCGATCCCAGCCAGAAGGGAACGGCGAGCAGCGCGACGGCGGCATTGACGGTGTTCGGAATGATGCGCCGGGTCACGTCGCTGTAGATGACATAGGCGAGCAGCGCGAAAAGCGCTGCGACGCTGACGATCTGAAGAGCCCCGGCCATGTCGCCCGGTCCTAGACGTCATCACTGAAAAAAACGTAACCATGCGCCCGTGACGCCAGACCTGCCTCCCGATGACGCGCTGATCCGCCGCCGGTCGCTGCCGCCGGATGCGCGGCGGGCGGACTGGGTTGCCGCCGATGGCTGGCGCATCCGTACCCTGAGCTGGGCGCCGGTGCCGGGGCGGCCGTCGATCCTGTTCCTGAACGGGCGCGCGGATTTCATCGAGAAATATTCCGAAAGCTACTGGCACTGGCGGCGCCAAGGCTACGGCCTCTTCACCTTCGACTGGCGGGGCCAAGGCGCCTCCGGGCGCTTCCCGGCCGGGACGGGCGGATATTTCGATGCGTGGCTCGCCGACCTCGCCGGGCTTGCCGAGCGGGCCGCGGCGCTCGGCGGACCGCTGGTCCTTGCCGGGCACAGCATGGGCGGGCACCTCGCGCTCCGGCATCTCGCCGCGGGCGCCGCGCCGCGCTATCGCCGCGCCGTGCTGTTCGCGCCGATGGCCGGCATCGCCGCGCACGGGGTTCCGCCGCGCGTGCTGTCGTGGCTCGCACGCGCGCGGGTGAAAGCCGGTGCGGGCGATGCCTACCCGCCGATGCAGGGCCCCTATGGAGAGCGCACGCGCAGCGTGCACCGCCAGCGCATCCTGACCGGCGATCCGGAGCGGTTCGCCGACGAGGGCTGGTGGATCGACGAGGACCCCGGGCTTGCCTTCGGCGGGGCGAGCTGGCGCTGGATCATGGAGGCGTCGGCGTCGTGCGATGCGCTTGCCGCGCGCGGCGTGCCCGAAGCGATCGGGCTGCCGGTCGACGTGTTCATCGGCGACAACGAGCGCCTCGTCGACGCGGTGGCGGCGCGGCGGCTCGTTCAGCGGTTGCCGGACGGACGCCTGCACGTCATTGCAGGCGCCGCGCACGAGCTGCTGCGCGAACGGAGCGCGGTGCAGGCCGAGGTGCTCGCGGCGGTGGACGGGTTGATGGGAGCGTTATGACGGGTCGGTACGACGTTGTCGTCGTGGGGGCGGGGATCGGCGGCGCGAGCCTCGCGTGGTTCCTGAGCGAGCGGGCCTCCGTGCTGCTGATCGAGGCGGAAGCGCATCCGGGCCTGCACAGCACCGGCCGGTCGGCGGCGTTCTTCGCGGAAAGCTACGGCGGGCCGGGCGTGCAGCCGCTGACGACGGCGTCGAAGGCATTCCTGCACCGGCCCCCGGCGGGCTTCGCCGACGGGCCGCTGGTGACGCCGCGCGGCGCGCTCCATGTCGCCGGGCCGGGCGCGCAGGGCGCGCTCGATGATGTGGAAAGGGCGTTCCTTGCGTCGGGCGTCGCCGCCGAACGCCTCGACGCCGAAGGGGCGGCGGCGCGGGCGCCGCTGCTCGACCCCGCATGGCGGCAGCGCGCGCTCTGGGAGCCGGACTGCACCGACATCGAGGTGGCGCGCCTGCACCAGGCGTTCCTCGCCGGCGCGCGGCGGCGCGGCGCGGTGCTCGCCACCGACGCGCCCGCCCGCGGCCTCGAACGCAGCGGCGGGCGCTGGCGGATCGAAACCGCCGCGGGGCACTTCGAGGCCGACGTCGTCGTGAACGCGGCGGGCGCGTGGGCGGACGAGGTCGCCGCGCTGGCGGGCACGCGGCCGCTCGGCGTGCAGCCGCTTCGGCGCACGATGGTCGTCGCCGATCTGGGCGCGCCCGTGGACCCCGGGTTGCCGGTGGTGTTCGACGTGGCGGGCAGTTTCTATTTCAAGCCCGACGCGGGCATGATCTGGGTGAGCCCCCACGACGAAACCCCGGCACCGCCAAGCGACGTGCAGCCCGAGGAACTCGACATCGCCGTCGCCGTCGACCGCTTCGAGCGCGCGACGACGGCGACGGTACGGCGCGTCGTGCGCGCGTGGGCGGGGCTGCGCAGCTTCGCGCCGGACCGGCTGCCGGTCTACGGCTTCGCGCCCGATGCGCCGGGCTTCTTCTGGTGCGCCGGGCAGGGCGGCTTCGGCGTGCAGACCGCGCCGGCGGCGGGTGCGATGGCGGCGTCGCTGATCACGGGCGCGGCATGGAACGCGCCCGGCGTCGATCCGGAGCGCTACGCGCCCGCGCGGTTCAGCGGCGTCTAGCGTTCAGGCTTCGCCCGCAACGGCGGCGAGCTCGGCGATGGCGAGGTTCGCGAGCTGGTCGGCGCGCTCGTTCTCGGGATGCCCGCTGTGGCCCTTCACCCACTGCCAGTCGACGCGGTGGGGCGCGGCGGCGGCGATCAGCGCCTGCCACAGGTCGGCGTTCTTCACCGGTTTCCTGTCGGCTGTGCGCCAGCCGTTGCGCTGCCAGCCGTGCACCCATTTGCTGATGCCGTCGCGGACATAGACGGAATCGGTGGTGAGCCTTACGGCGCAGGGCCGCTTCAGCGCTTTCAGGGCCTCGATCGCGGCGGTCAGTTCCATGCGGTTGTTGGTCGTCAGGGACTCGGCGCCCATGAGCTCCAGTTCCCTGCCCTTCGCGCGCAGGATGGCGCCCCAGCCGCCGGGCCCGGGATTGCCCTTGCAGGCGCCGTCGGTGAACACCTCGACGTCGGGCGCGGCGCTCATTCGGCCTCGCGGTAGTGGATGAGCCGCCGCGCGAACGCCATCGGGTCCTTGCGGGTGACGAGCGCATCGGCGGGGGTGTTGAGCCAGTCCCACGCGCGCGTCAGCAGGAAGCGCAGCGCCGATGCGCGGCGCAGCACCGGCATCGCGGCCGCCTCCGCATCCGTGACCGGGTGGGCCGCGCGATAGCCCGCTTCCAGCGCCGCCGCGCGCTCCGGGTAGAAGATCGCGCCGTCGTTGCTGAAGCACCATGCACCGTGCATCACGGCGAGGTCGTAGGCGCGCGCGTCGGTGCAGGCGAAATAGAAATCAATGATGCCGGTGACGGTGTCGCCGAGCGCGAGCACGTTGTCGGGGAACAGGTCGGCGTGGATCGTCGCCTGCGGCAGATGCGCCGGCCAGTGCGCCGTCTGGAAGGCCATCTCGGTCTCGATGAGCGCGGCGAGGCCGGGGTCGATCTCGCCCGCGCGCGGCAGGCACCGCGCGGCAAGCTCCAGCCGGCCCTGATGGCCGAGCGCGTTGGGGCGCGTGCCCGCGAAATCCGCGGTCGCGGCGTGCAGGCGGCCGAGCGCTTCCCCGGCGGCGCGGCACAGCGCGGGCGTGGGCTCCGTCACCGAAATGCCGGTCAGGAACTCGATCACGCACGCCGGGCGGCCCGCGAGATCCTGCAAGGACTCGCCCGCGCGGTCCTCGATCGGCCGCGGCACGGGAAGCCCCCTGTCCGCCGCATGGCGCATCAGCGCGAGGAAATAGGGGAGGTCGGCGGCGGCGACGCGCTTCTCGTAGAGCGTCAGGATGTAGCGCCCGCGCGTGGTGTCGATCAGGTAATTCGAGTTCTCGACGCCCTCGGCGATGCCCTTGGCGGCGACGAGATCGCCGATGTCGTAGCGCGCGACGAACGCGGACAGGACCTCCGCAGGCACATGCGTATAGACGGCCACGCGCTACTCCGTGAGCACGCGCGGGAGCTTGAAGGCGACGTCCTCGACCGCGGTCGAGACCTGCTCGACGCTGAGCCGGCGCCGCTCGCCGAGCGCTTCGACGAGTTCCTGCACCAGCACCTCGGGCGCAGACGCGCCCGCGGTGATGCCCACCGTGTCCGCGCCCGCGAGCCAGGCCCAGTCCAGATCGGCGGCGCGCTGGACGAGGTAGGCGCGCGCGCCGCAGCGCTCCGCGACCTCGCGCAGGCGCAGCGAGTTCGAGGAATTGGGCGCGCCGATCACGAACACGACATCGCACGCGTCCGCGATCACCTTCACGGCGTCCTGCCGGTTGGAGGTCGCGTAGCAGATGTCCTCGCCGCGCGGCGACTGGATGGCCGGGAAACGGCGGCCCAGCGTCTCGACGATCGCGCGGGTGTCGTCCACGGAGAGCGTCGTCTGCGTGAGGAAGGCGAGGCGCGACGGGTCGTCGACCGCGACGGTTTCCGCGTCCTCGATCGTTTCCACGAGCGTCATCGCGCCCTCGGGCACCTGCCCGAACGTGCCGATCACCTCGGGATGCCCGGCGTGGCCGACGAAGATGATGTGCCGCCCCTGCGCGATCAGCCGCTCGGCCTGCCGGTGCACCTTGGAGACGAGCGGGCAGGTGGCGTCGACATACACCATCCTGCGGGCCTCGGCCGCCCTCGGCACGCTTTTCGGCACGCCGTGCGCCGAGAAGATCACCGGCACGTCCTCCGGCACCTCGTCCAGCTCCTCGACGAACACCGCGCCCTTGGCGCGCAGGTTCTCGACGACGAAGCGGTTGTGGACGATCTCATGGCGCACATAGACGGGCGCGCCCCACTTTTCGAGCGCGAGCTCGACGATGCGGATCGCGCGGTCCACGCCCGCGCAGAAGCCGCGCGGGGCGGCGACCAGCACCCGCAGCGGGCGCTTCAGTTCCGGATCAATGTCGGCCATGACGGCGCCCCCTCTACGCGATTGCTTGCCGCTTCAAAAGCCGCTTCCTATAGAAGCGGGCGACAGCGGGCGATATCGGGGCCTCCCTTAGGGCGGCCCGGCTTCGGCCCGACGCGGGAAGGATCATCTACACGTGCGCCATTATCTCGTTCTTGTGCCTGCGCTCCTCGGGCTCGCCGCCTGCGGCGGCGGCAATCCGCTGAAGATCACGCGCAGCCCGTGCCCCGCGGCGGGCACGCTCCAGTACGCGAGCGAGGTGACATTGTTCTCGCCCGAAACCAGCCGCGACGCGAGCGCGATCGACGTGACCGCCGCGATCACCAACGTGCGCGCCACCTGCGCCGAATCGACGGAACGGCTGAACAGCCAGCTCAGCTTCGACGTCGTCGCGCAGCGCGCCAGCGCCGGCGGCGCGCGCGAGGTGACGCTGCCCTATTTCGCGGTGGTGCTGCGCGCGGGCGACCAGCTCCTCTCGAAGCAGCTCGGCAGCGTGACGCTGCGCTTCGAGGACGGCCAGCTGCGCACGCGCACCACGGGCTATGCGCGCAGCGACATCAGCCGCGCCGCCGCCTCGCTGCCGGAAGCCATCGCGCGCGACATCACGCGCGAGCGCAAGCCCGGCGACGCCGACGCCGCCATCGACCCGCTCGCCGCGCCGGAAGCGCGCGCCGCTCTGCGGAATGCGAGCTTCGAACTGCTGGTCGGATTCCAGCTCGACGACGCGGCGCTCGCCTACAACGTCGGGAAGTGACCCCGCGGGCCTGATCCCCGGTTGACAGAATCCCTGCCGGCCCGCATGGAGGCCCGGCCGTCGGCGCTGAGGCGCCGGTGACGCGCGGGAGAGTTCGCGCCCCTCGGGGTGCGGCGCCGAAGGAGCAACCGCCCCCGGAATCTCTCAGGCCCAAGGACCGCGCGGCACCGTGTACGGCGCTCTGGAAAGCGGATGCGCCTTCGGGCGGGTCCCACCGACGGGGTAAGCGCGGGCAGGTCCCCGCGCGAAACTCTCAGGTTCCGTGACAGATGGGGGCGGCCCGGCGCGGCTTTGCGTCGGGATTCTGTGTCACGAACGGAGCCGCCAGTGTCTGAATCCGACGAAACCCCGCTATCGCTGCCGCTGGACGCTCTGCACCGTGAGCTCGGCGGCCGCATGGTGCCGTTCGCGGGCTATGCCATGCCCGTGCAGTTCGAGAGCATCATGGCCGAGCACAACTGGACGCGCGAGAGCGCGGGCCTGTTCGACGTGAGCCACATGGGCCAGCTCGAATTCCGTGGGCGGGGCGTCGCGGCTGCGCTCGAAAGCCTGATGCCGGGCGATTTCCTCGCGCTTCGCGAGAACCGGATGCGCTATTCCCTGCTGCTGGGCGACAGCGGCGGCATCATCGACGACCTGATGGTGACGAACCGCGGCGACCATTTCTACGTCGTCGTCAACGGCGCCACCAAGCACGGCGACATCGCGCACATGGCGGCGCGGCTTGCCGAGGGTGTCTCGCTCGTCCACCGCACCGATCTCGCGCTGCTCGCGTTGCAGGGGCCGAAGGCGGCGGATGTGCTGGCGCGTCTCGCCGGAGAGGTCTCGACGCTCGTGTTCATGCGCGCCGGGCCGTTCCGCATCGAAGGCGTCGACGTCTGGGTCAGCCGCTCCGGCTATACGGGCGAGGACGGGTTCGAGATTTCCTTGCCGGCCGAGCACGCCGAAACCGTCGCCCGTGCGCTGCTGGCGCAGCCGGAGGTGAAGCCGATCGGCCTCGGCGCGCGCGATTCGCTGCGGCTGGAGGCGGGGCTGCCGCTCTACGGCCACGATCTTTCCGCGGCGTCCACGCCGATCGAGGCCGATCTCGGCTTCGCCATCTCCAAGCGCCGCAAGCTCGAAGGCGGGTTTCCGGGCGCGGAGCGCGTGCTCGGCCAGCTCCTGAACGGCGCGGCGGTGAAGCGCATCGGGCTTCGCATCGAGGGCAAGCTGCCCGCGCGCGAGGGCGCGGAGATCTTCGCGGGCGAGACCAAGGTCGGCGTCGTCACCTCGGGCGGGTTCGCGCCCACGGTCGGCGCGCCGATCGCGATGGGCTATGTCTCGGCGGGCAACGCCGCAGACGGCACCGCGCTTGAGATCGACGTCCGCGGACGGCGGATCGCCGCCGTCGCCGCGCCCATGCCGTTCGTTCCGCACCGTTACGTCAGACAGGGAGGCCAGTGATGACCGTCTATTATTCGAAAGAGCACGAGTGGGTCCGCGTCGAGGGCGACACCGCCACTGTCGGCATCACCGACTATGCGCAGAGCCAGCTCGGCGACGTGGTGTTCGTCGAGCTTCCCGCCATCGGCAAGGCGCTCGTGCAGGGCAAGGACGCCGCCGTCGTCGAATCGGTGAAGGCGGCGAGCGAGGTCTACGCGCCGATCTCCGGCAATGTCACCGAGGTGAACGCCGCGCTGGAGGCCGACCCCGCGCTCGTCAACAGCGCGGCGGAAACGGACGGCTGGTTCTTCAAGCTGAGCATCGGCAACGCCGCCGAGCTTTCCGGCCTGATGGACGCGGACGCCTACGCGGCGTTCTGCGCGGACCTCTAGGACTTCGATGGCGCGGCGGCACAACTTCGACCCGGCTGAATACGCCGCCCACGCGGCGTTCGTGCCCGCGCTCGGGGCTGCCGTGCTCGGCCTGCTCGCGCCGAAGCCGGGCGAGCGCATCCTCGATCTCGGCTGCGGCGACGGGGTGCTGACCCTGAAGCTGGTCGAGGCGGGCGCCAGCGTGCTCGGCACAGATGCCGATCCGGCGATGGTGGCGGCCGCGCGCGCCAAGGGTCTCGACGCCGAGGTGATGGACGGCCAGCGCCTGAGCTTCGAGGGCGGCTTCGATGCCGTGTTCTCGAACGCGGCGCTGCACTGGATGCCGGATACGGCGGCGGTGTTCGCGGGCGTGCACCGCGCGCTGAAGCCGGGCGGGCGCTTCGTCGCCGAGTGCGGCGGCTTCGGCAACATCGCCGCGATCCGCGCCGGGCTGCGCGGCGTGCTGAAGGCGCGCGGCTATGCCGTGCCCGACCACGAGGACCAGGTCTACATGACTGCGCCGCAAGCGCGCGCCGCGCTGGAGGCTGCAGGGTTCGCCGTGCGATCCTGCGACATCATTCCGCGCCAGACGCCGCTCGCCAGCGGCCTGGCGGCGTGGCTGACGACGTTCCGCACGGGCTTCCTCGATGCGCTCGAGGTCGCGGACCGCGACCGGCAGGCGGTGATCGACGAGACCGTGGCGCTCCTGCGGCCGATCCTCTGCGATGCGGACGGCAACTGGATGGCGGATTACGTGCGGCTGCGCTTCGCAGCCACAAAACCGGAGTAGCGAATGCGATACCTGCCCCTCACTGCCGACGACCGCGCCGCGATGCTCGGGCGTATCGGCGCTTCGAGCGTCGACGACCTGTTCCGCGACGTGCCCGCCGCCGCGCGGCTTTCCGGCCCCGTCGAGGGCCTGCCGCTGCACATGAGCGAGATGGAGGTGGAGCGCGCGCTCTCCGCGATGGCGCGCCGGAACCTCACCGCCACGCACGTGCCCTTCTTCCTCGGCTGCGGCGCGTACAAGCATCACGTGCCGGCGAGCGTCGATCACCTGATCCAGCGCGGCGAGTTCCTGACCAGCTACACGCCCTACCAGCCGGAGATCGCGCAGGGCACGCTGCAGTACCTGTTCGAGTTCCAGACGCAGGTGGCGCGGCTGACCGGCATGGAGGTGGCGAACGCCTCGATGTACGACGGCTCCACGGCGTGCGTGGAGGCGATCTTCATGGCGCGGCGCGTCACCCGCCGCGCGAAGGCGCTGCTCTCCGCCGGGCTGCATCCGCATTACGTGTCGGTCGCGAAGACGCTGACGCACTTCACGGATGACGAAGTGGTGGCGTCCGTGCCCGTGCTCACCGAAGGCGCGCCGGGCGACGACATCGCGGCGCTCATCGCGGCGATCGACGACGAGACGAGCTGCGTCGTCGTGCAGAACCCGAACCTCTTCGGCCATGTCGCGGACCTCTCGGAGCTGGCCGCGCGCTGCCACGAGAAGGGCGCGCTGCTCGTCGCGGTGGTGACGGAGGCGGTGGCGCTGGGCGCGATCCGCTCGCCGGGCGCGATGGGCGCCGACATCGTGGTGGGCGAGGGCCAGTCGATCGGCGGCGGGCTCAGCTTCGGCGGGCCGTACCTCGGCCTCTTCGCCTGCAACAACAGGCATGTCCGCCAGATGCCGGGGCGCCTGTGCGGCGAGACGGTGGACGCGGCGGGGCGACGCGGTTTCGTGCTGACGCTCTCGACGCGCGAGCAGCATATCCGCCGCGAGAAGGCGACCTCGAACATCTGCACCAACTCCGGCCTCATCAGCCTCGCCTTCACCATCCACATGAGCCTGCTCGGCGAGAAGGGGCTGCGCGACCTCGCGGCGCTCAACCACGCGCGCGCGGTGCAGGTCGCCGAGCGGCTGGCGGCGATCCCCGGCGTGGAGCTGCTGAACGGGCCGTTCTTCAACGAGTTCACGCTGCGGCTTGCCGTCGAGGCGCGGCCGGCGATCCGGCGCATGG